>SUYP01000020.1 GCA_015060395.1 Bacteroidales bacterium
GGATGACGAGTCTATTTCAGCAGAAGACCTAAAGCAGCTTAGGAAAAGCCATTTTATTTTTGTTATGCTTGTTGCCATCGGACTTCTCTATTCTCACATCTGCAGATTCTTTATCTGACAAATTCGCATTTATCTAAGAGATATAAGCCTGGTACACTGTGCCGGGCTTCGTTGTATATATAAAAGCGGCACTCGTCCTCTTCCGACCGCAAGCGGATCGTCAGAAGACGACTATCTATAACTCCGGACTGCCGCAAGACTCTCGTCTTTTCACAGAAAAGCCAAGAGACTTGCCTTCAAGGCAGTCCTCCGGTGCATGGGCGGCGACATCAGTGCAGTAGTCGCCAGTCCAAGTCGCCGCCCTCGAACGTCAATGTGCTTAGTTAAGGCCGGTAGTCGGCCAGTGCAAATAGCGACTCCAGCATTTCAATCAAACCCCGGTTTGCCACGATTCCATCCCCGGTCATCAGGTGTCTTATCAACGATTTTTGACAAAATAGTTGGACACCTGACTCTCTCCCCACAGGCCAACGCCCTCGTTGCAAACCTCCTCACGTTGAACCCACCCTCATCAAAGTTAAGCGGCACTTGCCCTCTTGCCAAAGCGAGTTTGTCAAGAAGGCAACAATTCATAACTCGCTTCGCTCGATTAAACAAACAGCGGTCTGGAGACTTAAGCCTTTTCCGCTCCGCTCCAAAGTCATAAGACTCCAGCTGGTCTATGCCCCTCTTATCCCCACAGGGGAAGAATGATCGCCTTCGCTACCGTCGTCCGTAGTGGACCCTCATCCTTCGTGGCCCGAGAGATTAACATAATCCAAGGGTTTATTGTGTAACAGACTTCCACCGTCAACACTCGCCCCAACAAACTCAAATTAAGAAGGTTTGAGACACGTAGGAATGCCCTGCAAGCGTCAGATTACACAATATGGATTATGTTAACTATCTCCCTTAGTGCCAATAAGTTACGCATCTCTTTTGCCCGCTCAGTCGAGGCGGCTGGCAATAGTGAGCCTCCCTCAGGGACTAACGGCCTCCAAGTCCGTCGGGAGGCTCAGGACTTTCGGCGTGGGGATGTCGATGTCGTCTCTTTTGCGGATGTCAGGGAGTAGAGTAGTGGCAGCAACTCTGATGACGGCCGAAAGTCCGAAAAGGAATTGCCAGCCTTAGCGGCGCAGCCGCGGGCCTTCTCCTGTCTTTTATCACTTCCTTCGCAAGCTCAGTCAGTCATAAAAGCCTTCCGTAGGCAAGGTATCGGCTCTGCCGATGAGTTTAATACTGCCCGCTTTTTCCTCTCCAGACTTGAAAGCCTTTCCGCTTTGCTCCAAGTCTTCCAAATCTTCCGAGGGCGGGCAGATGTCTTGCCTGCTTTCCTCCGAGCTGTCAGCAGCCGCTATCGCGTCAGCTCACATCTCGGCGCAGCCAAGACCGGCGAGACTGTGTGATTTATTCCGTTCCGCATACGCTCCTCTCCATAAATCCCACAGACTCGCCAAGGCACGCATCAAGGTCGTGGCGTTAGTAGTTCTTAGTCAGCGTATGTGCCTGAGCCGGAAAGACCCTTATCTCCCGCTCGAACCTCAGTGCGTCCGGCTCCTGCCGCGCCCTACGGGCTTGCCCCCTATGGCATTTGTGGCCGATTTCCGCCTCTGCTCACGCAGACGCGAAAACCGTCCCCAAACACCATAGGCCAGAGATGGATCTCCCGCTTTGGCGTGTCTGCTTCCGGACCGTCTTCTCCCGCCTGCAGGTGGTGCCGGGAGTTATATAAATGCCAATGCGCGGAAGTCCTGGCCGGACTTCCTTCGAGGTTCCTCTGAATTACCTCTGAGCTTAAGACTTATAATATATATGTATGCCCTATATACATACTCCTTCTGACAGGTTCCATTCCTTCGATCTGTGCCCGCTCTGGGAGTCGACGAGGAAGTACCGCATGTGTATCTGGTACTCCCGAAGGTCGAGGCCGGAGACGGTTTTATATTCATGCATGATGAATGTCACATGACCATCATTGCCTATGGTGCCGACGTGGTTCCTGAACTTGCCTCGATGAGGGCTGTAGCCTGGGGCGGTGAGCTGGAGTTTACCGACGATCCTTATGTTCTCGGGGATGGTGTCTCCGGTGATCCGGAAGGATATCTGCAGGTCGGTTTCATTGATGACTGTTGAGGATGCCATCTCAAGACATACGACAGGGAAGTCCGGAATGGGTTGAGGTTCCGGGATGCGTTCGTCGCCAATGCAGGCGAGGCCGTGATAGGCGGACATGAAGAGGTTGTACCCGCTGATGTGGGTTGAGGTATTGAATGGTGGTCGTTTGGATCTGACGCTTCTGGCCAAGGCGTTCCACTCCAGCTGCTCTTCGTGGCCCAGGTTCCTCCACTCCTGGAGTCCTCTCTGATGGATGGACAGCTGCACCTGCTGGCCAGCGGTACCGGGAAACACAGGCTTCGCCTTGGTGCGGAAGAAACACTCTCCGTCCCTGTGATAGAATGTGATTTTGCCCACTGATGCATAGCAATCAGTGAACCTGGAATTGGGGATATATTTCGGCATAGTCTTAAGTTTAGGATATGCAAAGTTCGTCAAAAATCTTTATGTTTTACATAAAGCGAAACTTTAGTTGTAAAATCTTAAAACATTATTGCACAATATATTAAATAAATCCTTATCTTTGCCTTTGGAATTGAGGGGGCTGCACCGTAGCCTTATGATCGTAAAACCCTCAATAGCCTTCAATGACTTCGCCGGCACAGCGAAGGATGTCACCGCCCGCAATGTCAAGGGTCGCAACATCCTCTCTTCACGTGCCCAGCATTCCAAGATAGTTACGCCCGCTCAGGCGGTCTCAAGAAACCGACTATCCAAGATCTCCCGCACATTCCGACAGCTCTCCGATTCCCAAATTAACCAGTGGGAGGTCTTGGCTGGTCATCTTAAGGGAATCTCCACATTCGGCCAGGCTGCAAGCCTGACAGCTCACAATGCATTCGTCCGCATCAACTCCAATCGTGCAATGGTCGGCATGCCTCCGCTTGAAGAGGCTCCGGTGTACATCAACGACGTTCCTGAAGTTCTCTACGATGACCTTTGGATCTCTCCGGATATGATCATCTTCACAGGTCTGCAGCAGCCTTCTGAAAGTCACGTCCTCGTATTCAAGATGTCACCGGCCCTCAGTCCTGGAGTGTCTTCCGGATGGGGTAAGACAGTGATCATCACTCCTGGCATGGCTCCGGACTGGGGCGATGCAGATTTGACAGCGCTTTACACCGAGGTTATGGGAGTTGCACCAGAAGCTGGCAAGAAGTATTTCTGTGAGTTCTACTGGATGGATAAGAATACCGGATTTACAGGTGAGTCAATGGCCATCAGTGCGGTCTGCAAGGCAGGCTCTACTGCGTATAACAGGGAATATGCTCCGCGTGTTCATTACACAGATAAGATGGTTGCCAATGCAGAGAACTTCAATCTTGGAATGGATCTCGAGCTTTCTCGTGGTTCGTCTATCATGTCAGTTGAAGCTTTGCTGAACATCAATGATGTGGCGTCGTATTTTGATGACGCATTCAAGGTTGTGCCTCCGGGATTCAAGGAGGGTTACACGATGGTTTATTCCCGTTCGTCCGAAAGACCTGACTTCAAGCCTGGTTTGATTTCAGTCAGTCTGGAAGATGACTACTACAAGGGCCCTTCTTATGGCTTCTCCCACAGAGCCGGAGGATGGGAAGACAAGGTCGAGGTATTCGGAACAGGTGCATTCGTAAGATAAAAGTTAACAGTTATGATAACAGCAACAGGAAATAATTTCGGAGCTGGTGAGATCGTCCTGAAGGACTACCAGCGTGACCACATTATAATCTTCAATGGAGAGGTCAAGTTCGACCCTTCCAACGAAGCGTACAGGAAAGCGGATGTCCTCGAGATCTACTTCCCGGACCTTTCTCTCAACAAGAGTTCCATCTCTGGAATCCTCATGCACGGTTCCGCTTCGCCTCGTCCTCGCGGTACCTGCGTGAAGACCTGGATCAAGGACTGCAACACAGTGTGCGTGGAAAAGGTTACTGCATGGGATGACGAGGAGCAGATTACATTGTGCTTTGCTTGTGCTTATGTTCCTAAAGGTCAGCATCAGATGTTTGAGCCAATGGATTGGCTTAATGTATCCGCA
This sequence comes from Bacteroidales bacterium, assembly GCA_015060395.1. Classification (GTDB taxonomy): domain Bacteria; phylum Bacteroidota; class Bacteroidia; order Bacteroidales; family UBA932; genus Cryptobacteroides. The sequence goes on from SUYP01000020.1 coordinate 4,175, forward strand.
CAGAACACAGTCGGTTCGATAAGCATAGGCCAGACCTATTGGACGATGTGTGACGACTGGGCTTGGATTGCCATTACATTCAACAGGATCCATCTGCAGGAAGAGGGAGTCCATGCTTCATTTGATGTAAAGGATTTCCCGGAAGACCTAGATTTTACAGGCACAATGCTTTATGATGAGCCTGTGTCACCGAGTGTCGGAACCGAGATGACAAAGTTCTCGATCAAAGGAAAGAAAGTAACCATCCTTGATGACCATCTCTACGACAGATACGAGCAGAGCTGCGGGTTCGTGGTGTTCGTCATCAGGGATAAGAATACAGCCGAATAACTATGCCAAAGATGTCCCACATAGAAATCACACGCCTGCAGGGCGGTCTTGCAGTGGCGAGTTTCAGCTGCGGAGTCCTGATTGCGATGGTGTGCCTGTTCTGGATCGAGCCGCTTGGAGAGATTACATATTCTGCGATCTCGATTGTGAGCGAGCTCCTGGTTCTCTGTGGTGCGATCCTCGGTGTGAAGGCATCCTATGACATCAAATTCCACAAGTTTGAAGCAGAGCTGCTCAAGAAAGCAGACCGACACGAATAAAACCAACCTATGAAAAACTTCATCCTCGTTCTTTTCTCTGCCTTGTGTGTAGCCTGTGCGACTGCCCGACAGGCTGCACCGTCAGAGAAGATCATAACTGAAACTCGTATCGAGACGGTGTTTCAGACAGACACAGTATTTCTCGAAGTTCCCAAGATTGTAGAGAAGATTGTTACTGCTGACACTGTCTCTGTTCTCGAGAACGACTTTGCCCGCTCAGCTGCAGAAGTCTCAGATGGTCTGCTCTCTCATTCCTTGGAAACAAAGCCGGTCAAACAACCGGTAGAAGTTCAGACCAAGATAGTCTATCGTGACAGCGTAGTCTTCAAAGACGTTGTCGTGTATGAGACCGTAGAAGTTGAGAAAGAGTTGACCGGCTGGCAGTCCTTCAAGATGAAGATGGGTGGCTGGTTCCTCGGAATCCTCATCATATTGATAGTGTTCGCGATACTATATATTGTTAAATTCCTTAAACCTTAAAACTATGAAGTACGTTCCTTCAATCGCCTTTGACGAAATGTCAGGCTCAGCAAAGGGTGTAACCGCAGCCAAGGTGCGCGGTCGTAAGTACATCCGCAATCGTGGCTACGGCGGCTCAGTCCGCACAAGTGCCCAGGCAGCAGTGAAGTCAATCTTCAAGCAGCTCTCACAGAGTTGGAAGAACCTCACCAACGCCCAGATCCTCGCATGGAATGCCCTGGCTCAGACCCAGGCAGGAAAGTCAGTTCTCGGAACATCCGCAAAGATCTCCGGAGCCAACCTCTACTCACGCCTCAACTACTGGATTGTCTTCTGCGGTGGAGAAGCCCTCTCCAACCCACCAGCACTCCAGGGCGTTGAAGCTCCAACCGAGGCCGTCGTAACCCTCACCCCAACCAAGTTCACTTTCGAGCTCGAGAGCGAACCCGAGAATGTTCAGGACCTGAAGCTCATCATCCAGGCCTCAGCACCTCAGTCCAACGGTGTCACCCGTGCCTACAGCAAAGCCGTTCAGATCGGTGGAGTCCTCGAGGCAGTAACAGAGGAGTACGACATCAAAGAAGACTACGACAACAAGCACGGCGCCCCTAACGCCGCCGCTCCAAAGATCTTCATGAAGTACTTCTTCGTCAACACCAAAACCGGCGAAAAATCCGGCGAAATGCTCACCATGGTCAGACTCGACGAAGACGCACCTGTAGAGGGCGAGTAATCCTTTACTACCTGAATTTTATTGACAAAGCCCGCATCGGTAGATTCCGCTGTGGGCTTTATCGTTGTGCAAAAATCAACCATCGTTGTGCAATTTTTAAGCGATTTCATCGCCTTGCACAACAAATTTTACTCATTACAACCAATTCGGTTGTGCAATGGTTGTGCAATTTTACAAAAAGAAGAACGCAAATCGTTGAAAATCAATGATTTGCGTTCTTGAAAAAGTGACTCCGACAGGATTCAAACCTGTAACCTTCTGATCCGTAGTCAGATGCTCTATTCAGTTGAGCTACGGAGCCGTTTTGCAGCTAAGCTGCTTTATTTTCCTTAGTCGTTCTTGACAGCGACCTTCTTCTCCTTGATGCGAGCCTTCTTACCAGAGAGTTCGCGGAGGTAGAAGATACGTGCTCTACGAACTTTACCTACCTTGTTGAGCTCGATTGACTCGATGAATGGTGATTCCATTGGGAAAATTCTCTCAACTCCAACACCACTTGCTACCTTACGTACTGTGAATGTTCTTGTTGCTGCTGAAGCTCCGCGAAGCTGGATAACAGTTCCTCTGAACTTCTGAAGTCTTTCCTTATCACCCTCCTTGATTCTGTATGTCACGGTGATTGTGTCACCGGCCTTGAATTTAGGGTAGCTTGCAACCTGCTCATTTGCAAATGCCTGCTCTACTACTTTAATAAAATCCATTTCTCTATTAAATTAAATTTAGTGGCAACATTGCGCTATTTTTCACCCTTCGCAAGAGGTTGCTTTGATTTTGGGATTGCAAAGGTAGGAATAAAAATTAAAACTGCAAACTTTTTTAAGATTTTTTTGAAAAATCAGTCAAAAAGATCTTTCAGCTTGTCGAAAAAGCTCTTGTCTTCCTTGGTAGGATTCGGTTTGAAGGCCTCTTTCTCACGGAGTGACTCGATCACAGCCTTTTCTTCCCTGTCGAGCTTCTTTGGGATCCATACGGCGAATTTCACGTAGAGATCTCCGACTCCGCCATAGCCGTTGACCGTTGGAAGTCCTTTGTTGCGCAGTCTTACTACCGTTCCGGACTGTGTGCCGGCGTCAACCTTTATCTTATATGGTCCGTCGAGGCAAGGGATTTCCACCTCTGCTCCGAGGATTGCATCCGGCATTGATATTATCTTTGTGTAGTAGAGGTTGTTGCCCTCGCGCTTGAGATCAGGATGCTCCTGCTCCTCAATTACGACGAGAAGGTCTCCGTTGATGCCGTTGTTCTTTGCTGCGTGTCCTTCACCCTGGATGGTGAGCTGCATTCCGGCTTCGACGCCTGCAGGTATCTTCACTCTGATTGTCTCGCGCTTGCGTACGAGTCCTGTTCCTCCACAGTTCCTGCAAGGATTTGTTATTGTCTTGCCTTCGCCGCCACACTGCTGGCAGGTCGAGTATGTCACAGTCTGGCCGAAAAGGGAGTTAGTGACTCTCTGCACCTGTCCTGTTCCATTGCAGGCCGGGCAGGTCTTGATGTCGGAACTGTTCCTGGCTCCCTTGCCTCCGCATTCGGTGCAAGGAACACTCTTCTCTATGCTGATCTCCTTCTCTACGCCTTTAGCGATTTCCTCGAGGGTGAGCTTCACGCGCACGCGTATGTCGCGACCTCTATATACCCTCTGCTGGGGATGGCCGGAACGTCCTCCTCCGAATCCGCCACCAAAGCCTCCGAATCCGCTGAATCCTCCACCGAATGCTCCTCCGAAAAGGTCGTTGAGTATATCGTTCAGATTGCCGAATCCTCCGCTGAAGTCCGGAGCCGCTCCGTCAACTCCTGCGTGTCCGAACTGGTCGTACTTCGCCTTCTTATCCGGATCGCTGAGGATGGAATAAGCCTCGGCAGCTTCCTTGAATTTCTCCTCTGCCTCCTTGTTCCCCGGATTCTTGTCAGGATGATATTTGACAGCCAGTTTCCTGTATGCCTTCTTTATTTCGTCTGCCGATGCGCTTTTGTCCACGCCCAGCACTTCATAATAATCTCTTTTAGCCATATCTGCGATAGTTTTTCAATGCAAGGAAAGCCGTCTCCTAGATTCCGACAACCACTTTGGCGAAGCGGATGACCTTGCCGTTAAGTGTATATCCGGTCTGAACTACGTCGAACACCTTTCCCTTCTTCTCTTCTTCCTGAACCGGGAACTGTGCTACTGCCTCGTGAAGATCTGTGTCAAACGGCTGGTCCATAGCCTCGATCACTGCTAGTCCCTTGCTCTTGAGATATCCCATCAATTTGCTGAATATCAGTTCGGTACCTTCTTTTGCAGCGTCGCTGTCATCTGATTCTATCAGCACCTTGAGGGCTCTTTCACAGTCGTCAAGAATAGGGAGGAGACCCTTGATCGTATCGGTGGACGCCATACTTACAAGCTCGAGCTTCTCCTGGGCTGTGCGCCTGCGGAAATTGTCGAATTCGGCCATCAGCCTGATGTAGTCGTCCTTGTCCTTGGCTGTCTTTGCCTCAAGTTCCGCAACCTTCTTTTCGAGCTCCTCTATCTTTGCCTTGTCTTTATTTCCTTTCTTCAGAAAGCCTTTCTTTTCCTGAGCCGGCGTCTCCTGAGCTTCCTGGACCGGAGCTTCTTTTACCATTTCTTCCTGAACCTGGGTTTCCTGCTCCTTCTGTGTGTTTTCTGACATATTCCTTTATTTCCTTAATAGTTACTTTTCCAAACAAAAGAGCGACAATTGTCGCTAATATTATAGTTATAAGCATCTTATCGTCTCCCGGAGGACTTGCCTCCGTATGGACGACCGGCAAAGATACAAATAATCTGCCACTCGGGAAATACTGACATAATGGCAGAAAAAAGGCCGGAGCCAATCGGCCCGGCCTTCAGATTGTCATATTATGCGTGTCTTATTCTTCGATTTTCTTGTATTGAGGAACGAGGGCTTTCATTACTGCCCAGGCAATCAGATACGCAACTGCGCAGATGCAGAATACGATCATATATCCTGCTTCCTTGCCTTCAAATCCGAGGAATGTAAAGGCAGCTCCTGCATTTTCGGAGTATGTGAACAGCCATCCGGCTCCCTTGTTGATCAGGAATGATCCGATACCTCCTGCCATACCTCCGATTCCGGTGATGGTGGCGATCGCGGTCTTAGGGAACATATCGCCTACAGTGGAGAACAGGTTGGCTGACCAGGCCTGGTGTCCGGCTCCGGCGAGTCCGATGATGATGGCAGGCCACCACGCCGAGAACTGTCCCATAGGCTGTGCGAAGAGGGCGAAGAGAGGGAAGAATGCGAATATGAGCATCGCGAGCATACGTCCTGTGTAAGGATGCATTCCCTTTTTCTCGACAAAGAATTTAGGAAGGTATCCGCCGAATATGGAGATGACGGTCACTATCGCATAAAGAGTGACGATGAGTGCCATTCCCATTCCTGATGATGACTTGTAGCCGAACTGGTCAGAGAAGTATGCAGGTGCCCAGAAGAGGTAGAACCACCATACTCCGTCGGTGAAGAATTTCCCTGCTATAAATGACCAGGTCTGGCGGTATGTAAAGCATTTCAGGAACGGGATGCTGCTCTTTTCTTCTGTTCCTTCAGCTGCCACAGGCTCATCCTCATCCTGCTGTATATAAGCGAGTTCCGCAGCATTCACGTGCTTTGACCTATGCGGTTTCTCGTACATAAACACCCAGAATCCCATCCAGATGAATCCGAGGGCTCCGATGATGATGAAGGCCATTTCCCAGCCTCCGCCGATGCCTCTGTCCTTGAAGAACTGGGCGAGGAGAGGGATGGTTGCAGGGGCTACAAGTGCTCCTACCGAAGCTCCGGCATTGAAGATGGATGTAGCGAATGCACGGTCCTTCTTAGGGAAATATTCAGCTGTCGTCTTGATGGCTGCAGGGAAGTTTCCTGCCTCTCCGAGAGCGAGTATCGCGCGTGCCGCGAGGAAGAGCCATACGCTCACGGAGGCGATTGCAAGCGCTGCTGCAGAGCCTGTCTCGACCGCTGCCATCGCCGCTACTGATTCGTAACCTTCGATGTGCATCGTCGCCCATCCGCAGGCTGCGTGGATGACAGCTCCGAAAGACCATACTCCGATAGCCCATAGATATCCTTTCTTAGTGCCCATCCAGTCAACGAACTTGCCGGCGAACAGCATACAGATCGCATAGATGATGGAAAAGAATGCGGTGATGGTACCATAGTCGTTGTCTGTCCAGTGGAATTCCGGAGCGATGAAGTCTTTCCAGGTGAGGGAAAGAACCTGGCGGTCCATATAGTTGACTGTCGTTGCTATGAAAAGCAGAACGACCATCCACCATCGCCAGTTGGTCATCAGTTCTTTGGTTGTGTCCTTTTTCATTATGTGTTTGTTTTGGTTATATGCATCACATTCTGCAAAAATATAAATATTTTCCGAAAATCCGTGAACGGGCACGGGAAAATGGTTTGAATAAACGATTATTTTTCTGATATTTGCAAAGGGAAGAATGGTTCAAAAATATTGGAATCAATTGATTATGGAATGCAATAAGGTGACTATCAATGATGTTGCAAAGGCGGCCGGTGTCTCCAAGGGTACGGTTGACAGGGTCTTGCACAATAGGGGAGAAGTGTCTGCAAAAAGCAAGGAGAAGGTTCTGAAAGTGATCGAGGAACTCGGATTCAAGCCCAATCTTTATGCATCGCTTCTGGCATCCCAGAAGGAACGCGTGATAGACTGTGTCATTCCGGAACATCTTCCTGGGGAGTTCTGGTCTCTTGCGTCCAAAGGCATATCGGATGCCGCCTCTGTGGTGTCGCGTTATGGCATCAGGGTCAGGACTGTAGGCTATGACCAGTACAGTCTCGAGTCTTTCCGCGCAGCCTGCGCTTCTGTACTTGAATCGAATCCTTCCGGTGTAATAGTCGCCCCGATATTCCGCGATGAAACCAAGCGTTTTGCCGGTGACCTTGCCGCAGCCGGAATCCCATATATTTTCCTTGATTCCAAGATCGAGGAAGCAGATTATATGGCATATTTCGGTATGCCGATGTATCAGAGCGGGGTCCTTTGCGCTGACATCCTCTGCGGTGGACGGGAAATCCCTGAAACCGTGTATGTCGTGAGGATAGCCCGTGACAAATGGGGACTTTCCGATCCTACGGCTGCACGACGCTCCGGATTTATGAACTATATGGCTGATAATCATCCGGATGCGCGAATTGTAAATGTGTTTATAAACCCTAAGGATCAGAAGGAGATATGGGATGCTCTGGATGATGCTATCGGAAAAGAAGAGGGGAGAAAATTCATAGTTATGTTCAATTCAAGGATTCATCTGGTGGCTGATTATCTCGAGGCCAGAGGGCTTGCGGACTGCCGTGTCATCGGATTTGATGCTCTTGACAAGAATATAGCCCATCTCCGTTCGGGGTTTGTACAGGCATTGATCGCCCAGCATACTGACAGACAGGCTGTTGATGCTGTGAATGCTATGGCTGACTATATCCTGCTTGGAAACAAAGCCGGGAAAAGGGATAATCATACACAGATGGATATACTGACAAAATATAACTGCGACTACTATTTATAATCAATAATTATTATTTGAGCGTTTGTATTCAAGATTTTTTGACTAAATTTGCAGGTTATAAACATTAAAACTATAACCGCAGAATATGGCAAAGTTTTTTGATCCGCCTCAGGCGAAACCACTTCTTCCGAAGGAGAAAATTGACAGCGTTTACAAGTCAATGAGATTTAAAGTGTTTATGGGATCTTTTCTTGGCTATGCCGCTTATTATCTTGTAAGAAAGAACCTTTCACTTGCCGCTCCTGATATGATTGCTGAGGGGCTCGTGGATAAGCAGGGAGTGGGAATCGCAGCATCGGCTGTATCCATCGCATACGCATTCAGTAAATTCATAATGGGAACCCTTTCTGACCGTTCCGATGCCAGAAAGTTCCTGACAGTTGGTCTTGTCATAGCCTCTTTGGTTATGATGTCTGTGGGCTTCCTGCCATTCTCGGCTACCAATACGGCTCTGAATGTCGCGATGCTTTTCGTGCTGATGCTTTTCGTTGGAGTACTTTCCGGTATGGGATGGCCTCCTTGCGGACGTATGATGGCATATTGGTTCTCCAATAATGAGAGAAGCTTCAAGATGTCCCTCTGGAACACTTCCCACACTATAGGTGCAGGTACGCTCGGAATCCTTGCCATCTTTGGTGTTGGGATTTTTGCTGATATGGGCATAGAACAATCGTGGAGAGCCAATTTTGTCGTGCCTTCGGCATTTGCCCTGCTTCTTGCAGTGTTCTGCTGGTGGTCACTTCGTGATACTCCGGAGTCCTGCGGACTTCCGTCTGTGGCAGACTGGAGAAACGACCATTCTGGTGTGAAGACCAAGGAAAAGGTGGGCGAGAAAGTGCCTTTCAAGACACAGCTGTTTGACTATGTCCTCAAGAACAAATGGATATGGATGATTGCTCTCGCAAATGCTTTCGTATATATGGTAAGGTATGGTGTGGGTGACTGGTCGCCTACATATCTGCAGGAGACCGGCATTATGACAGGAGAAGAGAGCAAACTGGCCTTTTCTATCCATAACTATGTCGGTGCAGTCGGCACAATTGTATGCGGATGGATATCTGCTAAATTCTTCAAGGGCAAGTGCGCTCCTCCGAACATCATCTTTATGAGCCTTGTGCTGGTGGGTTGCCTTATCTATTGGCAGGTACCGGCTCTTGCAGCCGCAACAGGCATCGCTGCCAAAGTCTGGGTTTATGTAGCTCTCATCCTCATCGGATTCTGCATCTACGGCCCTGTGGCTCTTGTCAGCATCCAGGCTCTCAATCTCGTGCCTAAGAATGCCGCAGGAACAGCAGCAGGTTTTGTGGGACTCTCAGGCTACCTTATCGGTGACTCACTTCTTTCGAAGATCATCGTCGGCGGAATTGCAGACAAGAGTTGGGATATGGCCAACTTCACTATGGTGATCGGTGCAGCGCTCGGTATTCTTCTTTGTTTTATGACATTGAAATCTGAAAAGAACTAAGCATATAATATGAAGAAACTTTTATTTATGATCTGGGCGGCTCTTGCCCTTATGATGGTGACATCCTGCACTGAAAAGGAAAGCTCATCTGATTTTGATGTGCAGTTCAGTGTGCCTGCATCTGTAACAGTCAATTATGCTGATACGGAGATGACATTCAGAGTGCAGTTCGGCAAGGCTCCGCTGGCAAGCGATGTAGTTGTCCTAGGAGATCCTACAGGCGCTCTGAAGACCTGCAAGATCACTTCTGTTTCAGAGAAGAGCTTCACTATCGCGCTTTATAAGGGCATCGTATCAGGCCTCTATAACGTGTATATCCAGAGAGGATCCCTGAAGAAACTGATGGGAACTATGGAACTGACTGTTTCATATACACCGGATCCGGGCGAGAATGAAGAGATCAAAGTCAAGGACGGCAATAATGTATATGGTGTGGTAGCCTGCTCCGGAAAGGGAATTCCGGGTGTTGTCGTGTCTGATGGCTTCGAGGTTGTAAAGACTGATGAAAATGGTGTGTATCAGTTTAAATCAGACAAGATACACGGGTATGTCTTCATCTCGGTACCTAGCGGATATGAGGCTGTTTCAGAAGGAGTTATGCCTAAGCTTCATCAGCCTCTGACAAAGAAGAAGTCTGAGGTGGAAAGAGTTGATTTCCCTCTCGTCGAGGCTCCGGGCCAGAAGGAACATACAATGCTGGTGTTCGGCGACATCCATCTTGCCAACAGAACAAGTGATGCAAGGCAGTTCTCTGATTTTACTGAAGATGTCAATGAGTATCTGGCCGCTTATCCTGGCAGGAAGACCTACGCTCTTACTTTAGGAGATATGACCTGGGAGCTTTACTGGGTAGCTAATAAGTATAGTTTTGATGAATATGTCAGGGATATCAACAAGATTAAGGGAATCCAGGTGTTCAACACCATCGGAAACCACGATCACGATATGGCTTTTGCGGGAGATTTCGATACAGTGACCAAGTATAAGAAGTCTATTGCCCCTACATATTACTCATTCAATATCGGAGATGTACATTATATAGTGCTGGACGACATCCAGTGCACCAATACAGGTGCTGGAGATGCCGGCAGCCGTCAGTACAATGACTTCCTCGTACAGGAACAGCTGGACTGGCTGAAGAAGGATCTTTCATTCGTTCCTACATCCACTCCTCTTGTAATTACAATGCACGCCCCTCTTTATAATGATTCCGATAACGGCAGCCTTAATAACTCGGCAGAGCTTGAGAGCCTTGTGCAGGCTTATCCAGTGACCCATATATGGACAGGACATACTCACAAGATGTATAATGTCGATAAGACCAGAACCAAACGTACATTCGAGCATAATGCTGGTGCTGTGTGCGCAACCTGGTGGTGGACAGGACATTATACTTCCGGAATACATATCGCTCAGGATGGCGCTCCAGGAGGATATTCTATTGTCGATGTTGACGGTACTGACTTCAAATGGCAGTTCAAGAGCACATATCACGATGTAAACCATCAGTTCAGGACCTACGACCGAAACTGCATCACTCTGACGGCAGATAAGTTCGTTGCATCCAACAAGAGTGCTGCTGACAAGGAGAAGTTCGAGAAGGCGGCCGGAGACTGGAAAGAGCAGAGCTCGGGTAACTATGTATATATAAATGTATGGAATTACGATCCTGAATGGACGATTAACGTTACAGAGAATGGAAAATCTCTGAGCGTGGAGCGTGTGTCTGATAAGGATCCTCTGCATCTTATCGCATATAACGGCAAGACTCCAGGTGGTGGTTTCGGTACGTCTGTGACCAAACACCTTTTCAGAGTCCAGGCTTCTTCTGCGACTTCTACACTGGAGATCAAGGTGACAGATCGCTTCGGCAATATCTATACAGAATCAATGAAGAGACCGAAGGAGTTTAACTTCGATACATATAAATAATCAATTATACAACCAAACTATTATTAACCAAAACCAATTTTATGAGAATCATTAAACCAATTGCTGTTTCTCTGATCTTGGCGCTCAGCGGATTCGTTTCGCTTTTCGCTCAGACAAGAGAAGTGTCGGGAACAGTTCTCGATGCGACTCAGCAGCCGATTATTGGCGCCGCTGTTATGCTTACCGGTGGCGGCAATGTGGGTTCAGTGACTGACATCGACGGTAACTTCAGCCTGAATGTTCCGTCAGGAGATGTCACTCTTGATGTTACTTGCCTTGGCTACGTGTCAAAGCAGGTGGTAGTTTCTGATCTTCAGTCCAATCTCACCATCGTCCTTGAAGAAGATACGATGATGATTGAGGAAACTGTCGTTGTGGGTTATGGTACACAGAAGAAGGTGAACCTCACCGGTGCCATTACAACAGTCGACAGTAAGGAACTCGAGAACAGAACTTCACATTCCCTCACCAATATGCTGCAGGGATCTGTTCCAGGTCTTAACATCTCCACTTCATCAGGTACTCCTGGCTCATCCGGATCCATCAATATCCGTGGTGTCACTTCCATCAATGATGCCGAGCCTATCGTCGTTATCGACGGTGCTATCGGTGACCTTGACCGTGTGAACCCAAATGACGTTGCTTCCATTTCAGTCATCAAGGATGCTGCAGCGGCTGCAGTTTACGGAGCACGTGCAGCATACGGTGTCATCCTCATCACTACCAAGAGCGGTGGTGACAATGACGGAAAGGCTACTGTAAGATATAGCGGTAAGTTCGGATGGGAGGAGCCTACTACTTCTACAGACTATGAGACAAGAGGTTACTGGTCGGTATATACAGTGGATAAGTTCTGGCAGGCTGACGCCGGTAAGAAGTATACCACATATAACGACCACGATATGGCACAGATGCTTGCTCGTATCAACGATAAGACAGAGCATCCTGACCGTCCTTGGGCTGTAGAGGAGATCCGTAACGGTAAGAAGCAGTGGATTTATTATGCAAATACAGACTGGTATCACGAGCTTTTCAACGACCAGCACCCTGTACAGAAGCACTCTGTATCCATCAGCGGTGGAAACAAGTCAGTGAAGTATTTCCTTTCAGGAAGCTATGACAAGCAGGTAGGTCTGATCAAGCAGAACCCTGACGTTTATCAGAAGTACAATCTTCGCTCGAAGATCGACTTCAATATAAACAAGTGGTTCAAGATGTCAAACAACACTTCTTACTTCTCTTCAAGCTATTCATTCCCAGGAACAGGTAGTGTAGAGAATGCGTTCGCATATGCAGCACGTCACGCCTTGGCATCATTCCCTCAGAAGAATCCAGACGGATCCTGGCTGTACTCTACTCCGCTCATCTCTGGTAACTATAATGTAGCGAATGGTCGTCATATCGTATATGGTAACGGCAATAACTACAATATGGACAAGTATAATGATTTTGCCAATACTACAGAGCTTAAGTTCACTCCAGTGAAGCAGTTCAATATCACAGCTAACTTCACATACAGGAACTATACTACCTCTTACACCAATCGTCAGACCAAGTTTGACTACCGTGTATATCCTGACGGCCCTATCGAGTACTATACTTCGGGTGCCGGTGAGGACAGACTCGATGAGACTGTAAAGAGATACAACTATCTCTCAGGTAATATCTTCGCTACATTCGAGGAGACTTGGAAGGATGCACATCATCTCACAGTTATGGCCGGAGCCAATGCCGAAACATATCATAACAAAAATATCTCTGCAGTTGGAAAGAATCTGCTCAGCGAGGAACTCAATGACCTTAACCTCATCGCTCCGGATGCTACCGGAAATGTTCTCACAGAGGTAGGTGGAGGCCAGAATGCATACTCCCTCCTTGGTTTCTTCGGTCGTGTAAACTATGACTACAAGGGCCGCTATCTCTTCGAGGCATCAGCACGTTATGACGGAACTTCACGTTTCGGAGCTGGTAGCCGTTGGGGCCTCTTCCCATCCGGATCACTCGGATGGAGAATTTCTGAGGAGCCTTTCTTTGCTCCTGCCAAGAAGCACGTCAATAACCTCAAGGTCCGTGCATCTTACGGTAGCCTCGGTAACCAGAACGTAAGTTACTACTCATACCTCAGAACCATCAACTCTTACTATTTCGACAGTTATACTTTCGGCGAAGGATCTACCCTTCCTAAGTATACATCTTTATCGAATCCTATTTCTGACGGTCTGACCTGGGAAACATCACAGCAGTACAATGTAGGTCTCGATGTGGCTATGCTCAACAACAGACTCGAGTTCACTGCGGAGGCTTATATCCGTGATACCAAGAATATGCTTACAGACGGTGACGCTCTTCCTGGCATCTTCGGTGCAGATCCTCCGAAAGCAAATTCAGCAGATCTCCGTACGAAGGGTTATGAGCTCTCACTCAGCTGGAGAGACCAGATCAACATTGGCGGACATCCGTTCGGATACAGCGCAAGAGCTACACTCAGTGACTTCCGAAGCCACATCACAAAGTTCGATAACCCTGACAAAACATTTGCAAAGTCATATTATGAGGGTATGCGTATCGGTGACATCTGGGGATTCCAGGTTGACGGTCTGTTCGCAACAGATGAGGAGGCTAAGCAATATACTTCAGAAGTACTCGACTGCAGCTACATCAACGGCCGTATGACAGGAGGATTCCTTGCCGGTGACCTTAAGTTCGTCGATCTCGACGGTGACGGTATCCTTGGAGTAGGTGCTAATACCGCAGACAAGCCTGGTGACCGCAAGATCCTCGGAAACAGTCTCCCAAGTCTTCAGTATGGTTTCACACTTGCTTTCGACTATCTCGGATTTGATGTTTCTGCATTCTTCCAGGGTACAGGTAATCATTATTGGTATCCACACGGATTCAATATGAACTTCTGGGGCTGCTACTCATATTCATACGTTTCATTCCTTCAGAGAGACTTCATCCAGAGGTGCTGGTCAGAGGAAAATCCTGATGCATACTTCCCAAGACCACGTTCATATTCCGCTACAGGTGGTGAGCTCAGCAAGGTCAACAGTATGTATCTCCAGAACGTGAGATATCTCAGATTCAAGAACCTTACAGTTGGTTACACTCTTCCTAAGAGATGGCTTGACAAGATCAATGTGGACAAGATCCGTGTTTACTTCACCGGTGAGAATCTCTACTACTGGTCACCTCTCAAGAAGAACTGTCTCTATGTTGACCCAGAGTCTGCTTTCTCAAGAGACAATGACGCATACAACCATATGAGCTATACTTGGCAGAAGACAATGATGTTCGGTATTGATATTACATTCTAATTATGGAGGAAAATAAAATGAAGAAAACGATAATTGCATCTTTGTTTGTCCTGCTTTGCGTAACTTCGTGTGATTTCCTCAATGAGGTTCCACAGGACCGACTCAGCCCGGAGAGCTATTTCAAGACTGAAACAGATCTCCAGCTGTTTACCAACCCGCTTTACAACAATCTCCTTGATAAGGACGCTTATGAGCATCAGAGTGACCACTGTATTCACCTGAACCTTTCAAAGGAACTTCACGGAGGTACATTCAGAACAGTCAACAACGGTGTGGGCTGGAACTGGGGTAACCTCAGACGTATCAACACTTTCCTTGCTTACTCAGAAAACTGTGAGGATGAAGCTGCTGTAGCACATTATAATGCCGTAGCAAGATTCTTCCGAGCATTCTTCTATTTCGAGAAGGTGAAGGCTTTCGGAGATGTTCCTTGGGTGGAGATAGAGCTTGGCTCAGATGATGAGCAGCTTTATGCACCAAGAGATTCGAGAGAATTCGTTATGCAGAAGATGATCGAAGATATCGATTATGCTATCGAGAACCTCCCTGCTTCAGTGTCAACTTTTCGCGTGAACAAGTGGGCTGCCCTTGCACTTAAGGCCGAGTTCTGTCTTTATGAGGGAACATTCAGGAAGTATCACGAAGGTCACGTTACTTTGTCTGGTGACTTCGCGCTTCCTGCTGATGCACAGCCATATACATACTATCTCGACCTTGCGGCTAAGGCTGCCAAGGAAGTGATGGACTGCGGACTTTATTCTCTCGCATCTGACTATAGAATGCTTTTCGCTTCTGACGATGCTGATCCTAAGGAGTATATCCTTGCTATCAAGAATGACCTCAGCCTTCAGATCTATAACAACTCTACTGCATACGCAACTATGCCTACACAGGGTTGTCCTGGTCTTACCAAGAAGTTCGTTGACAGCTATCTTATGAAGGATGGCTCAAGATTCACTGACAAGGAAGGATGGGCTACAATGCAGTTCAAGGAGCAGATGGCTGACCGCGACCCACGTCTCGCAGCATCGACTGTAACTCCTGGTTATATGAGACTTGGCGGTACAATGGTTCTTGCACCAGATCTCGCTTGCTCTTCAACAGGATATCAGCTTGCTAAATGGGTGATGGATGAGACTCTTCCTCAGGTGAACCGCGTGGATATGTCTTATAATGATGTTCCTGTTTACAGAATCGCCGAGATGTACCTCATCTATGCAGAAGCTAAGGCAGAACTCGGTACTCTCAATCAGGGAGACCTTGATATCTCAATCAACCTTCTCCGTGACCGCGTAGGTATGCCACATCTGGATATGGCTGCTGCCAATGCAAATCCTGACTGGTATCTCAAGTCAGAAGAGTACGGTTATCGTAACGTAAGCGGCTCTAATGAGGGTGTTATTCTTGAGATCCGTCGTGAGCGCTCAATCGAGCTCTTCAAGGAGGGATTCCGTTGGGATGACCTTATGAGATGGAAAGAGGGACTCTGCATCAACCAGGATATGCACGGTCAGTACTTCCCAGGCCTTGGTGAATATGACCTGACAGGTGACAATAAGGCTGATATTGTTCTCTATGAGGGCAAGAAGCCGGCTGACAAGGAAGGCGTAGCTGCATTTGAAGTAGGTGTTCTTACCGGTGTGGTACTGAGTGATGGTACCAAGGGCTATATTAACCCACAGCCACAGGAGAACCCTCAGAATGAGCACAAATTCGATGAGAGCAGAGATTACCTCTATGGTATTCCTACTACTGAGCGTTCATTGAATCCTAACCTTATTCAGAATCCAAACTGGAAGGACGGTCTTGAAGAAACAGAATCAGAAGAATAATAATCCGAATTATGAAAATCAATACAATTAAAAATATTGCATTGGGCCTTTTCCTCGCTTCTGCTACTCTTGTGGGCTGTAAGGAGGAAATCGATCCGGCAGCAAATGCTGTTCAGACAGAGAGTCCTAGTGTGACATTTGCTGCTACCGGTGCTGCTGAGCAGGTCGTTCCTGTCTATGCTGACGGAGAATGGGTTGCTGACTGTGAGGCTGACTGGGTGACAATCTCTCCTATGTCAGGAAATGGTGCAGTTGATGTGACGGTATCAGTTACTGATAACCTTGCATCGGACGGAACTGTAGATGCTCCTCGTGAAGCTTTGGTGATCTTCCGCGGAAAGTATATTGAAAGACAGGGTGAACTTATTGTATATCAGAAGGGTGACAACTATCGTGATGCTGTGGAGATGTCTATTGCTGATGCTGCAAAGCTCGAGGATGGTAAGTTCGCAAAGATTCCTGAGGCTCAGATTGTTGCTGCAGCTTCTGACGGAATTGTCGTCAAGGATGCTACATCCCTTATGTTCGTTACATACAAGGGCGAAGTAAAGGTAGGTGACAAGGTGTATATCGCAGGTGAAAAGGTGACTAATGGTGGCATAGCTTCCATTGTTGCCGGTCAGGTAGATGTTCTCTCAACTGCAGAGGTTACATACCCTGCTCCTGTAGATCTTCTTGCCAACCTTGATCCTTCAAAGGCAACTGAGATTCTTTACGTAGGCGTTGAGGCTGGTCTTCTCGGACGTAATCTTCAGTTCGAGACCTCACTTCCAGTGTCTGTGACTCTTCTTGATCCGGCTGTAGGTGGCGTGGATCTTGATGCTGTAAATATGCATAATGTGAAGCTTGAGGCTTATTTCGTAGGTCTTAACGGAACTACAGTGAACCTCGTTGTAACGAAGGTTGAGGATCTCGGCCTTAATGACGACCTCAAGGCTTACTTCTTCGATGACTTCTCTTGGATGAAGCCATTCCTCGATGAGTATAATACTACTGCAACTCCTGTAGGTGATGCAGTGGGAACTGACAACCCTAGTGCAGAGGCTCCTAACCTCAGGACTACAGGTGGTCTTGCAGGTCTCCTTGATGAGTTCCTTGCACGTGGTTATGAGGATCTTAACCAGTCTGCAAAAGTTATCTATCCTCAGCAGTACTATTGGAAGTTTGGTAAGACTGACAATCACGGCGGTATAAAGCTTCCTGCAATGGAGCTTGAGGGCAGCGAACTCATCAATGCGGAGCTCGACTTCGACTGGTCGCCACATATGACAGGTTCAGGTAACATTGACAAGGTGTCAGTAGTGGTAGAGCTCGAGGGCAGCGGATTCTTCGAAAACGGTACCAAGATCAGCGATCCTTTCGTACACGAACTCGAAAAGGGTGACCTCAACTGGCATCACGTGAAGGTTCTCCTCAAGGGTGTGAACAACACTACAAGAATTATGATACGTCCTCTTGAGTTCGCTTCTGCAACTCCAGACCAGCAGCGTTGGCATCTTGACAATATCAAGGTATCTGACTCTGATATCCCTTACAAGGATCCTGTATATGCAAACCTTACTGTTTCTGATGAGATCGTTACATTTGAAGGTACCCCTCTTGCACCGTTCGAACTCAAGATCAAGTCTGATAAGGACTGGACAATTACCAAGGGCTTCGAGACTGATTGGTTCAGCCTTGACGTAATGGAAGGTCTTGCAGATGAGGAGGCTACAGTGAAGGTTCTTTGCCAGCCAAGCACAAGCATCACGCTCCGCAAGGGTACCATCACCATCGCTTCTGCAGATACAAGAAAGACTATCTATGTAGTTCAGTCTGCAGCAGGCGGAGAGCTCGAACCACTCATCAGCATCATCGGCGGAAACAGCGGTAATGTAGGATTCGATGAAGGTTCATTCAAGCTCGGAGTTCAGGCTAATGTGGCTTATCAGGTCGAGGCTGACGCTTCTTGGGTGACCTTCGAGGAACTTCCAGAGACTAGGGCTATTGTAGAGGCTTCAGAGTTCGTTGTCAAGTATGAGGCAAATGCAGCTGATCAGCCAAGAACAGCACGTATCCGTGTATTCAATGCTGACCTCAATATCGAGTCAGTTTATACTCTCACTCAGGCTGCTTTCGAGACAGGTATTTACTTCTTCGAGGACTTCACTTGGGTAGCTCCTTGGGTTGATGTCTATGGAGGTGATGACTCTGTAGCGGATGATAATCCTGATGGAAAGGCTGCAAATGTTTATACTCAGAAGTCTCATCTTGATTATGACGGAGTAGGTTATGCAAATGGTGGTGCTGGTATTGAGGGTTATCCTTCATTCCTCACAGAGTTTGCGAACCGTGGCTATGAGGATATCAATGCGGCAGGAAAGAGCTTCTATACACAGAAGTATTATCTCAAGTTCGGTAAGACAAACGTTCATACTGGTATCAAGCTTCCTGCAATGGAGCTCGAGGGTGCAGATGCAACTGACGTTCTCCTTTCATTTGACTGGTCTGCTCATATGACAGGTTCTGGTAACATCGACCAGGTGAAGATCGTCGTAGAGCTCGAAGGCGAGGGTGTATGTGCTGATTCGCAGTCTAAGATCAGCCTTCCTATCTCTCCAGATCAGGAGAAGGGTGATATGAAGTGGCAGAACGTCAAGTTCCTCCTCAAGGGGGTGAACAATGCTACCAGAATCATCATCCGTCCAATCAGCCTTGAGAACTATGACGGTATCGATCAGCAGAGATGGTACATCGACAATATCAAGGTTGCCAAGCCAAAGGCTACTGTTCTTGCAGCTTGGGATCTTTCTTCTGAGGGTATGGCTTCTTATGCTGACACTTGGGGTGGTGTAGATCCTGGTACATTCCGTAAGGATGCCGGCGATGGCGGTTTGTATATTGCGGCAAACGCTGGTGGAAGCGGTAAGCTTACTTACGTGCAGATCGACAAGAACGAGATTGATGTGAATGGTAAGGCAAGAAATGTATGTGGCTCTACAGGTGAGCCTTACGTTGAAGGTCAGTGGCCTGGTGACAGCTGGAACTTTACAGCTGATCATTCTATCCCAGCCGGTTCTATTGTGGCAGCTTCATTCTATTCAAGAACATCTGGTACAGGAATGAAGTACTGGCTTGTGGAATATCTTGACGGTGACACCTGGAAACCAGCAATGCCTACTGTAACAGAGGAAATTGAAGGCCAGACCATCACTTACAATGTCAACCATAACAATACAAAGGAATTCCATATTCAGTTTGCTGTAACTACTACAGTGGATATGTCTCAATTCCATATAAGAGAGACCTGTCTTGTCAATACTCAGGCAAGTGGCAAGGGCCCTCTTGAAGCGCCTAACGGTGGTACAGTACGTATCAAGGGTGCAGAAATGAGTCCTGTCATTGTAATGTACTGATACTAATAGTTCTGAATTAAAGTCCGGTGCTTCAGGCATCGGACTTTTTTTTATTTTTACCAACCTTCATTTGTTGAATTATGGTTATATTTGTAAGTTATAACACTAAATCGCTATCTGATGAAAAGAATTCTTTTGACAATGGCGGCTGTTGCTGCATTCCTTCAGCTTTCATTCGCCCAGGAATACCTTCCCAAGTGGCAGGAAGGCTATATGGACATCCATACCATAGCTACCGGACGAGGTGATGCGACCTTCATCGTGATGCCTGACGGTACGACCCTTATGATCGATGCCGGTGACAATGGCAAACCTAAGGATCCTCAGCATCCCGACACTACAAAGAGGGCAGGAGAGTGGCAGGCTGTGTATATGAAGAAGGTGATGGAGGGACTTCCTGATAAGAATAAGGTAGACTATGCTATGATCACTCACTTCCACGATGACCATATGGGGTGTGTGCGTCAGATGCTTCCGGGCGACAATGGATATGGCCTTTCTGGAATCACTCTGGTGGGTGAGTTCGTGGATTTCGGCACATTGATCGACAGGGCATATCCTGACTATGATTTCCCTTCAAAGAAGAAAGTGGACGGAGCTAACAAAGGTTTTATGCCAGAGTACCACAAGTTTGTCGAGTACAAGCAGTCCAAAGGTATGAAGGTGGAGAAGTTCCAGATCGGCGGCTTGAATCAGATTCAGCTTCAGCATAATCCTAAGAAGTACCGCAAGAATTTCGAGATCCGTAATCTTGCTGCCAACGGTGAGGTGTGGACAGGAAAGGGAACTGATGCTGCCAAGCAGTACAAGGGTGATCCTACTCTCTTCGATGAGAATGTGAATTCTACCGCTCTCGTGATCACATACGGTGACTTCAGATATTATAATGGCGGAGACCTCAGCGGCGGAAACTGGAGCATATACAAGTCGGATGAAAGGGATATGGAGACTCCTGTGGCCAAGGTATGTGGCAATGTGGATGTGATCAAGGCCAATCATCACGGATATTACGACACCTGCAACGGCTTCTTTATGAACACTCTCTCACCGGAAGTCGTGATTATCGATGCCCGCAGCAACAATCATCCTGTACCTTCGACTATGACAAGAATGACCGATCCGCTCGTATGGACAGACCAGGGTGAGTACTATATCACGGTTGACAAGGCCCGCGAGAAACTCAGCGAGGAGCTCTGGGCACATTTCAAGCCTTGGGGACATATTGTAGTCAGAGTATATGAGGGTGGAAAGCAGTATCAGGTCTTTGTGCTTGACCCGGACAAGCTTGACTATCCGGTAAAGTATGTTTCGGAAATCAAGACTGCTGGAGAGTATTGATATGAAGAGATTGTTTATGACCCTTCTGACTCTGGCTGCCGCTTGCACCTATGCTGATGCCAGAGAAGTCAGCGGTAGAGTGATATCCGGCAAGGAGAAGCTTGGCGGAGTCATTGTAACAGATGGCGAGAATTTCACCCAGACCAGAAAGAACGGCAGATTCAAGTTTGATATAAAGGATGATGCGGAGTTCGTATATATCGTGACTCCGGCCGGATATGCAGCGGACTGGTCTTCCGGAGTACCTGCATTTTACCAGAGGGCAGAAGGACAGGACAATTTTGTCTTCGACCTGCTCAAGACGGATGATTCAGGTGATTATTCCATCATCGCTGTGAGTGACCCGCAGACCAAGACAAAGAAGCATTTCGCACAGTTTTCGGGCCTTCCTATGGAAGAGCTGACAAAGACGGCTTCTGAACTGGAGGGAGCGGTAGCCGGAATCATTCTGGGTGATATCTGCTGGGATTCATTGGAACTTCTTGAGGACTATAAGAAAGAGATCGTACGTACCGGTGTTCCATTCTATCCTGTTGTAGGAAATCACGACCACGAACTTGCTGCCAAAGGAGATTTGGAGACTACTGCTGTTTACAGAAAGGCGATGGGCCCCGAGAATTATGCTTTCTTCCTCGGAAAGGATCTCGTGATCGCATTGGACAATATCATATATGACACGCAGAAGCAGTACAAGGAGGGATATGCGCCTCACGTCCTGAACTGGGTGCGCGGACTTATGGAATTTGTATCAGAGGATGCCGATCTATTTGTGGCTCAGCACGGAACAGTCTTCAGATGGTTTACTCCTGAGGAACCGTGGATTGTGGCGACTCAGGAATTCTTCGACATCGTGAGCGGTCACAAGGTAAGTTTCATCTCAGGCCATACACACATCTCCAACAATATGATATATGGCGAAGATATAGTGGAGCATAATGTGGCTGCTATCTGTGCTTCCTGGTGGGATACATATTATTGTACAGACGGTACTCCTTCAGGATACAAGATCTTTACTTCCAAGGACGGAGAACTGGAGTGGTACTACAAGTCATTGGGCAAGGGCAGGGACTATCAGGTCGAATTCTTTATGCCTGGCGAGTCACCTCTTCATCCTGAATGCATAGTTGCCAATGTCTGGGACTGGGATTCTGACTGGAAGGTGGAGTGGTTCCAGGACGGTAAGTCGATGGGAGTGCTCGAACCTGTCTTCGACCTTTCGCCGAACTATATCAAGGATATAAACGCCACTTTCAAGGGCAAGAAGATCCCAGGATATAAACAGCCGCGTCTCAACTGGCACTATTTCGCGGCCGCTCCTGACAAGGATGCAAAGATTGTGAAGATCGTGGTTACCGGACGCTTCGGACAGAAGTGGGAGTGTGATGTGGATATGTCAAGGTACTCTGATGTCGGGGCCGAGAAGATTGTTCCGGAAGGACTGCCTGAGAATGCCGTGCAGATGCTCAAGGATGCAGGAATATTTAAAATGTAACAATATATGAAGAAGATCTTTTTGATGCTCCTTGCTATGGGAGCAATATCCCTTTCGGCCGAGGCCAGAAAAGTAAAGGGAAATGTCATTTCCGGAGAGGAAAAGCTCTCGGGAGTGATCGTGACAGATGGAACCAACTTCACGCAGACAAAGAAGAACGGAAAGTTTTCCTTTGAGATCAAGGATGATGCAGAGTTCGTCTATATCGTGACTCCGGCCGGCTATGCAGGTGAGTGGTCAACCGGCGTCCCTGCTTTCTTCAAGAGGGCTGAAGGTGTGAAGAAATTTACTTTTGATCTTGTAAAGACAGATACCAGGGGTGACTACAGTATTGTTGCAGTAGGTGACCCTCAACCGTCATCAGCAGAACATTTCGGGATCTTTGCAGGCGAGCCCCTTGAAGACCTTTCCAAGACTACGAACACTCTCGGACTCTCTGCTGTGGGTGTGGCTCTTGGTGACATCAGCTGGGACAAGCCGGAGCGTCTGGATGACTGGAAACGTGAGATTGTCCGTACCGGCATCCCTTTCTATCCTGTGATCGGTAACCACGACCATCTGCGTAAGCAGGGAGGTGACCTTCAGAGCTCCGCAGAATACAGAAAAAGGATGTGCCCGGAGAATTATGCCTTCTTTATAGGCAAGGATGTCTTCTTCTCCGTTGACAATATCATTTATACTGCAGAGAAGGGTTATAATGAAGGCTATGCGGATCACGTGCTTGCCTTTGTCAGGGGAGTGATGAAATATGTGCAGGCTGATGCAGATGTGTATATCGCCCAGCATTCTCCTCTTGCTGGCCGTGATGTCGGAAAGAGAATCCTCGGCACTTCGGATATGCTCAATCTGATCGAAGGCCATAAGACCCTTTTCCTTTCAGGACACAACCATCTCAGCAAGCCATATACCTACGGCAATGATGTGACCGAGCATAATATAGCATCGATATGCGGAACCTGGTGGGATGCATACCATTGTGCAGACGGAAGTCCTAGAGGATACAAGGTATATACCAAGGATTCGGGAAAACTTACCTGGTATTATAAGGCGATAGGTCAGGACAGGAATTTCCAGGTGGAGATATTCAAGCCAGGCCAGACCTTGAAGCATCCGAACAGCGTCATCGCCAACGTATGGGACTGGGATCCTGCGTGGAAGGTAGAGTGGTATGAGGACGGCAAGCCTATGGGAAAGATGGAAAAGGTCAAGGAGTATTCTCCATACCATATAGCAGAGATGAAGGCGAAGTATGAGCCTCTCGGCAAGGAGCCTGCATCCTGGAAGAGCACCAGAACAGGTGAACATTATTTCGCGGCTACTCCGAGCCAGTATGCCAAGACAGTGACCGTGTCGGTTACAAGCCGTTTCGGACAGACCTGGGTGTATGATGTGGATATGACCGATTATGTTGATGTGCAGGCTCATAGAGGAGGCGCAGGCCTTATGCCGGAGAATACCATAGAGGCTATGAAGCACGCCCTCGACCTGGGAGTCAATACACTTGAACTTGACCTCCAGATCAGCCAGGACGGACAGATCGTCGTTTCGCACGACCCTTATTTCCATCATCGTTACGCCATCCGCCCTGACGGCAGCAATATTCAGAAAGACGATCCTAAAGAATACATCTATACGATGCCTTACAGCGAGGTTGTGAAGTACGATGTCGGAAGCCGTCCGAGCGAGGTGTGGCCGGAGAAGGCTTGTATAAAGACTGTGAAGCCTCTTGCAAGCGATCTGATAGATTTCGTGGAGAACTATACGAAGGAGAACGGACTGTCTCCTGTAAGATATAATATCGAGATCAAGTCCAGGGATGCCAAGGGCGAAGGACAGAACTGGCCGACATACGACAGGTTTGTCAGCGAATGCTGCAAGCTCCTTCATTCCAAGCATCTGGGAGATAGGCTTGTGGTGCAGAGCTTTGATGTGAGAGCACTCAATTATATGCACGAGAAATATCCTGAGTTCATCCTTTCTTATCTGGTGGATGCAAAGGCTGGAGATTTCGACACTTTTATGGCCAAGCTGAAGTTCACTCCGCAGTGGCTCAGTCCTCATCACAGCATTACGGATGAGGCTCTTGTGGAGAAATGCCGTGAAAAGGGCATCAGGATAGTTCCGTGGACTGTTGACAAGCCTGAGGATATCAAGAGAATCCTCGGCCTGAAGGTAGAGGCTATAATATCAAACTATCCTGACAGGGTGCTCCATCAGACCAGAGGATATGTGATGCCGGTTCACAGATAACAGCAGATACTACAGATTTTCAGAGAGCTCCAGCCAACGGAGCTCTTTTTCGTCTGTAAGCTCCATTATCTGGCCGATACGCTCCGATGTGGCCTGAAGCTGGTCGAAGGGCATTGTGCCGCTGCTGAGCTTTGCTTCAAGGTCAGCCTTTTCAGCAGCCAAGGCCTCCAGATCCTTCTCCAGCTGTTCAAGCTCCTTCTGTTCCTTATAGCTAAGCTTCTTCTTTTTGGCAGTGGGCTCGGCTCCGGATGTCCTTGCCGCCTCCTTGGCGGCCTTCTCTTTTGCCGCTTTTTCTTCGGCACGGGCGATGGACCGCTGCTCCGCTTCGTATTCCTTGATGAATTCGCGATATTCGCTATAACTTCCGACAAAGTCCTTTACCAGGCCGTCTCCACAGAAGATAAACAGGTGATCGACCAGTTTGTCAAGGAAATGGCGGTCGTGAGAGACGATGATCAGAGACCCGCTGAATTCCTTGAGGTAGTCTTCCAGAATGTTGAGCGTGACAATGTCCAGGTCATTCGTTGGCTCGTCCAGGATAAGCAGGTTGGGCTGCTGCATCAGTATCGTCAGGAGATACAGTCTGCGCTTTTCTCCTCCGCTGAGTTTCTCGATCTTGTTGTTGAGCATCTCGTGAGGGAAGAGGAAGCGGTTGAGGAGCCAGGTGTCGTTCACGATGTCAAGGACAGTGTCGTTCGGGTTGAAAGACATTCCGCTCTGATGGTAGTAGCCTATCTTAAGAGACTCTCCTCGCTCTATGACGCCCGTCATAATTCCCTGGGATGACTGTGGAGGAACTTCAGTCATCTCCTGTACCATCTCCGGAGTATAATTTCCGGTGATAAGGTTCAGGAAGGTTGATTTGCCGGCTCCGTTACGGCCTACGATGCCGACTTTCTCGTACCTCTGGAAATTGTATGTGAACCCGTCCAGATAGCATTTGTCTCCATAATAGAAGCTCAGATCCTTGCAGTTGATGATCTTGGTACCTAGTCTGGTGGCTCCCTTCATAGCCTCCATACTTACCTGCTTCTGCGTATAGACCTGAGATGCCCTGTCCTTGAGGTCATAGAAGGCATTGATCCTGTATCTTGCTTTCCCGGTACGTGCGCAAGGGGTACTGCGGATCCATTCGAGCTCGCGACGGAGTATATTGCGTACCTTGTCGGTCTCGGCATTATAGTTGGCTATCCTCTCCTCGCGCTTTTCCAGATAGTTCTGATAATTGCCCTTGTATGTGTAAACGGCTCCGTGATCCATCTCCATCACGATATTGCAGACTCTGTCAAGGAAATAGCGGTCGTGAGTCACCATCAGAAGCGTACAGCGGGAACGGCTAAGATATCCTTCCAGAAACTCTATTGCATCGATGTCCAGATGGTTGGTAGGCTCATCCATAATGAAGAATTCTGCCTCGGAGGCCAGCATCTGGGTGATCGCAACACGTTTTACCTCTCCTCCGGAAAGCTCTTTCATCTTCTGGTCCGGATCCGCAAGGTTGAAATTGGTCAGAAACTTCACGACCCTGCGCTCATATTCCCAAAGATGTTCCTGATCCAGCCCCTTGGTGAACTCTGTGCTGGATGACATTATCTGGTCAAAGATGCTCTTCTCCGGATCGAAATCGTACTCCTGTTCCAGAAAGGCTATCTTTATATCTTTCAGGAACATAATCTTTCCGCCCGAATCAGACTTGTCCTTTCCGGCCAATATCCTCATCAGCGAAGTCTTTCCTGTGCCGTTAGGAGCAATGAGAGCGATCTTGTCGCCCTCATTGATATTGAACCCTATGTGCTCGAACAGAACCTTCGGACCGTAGCTCTTCGAAATATTCTCAATCTGTAAATAGCTGGCCATATCAGATTTTCTGAAAAAATATTACGTTTGTCAGAAATATTGTATAGTATGGAAAGGACGTGCCACCCCCGGCTAGGGGTCGTGAGCGACCAAGCAAACAGCCCAGTGGGCTTTTGCCGCGAACAGCCTGCGGCAGCAGGACAAGCGCAGCGAAGGCGGGGGTCCTTGGAATACTATATGATATTTCTGACTATTTGAAAAATTTGTCAACTTCCTTCACAGCCTCAGGCAGTGCGAACACCGCGACTCTGTCGTATGCCTGTATGTGTGTATCTCCGACAGCGATGTACGATTCATTTCCCCTAATGACACCGCCAACGATGGCATTACTAGGGAAATTCATATCCTTGAGAGGCTTCTTTGTGATGGCCGTGTCCGGAGCCACGATATATTCCAGCACCTCAGCATTAGTACCGCTCATATATTTGATGAACCTGACCTTGTTGCTGAGCGTGAACTTGAAGATTCGTCCGGCTGTAATCAGTTTCTTGTTGATGACGGCATCGACTCCCATACTCTCCGCAAGGCGGATATATTCTATGTTCTCGACTTCTGCAATGACTCTCGCAATACCCAGACTTTTCGCTGCTACGCAGGCCAGGATATTGGTCTCAGAATTGTTTGTAACTGCTACAAACGCATCATATTCCTTGATGGACTCTTCAAGAAGCATATCGGAATTGCGACCGTCTCCGTTGACCACGATCACATTGCTCGGAAGTTTTTCCGAAAGATCCAGACACTTTGCCTTGTTCATTTCTATCAGCTTTACGGAATCCAGCTCCTTGGCCATCTGCTTAGCTACCATTTCTCCGATAGGACTTCCTCCGAGGATCATCACACTGTTCACCTCGATATTCCTCTTGCCGATATATTTCATCAGCATATCCATTCCTTCGCGGAGCGAAATGATGAATACCAGATCGTGATATTTGAACTTAGTGTCAAATTTCGGGATGATCGTGCTGTTGCCACGGGATATGGCAACAACTCGGAATTTCAGTCCGTCAGCAGCAGCCACATTACTGAATTCCGCCATATTCATACCTATCAGAGGCGAGTCCTCTTCCAGCTTGAAAACTCCGATCTGAAGCCTTCCGCGTGCGAAATCCATCGAGTCTGTAGATGCTGTCCTCTTCAGAAGCTCGACAATCTCTCCTGCAGCGATCTTTTCCGGATAGAAGAGAAGGTCTATGCCCATTTCAGTGAAGAGGTATTTGTTCTCGTATGAGAGATACTCCTCGTTGTTGATGCGCGCTGTAGCCTTCTTGCTTCCCATCTTCTTTGCGAGCATAGCGCTGACTATATTGACATCCTGCGAGTCTGAAGGGTTGACGGCAATGAACAGATCAGCGCTCGCAACACCGGCTTCGTGCAAGGTCTTGATTGCCGAGGGGTTGCCCTCCACTGTGACTACATCGGTCGTGGCGGAGAGTGCATCAAGCCTTTCCTGCCTTTCATCAATGACAGTTATTTCGTTTGCTTCATTACTGAGCATCTTTGCAAGGTGAGAACCGACTTCACCCGCACCGGCGATCACGATCTTCATATTCTAAAAACTGTAAAAATCCTTATCCTTTATACTGGTGAATATACCTTCACCCTTCAGAATGGATCTGAGTACGATCCATTTCCTGTATATCCCTGTTACCCTTCCTTTTTCAGTGCGTATATAATCCGCAATCTCTTCACGGCTGATCATCCTGCGCATAGAACGGGCATCCTTATGTGCCTTATACACCGATCGGAAGCACTCTAACCTCAATGTGAGCAGATATACGGCCGCTGACATTCCGTCCAGACATTTCCTCAGGAATATTCTTGCGGAGGCCTTTCTGAAAGCCTTTGCGGCTGCTTTTTCTGCCGGCAGGCTCTTGAACTCCAGTGCAAATGTCTTGGCAAGATTGTTCTCGAGCATAAGAAGGTTGTTCCTGTAGTTGAGGTACAGCTTGAACGGAGATGTGGCAGGAAGTGTGCCTCCTCCCACGTGATATACGACTGATTCGGGCACAACTGTAACTTTATAACCTTCCAGCTGCATCCTCCAGCACAGATCGATTTCTTCCATATGAGCGAAGAATCTGTCGTCAAGTCCGCCGAGCTTCCTGTAAAGGCTGCTTCTGACCATCAGGCAGGCGCCTGTCGCCCAGAATACATCAGCTGGTGCATCATACTGTCCTCGGTCCGTTTCCAGACGCTTGAGCACTCTTCCACGACAGAAAGGGTACCCGTATCTGTCTATATATCCTCCGGCGGCCCCGGCATACTCGAATTTATCCCTGTCCTGCCAGCTGTGGAGCTTTGGGGCGCAGGCACCGCATTCAGGATGGTCTTCCATCCATTTGACTAGTGGGCCCAGCCAGTTTTCCGTGACTTCTATGTCTGAGTTGATCAATACAAAGAGATCGGACTCTATTTCTCCGAAAGCCTTGTTGTATCCGCCTGTAAAGCCATAGTTCCTGTCGAATTCCAAAGTCCTGACATCCGGGAAGAGGTCTTTCATAACCTGACGGGATCCGTCTGTCGAAGCGTTGTCAGCGACAATCACTTCCGCATCCTCTACTTTGGAAACAGACTGCAGAAGGCCAGGAAGGAATTCCTTGAGGAATCCTTCCGTGTTCCAGTTCAATATGACAACAGCCGTCTTCATCGATCATCTGCTAATGGCAGCCGCATCCGCAGTCACCATCGTGTTCTTCTCCGCAGTGTCCGCCCTCGCATCCGCCGCAGTCAGAACCACCGTGGCATCCGCCGCATCCGCAGCTGTGTACGAACTCTCCGTGCAATCCTTCTGTGAGCTCTTTTTCAGTAGCCTCGCGTACAGAGAGCACTTCGCCTGTAAAATGAAGTGTCTTGCCTGCCATCTGGTGATTGAGGTCCATCTTTACGGAGTCCTCACTTACTTCCAGGACAACTCCCGGAATCACCCCACCCATACTGTTCATCATAGGGATGGTGTTCCCTGGTACAAGAAGGTCCTCGCGAACTTCTCCGTTCACCTCAAATGCCGCTTTCGGAAGGTCGATGATCCTGCTTGGATCTACTTCGCCGTATCCGTCTGCCGGTGAGAGAGTCACGTCGAATGTGGCTCCGGGCTCCATACCCTCTATGTGAGCCTCGAGTTTTGGCAGGAGGCTGCCTGTTCCGTGGATGTAATCCAGTGGTCTTTCTTTAGTCGTACGGTCAACGACCTGGCCGTCAACCTCGAGTTCGTAGCTGAATTCTACTACTTTGTTTGCTTCAATCTTCATATTCTGTTTCTTTATATATTGTCTTGTTTAAAGATGCTTCACTTCGTTCAGCATAATATGCCTTATGCCGAGAAGACTACGTTTTCAAAGGCCAGTGACGGAATCTGCCATCGTGAACTTGGCCTGGCATCGCTTCCGGCGGCAGTCAGACTGTTCCACAGCTCCATAATGTTTCCCGTGATCAGCATTTCCTTCACCGGATGAACCGTCTTTCCGTCACTGAAAGCAAATCCTTCTATTCCGAATGAAAAGTCTCCTGTTACCGGATTACAGTTTCCTCCGTTGAATCCGGTCACTAATATTCCGTTGCGTGCCGTCTTGAGAATATCTTTCAAAGATACTTCTTTTTCTCCGTCCTGCAAGTCCTTGCCCTTTATAAAAGGCATAAGACAAGGTCTGGAAATATCTTCGACGGTTGGAGCTATTCCCATCTTTTCCGACATATATGTATTGACGAAGTATTGTTTCACGACTCCCTTCTCAATTATCGGCGCGTCTTTGGTGGCTACTCCTTCAGTGTCGAAAAGCCTTGATCCGTTCTTTCCGAATGTCCTCGCCATATCCATCAGAGTCATATTTTCCGGAAAGACCTGTCTGCCGATACTGTCCTCAAGAAACGACATCTTCTGCTGGATGGATGATGCATTGAGTGCAGTGAGGAGGGGAGAAACGAGCCTTGATGAAACCGTACTGTCAACTACCATACGATACTTTCCGCTCCGTCTTTTCTTGGGACCTATCTGCCTTACAGCCCTTTCCAGAGCCTTGGCTGCACATCCGTCGTAGTCAACATCCGATGCCTTAGGGGTGGTCTGCCACCAGTATCCGCTGTACTTGCTGCCTTCCTTGTCCTCTATCGTCATTTCGCAGAATGTTCCGAATGTGGTCTCGGAATGCCTTCCTTCAAATCCGTTGGAATCTGCAAGGTAGCTGTCGTCTGCTGTGCAGGAGTATTCGCATTCTTCGGAAATCAGGCTGTATCCTTCCGCCTTTTCTTTCGTTTCCTGGAATCTGCTGAGCCTGAATGCATTGGCGAGACGGTCTTCTGAAGAAATCTTCGCGTAATCAGCGTCAAAAAGCCCCAGTTCCCGTCCTGTGACGGCATCTTTTGCCGTCCTTCCGATGTCCGGAAGCTTTCTGCAAAGGTCTTCTCCCAGCATCCTCACCATATCGATGGCCTTGGAAATGAATGTTTCGAGGTCAGCTTCTTCAAGCCTGTTTGTCGAGAATGTACCGTATCGGCCATTGACGAACAGATATAAATATATGGACCTGTCGGCAGAATGACTGACCTTGTCCAGTTCTCCGTTAAGGATGGTGCAGGCGTCTGTGACGCTTTTGTTGAGTGACACTCTGGCGGCTGAAGCCCCGTGTGCTGTAGCATAACCGATGCAGTGTCGGGCAATCTGTATCTCTTTATCTGTAATCATATCATTCTCCTCCAACTGTCAGTGAGCTTATCAGTATTGTCGGCATTCCGCAGGATACCGGTACGCTCTGCTCTTTTCCGCAGGTCCAGGTGCCGTTGTCGATCTTGAGGTCATTTCCTGTCGCCAGGATGTCGGACAGTGCCTGCGGACCGTTTCCGATTATATTGATATCCTTCACGGGAGCTGTCAGACGGCCGTTTTCAATCAGAAATCCGCTCTTTACGAAGAAAGTGAAATCTCCCTCTCCGATCTTGACCTGACCGTTTGAGAATTCATCCACGTACACTCCGTTCTTTACCGAGGCTATGATGCTCTCAGGGTCTGCGTTGCCGTTTTCCATATATGTGGCTCGCATCCTCGGAATCGGATTGTACCGGAAGTTTTCCCGGCGTCCGTTGCCGGTAGGGGTGACGCCATACCAGCTTGCGCTGATCCTGTCGTGTAGATATGAACATAATATGCCGTCCTTGACCATATATGTCTTTTCTCCGGATACTCCTTCGTCGTCGTAATTACCTGAGCCTCTGTTGAATGCTACAGTTCCGTCATCGACGACATCCACACCTTCCGGACATACGCGCTTGCCGAGCTTGTCGGCAAATATCGATTGCCCCTTTCTGTTGAAATCAGCTTCGAATGCGTGTCCCATCGCTTCGTGAAGCAGGATACCTGATGCTCCGGCTCCCATAACGACATTCATCTGACCGCCTTTCGGCCTGATGGCTTCAAAGCGCTCGTCAATGCCCCTGACAGCTTCTTCGGCAATTTCGTTCAGAAGGCCGGGACCTATCAGCTCGGCCCCCGTGCGGAAACTTCTGGATACGTTCTTGTTTTCCGTCTTGCTGCCTTGCTGGAACACTACAGTAGCTGTAATGCTTCCCATAGGTCTCGTATCGCAGGTAAGCTCAGCCAGAGAATTGTACATCATTACGTCGGTCACTGAATCAGACAGCCTTATGATGACCTTTACTATCCTGCTGTCTTTTGATAAGATCGCCTTTTCCAGATCTTTGAGAAACGGCAGGAATGCATCAGCCTCTTTCTCCCTCCAGTTTTCCTTCATCGGATACAGATCCAGCTTCCTGTCCTGCACCGGTGCATAGATCCTGCTTGCAGCAGATGAGCCGGATGCTATTGCGGATGCTGCTTTTGCTGCACTCATCATATCTGCCATCGCCGTGTTTTCTGAATATGCATAGCCCGTCTTTTCTCCCTTCAATACCCTGATGCCTACTCCGAAATCAGTATGGAAGCCTCCTGATGACACGACACCGTCCTTCAACAGCAGATTGAAGAAGGTCGTGTGCTCGAAATACAGGTCACAATAGTCCCCACCTTGTGCAAGCGCGGCTGCAACGAGTTCCTGCAGCTGAGCCTGCGTCACCATAAACAGGTCGGTATAATGATTCTCAATCTTCATTTCTATAATGATAATATTTCTCCGGTTTCTTCCATCTGTCTGTGCCTTTCCTCTGCTATTGCCCTTATCTTTGTGTATGTGCTCTCATCCTTGATGTTTATCACATCTTTTTTAGAGCCTTCTGCAATCACTCGGAACGGAATCTGCGAATTGTCTGCCAGAATCCATCTCTCGCATAAAGGTGCATAATATTGGAAGAAATAATAGATCCCTACATTGTATCGTCTCCGTATCGTCTCTTCTGGAATATCGTGTCCTCCGGCTTCAACCCTTGCCCTTACCCTTTCGATCGCCAGTTCCGGAGAGTTCAGCCAGAAATACAGCAATGTCACGGTATATCCGGCTTCCTGAGCCATCTTTGCCGTCTTGAGCAATGTCCTTGTGGCCAAAGTGGTCTCTACCGCAAAATCTTTCTGCTTCCTCAGAAGATATCTGATCTTGGTAAGCATATAACGGCTTGCCTGAATCGATGCTTTGGATGGGTCAAAAGGGGAGAGGCCCTTGGCAAATTCATCTGAGTTCACGAATTCCCTGCAGTCAAGCATTTCAGGCAGAAGCGAATAGGATGCGGTCGTCTTGCCTGCTCCGTTGCATCCTGATATTATATATAAATGTGGCATAATTCAAATTTATAAATTTCGCGATATCTGCGTTGCACTTCAATTCCAGAATCCTCACGACCGGGAGGTTGCTATCGGTTGTTGACTCCGTATCCGAAGAGAGCGAAGTCGCCTTTGCAAGGGTCATCCGGCCATATTTCCCTGAAAGCATCTGTGATTTCCAGTGCTGTCACGATGTCCTTCTGTCTGCGCCCGGTCAGCCCTAGAGCAGTAGCCTGGTCGTAAACGTGCACATCCAGCGGCAGGATAAGTCCCTTCTTGTCCGAAGATTTCCACACCCCGAGATCGACCTTGCCGTCATCCCTGACCAGCCACCTGCGCATCATACTTATCTTCTTGTTCGGAGCTTTCCTGTCTTCTTTCTGTCCGAAGATGCCGGTCCTGATCTGAGCGTCCGTTAATCCCTCGATGCTGCCGGTCTTTTCATATATCCCTTTAAGCCTTGTGCATATAGCGGCGAACTCGCTCCATTTTATCGTCCTGTGCAGGCTGGCGTTCTCGTCGCGATATTCCCCGTTCATTATATAATCGTATGGCTTCCAGCACATTTCGTCAAACATCCTTCCGCAGTCACGGACAATCATAGCCCTTCTTCCCCAGGCAAGATGTGACGAAAGCAAGGCAGATATCTCCACGTCTGCCACTGAAGCCTCTCCGGCTTCATATTTCCGTGCAAATTGTGTCGGGAATATGATCGGATCTTCCTGAAAATATTTCGGGTCATTATATTCCTCTGCCCACCCGATGAGGGTCTCTTTCAAAGACGTATCCATAATCCTGCAAATATAATAAAAATGACCGGTTACACTGATGTGCAGCCGGTCATTTTTATCCAGGTTCGTATGATTCCTACTCTGTTGCAGACTCGATACGTTTCATATTGGCGAACATAAATACGCCGGCAACGAGGCAGATGGCTATGAGCACAACCCACACCGACCAGAGCGGAACCCTCATCCAGAGGAGGCCAGGCACTGATACGAGATAATTGCCTATTGCTGTCGCTGCGAACCATCCGCCCATCATCATACCCTTGTATTTCGGAGGAGCAACCTTTGACACGAATGAGATACCCATAGGTGAGAGAAGGAGCTCTGCGAATGTGAGCACGAGATATGTGCTGATGAGCCAGGTAGGGGATACGAGGTCAGGGCTTACTGTTCCTCCAAGTTCCTTAGGTGATGCGAGACCGAAGGATGCAAGAGTGAGGATAAGGAAGCCAGCTCCGGCCACGAACATTCCGAGACCGATCTTTCGTGGTGCTGACGGCTCCTTGCCCTTCTTTGCAAGTGCTCCGAAGATGGCGAGCGATACCGGTGTGAGTGCCACCACATAGAACGGATTGAACTGCTGGAAGTCAGAAGGCTGGATGTTCACTGTGCCAGGCATCCTCAAATAAAGGACTGCCGCGAGTGCCCAGAGGCCTGCGGTGATTGCACCGGAAGTGATCTTTGCCTTCTTTGTTTCAGCCTGGAATACATTGAAGAGTGTATATACCGAAAGTGCTATGAGTGCGAGGCACCATATATTGAATCCGATCCTGAGGATTCCGCTTGTGCTGCTTGCAGTGTAATCGCGGGCGAAGAATGTCATTGTTGCTCCGTTCTGGTGGAATGCCATCCAGAAGAAGATTACCACTGCGAAAACGAAGATGAGGGCTCCGATACGGCTCTTGGTCTGTGCCGGTGTGAGCTCTACCTCAGCTGCAGGGTTAGCTGCCTTTGCCTGCTTTGCATTTACATCGGCGTGCTTGAACCACGAGCGGCAGCTGTAGTAGATGAGCACTGAAATGATGAGGGCGACACAAGCTACAGCGAATCCGCCATTGTATGCTGTCGAGAGCTTTTCGATATAGTATGGAGCGAATGCTGCCATATCCATTCCGGCAGCGCCCGGCATCGTGGCTGCGATGCTCTGCAGGTGAGAGAGATTCTCAGGGGAGATCGTTCCGTCGATGACCTGATGGGCAAGGGCCGGAACGTTTGCATTGTAAACAAGATCGAACTTGTTGAGAGTAAGGTTGGTCATAGCCTTTGCCATAGAAGGTGCGAACATCGAACCTACGTTGATGGCCATATAGAAAAGGCTGAATGCGGCATCTCTCTTCGCAGAATATTTCGGATCGTCATAGAGATTTCCGACCATAACCTGAAGATTTCCCTTGAAGAGACCTGTTCCGATTGCGATAAGTGCCAATGCTCCGAACATCAGGATCTTACCTGAAAGATCCGGTGCGGTAGGAATCGCGAGGCATAGGTATCCGAGGAACATCACGCCGATACCGATGGTTACGCATTTGCCATATCCGATCTTGTCGGCAAGGATACCTCCGAAGAAAGGCATAAAGTAAACGCCGGCAAGGAAGATAGAGTAGATCTGAGTGGTTACTGCAGCGCTGAAACCGAACTTCGCCTGAAGGAAGAGGAGGAAGATGGCCAGCATCGTGTAATAGCCGAAGCGCTCACCGGTGTTGGCGAGCGCAAGGGCAAAGAGTCCTTTTGGTTGACCTTTGAACATATTTTTATTGTTTAGATTATGCTGTTACTCTTTCAAGCCACTTCACCATTCCGAACATTACGCCCATCGAGATGAAGCATACCACTGCAAACACAGTCCAGCACTGCCAGATCGGCCAGGCGTTGTACATAAGCGGGCCGAGGAAGAGGAAGAGGTTGCCGATGGCGGTTGCACCGAGCCAGAGTCCCTGGCACAGACCGAGCATACTCTTAGGAGCCACCTTCGATACGAATGAAAGTCCCAGAGGCGAGATGAAGAGCTCTGCTACAGTAAGGAAGAAGTAAGTGGCGATGAGCACCCACCAGTGAGCCTTGTCGGCCATCTGCTCCGCGATCGGAAGCGACTTGTATGTCTCTGCAGAAGGATATCCCTTAAGAAGTGAGAATACTGTGAGGAATACGAATGCGAGACCTGCGATAAGCATACCGATACCGATCTTCTTAGGAGTGGAAATCTCCTTTCCGCGACGTGCAAGTGCAGAGAAGATTGCCATAATCACAGGTGTGAGGACGATCACGAAGAACGGATTGATAGCCTGCCATACCTCAGGAGCAACAGCTGAAGAGTCAACGAAGTCGCGTGCGAAGAATGAAAGCGACATACCGTTCTGGTGGAACGAGAACCAGAAGAAGATGACGATGCCGAGCACTGCGAAGAGAGCATACATACGCTGCTTGATCTCTTTTGCCATAGCAGCTTTCTCTTCTGCAGTATATTCCACGCCCTTTACAGCCTCCTTCTTTGCAGGAGTAGGGAACTTGTTCTGAGATACGAAGAAGATTATAAGTGAGATGCACATTGCAGCAACAGATGCGATGAACGAGTAGTGGATACCCTCGTTGAAGATCTGGAGGTAGTTCTGGCAGGATGCTGCAAGGTCGCTGATGCTTCCGCCAGCTGCAACGATCATAGAGTTCAGGTTCTCGAGAGCCTGGGCGCTCATTCCTGCAGCGTTGTTGATGAACTCGTGGCAGAGAGCAGGGAGCTGTGCGTCATATACCATTCCGTTTGTCTCAAGCCACCACGAGCGGAGGAGAGGAGCGACGAAAGGAGCGATGAGGCCTCCGACATTGATGAACACATAGAATATCTGGAAGCCGGAGTCACGCTTTTCCTTAGCCTCTGCAAGAGCCTGAGGGCCTTTCTTTGCAGCTTCAGCCTCGAAGTTGTCATACATCTGTCCTACGATTGCCTGGAGATTGCCCTTGAAAAGACCGTTACCGAAGGCGATCATAAAGAGAGCGAAACAGGTGAGCGGAAGGAGCCATCCGATGTTTCCGGATGTGGCAAGTATAGGAATCGAAAGAAGCACGTAACCTGAAGCCATAATGATGAGGCCGGTCTTGATCGTACCCTTGTAGTTCTGAGTGCGGTCAGCGATGATACCGCCGACGAGGCTCAGAAGGTAGATACCTGCATAGAAGAATGAGTAGATGGTGCCGGCAGGGCCTTCGCCAAGACCGAACTTAGAGCAGAGGAACAATACGAGGACGGCGTTCATAATGTAATAGCCGAAACGCTCTCCCATATTGCTGAGAGCCGCTGCCAAGAGACCTTTTGGATGTCCTTTAAACATAATTTCAGAGTTTTTATAGTTATTGTATTTGTTTGTCCCGGTTTTGTGCAAGGCCGTTTCAATGCACAATCGTGCAAATATAGCAAATTTAATTTACAGGCAAAATATCGGATTTCATCCGGAAAATTGATATATTTGCTATTCTGTATAAACCTTGTATTCCGGCAGTACTCGTAATATAGAGGCGTGCCAGTATATATGTGCTTGATAATGAAGAAGTTATTGGTAAATATAATCAGAGGACTGATAGTAGTTCTTTCAAAGCTGCCGTTGAAGTTCCATTATTTTATGGGTGATATTCTGGCCTGGCTGGTAAAGAATGTTATGAAATATCGCTACAGCACAGTGCTTGTCAATCTGGCAAGATCTTTCCCGGACAGGAAATATAAGGAAATCGACAGGATAGCTGCAGATTTCTACAGGCATCTGGGCGAAATAGTGGCTGAGGCTATCTGGTTCGGCGGCAGCAATTACAAAAGACTTTATGAAAGTGGCCTGGTGACGGTGATGAACCAGGAGGAGATCGATGACTATTTCCTCAATGCCCCGAGTATGACGGTTCTGAGCACTCACTGCGGCAACTGGGAACTTATGGGAGGATTCCTGGGATACAGGACGCTTTCCGGAAAGAAGGTAGCGATACAGGAGGAACAGATAAGCGTTGTTTACAAGAAACTCAGCAGCGATGTGTCTGATGAGGTTTTCAAACGTAACAGAGTGGCTGCAGTGGAAAGAGTCGGGACATCGTGCGAAGTGGAGTCTTCCAGCATTCTCCGATATACAGTGAAGCACAAGGATGAGCGCCGTGTGTATATTTATCCGACAGATCAGGCTCCGTACTGGAAGGCCGGCAAGCATCCTATCGGAGAATTTATGCATCAGCAGACCAATGCTATGCTTGGAAGTGTCGGACTTGCCTGCAAGTTTTCACATTCTGTGATGTATATGAAGATGAAGCGAGTGGAGCGGGGCCGGTATGAGATGACGCTTATACCTATATGTCGTGATGCTTCGCAGTCCTCTCCTGAGGAAATAATGAGGAAATACTATGACCTTCTTCAGGAAGAAATCAATGAGACACCGTACAACTGGCTGTGGACTCATAAAAGGTGGAAATAATTTAAAATCATAATGTTATGAAGATTAAACTGATGACAGCCCTGGCTTTTGCCTTTGCACTTGTGCAGATGACTGCATCTGCGCAGACCGGCAGTGATCCGACCGGATATGTTACATATTCCCTTCCTCAGACAGTTCTCAGCCTAGAGGTGGAAGCTGTGCGCGAGACATTCTATGCAGGACCGTATGCAAAATATGCTGAGAAATATCTCGGCATCAAGCCTCGTATGAAGGATGAGAATTCTGTGCAGCTTACGGAACTGAAGATGACTCCTCTCGTCGAGGCGGACCAGAACAGCCGTTATTCTGTGAATATAAAGAAAGGTACGCTTAATCCGTCGGTGTTCACCCTCAGTGCCGCAGGGCTGGTCACATTCTCCGATGCGGAATTCGGTGATGCCTCGGTATGGCGTTTCCCTGTAAAGTCCGAAGGCGATTTCTCCGGAAAAGGTGTGTCGTCGAATCTTACATCCGAGGCTACTACATTATATAGGAATGAAAAGAAGGAGTCTGCCTACAACCGTGTGTCCGTACAGCAGAATATGGTCGTGGAGAAGAGCCTTGAACAGAAGGCTGCCGAGACGGCAAACACCATCCTTGACCTGCGCAGGCAGAGGCTGCAGATCGTTACAGGCGATACGGATGCGACCTATAGCGGAGAAGCTATGGGAGCTGCAATCGAGGAACTTACCCGTCTCGAGCAGGAATATATGACCCTCTTTACAGGCTATTCTGATTATCAGACACAGAAGATGAGGTTTGATGTCATTCCTGAAGCCGGGCGTGAGAACCAGATGTATATCGCATTCCGCATATCGGACAAGAGCGGACTTGTACCTGCAGATGATATGAGCGGCAAGCCGGTGGTTATGGAGATCGTGCCTCAGGCCATCGCTCAGACGGAATTGAGGAATTCGGCTTCCAACGTGATACATTACAGGATTCCTGCTATATGCACGGTGAAGCTCAAGAATGGTGCTGACCTTCTGCTCCAGAGCCGCATACCGGTATATCAGCTTGGTCAGGAAAGCTCGCTTCCTGCAGCCGTAGGCATAATAAAGTAAACACATTAAACATTGATATTTTATGAGCATCAAGAATCTTGATCCACAGGTAGTGTGGAATAATTTCTATGAACTGACACAGATCCCTCGTCCGTCAAAGCACGAGGAACAGGCAGTGGAGTATATGTATAACTGGGGAAAGACTCACGGTCTGGAGACCATAAAGGATGAGATCGGCAACATTGTGATCCGCAAGCCGGCTACACCTGGCTATGAGGACCGTAAGGGAGTTATTCTTCAGGGACATATCGATATGGTTCCTCAGAAGAACAATGACACCGTGCACGATTTCGAGAAAGATCCGATCCAGACCTGGATTGACGGTGAATGGGTGAAGGCTAAGGGTACTACTCTCGGTGCGGACAACGGACTTGGCGTGGCAATGGGTATGGCTGTCCTGGAGTCTTCTGACCTCAAGCACGGACCAGTGGAACTTCTCATCACTGTTGATGAAGAGACAGGTATGACAGGAGCCAATGCTCTCAAGCCAGGCCTCCTTCAGGGTGACATCCTCATCAATCTCGATTCTGAGACAGAGGGTGAGCTTTATGTAGGCTGTGCCGGTGGTCTTGACGCGACAGCTTCTGCTGCATACGTTCCTGCAGACTATGACAAGAACTGGCTCTGCTACTCACTTGCCGTGAAGGGCTTCAAGGGTGGACATTCGGGTATGGACATCATCCTTTGCAGAGGAAATGCAAATAAGGTGGCTGCTCGCATCCTTCTTGAACTTTTGACCAAGGCTGATGTGAAACTCCTTGATTTCGAGGGAGGTACGCTAAGGAACGCTATCCCTCGCGAGGCTTTTGCAACGGTTTATGTGCCTGCAGACAAGCTTCCGGAGGCCGAGAAGGTATTCGCAGAGGTGTCGGCTGCAATCAAGGCTGAATATGCAGGAACTGACCCTGATTCTGAGTTCATCTTCAAGCCATACGAGTGCGCGGAAGGCGAGTGCTGCTGCGGCGGTGACGAATGCAAGTATGTTCCAGAGGCTGATGCAGTACGTTTTGTACGTGCAATCATCGCTTGCCCTGACGGAGTGGAGCGTATGAGCAGCGAGATGCCTGGTCTTGTGGAGACTTCCAACAACCTTGCGATGGTGAAGATCGAGGGTGGACAGTTCTCAGTAAAGACCCTTATGCGCAGTTCTGTTGACACAGCCAAGGAGGCTCTCGCGCAGAAGTTCGAGGCAATCTTCGCACTTGCAGGAATCGAGACTTCATTTGCAGGCGGTTATTCAGGTTGGGCTCCAAATCCTGATTCCGCTATCCTCGCAACAATGAAGAAGGTCTATAACGACCTTTATGGCAAGGAACCTGCGGTTATGGCTATCCACGCAGGTCTTGAGTGCGGTATCCTCAGCGGAGCATATCCACATTGGGATATGGTGTCCTGCGGTCCTACACTTATGAGCCCTCATTCTCCTGACGAGCGTGCGAACATCCCTTCAGTGGCAAAGTGCTGGGAGTTCCTGAAAGCCGTTCTCGAGAATATTCCGGTAAAGTAAAAATGTCCTCCCGAGAGAAGTCGAGGGATATAAAACATTTTGAATATTAAATATTTATTCCTATATTTGCAGCCCATTTTGGTGGATTGAGTCCTCTGAAATGGGCGCAAATTATTATTAAACAATTAATTACAAACAAAATGATCAAACAGTACGAAACCGTTTTCATTGCAACTCCCGTTTTGTCTGAGGCTCAGATGAAGGAAGCGGTAAAGAAGTACACTGACTACATCGTTTCAAAGGGCGGTGAGATCGTGTATGAAGAGGACTGGGGTCTCAAGCAGCTCGCTTACCCAATCCAGAAGAAGACAACAGGATTCTATTATCTCATCGAGTTCAAGGCTGACACTCAGGTGATAGCAAGACTCGAGACTCAGTATCGTCGCGACGAGAGGATTATGCGTTTCCTCACTTTCGCAATGGACAAGCACGCAATTGCTTACGCTGAGAAGAGAAGGGCTAACAAACAGGCTAACAAATAATCAGGAGGACTAGAATTATGGCACAGAACAATGAAATCCGTTATCTTAACCCTCCTACAGTAGAGGTTAGAAAGAAGAAGTACTGCCGTTTCAAGAAGGCAGGTATCAAGTATGTTGATTACAAGGATGCTGAGTTCCTTAAGAGATTCCTTAACGAGCAGGGTAAGATCCTTCCTCGTCGTCTCACCGGTACTTCACTCAAGTTCCAGAGAAAGGTGGCTCAGGCAGTGAAGAGAGCAAGACATCTTGCACTTCTTCCATACGTAACAGACCTTTTGAAATAATAAGGAGGACAGCAATATGGAGATTATTCTTAAGAAAGATGTGGCTAACCTTGGCCACGCAGACGATATCGTCAATGTAAAGACAGGATACGCTGTCAACTACCTTATCCCACAGGGCTACGCAATTATGGCTACTCCTTCTGCAAAGAAGGTACTTGCTGAGAACCTCCGTCAGAGGGCTCACAAGATCGCTAAGTTCGTAGGTGACGCTGAGGCTCTTGCAGCTAAGCTTGCTGAGACTACAGTTCAGGTATCTGCAAAGGTAAGCGAGTCTGGAAAGATCTACGGTTCAATCACTACTGCACAGCTCGCAGAGGCTCTCGCAGCAGCTGGAATCGAGGTTGACAAGAAGGACATCACTGTTGAGGCAGCTAAGGAGCTCGGAACATACGAGGCTACAGTAAAGTGCTACCGCGACATCAAGGGTACTTTCAAGTATGAGATCGTTGCTGAGTAATTCAGCACTTTCAGTATAAATAAAGAGCAGGTTGATTTCTCAGCCTGCTCTTTTTGTTTTATTTGGATTTCTGCTCCTCTTCGACTGTCGGAGCAGATTCCTTGTATTTGAAGCGACGTATCTTCTGTGTCGCTGTTTTCTCGAAAGGTTCCTTCATTACCTCCACTGAACTTACCTGCGATGCCTTGCTGACATTCTTGTTTGTAATCTTCAGGAGTTTTGCCTTCCAGGCATCCAGCTTCTCATAAAGCTTGTCCTCGCTTTCCT
Source organism: Bacteroidales bacterium (assembly GCA_015060395.1). Taxonomy (GTDB): domain Bacteria; phylum Bacteroidota; class Bacteroidia; order Bacteroidales; family UBA932; genus Cryptobacteroides. The sequence continues at coordinate 46,383 of SUYP01000020.1, forward strand.
TGTCCCACTGGATGTAGTTCTCATCCGGCTGAACGAGTGCCACCAGCTTTCCGTCACGCTCGACTACGATGGACTCGCTTACGCCTTCGACATTGTTGATTACATTCTCGATTTCCTCAGGATAGATGTTCTCGCCTGAAGGGCCGAGTATCATATTGTTGTTTCTTCCCTTTATGGAGAAGCGGCCTTTCTCGTCCTGTACGGCGATGTCGCTGGTGCGGAACCAGCCGTCCTCAGTGAATACGCTCTTTGTACGTGCGGGATCTTTGTAATATCCGAGCATAACGTTCGGTCCTTTTGCGATAATCTCTCCTTCGCCTGTCTCTGGATTGACGTTGTGCAGCTTCAGTTTCACATTATACACCGGATATCCGAAAGAACCGACTGTTCTCCAGTTGTGCATAGAATATCCGAGAAGCGGCGAAGTCTCTGTGAGTCCGTATCCTATGGCGTACGGGAACTTTGCCTTGAGGAGGAAGCTCTCGACTTCAGGATCCAGTTTAGCTCCGCCGATGCCATAGAACGACATATGACCCCCGAAAGTGGCCTTAAGCTTCATACCGATGATCCTGCACATAAGTCCGTTCATATTCTTGTTCATCCAGGTAAGGGTACGGCTCTTCTGGATCGTAGGAAGGACGCTTCCCTTATATACTTTCTCGATGATAAGAGGCACAGTCAGCATTGTCGTAGGCTTCACCATCTTGAGAGCCTTCATAAGCAATGATGCCACCGGTGGTTTCGGAAGATAATAGACAGTAGCACCGCAATACATCGGGTAGAGCATACATAATGTCATCTCCAGGGTATGGGCCATAGGCAGAACGGAGAGCCATCTGTCCTTCTCTGTCCTCTTGCAGGAATGATAGCAGGTAATGACATTGGAAGCAAGGTTCCTGTGGCTAAGGACCACTCCCTTTGCGCTTCCTGTCGTACCTGATGTATATATGATGGTGGCGATGTCGTCCGGGGTTGGGATCGATGTCCTTCCGTCGCAGGTGAATTCCTCGTCATTGGACTGCAGCACTTCAAAAGTGTCGATGTCGATTACCAGAGTCATCCTGTCACGGCATTCCTTGCTTACCTTTGATGCCAGCTTCTGCGATACGAATATCACCTTGCTTTCTGAGTGCTCGAGAATGTTGGTGACTTCGTTCACGGAACTGTCCGGGAGAATAGGTATGGCGATTCGTCCGAAAGGAACAATGCTGAAGAATGCTACTGACCAGTTCGGCATACTCTGGGAAAGGATCGCTACCTTGTCTCCGGCTCCGATGCCGTACTGAGTAAGCTTCTTGGACAGACTGTCACATTTCCCCTTGAATGAATTATAGGTATATCCTCCTTCCTTGGTATCATACCACTGGGTGTACTGCTTCTTGGAGTATACCGTGGTGGCATATTCGTACAGCTTGGCGAGGGTATCTACATATTTTTCCCTCATCCTCTGCATACGTTTATACAATTGGATCATAGAATATTCTGTTTAGTGAGTTATATACTTTTCAGGATGCTTTCCGACAAGGTGCATTTCCTCATACAGAGCCTGTATACGTTCCATATCAGCTCTGGCGTCATCCGTCAGTTCCACCTTCTGGCCACGGCTGACACGCTTGGTTCCCCAGTCGAAATAGCCCATATAGACCGGGCAGCCGACCTGGCGTGCTATAGTATGGAAACCGGTCTTCCAGCGCTTCACGGGCTTGCGAGTGCCTTCCGGCGCGAGGGCAAGATGCACGACTTTCTGTGCCTTCATCTCTTTGATGACGCTGAGTGCCACATTGCTTCCTTTCTTCCTGTCAACAGGAATGCCTCCGAGCTTTCTTAGAAGCCATCCGAGAGGGCCCCAGAACAGCTCGCCCTTGATCATACAGTAAGGCTTGCCGCCTACAGATTCGTAATACAGGTATGATATCACGAAGTCCCAGAAGGACGTGTGAGGTACGCCGAGAATTATGCATTTATCTTCTGGTGCTACCGGATCGACAGCTGTCCATCCCATTGTGCGGAGCAGCCATCCGCAGAATTTTCTCCACATATATAGTATAGGTATTAGATTCCTCGTCAAGCTCGGAATGATACCGAGCTGAACCCGGAATGAAATTATATGTTGACATCTTCCAATTCCTGTGCTGTACGGAGGTTCTGGACAATGAAGTTCTGCCTTTCTGTGGTATTTTTACCCATATAGAACTCCATAATGTCTGCCAGAGGCTCCTCATCGCTCAGCCTTACCTTGTCCAGGCGCATATCCTTTCCTATGAAACCTGTGAACTCGTCCCAGGAAATTTCTCCGAGACCTTTGAATCGAGTGATCTCCACCTTGGTCTTGAGTTCCTTGACAGCGGCCTCCTTCTCTTCTGCATTATAGCAGTAGCGTACCGTGTTCTTGTTCTTTACCCTGAACAGAGGAGTCTGAAGGATATATACGTGGCCTCTTCTGATGAGGTCAGGATGGTATTTCATAAAGAATGTAAGCACAAGCATACGGATGTGCATACCGTCGTCATCGGCATCGGTAGCAACTATGATCCTGTTGTATCTGAGGTCGTCGATGTCCTCCTCGAGGCCCAAGGCATTGATCAGAAGATTAAGCTCCTCGTTTTCCGCAATCTTCTTGCGGCTCTCCTTGTATGAGTTGATCGGCTTACCGCGGAGTGAGAATACAGCCTGTGTCTCTGCATTACGGGCCTTTGTGATGGTTCCGCTCGCGGAGTCTCCCTCTGTGATGAAGATGCTGGTGAGGTCACGGAGCTCTTCCTTTGCAGCAGGGAGCTTGTCCTTGTAATGGTACTTGCAGTCCCTGAGTTTCTTGTTATATACACTTGTACGCTTGTTGCGTTCTTTTGTCTTCTTCTGGATCGATGAGATCTCCTGACGCTCCTTCTCGGATGATACGATCTTGTCCTGAAGTGCCGGAATTATCTCCTTGTGCATATGGAGGTAATTGTCCAGATTGGTCTTTACGAAATCGTTCACGAAGCTTCTGATGGTAGGACCGATGTCGTAACTGCGGGTTCCGTCTTCATTCTCGACTTCAGTGTTCCACATATATGTGGATCCGAGCTTGGTCTTGGCCTGGTTGGCGAAGATAGGCTCCTGGATCTGGATGCTTATGGCTCCGATTATGCCCTGGCGTATGTCCTCCGGGGCAAAGTCCTTCTTGGAATATGTCTTGAAGAACTCCTTCAGGGTTTTTGATATAGCCTCCCTTACCGCTGCCAGATGTGTACCTCCGTCACGTGTGTTCTGACCGTTCACAAAGGAAGTTATGTTTTCGCCGTAGCTGCTTCCGTGTGTGATGACGATCTCTATGTCTTCCCCGGAAATATGGATCGGAGCATAGAAAGGTTCTTCCGACATCTTTTCGTTGATAAGGTCAAGAAGTCCGTTTTCAGACTTGTAGGCCGTGCCGTTAAGATTCAGGGTCAGTCCCTTCTTGAGGTAGGAGTAATTCTTGATCATCGACTCGACGAACTCGATGTTGTATGAGTAGCCCACGAAGAGGTTTTCGTCAGGAGTGAATCTTACGTATGTTCCGTTCTTCTCCTTTGTCTCCTTCATACCGTCATCCTGGAGTTTGCCGGCGCTGAATTCAGCATACGAACACATACCGTCTCGGTATGCTTCCACATAGAAATGAGAAGACAGCGCATTGACGGCCTTCAGGCCGACTCCGTTAAGTCCGACTGATTTCTTGTAGCCTTTTGAGTCGTATTTTCCACCTGTGTTCAGGATGCTTACAGCCTTGACGACCGAGTTGAGAGGGATTCCTCGTCCGAAGTCCCTGACTGTCACTTCCTTTTCTGTTACGGTGATCTGTATCTGCTTGCCGTAGCCGGCAGAGAATTCATCTATCGAGTTGTCCACCACCTCTTTCAGCAGCACGTATATACCGTCGGCAGGGTCGTCTCCGTTTCCAAGGGTGCCGATGTACATACCCGGCCTGAGGCGTATATGCTCTACACCTTCCAGCGTCCTGATGTTCTCGTCTCCGTAATTGTTCTGTATAATTTCGTTTGCCATAATTCTTTAAAGCGCATAATCGTGCAAATATAGCAAATTTTTCCTATTTTTGCGATGTTTTTAGCAGTAGCAGGAATATGAGAAATAAAACAATATTGATTTTTTTGATGGTTGCATCGGCCTTGCTCCGGGCATATCAGGCTGATGCTCAGGTCTATTCCGGATACCTTAAGCTTGATGATGTAGGTGGCAAGGGACCGGACAGCCTGCACGTTACCATTACAGTACCAGAGACAGCATACAGGACGAGGACCGTCTATGTGGTCGATACCGTGTTTGTCGATAGAGGGGCAGGCGATCATAAATCAGTCAGAAAGACGCGTCCGGCCAGAAAGCCGGCTTATACCCGTTACACGAGTAAGGATAGCCAAAAGAAATCCAACGGTTATTCTCCAAAGGCATATTACGCCTCACCTTGGATGTTCGGAGTCAAGACAAATCTGGTATCGGACCTTATCGCCATTCCATACGCCGGTGTGGAGGTGCAGCTTTACGATAATCTCTCTCTTGATCTGAACGGGTGGTGGAGCAAATGGAACATCTTTTATCCGAACAAGCAGACCAGCATTTATGGAGCCGCTCCTGAGGTCAGATGGTGGTTCGGGGATGAAATGATGAAACGCGGACATTTTGTGGGTCTTCACGGAATGGTGGCGTGGTACACCCTCGAGTGGAAGCAGAAGGATGGCACTCACGTGATTTTCCAGAACGGAATCAATGACAGGCTGGATGATGGAAGCAGATATCCTTCCTGGAGCTGTGGCGTAACATACGGATACTCGCTTCCGCTTGACAGAACAGGCAATCTTGGCCTTGAATTCTATGTCGGTCTGGGCTATATCTCATATAGACACAAGCGTATATTCCCGGTAGAGGATGGCGGCAGCTATTATTATCACAATGCGCACGACCAGGCCGGCATTACAAAGGCCGGTGTGAACCTTACATATCGTTTCTCCCTCAGGAAAGTAAGAAAGTAATTGAATCCGGATATGCGTTTGAAACATCTGATTGCTATTGTGTTATGTGTCTTTATGACTTCTCTGAAGACACTGGCGCAGCCGTATGTCAGTTATGTGGATATTGGGGAATTCAATGAAAGGAATCTATATTCGTCGGAGTATCTCTACACGATAAATCTGCCGGTGGGTGGATGTGATCTCGACAATTCCGTCGAGTTCGACCGTTTCATCAGCATTTTGTCTGATGTTCTGGAGAATTCATATTCTGAGCTGATCGGAGTCTATGTGTGCGGAGCCACATCGCCGGATGGACTGTGGCAGGATAATGTCAATCTCAGTGAGAAAAGGACCAGGGAAGCCGTAGAACTGATAAGAAGACGTACAGGTATTTCGCCTGATCTTATTCATAGCAAGAGTCTTAACGAAGACTGGGACTATCTATATGAACTTGTGGAGAACTCGTACCTGCCGCACAGAGAAGAGGTCCTGGATATAATATCTACAAAGAAATGGGGCGAGCGTAAGTCAGCTTTATGGAAGGTCGGTGATGGTGAAGTATGGGATATTCTGATGGATGAATTTTTCCCGCTGATGCGTGGAATCAGAGTCGCTGTTTTCTGCCTGAAGAATGAGAATGACGAGGATTCTGTCGAGGAGATTCAGGAAGAGGCAGATGTACTTCCGTTCAGTCCGGTTGCCGAGAAAGAATTCCCTGTAATCCAGGTTGATACAGTGTATGTGACTGATACTGTTTATGTTTTTAAAGAAGTGCCGGTCGCGAAGAATGCCCGATCTCCTTGGCTGATGGGTCTAAAGACCAATATCCTCACCGATGCTGTCGCAGTCCCTTCGTTCGGACTGGAACTCCAGCTGGCCGAGCGTCTGTCGCTTGACCTTCAAGGGTGGTACGGATTCCATAATATCCTTTACAGATCTGCACAGACTGATATATATGGCTTTTCTGGGACACTTGCAAACTTCCGTGGCATAATGTGACATAAACATATACTTGAAGGTAGGTTTGTGTATCAAAAGACCTTACCTTTGAAGTATGGAAGACAACACATCTGCAAAGTTTGAGTTCCTTGC
>SUYP01000048.1 GCA_015060395.1 Bacteroidales bacterium
AAATTGACAGAAAAATTGCCAACTGTCAAAAAATACTTATATTTGACAGTTGAACGATAATGGATCAAAAATATGGCACCTTTCGACAGACATATCCCTTACAATTCACTACCTGACCTCCCACCCGTAGAGAGCCGATATATGGATGAGACAGTTGTCAAGAAGCTAACAGAAGCAAGCAGGAAACTGGCGGAACTGAAGGGAATAGCTTCTATGCTGCCGAACCAGTCGATTTTCGTGAACACGATTGCGCTCCGCGAGGCAAAGGCCAGTAGCGCCATCGAGAACATCTTTACAACTGATGACGAGCTGTATAAGGCGCTGACGTACCAGGAAGATGATTACGTTCAAGGTCCGGCAAAGGAGATCCTTCATTATAGGGAAGCGCTATGGAAGGGTTATGCAGAAATACTCAAAGCCGGCAGGCTGACTGTTGAGGCCATCATAGAGATATATCGCAAGGTAAAGCAGACCAATGACGGGATACGCCCTTATCAGGCAGAAATCGTCATAAAGAAACGAGGGTGGGGGTCATTGATCGGCGAGACGGTCTATACTCCTCCAAGGGGCAAAGGAGTTGTGGAGAAACTCCTGAACGACCTTGTGGAATTCCTTGATGATGACGAGAAGTTTCCGCTGGACCCGCTGATCAAAATGGCGATGGCCCACTATCAGTTCGAGGCAATTCATCCTTTCCGGGATGGAAACGGAAGGACGGGAAGAATCATCTGCCTGTTATATCTGATTCAGAAAAACCTTCTGGAACAGCCTATCCTGTATATGAGTGCCTATATACTTCGGAATAAGGACAAATATTATTTCGACCTCAGCAATGTCACAGGCACGCAGAACTGGAAGGAATGGATGGTGTTTATGATGGATACGCTGATCCAGACGTCAGAATATACGATCTATAAGATAAATCGGATCAGGGAACTGATATCAAAGACAGAAGGCCTCATCCGCGAAAGAAAGCCATCTGCCGCCAAAATAGATATCCCGAAACTCTTTGAACAGCCATATATCCGTCCGAAGAATCTGCTTTCGGACAAAATAAAAAGCGTCAATACAGCCAAAAAATATCTTACCGATCTGGAAGGACTCGGTCTTTTGAGCAAATCCAGGATCGGTAAGGAATTCGTATGGTTCAACACTGAACTTATGGATATATTATCTGCAGAGGAATAATTTACAGAAGATCAGAGATCTACTGAGTTGTCCATTAGGCATACAAAGTCAGGTCGCTGTCAATATTCATCAATTGACCGTCTGTATAGTTCACTCCTTTACCGTCAGAACGGCTGTTCCATCCTGCGAGAGTGACTTTCCCGACAGCCCCCGGGAGAACTGCCCCGGTCGTGTTGTTTTTATCGGAAATGATACCTTGCGCACTGTCCCAAGCCTCAATGACTTCTTCGACATTATCATTGTTTGTTATATAATCGCTCCATAGACGTCCGCCTACTGTTACTGACTCATATTTCGGGATTCGGCATATTCCATCCCCGACTATGATTATCAGACTGTTTTGCAGGATCAATCTGGCCATAGATTTCAGTTGCAACACCGTTGACATATACGTATCCGTAATAACTGTCAGGCGTAATCATTACGTCTCCTGCGTGAAGATCAAGTAAGGTCGTACACCTGTGCTGACATTGACTACGCACTTGCTGAGGCTCACACCAAGGTAGTCGTACTCGGACCAAGGTATGAATCTGCAACCGTGAGGTTTACGGAAGGAAGGATCTCTCTCCTAACAGGCATCGCAGCACAGTAGTCTGGCAGCAACCGTGGCGGACGAAGAGAGAACAAGTAATTATAACTCTAAATACAAGAAAAGGGTTGGCATTGAGCCAACCCTTTTTTACTTCTATCAAGATATTTTTTCGCAGGGGAGTTACAGGTCAACTTCTTCTCCGTCGACGGTAACAGTAACAGTCGCTCCTGCCCTTGCTGTAATGCGGACCCAACTTAAATCTTTTGATTTGGTGTTATGCCCGGTGAAGTTCACTTTTGCAACGGTTGTGGACTGATGCGGTTTGACTTCAACAACTGCGTTTTCTCCCCAATTGCTGGGACCATCAGCAAAGAAGTGGCAATCGTGAATATTCAATGTACAATTGAATGACCTTTCGTCTGCGTACATTAATATTGCATTCTGGCAAGTATTGTAAAAATCACAATTCCTGAAGGTCACGCTATCTGCTGTGTATGTCCAGATCTTATCACCATTTACATCAAGAGTACAGTTGTTGAAATATAAGTGACCGGGGTATCCTGCAAAAATGCCTTTGATGTGACAGTTATTGAAGGTACAAGAGATGAGATGACTACCTCTGTAATTTCTATTTGATCCCCAGTCAATGCCTATTCCGTCGAATGTCAGAGTGGATTCGTCAAAGGAATTAGATTCGATACCTGATAAATCCAGTGTCGCACTCTTTGGACCTGTAATATTCAGTGTTTTACCCTGCGCTTCTGTCAGTCTGTAGGTCGTATTGGTAGCCAACTTTATATTTGTCTTACCACTGGAGATTGCGGCATTAAGTTCTTCTGTGCTTGCAACAGGTTCGGCATCAGCCAAATCTGAAGTAGTGCCCATTGTCAGTTTTATACCTTTTATGGCACCACGGGCTACGACTACTTCCTTATATATTTCTTTTGTATAGAAAGGCTCATCTTTTCCGTCCTCAAACAGTTCGATTGTCAGATCTCCTTCAGGGAAGGTGGCAGGAACGAAAGGCAGGTAGACCTCCGTATGACTGTCACTGTTGACATTATGCGGTATTGTCTGAGGAGTTTCCAAAGTTACCGTCAATACCTTGCCGGCATCCGGCTTTGAGGCATTGATGACTGCTGATGGCGGTGTAGACCCATCCCACTTGACTTCAGCAGTGCCGCACAGATAATTTGAAGATGAAATGAGCCTTATCTTCTTTATCTGTGAATATAGACTAGGGTCATATGCGTTGAAGCAGAGTCTGAGAATACTCTGCGCATTGGTGAATTTAAGTTCGACCGTACTTGTCTCGTCCGCTGGAGCAGCCACTTTGGCAACCATCAGCGATTTCTTTATCAAGGACGATATATCCGTATAAGTATATGTGTCAGGTATCTCGTACGAAAATACTCCATTTTCAAAAGCGGCATCGTATGGATATACGGCATAGTTGCATCTGTCATCCGTCTTCATTGTCGTGTTCTTGGTCTGAAGGTCGAATGTTGCCGTACCATCGGTTATGCCGCTGACTTCATATATGCCTGAAGTCTTTTTTGCTGTAGGCTCATCAGTGTATATCGCCACCAGGTCTCCGACCTCCCATTCGATCTTGTTCTGCTGATCAAGATAATACTCTTGGCCGAAGGTAGCATCATCTTCGTCATATGTATAGAAATCTGTATCAAGCACCGCACGGGTCTCTACGGACTCTATTGTCCCGATGTATCTGATGCTTTCCTTGTCCGAAGATATCTCTGTCTCCTTGGTGCAGCCAAACAAGGCTGCCAGGGCCGACATCAGAATATATGGAGTCTTTATTTTCATCATTTCAACATTTGCTGCTTTATAACTATACGTTGTCTGCTCTATCATCGACAGTGACATTGCCCTCATCAGAATAGATGTTTTCTTCCATTCCGATTACGACTTCATACCTGTTTGCAGGTGTAACTTCTATGTTCAAGGTGTATATATATTTCTTGCCCTGCTCCCACTTCCAGACAGATATGTCATTGGAGTAAGATGCACCGTCAGAGGTCTGCACGTTGAGTATGGCATCTGATCCAAGTTGGTGTGGCATCATATGATATGGCTGGCCCGGGGTGATGCTGTAGTCGGAAACACTTGGCGTGGCAGGTGAATCCCACTTCATTTCTGCAAGATTGAAGTTTCCTTTATTCCTTATTCCGGATAACGACACAGAGGTTATACTTACTCCGTCTGGCAGATTTCCTTGCTTTATCTGCACATAAGAAAGAATATGTTTGAACGGAAGGATGACAGTTTCATAATAATCGCCCTTGAGCATATCCGGAGCGGATGCCATCAGGTCGGTCGAAGCATCATTGGTATAGGCTATCATCGGCTTTCCGCCATTAATTCCGACACTGCAGCCTGTCTTTTCATTTATGCTGTAGGGATGATAGGCGAAGAATTGCACCCAATGGCTGTTTCCTGGCCAATATCGGGTCGGAGAATAGTCGTACTTTGTGCCATTATGGGTGACGTTGACATTATCCATATAGATTACTGTAGAACCGTCAGGAGAGTATTCCGGAACTGTGTCGTCTATCTTGTCCAGCAGGAAAGCATATACGCCAAAGTCCAGCCTGACAGCCATCTGGGTGTCATCGCTGCGCGTATTTCCTGCTATGTTCCACTCGTCAGAACCGGTATGACTGAATCCTATCGCTTTTTCCTGCGGCTGAGGATTCTCCTTGGTACAGGCAGAGAACGACAGGAGCAGGGCCAAAGTCACCAGACCTGCGGCTATGCTATGTTTTGTCCAATTGATCATACTCTTTTGGTTTGTCTGAATAATGATATTCAAAGTAATTTGTGACCGGGAGGGCGGTCAGGCCCGCCCGGCCTATCATAGACAATTGATTATTCTGTCTCCATTGGTGTATCTGGCTGAGTCACAGGGACAAAGTCGTCAACAGTTACGTCGAATGTGATTGGAACGAGAACTGGGTCTGGAGTGTCCGGAGTAGGGTCATAGCCACCATTGCCATTACCGAATACAAATGTATAGATATACTTCTTACCCTGCTCCCAAGTGAAAGATGCTGGGATAGCAACAGGACCATCCCAAAGAACGATGTCAGTAGAAGCATAAGCGTCTCCTGCTACATTGCAGATCTTGCAGTCAACGAGGAAGTATGAACCAGTCTGAGCTGAAGGTTTGGTAGTAGTATCCCATGCTGTAGTAGTCTGAGGAAGGAGAAGCATTGCATTTGAAGAGAACTCCTTGTCAGTGTCATTTGTGTTAGTCAAAGACTTGACTGTTTTGTCTCCCGGAACATAAACAGCATCGAAGGTTACAGGATAATCTGTGTTACCACCAGTAAGATTTACCCAAGTTCCCCATGCACCTGTAGTAGTTGTTTCACCTACTCCGTCGTGATTTATAATATTATCATCTGTATTAGCAGTAGGGTAAGTGAATGTGTTTACATTGCCAAGGTTGCAGATGGTAACACCATCGATTTCTACATAAAGATTCGCATTTGTATTCTTTGCCTGGAACACGATCTGAGAAAGAGCGTGACGGAAATTGAGAGTCACAGGATTGTCGCTTCTTCCTTGGCTCTTTACAGCATAAAGAAGGTCCTTCTGCTCTGCTACAACAGTAGGAACAGTGTAATCCTTGATGGTAGGAGCGCCGTTATTCCACTGGAAAGCAGTTCCAGCATTCACCTGAGCATAGAATGTGACATTTCCTGTCTTTGGCCAGTAACGCACACCGGTCTTGTTGACCCAAGCGTTATCCTCCTTCTGGATAAGGTCGCCATCAATGTAAGTAGCATCATTGTATGTAGCCCATACATTGAATGCTCCCGGAAGGTTGTTGTTGCAGTACACATCTGCTGCACGTGTGGCAGCATCTGTCACGACTCCGAACCTGATCTCATCGCCGTCACGGTTGATTTCGACGACCTCGTCGCGTGAGCATGACACAAATACAAGTGCCAATGCTCCTGAAAATAAAATCTTTTTCATCGCTTTGATAATTAAGTGTTAATATTGAGTTATTTATAAAATGATATCGTGTTCTTCTACAACCCAGTCATCCACCACTGGACGGAATCCGTGTCCGTTCTCGATCGGCTGAGGCAGTTCGAGTCCGTCGATTATGATATGGACCCTTCTCGGATTCGGAGCCTCGTGCACCTGCTTCGTGACATCAAGAGCCTCCATATCCTTGTAGCAGTACTTCGCTCCGTCGTCCATCACCACATAGAAGGTCATCTTGTGAGGCTCGTCGTTGTCCTGGTGATGGCCGAAGGTGTAGAACTTGCCCGTAACGGTCGAGACTCCGTCGGAGAAGGACTCGAAAGGAAGGGTGACGCACTCCTCGTGAAGCTTTTCGTTGAAGAAGGTCAGCATTCCGGACATTCCGGACAATGTGCCGCACATCTGGGACAGATGCTTCAGGTTCTTCACGTTGCGCACCTCGTATGTGTATATGCACGTCAACTCGTGAGGGTAGAGGGTGATGGTGTGCTCCTGGTTCGACATCATCGGAGCTGACCTGCTGACGTACTCGCTGTAAGGGACGCAGACATACTCGACGCCGTCATCGGTCACCTCTATGTCGAACGCACAGCATCCCCACATCATATCAGGAGTCAGCACGGCTCTCTCCTCTTCGGTTCCCTCCGCCTTCGGAGCGTAGTTAGCACCGTTTCCGAAGATCGGCTCCAGAACGTTGCTCTCGCGGGTGTATGTTCCGTATGTCTCGAAATCGTCTGCGTTATAGAACAGCATCGACTCGGTATCGTTGTTGTGACAGATCGCGCGGTATCTTCCCACCCTGAGCTGTATTTCTCCTCCCTTGGTGTTGCTGAAGTCGAAGCGGTGGCGTCCTCCGGTCTCCATAGAATAGAACGACACGCACATTCCCCTCGGATCCGCTTCAGGAGCGTCCCTCCAGTCGAACTCGACCCTGAGGGTCACCGTGTGCGGATGGTGGAGGCACAGTTCCTTGTGTCTGCACGAGGTGAGGGCGGCGAAGCACAGCGCAATGGCTGCGATAATCTTGGTCATTCTTCTCATCTCTCACCTCCTTTTCCTTTGTTGTAGTTTCCCTTGCCGATCAGCCATACGAGGGAGATCTCGGCCTTGGTAGGACCGATCCAGCGGCGGTTCTTGGTAGCCTGCCACACGTAGCAGTCATCGACAGGTATGTATTCGTGGTACTCGCCCCAATGGTAGCCGAGACCGACGGTGAAGTCGAAGTTGAGACGGCGCGCGATCGGAACGGAGTAGCCGTACTCGAGGCCTGCGGCAAAGTTAGCCCTGTCGAAGAGCGTTCCGCCCGGCTTGCCACCGATCGTTCCGCGCTCACCCAGACAGAAGTCGTATGTAAGAGTCTGGCCGTAGAGACCGATGTGGTGGCCGGTCAGAGGCTTCTCCTTCGCGGCACGGCCGAACCACTTGCGCACAGCGACGTCACCGCCATATACCCTCCAGTAGAACTTCGCGGCATCAGAGTGAAGCCACTGGTACATCCAGTTGGCGTCGATGCTGAACCCCTTGCCCAGATAGAACTCCACGCCGATGTTCGGCACGGCAACCAGATCATATAGAAGATTGGTCTGGACGGACATATAGAACCGGCCGGTGTCCTGCTGAGGACGAGGCTGTGCCGGCGGGACAAGGATGGCCGCATTGTCAGGAGCCGTAAACACAGGGCTGTAGGCGATCATCGGGCCTTCAGGAAGCATCAGCTCCTTCTTGAACCTGCTCACGTATGCGATCCTTGCTCTGGAGTGACGTACCGAAGGGAAGAGGTTGCGGTACATCCAGCGGTAGGAAGTTCCGCCGTTAAGATTCTCGATGCTCTTCCTTCTCGCGATGTCATCGTCACCGAACTCCTCGGATGTCATCAGCCGGAGGACTGCCTCCTTGTCAGGAACTTCGTCAGAGGACTTTACCAGAAGGATGAGCCCCTCCCAATCCACTCCGGGAGAATGGACGATGAGCATTGAATCATCTATATCAGTACTGCGCTTGAGATAATTGATAATAGCCTCGGCCCTCTCTTTTGAGAGACGTTCGTTCAAAGCCTGAGGTCCTTCAGGAGATGCTCCCGAGTTGACGACGATCCTCTTGATGGACATAGAAGGATCGTCGGAACGGAAATACACGTCGTTCACAAATTCCTTCAGACGCTTTCCGTTATCCTTATAGACAGGGTCAAAATAGGACTTGCCCTGATGGAAATATATGCTGCACTCGACCGTATCCTCCTGTATTATCACCTGGGCGAAACCCACGCGACTAAAGGCAATGAGCACTAGTATGGACAACAGTATTCTCCTGTACATTTCTCACTAATAACTTATCAAAAAGGTCTTCTTACACACACTTCTCTTCCCGAGAGAGAATAGTAGTGGGCTAATTTATAATAATTAGATGAAAAATCCAAAAAAAATTTTCATCTTTTTTTGATTTTCCGTTCCCAACAATGAATTAAGTTACAGATTATTAAAACCTGCATCTCAAAAAACCTAAAATGTATATCAGGTAAATCATACACATCCGGTCACAAAAAACAGATTACTTCAAAGACTTCAATATTTTCCTGTTTGCCTTGTCGATTATATCAGCATCCAGCGATGAAAGATATATCCTCGTGGTCATTTCTGATGTATGTCCCATCCCCTCGCTAATGACCGACAGAGGTATGTTTTTCTGCCGTGCGGCATTCGCCCACGTATGCCGGGCCACATACATCGTCAGCGGCACCGTAAGCCCCAGCTTTCTCCCTAAGGCTTTGAGGGAGCGGTTGATGTTATGCGACATATTCACATACTGCTGCCTTTCATCGGTTTCGGATGAAGTGATGATCGGCAGAAGATAGACCGACGACGGATTGTCGTAGCTTGCGACAATCTCCTCCATACATTTTTCCCACCGTATGAACAATGTCTGTCCGGTCTTCCGGCGCCTGTAGGTCAGAACGCCTTGCGAAAGGTCGCTCTTGCGAAGGTAGGCCATATCAATGAATGACATACCCCTGGTGTAGAAAGAGAAAAGGAACATATCCCTCGCAAGCGCAGCCGCCGGCCTCTTGTCAAGATCCATTTCTACCAGACGGCTGACCGTCGAAATCTCCACCGCCCTCTTGCGCGTCTTGGCTATCCCCGTATATACATATTTAAAGGGATATTTCTGCCTTGTGATTCCCAGCTTGACGGCGCGGTTATAAACGGCCCGCAGAATGCGCATATAGAACGAAGTGGTGTTGGAAGACAGGCCCGACGCCTTCATACTGACCTCATACGCGACGATCATTTCATCCTTGATGCTCGAAATCAGCACATCCTTCCCATTGCGGAAGCGCATAAAGCTCGCCAAAGCCGATTGATACGTCTCGGAAGTCCGGACTTTTCCCAAATTCTGCAACTGCACGATCGTTTCCTGCATAAAAGGAAACAGGTACCCGTTTCCGACGGGTTCCTTTCTGTTTTTTTGTCTCATATTGATGTAAAGATTAAGGATTAACGTGCATAATATAATAATCGTACGCATATAATCATCCTCTCTCGGGAAGAGAAGT
>SUYP01000021.1 GCA_015060395.1 Bacteroidales bacterium
TGTGCAAGGTCAGTAAGTCTTGCTTTTCTTCAATCTTTTTAAATATACAGTCCCGTAGCTCAGTTGGTTAGAGCACTACACTGATAATGTAGGGGTCAGCAGTTCAAGTCTGCTCGGGACTACCAAGTTCTTACAAATTCTGGGGGTATAGCTCAGTTGGCTAGAGCACCTGCTTTGCAAGCAGGGGGTCGTCGGTTCGACTCCGACTATCTCCACTCGAAAAAGACCTGATCATCCGATCAGGTCTTTTTCGTTGTGGAGATTCTCTACCCCCAGTCCTCACTTTGTTCGTACAGCCCCGAGGGGCATACCGTCTGTCACTTCGTTCCAGCCGGGCGTCATCGCTGGTTCAATGTTCTGCGAACATCTCCCTGACGCGAGTGTCGCGGCGCTGCTGCGCCTTTTGATCCTCCGATCAGGTCTTTTTCGTTGTGGAGATTCTCTACCCCCAGTCCTCACTTTGTTCGGACAGCCCCGAGGGGCATACCGTATTTCATATTGATACCGTCGGTACGTATAATTGCCAATTTATGTACCCAGGCTATACTGATTGATGCATATTAGGCAATTATAGATACCGTGGGTGCAAGTATTTCCTGAAACTCGTACCCACGGTATCTATATGTCTCATTGCGGCTCTCATCTGTAAACTGCGCATTTCCAGATGGCTTTCTACAAGGTCATCACCTTCTAGTTTATTCTGATTTCCTGGAGAACTATGCCGGGATCGAGCATACATACTGTTACGCTGTGCTTTCCTGGCTGGAGGGATGAGATATCCACCTTTCTTGATGAGTAGCCTCTGAGGACGTTCCAGCGCCATTCTGCCGAGAAGTCTCCAGTGTGGATAGAGAATATCTCAGGTTCGCTGCCGTCGATGCTGACGGTATATCTTGCGTCTCTTCCTTCATAGACGTGCAGATTGGCCAAGGCTCTGATTTCCAGGTTTTCAGCATCCTCAGGAATCTCAATTGCATATTCCAAAGCCGGAGCCTCCTCCGGTGTGTAAGACGGAGTATCAAAAGGCAGGACAACCATTCCGTTGCTGAATCCAAGTTGCTTCACTTCCTGGATCTTTCCCTCTTTCGTGTTTCTGATGATCTTTCCTTCTGAAGCTGCAATTATCTGTCTGCTCTCTGCAGGGAAAGGAGGATAGACTCCGGTGAATATGGCATCGATGGAGGCCTCTGTCTTAAGGTCTGTGATGCGGAAATGATTTTCACCTTTCTTCAGTTTCAGTGTGCCGACCTTACTCCACATAGGTCCTATGAACGGAGAATGCCAGATGTTGTTTATAGGTGTCGCTGATGCAATGAATGTGTCTCCGTTCAGTGTCACCTTGCAGAATTCGTTGTCCTTGGCTGCCTTCGAGAAGTTTTCCACAGGAGTGCGTGCGTGCAGCCACAGTGGAATCTCTCCATCTGTATCGCTTTCTATGACAATACCTTCTGTCAAGGCATCCTCCACATCCAGATATCCCGGTTCAGGGCCTTTCCTGACGCTTTCAATCACTTCCTCTGTACAGACAGGGGCGGCCATTCCGGTTGTATGATACCAATGGTATGGAGTCCAGCGGAAGAAATTGCCCCATTTCCCTTCGAGAAGTTCATTGTTATATTTATCTGTCCAATCATTCAGTGCATTGAACATTTCTGTGGCGCGGGCTGCATCTGCCAGGGCCGTCTCTGCGTCTGCAAAGGCAGCGTGAGCCATACTTGTGCGTGCAAGAAGCTGATATTCATTGATCATCCAGGCTCCGCGGACAGGATATTCCACCAGCTCGAAATATGCCGCCTGCAGTTCCTGCGGAATTTCCGCCCGGAGAGCCTCCGCACGCAGGGCTATGTCCTCCCAGCGTCTGAGCCGTTCTCTGATCTCACTTTCAGGATATTCGATGAACCATACGTGTGAATCTTTTCCGGCGGCCTGAAGACGGTAATATTCATCCTGGATGGCGCTTATTTCGGCCGCGTATTCTTCTCCAAATGTGCGAGAAGCCCACTCCTTGATGAATCCGTGAGCCTTCTCAGGAGCCCATCTGTCCAGATCCCAGGCGAGCTCCATAGCAAAGGTTATCTCCTTTTCCGCAGGCTTGATGTCTCCCACATTGAATATCCATATCTTGCGTGCACCGTATGTGTATGCCTTTGTGAGTTCGGTGGAAACAAAGGCAGGGGAGAGAGGACTGAGCCATATCCAGCTTGCCGGGTCTCCGTGATATGAGAGGTGGTAGTAGATTCCTGCACCGCCTTTTCTCTTCATCTCTTCCGGGTTGCACAGATTACGGGTATATCCGTGCTTGTCGTCAGACCACAGCAGAGTGACCTCGTCCGGTATTTCCAGACCGGCGTGATATGCGTCCAGAACCTCTTCGTATGTGCACAGTACCTGCGGGATTTCCTCTACCGGTCTGTCGATGTTTCTGCGGAGTATATCTCTCTGATCATCAATGGCTTGCTGCATCAGTGCGCGGCGTTCCGCTGTGCTGTTAGCTCCTTCCATCGGATAGTCGTGGATGCCTCGGAGCCCCAGGGTATAGATGTTTTCATATCCTCCGTTGGTCCGGACTCTTTCCTCCCAATACCGGATCATATTGTCTCGGTTGGTGATGTAGTTGAAGTCTCCCCAGGTTCCGGCATTCTTCCACTCGTCTTCATTGTTGCGAAGCATCTGTTCGCAGTGTGACGAGCCCATAACTATAGCGTAGTCATCTGCAAGACGAGCATTCTCCGGATCGGCATTGAAGGCCTGGGAACCGTTGTGCATTGCCGGCCACAGATAGTTTCCGCGCAGTCTCAGAAGCAGTTCGAATACCTTTTCATATACCTTCGGACCGACCTTCCCCGACTCCTTGTCAAATGTCTGCTCTACCCATTTCGCCCATCCGCCGAAACGCTCGTCATTGATGAAGATGCCTCGGTATTGAACGTCCGGCTCTTCCTGAATGAAGCGTCCAGGCTGCACGTAGAGAGCATCTTTGTGCAGTGGCGTGACATCTGCCCACCAATACCAGGGTGATACTCCGGCTGTCTCACATAGCGATGTAAGGCCGAAGGCTGTTCCACGGCGGTCGCTGCCGGCAATCACCAGTACCGGATCTTTCCGCCCCTTGATGTTGACTGTCTGAATGATATATGATTCCCATTTCCCTTGGAGGGACTCTGTATCTATCAGTCCCTTCTTCGAGAACTCATCAATGAGGGATGACTTACCGATTGTTCCAGCGATCACTGCCGGCCCTTCCGGAAGGCTTTCAGATGTCTGAATCTGCGGCCTGAAGCCTGTCAGGCGCTCGACATCGTCAGCAAGCAGCCCCGCTGCAATCGTCACTACACGCGCATCGCAGGTGTCGATGCATATAGTTGCAGCCGATCCCTCGGCAGCAAGGGTAAAACCTCCTCTATATTCTTCCTGTCCGATTTCCGGAAAAGATTCCAGTTCCTGTCCGCTATGTACGCAGCCTGAAAACAGCAGTATGACTGCAACTGATAAAGTGTTGATTTTCATAGTGATATATATGAAAATCCACGGGTCGTGCAGATCCCGTGGATTTGAAAAGTTGATTACAAACTGTTGTAGCCAGGGCTGAATGTGTCTCCCTTTTCGATGTCTCCGGTCGAGAAGCCCTTCTTTAGCCAGCGTGCGCGCTGAGCGGATGTTCCGTGGTTGAATGTCTCCGGAACCGCATAGCCCTGAGCCTTCTTCTGGAGGTAGTCGTCACCGATTCTGGAAGCGATTTCGAGTCCTTCTTCGAGATCGCCGGCCTCGAGCGAGTTGAACATCTCATTATCGTGATGAGCCCAGAGTCCGGCATAGAAGTCTGCCTGCAGCTCGAGACGTACACTGATCTTGTTGGCTTCTGTCTGAGAGGTCTGGTTCATTGCTGTATGTGCCTGACGCAGGGTTCCCAGAAGGTTCTGCACGTGATGTCCTACTTCGTGAGCTATTACGTATGCGTATGCGAAGTCGCCTGCCGATCCGAACTGCTTTTTCATCGTCGAGAAGAACGAGAGGTCGATATATACCGATTTATCTCCGGAGCAGTAGAACGGGCCGGATGATGAGGATGCACCTCCACAGGCTGACTGCACGCTTCCGGTGAAAAGAACCAGTGTCGGCGGCTCGTATTCGAGTCCCATACGTCGGAATTCAGCTGTCCAGACATCTTCCGTTCCAGCAAGAATCTGGCGTGAGAACTTTGCCAGGGCTTCCTCTTCTGCAGTCGGTACGTATTCAGTCTGCTGCGATCCCGTAATAGCCTCAAGTCCTCCGGCCTGACGTACTACGTCGAGCGGATTGCCGCCCATAAGCCAGGTTATTATGCCAACGATTACAAGTCCTCCGAGTCCAAGGCCAGCCGCCTTGCCACCTTTTCCGCGAATGTCCCTGACATTGCGGCTTTCTCTTCTTCCGTCTAGTCTCATATCAGATTATGTTTTAGACCGTAAAGATAATGAATCATTTGAATATTGTTAACTTTGTGGGTCTGCAAAATTTCATAATGATGAAGAAGCGCATATTTCTGTCCGTTCTGCTGATTCTGCTTTCTTTGCCTTTTGTTATGGCCCAGGGACCGGAGGTGGTCATACCCGTTCCTGCAGAGGTTAGTGTCAACAAAGGTACATACAGATTCAGGAAGAATCCGAAAATACGTATGGTGGAGGTGGCTGAAGATTCGATCCCTTCGGAATCCTACAGGCTTGAAATACACAGGAGAAAGGGCATTACGATCACTTTTTCTGATTCTGCGGGCCGATACTATGCCCTTCAGACCCTGAATCAGATGTCGGCGGACGGTGCCATCCGCGAATTGCAGTGCTGCGAGATTTATGACTGTCCCCGCTTCCCGTACCGAGGCCTTCACTTCGATGTTTCAAGGCATTTCCGCAGCGTGGATTTCCTTAAGAAGCAGATGGATGCAATGGCTATGTTCAAGATGAACAGGATGCACATACATCTTACCGATGCCGCCGGCTGGCGTATGCAGATCGATGCATATCCGCGTCTGACGCAGTTTGCGGCCTGGCGCCCTCAGCACACCTGGAAGGAATGGTGGGCAGGCGACAGACATTATGCCGATGAAGGTGCTCCCGACTCATACGGCGGATATTACACCAAGGATGAACTGCGTGACCTGGTAAGCTATGCGCGTGCCAGGCATATAGAAATAATTCCCGAAATCGAGATGCCGAGCCATAGCGAGGAGGTGCTGGCTGCATATCCTGAACTCGGATGCAGCGGAGAGGCATATAAGGACAGCGATTTCTGCGTGGGCAATGAGGAGGTCTTCAGGTTCCTGGAGACAGTCCTTGACGAGGTGATGGAGGTATTTCCGTCGGAATATATCCATATCGGAGGTGATGAGGCCGGGAAACAGCATTGGAAGACCTGTCCGAAATGTCAGCAGAGGATGCAGGAGGAGGGCCTGAAGGATGTGGATGAGCTTCAGAGCTATATGATAAAGCGCATAGCCCGATATGTAGAGTCTAAGGGAAGGAAGGTGATCGGCTGGGACGAGATTCTGGACGGCGGACTTGCTGAAGGTGCTGCCGTGATGTCCTGGAGAGGAACGGAAGGGGGAATCGCTGCTATGGAGATGGGACACGATGTGGTGATGTCACCTGGCCGTTACTGTTATCTGGACCACGCGCAGGACGCTCCGTTCAAGGAACCGGAATCCATCGGAGGCTATCTGCCGCTTGATTCGGTGTATGTTTATGAACCTGTCGAAGCATCAATGCCTGCAGACAGGATTCATCATCTCAAGGGAGTGCAGGCAAATCTATGGTCTGAGTATATCGTCACTGATGCGCACGCGGAATATATGTATTGGCCGAGGGCGATAGCGATCGCGGAGACCGCCTGGAGCCTGCCGGAAAACAAGGACCTCAAAGGGTTCAGACAGAGGGTGTTGCGTATGCTGGAAAGGTTGCGCGCTGACGGCTATTCTACCTTTGATCTGCAAAATGAATATGGCGAACGCAGAGAGGCTCTTGCGGTAGCGGAGCATCTTGCCAAGGGCTGCAAGGTCATATACGGCAAGCCGGTCCAGCAATGGTATCCGGCATCCGGCGAGACGACCTTCACCGACGGCATTATGGGAGGCTGGACATACAGCGACGGAAAGTGGCAGGGCTTTTTGTCCGACATCGATGTGACTATAGATCTCGGGTCTGTGAAGCCGGTGCAGTATGTCGGAGGCACATTTATGCAGCTGAAAGGCCCAGGAGTCTTTATGCCGCGCCAGATTGAAATCCTTGTGTCGGAAGATGGTGTTGATTATGAGACAATTGCGCTGATAGAGAACGATGTCCCGACATCTGCAGAGGAACTGACGTTCCGTAGTTTTGACACATCCTGTGACATCCGCGCCCGATATGTCCGCTATCACGCCTTCAGAAGCATTATGCGCGGCTTCCTTTTTCTTGATGAAATTGTTGTCAAATAACTCTTTGCCCACGCTGATAGAATTGATAAAATGTGTATATTTGCAAATGGTGCAGGAATATGCATTTTGCGCAATCAAGTGATGGATAAGGAGCTTTTTCTCGAAATACTGGGCATTGATTCGACCTCCGGAAAAGAGGCCGGGCTAGCAGACTTTCTGGCTGAAAGACTGCTGACCCCGCATTGTCGTGCGGAGGTGTTCGAGGTAGGGGATGGCACCAGAAATCTCCTGTTCAGCTGGGGAACTCCAAAGGTCGTGTTCTGCTCTCATCTCGATACGGTTCCGCCGTATATCCCTCCGAAAATTGACGGAGAGGTCGTGAGAGGACGAGGATCCTGTGATGCCAAGGGGCAGGTCTTTGCTATGTATGAGGCCTGCAAGGTTCTGGAATCCAAGGGATATGATGGATTCGGACTTCTTCTGCTTGCCGGTGAGGAGACCGGATCATACGGTGCGAAGGCTTTCAGAGAACAGCATCCTGGAGCGGAATGGGTTGTAGTCGGTGAGCCGACTGACAATTGTATGGCATCTGCGAGCAAGGGAACAAAATCTTTTGAGGTGACCTTCGAAGGCAAGGCCTTTCATTCGGGATATCCGCAGTATGGACTGAGTGCCGTGGAGATGTTCAATGACTTTGTGAATGCCTTGCGGAGCATAGTGTT
This sequence comes from Bacteroidales bacterium, assembly GCA_015060395.1. Classification (GTDB taxonomy): domain Bacteria; phylum Bacteroidota; class Bacteroidia; order Bacteroidales; family UBA932; genus Cryptobacteroides. Next base: position 7,111 of record SUYP01000021.1, read on the forward strand.
TCCATCTGATCCCGTGCTTGGAGAGACGACCTGGAATATAGGAAGACTGGTGAGTGACAATCCTCAGAACATCATCAGTGACCGGCTGACCTGCAGGGTATATTTCAGGACTACTTTCGAGTCTGACGAGATGGTCTGCAATGTGATGAAGAATATTGCAGGAGAAAATGCCCGTCTCAGGTTCGGACGCAGGAAGGTGCAGGACGGATCTGATATAGTTGCCAAGGATGTGGCACTGTGGCAGAAGATGATGAGTGTCAAGGCTTTCGGAGGAGATTCTCCGACAAGGTACGAGACTATTGAAGGGTTCCCGGTCAAACCGGTGTCTTTCGGAAGCGATGCCCCGCAGCTTACGAATTTCAAGAGGAAGATTCTCTGTGGCCCGGGCTCGATCCTGGTGGCCCACAGACCGGAAGAGCACATAGCTCTTGCCGATCTGGATACGGCGATTGAGAATTACGTACGGATGTACGAAACTCTGGTGAACTTTAAGAACTGAAACTTCACCGGGACAGAAGAAAAATAGAAAGAATTGTAGATATCAGTGGTTTTAGTGAACTTTTTGATCTTGAAACTCACTGAAATACAATAAGTAAGATAAACAGAAGCAGATATTATGGTATGCCCCTAGGGGCTGTCAGCGCAGCTGACTGGGGTAAGCCGACTATCATAATATCAGCTTCACAGAAACAGATATTATGATAGTTATGAAATTCGGCGGCACGTCCGTCGCAAATTTCGAGGCGATTACCAGAGCTATCTTCATCATAGGTGGAAGACTGGACAAGAAGCCTGTAGTGGTAGTGTCGGCGTTGTCGAAGGTAACGGATCTTCTTTATAGGATTTCCGATGCGGCAGCGTCAAGGAATGTGGCTGAGACAAAGCAGCTTATGAATGAACTCAGAAGCCGTCACGTGAATCTGGCGTCGGATCTTCTGGAGCAGAGTCCTGCATTAAGGGAGAATGCGGTGGGTCGTGTGAACGCCATCTGCGATACTCTGGAGGAACTGGTAAATGCAGTATGTGCGGTAGGTGAGCTTTCCGACAGGAACAAGGCCATAATCATCTCGAACGGTGAGTTGCTTTCATCGACGATAATATGCTTCGTGATGAACGCAAAGGGCATCAGGACGAACTTCATAGATGCCCGCAAGATGATGATCACCAGCAATGAATACCTCAAGGCAGAGCCTGATGTGAATGAAATCATTTCAAGGGTTCCGGGTATGATCGACGAGTCGTTCAAGGGTATGGATGCGGTCATAACTCAGGGATTCATCGGCTCCAATCACAGCGGTGAGCAGACTGTGCTGGGACGCGGCGGATCGGATTATTCCGCTTCCCTCATAGGAATGGCGATCGATGCAGAGAGGATCGAAATATGGACAGACGTTGACGGAGTCCGTTCAGCCGACCCTCGTAAGGTGGAGAATACTAAGTATCTTGAGAAGATTTCTTTCGAAGAGGCAGCCGAGATGGCTCATTTCGGTGCAAAGGTCCTTCATCCTCTGACCATCGAGCCGGCAGTGAAGAAGAATATTCCGATCTATGTGCTCAACTCTATGAATCCTTCAGGAAAGGGTACTGCGATTCTTCGCAACGAACTTATCGAGGATGGAGTCAAGTCGGTGTCTTTCAAGGAGAATATACGTGTGATCAATATATTCTCGATGAAGATGATCAATACTTCCGGCTTCCTCCGCCGTGTCTTCGAGATTTTCAGTGAGAGCAGGGTTTCTGTCGATCTTATCAGTACCTCAGAGGCCAATATTTCCGTTACTGTCGATGCTTCGGAGAAGATAGACAAGGTAGTGGAGCAGCTTTCTGAATTTGCTGATGTGATCGTAGATGATGATAAGTCGCAGGTGTCGGTAATCGGTAAGAACATCGTGCGTCTGAACGGTATGCTCAAGAAGACATTCGCCCCTCTGAAGAGGACCAATGTGTATATGATCTCGCAGGGAGCATCATTCGTCAATATCAGCTTTGTGGTTGACCGTGAGGAACTTACCGAGGTGGTTAAGGACCTCCATTATCACCTTTTCGAGGTAGAGGAAGAACTTGAGCAGTTTTAAGATATGAAGTTATTTATCAGCGGATACGGAAAAATGGGCAGGATGATCGAGAAGATCATTCTTGACAGAGGTCTGGATTATGCAGGATGGACCGAGGCAGTGACTGAAACCGACCCTGCTCTTGCAAAGGAATGCGTATGCATAGATTTCACCACTCCTGCGGCAATAAGGGAGAACTACAGGTTTCTGGCAGAGAATTTCAAGGCTGTGGTCATCGGTACTACCGGCTGGGCCGACATAAAGGAAGAGGTTATCTCTTACTTTGAGAAATGCGGAACTCCGATGATATGGGCATCCAATTTTTCCATCGGCGTGAATGTGTTCTTTGCTGTCACAGACTATATTTCGAAGATGTTGGGTGAAACCGGAGGATACAGCCCTTATATGATTGAGATGCATCATTGCCACAAACTGGATGCACCGAGCGGTACAGCCAGGTCTCTGGCAGATATCGTTGACGCCAATATGTATGTAAAGACTGACATACAGTCGGTCCGTTGCGGTGAGATTCCGGGGATACATACAATAGGGTTCGAGGGCTTGAATGACCGTATAACCCTCAGCCACGAGGCTTTTTCACGCAATGGCTTTGCTGCGGGGGCGGTTGAGGCGGCTTTGAGGACAGAAGGCCTGGACGGAGTTCGTGAATTCCGGGATGTCATCCTTAAATAGTAACATCATCCCGAGAATAACATCATCCCGAGAATAATAATGTCATCCCGAGCTTGTCGAGGGATCTAAATAGAAAAATTGATGAACAATATAAATCTTAAAGGATGCGGTACTGCGCTCGTCACACCTTTCCGTAATGGTGAGGTGGATTATGAGGCTTTTGCAGCTTTGGTGGATCATCAGGTGGAAGGGGAAGTCGATTTCCTCGTGCCTCTGGGTACTACAGGCGAGACCCCTTGTCTTTCCGATGAAGAGAAGATAAAGGTACTGACTCTTGCCAAGGAACGTTCGTGCGGAAAACCGGTTGTAGCCGGAGTGGGAACGAATTCCCTTGAGCATACATTGGCCAATATAAGGCTGCTGGAGCCTCACGGTGTGGATGTATTCCTTGTGGTGGTCCCATATTACAACAAGCCGCCGCAGGAGGGAATGTACCGTTATTTCAAGGCTGTGGCCGAAGCTACATCAAAGCCGGTCCTGCTATATAATGTGCCGGGACGTACCGGAGCCAATCTTGAGGCGGAGACCACGCTCAGGCTTGCGCAGATAGATAATATAATCGGCATAAAGGAAGCTTCCAGCAACAGAGGCCAGATCCTCAAGATCATTGAAGGCCGTCCGGAAGGATTTCTTGTCCTGAGCGGAAACGACGACGAGACCTTCCCGCTTATGAAGGCAGGTGCTGACGGCGTGATCAGCGTGGCTTCAAATATAGCCCCTGCGCTGGTGGCGGAGCTTGCTCACGCGATGATGGAAGGAAAGATAGAGAAGGCGGCTGGTCTTCACGAGAAGCTTTCACCTTTGTTCCGCAACTGCTTTGTGGAGAGCAATCCGATTCCGGCGAAGGCTGGCCTCGCGGCGATGGGTATGATGCAGAATGAACTTCGTCTGCCTCTGGTTCCGTCGCAGCAGAAAACGTATGACCTTATGGTACAGACCATCAGGGATTTAGGTATCAATATCGACTGATTATGACAGAAAAGGAAAATTTTTATAATACCATCGACGATCTGGAAAGCGGCAGGATCAGGGTCGCCGAGAAGGTGGACGGACAGTGGAAGGTAAATTCTTGGGTGAAGGAAGTCATCCTTTCAGGATTCCGTCTCGGTAAGCTTGAGGATATGTCCCAGGGTCAGTTTTCATTCTTTGACAAGGATACTATCCCTGCAAGGACATTTACGGCTGAAAACGGTGTGCGCATAGTCCCGGGAGGAAGCAGCGTGCGTTCAGGTGCATATCTCGCGCCTTCTGTGATTATGATGCCGCCTGCGTATGTCAATATAGGCGCGTACGTTGACGAGGGCACTATGATAGATTCCCACGCATTGGTGGGATCCTGTGCACAGGTGGGCAAGAATGTGCATCTTTCTGCGGCTTCGCAGCTTGGCGGCGTTCTGGAGCCTGTAGGAGCTCTTCCGGTCATCATCGAGGACAATGTGTTCATCGGCGGAAACTGCGGCATCTATGAAGGAACCATCGTCAAGGAGAATGCGGTCATAGGCACAGGTGTGATCATCAATGCCTCTACCGCTATCTTCGATGCGACTACTGGGGAGTATATCAGAGCGAACGAAAACGGCCAGATGGTCGTTCCGGCAGGTGCTGTCGTAGTGGCTGGAAGCCGTCCTGTCAGCAAGGGACTCGGTGCGGAGCAGGGGATACATCTGTATTGCCCGGTGATCGTGAAATATCGTGACGAAAAGACTTCCGGTTCGATTACATTGGAGGATATGCTTCGATAAAGATCCTTAAGAAGAATCTTTGGTATGTACGACAATAAGTTTTCAGAGGACGTCGGTTCCTTTTTCAGATCCCCCGTCAGAGAAATATTCAAAAGGGTGGATCTGAATGCGATATATTCATTTGCCGGCGGCTATCCTTCTGCAGATACTTTCCCTTTGGAAGAGATCAGGCAGACTATGTCCGACGTTATCGGGAAATATGGCGGTCAGGCCTTCCAATATGGTGCTACCCAGGGAGTTATGCAGCTTCGCCAAGCTGTGGCGGAGAGATATTCCGTGCCGGTTGAAAGGGTGCAGATAACATCTTCATCGCAGCAAGGCATAGATGTATGCACAAGGGTGCTTGTCGATCCGGGCGATGTGATCCTGACTTCCAGCCCGTCATATCTCGGGGCTCTCCAGTCTTTCCGTTCATATCGTGCTGATATAAGGGGAATCGCCCACCGTGAGAGAATCGAAGATTACAGAAGGGCGTACGAGGAAACGATCGCAAGCGTAAAGGCAGAAGGCAGGAAGATAAAGTTCCTGTATATGATTCCGGATTTCCAGAATCCTTCAGGAGAGTCGCTGACTTTCGAGGAGAGGAAGATGCTGACGGAGCTTGCGAGGACGCACGGTTTCCTGATAGTCGAGGACAGCCCGTACAGGGAACTGAGGTATGAGGGGGAGGATGTTCCTACTATGTATTCTATTGATCCTGATGTGGTTATTCATCTTGGCTCCTTTTCCAAGATCTTTGCTCCAGGATTCAGACTCGGCTGGGCTATAGCGCATCCCGATATCCTTGACAAGATATATGTCTGCAAGCAGTCGCTGGATCTTTGCCCTCCGGTCTTCGACCAGTATGTGGCGGCGGAGTTCCTCAAGAGCGGACGACTTGACGCGAATCTGAAGAAAAGCATTGAGCTGTATAAGGGCAAGCGAGATCTTCTTCTGTCCCTTCTTGAGCAGTATATGCCGGAAGGCGTCAGATGGACACATCCGGAAGGTGGACTTTTCCTATTTCTGACGATGCCAGAAGGATTTGATGCCGTCAGGTTCTATGACACCGCTCTTGATGCAGGTGTGGCATACGTCGCAGGAGAGTTTTTCCATCCTGATGGAAGCGGCAAGAATACGATGAGGATGAATTTTTCGTTTATGACGCATCAGCGTATCACCGAGGGAGTGAAGCTTCTTGCGGAAATATTGCGCAAACAACAGAATTAAGATGAAGATCAGACTGTATAAATATCAGGGCGCAGGCAATGATTTCCTGATCGCAGACAACAGAGACGGCTTGATAGAGCTTGCACCGGCGCAGATCGCCTCGGTGTGTGACCGCCGTTATGGAGTCGGTGCCGACGGACTGATGCTGCTGGAGGCAAGCGACCGTTATGATTTCCGTATGACATATTATAATTCCGACGGATCGGGAGGTATGATGTGCGGAAACGGAGGACGGTGCATAGTGGCTTTTGCCGCAGATATGGGTCTGGATCATTTTGATTTCGAGGCGGCTGACGGATTCCATACAGCTCAGATACTTAGGGATGAAAATGGCGTCAAGACAGTGCGTCTGAAGATGAAGGATGTATCGGAAATATGCCGTTACGATGCCTTGGAAGGGGTTTCGGTGCCTTCGGAGGGCTATTTTCTCGATACCGGCACAAGACATTACGTGCGTTTTGTAAAGGGGCTGAAGGAGTATGACATAGTTTCTGAAGGTCGTGACATCAGATATAATGCAGAGCAGCTTCTGCCCGTAGGAGCGAATGTGAACTTCATCGAACCGGCCGATGGGGTCATCAATGTCCGCACATACGAGAAGGGCGTTGAGGATGAGACTTATGCCTGTGGAACCGGAATCGTAGCGTCGTGCATAGCTGCCTTCGATGCCGGCGTAGAGCCGTCGGCTGCAGGTCAGGACGGAAGGGTGCACTATGATGTAAATGCAAAGAAAGACGTGCTGGCTGTGGATTTCCTTCCGGATTTACCTGCCTGTGACGTCTGGCTTACCGGTCCGGCAGTCTATGTGGCGGAAATCTTATATAGGTTTTAATCAGATAATTATTAACTTTGTGTCCGGCCGCATTGCGGTCTGACTATGAATAACGGATTATATTATGAAAATAAGCAGAATCATCGCTGTTGCAGCAGCGGCAATTTCAGTAATTTCGTGTCTTGATTTGGGCTCTACAAACAAAAGCACATATCAGCTTCATACCTCTTTTGACTATCAGAATGTATTGAGATCCGACAGCCTTTATTTTGACAACCAGAATGGAGAAGGATTCGGATGGATGTCTATGGTAGGATATTGGAATGATATTTTCTTCTGTCACAAGGTATCAGCCGACAAAAGTATGTTCTTAGGAGGATTCATCCTGTCAGGACTGAAGGGTGCAGGCAGCGGAGATCCGTATTATGATTCATTCAGAGTGAATTCAGGTGCTGGTCTTGGAGGCTCTCCTATATACGCGGTCTTCTGTGAGGATCCGGATAAGAGACTTATGCCTGAGAAGCATTGGTATTTCATTCAGAAAGATTTCGGAACCTGCCATCCTGTGGCTTGTTATGTTAATAATACGACCGCTGTTGTAAAGGCTGTTAAAGAGAAATTCACGGTCGGTGACAGGCTGACTCTCAAGGTTACAGGATATCTTGACAATGCCAAGACCGGTGAGGCTCAGATCTCATTGGCAGACTTTTCGGCTCAGAAGGATTCCATTGTCGTGAACTGGACTCCGTTCAAGCTGGATGCATTGGGATCGGTCGATCGTCTTGAGTTCAGTATGCATTCGACCAAGGAGGGCATCCCTTCATATTTCTGTATGGACAGTATGTACAATAATATTGCTCTTGAATATTAATCTGTCTTATGAAGACTAATCAGGAATTCAAGAACGCAGCCTTGGCTTCCCTGAAAGGCAACTGGGCTCCCGTACTTGTGGCTACCATCATAATGATATCTGTGATATTCATCTTTATGGGGCCATATTCTGCCTTATCGACTCTTGCCGTGAACGGTAAGACAGTGTCGGTGACATTTGCGGCCATATCATACGCTATGTTTGCCTTTGGCTCGCTTCTGGTGTTCTCACCGATGAGTGTCGGCTACAGTTATGCCTTGTACCAGCTTCAGTCTGCCGGTGATCAGAGAGTGACTGGGAATACTTTTAGAAACGGCTTCAGGACATATTTGCGCAATGTCTGGGGAATGTTCCTTATGGGATTGTTCGTAAATCTGTGGTCATTGCTCCTGATTGTGCCAGGTTTCATCAAGATGTATGCGTATGCTCTGACCCCTTATATCCTGATCGATCATCCGGAACTGTCCGCAAATCAGGCTATAAATCTGAGCAAGAAGATGATGAAAGGGCATAAATTCGATCTATTCTTCCTCCATCTCAGCTTTATAGGATGGGGGATCATCTCTATCTTCACCCTATGCATCGGCCTGATCTGGCTTGTTCCATATATGACGACGGCTCAGGCTGCATTCTATCAGGAAGTGAAGAACGAGTATATATCCATTAATAACAACTAATATTCTGACATTATGATTTCATTTATCATCTGGCTCATTGGAGTCATCTGCTGCATCTGGTGTATCAAGGATGTATGGACAAAGAAGCAGGACACAATAATCAAGATCCTCCTCACTATCGCACTCTTGTGCTTCAGCTGGATCGGTCTTGCCGTGTATTATTTCATTCTTAAGGACAGACTTTAAAGAAGTCCTGCAGGAATCTGCATTATGATTTCCTGATACTCCGGATCGACGGACAGGATAAGATCTTCGTGGAGCGGTATCATTACTGCTCCACTTTCTGTTTCCACCTCTATGCAAGGATTGTTCGGTATGTCGATGAAGTCTGTGACCTCTCCGATTTCCTCGACTTCCATCTCTTCGCTGTCTTCAGATCCCTCTACAGGTGAAAGCAGCATCCATCCGATGAGTGCGGCATAACCGTCCTCCTCCAGCGACAATTCAGGCAGATTGCTTTCTTCGATATATATTGCCTTGCCTGTGATCTCTTCGGCATCTTCCATTGAACAGATGTCGGTCAGGCGTACAAGGGCCTTGGAATTGCCCCTCTTTGTGAATGATTCGATAAAAAAAGGAACCGGCAGTCCATCGAAAACGATGAACACCGGTTCATTTAAGTTGATATCTTCAGGAGCGATTTCGCGGAAGCCCATAACAAGCTCCCCATCGGTACCGTTAGATTTCAATACCTGGGCTATCTGCTGCAAGTTGTCGTAACCTGCCATAGCGGAATTAAGCCTCAGTGTTCTCAGCCTCAGCCTCTGCGGCAGCAGCTTCTTGAGAAGCCTTCTCAGCAGCGGCAGCCTCGGCAGCTGCACGTGCAGCCTCCTCAGCCTCAGCCTTTCTCTTAGCGATAGCCTCAGCTCTCTCCTGATTTACCTTAGCCTCAGCCTCTACTGCAGACTTTCTTGCAGCAGCTGCGTCCTTTCTAAGACCCTCTTTCTTTGCGCTTACCTTGGCAGCCTTCTCAGACTTCCAAGCAGCGAGCTTAGCGTCAGCCTGCTCCTGTGTGAGAGCACCCTTCTTTACACCACCCTGGAGATGCTTTGCAAGAAGTACACCCTCGTATGAGAGGATACGCTTTGCAGTTGGGGTAGGCTGTGCACCTACGTTGAGCCAAGCAAGAGCACGCTCGTTGTTGAGAACGATTGTTGCAGGGTTTGTGTTAGGGTTGTAAGAGCCGATCTGCTCGATGAAACGACCATCACGAGGTGAACGTGAGTCTGCCACTACAATGTGGAAGAATGCGAAATTCTTCTTACCGTGGCGCTGAAGACGAATTTTAACAGCCATTGTTAATCTGTTTTAATAAAGTTTAATAATAATACCTACGTTTTCCTACCCGAGGAAAAGCGCGCAAAGATATTATTTTTTTTTCTGATATGCAATAAATGCCATAACTTTCTTTCCCTGAGCGTTTTTTACAGTTCTCTTTAGCGTATTTTGTCGTTCACCTTAGCGTCTTTTCTGTCATCCTGAACTTTTTTTTCTGTCATCCTGAGCGTTAGCGAAGGATCTTTTTACAATTTTTTCAAAAAAATATTGCAGAAAAATTTGCAGTTTAAAAATATTGTCGTACCTTTGCAATCCCAAAACAAAAGAAGCGGTGGTGGTGAAATGGTAGACACGCTACTTTGAGGGGGTAGTGGGCGTAAGCCTGTGCGAGTTCGAGTCTCGCCCACCGCACGAAGGCCTGATCGTAAGATCAGGCTTTTTTCGTATCCGGATAATTGCTATCTTTACGGAAAATATCACATTATGCATACATTGAAGAATGAAATCCTGACCGTTCAGGTCAAGGAGCACGGGGCAGAGCTGGCCAGTATCAGGAAAGGCTCTGTCGAATATCTGTGGCAGGCTGATCCTATGTTCTGGGGAAGGCATTCGCCGGTTCTTTTCCCGATTGTGGGAAGTGTCTGGGAGAAACGTTATCGCGTTGATGGCCGTGAGTTCGAGCTGGGACAGCACGGTTTTGCGCGAGATATGGATTTCACTATGGTTGAAGGAAGTGAGGATGAGGTCAGATATCGCCTGGAATCGACTGAAGATACACTGAAGAAGTATCCTTGGCCGTTTGTGCTCGAAATCGCGTACAGGCTTCACGGCAATATGATAGACGTTATATGGGAGGTCAGCAATCCCGGTAATGAGGATATGTACTTCCAGATAGGAGCCCATCCTGCATTCAACTATCCGGATTACGATCCTCAGACTGTGGAGAGGGGATTCCTTTCTTTTGACAGGAGTGAAGGTCTGGAGTGCATAAGGATCAAGGAGAAGGGATGCGTGGATGCTGAGACCCTCTATCCTCTTGATATCCCCGCAGACGGCCTTCTTCCGCTCACCAGGGAGACATTCGACAAGATAGATACCATAATGCTTCAGGACGGTCAGATCGGCTCTGTGGCCTTGTACAGGACGGACAGGACGCCTTGGCTGAAACTGAGCTTCGAGGCTCCGGTGGTGGGAATATGGTCTCCTCCGGGAAAGAATGCTCCTTTCATCTGCCTTGAGCCTTGGTACGGACGGTGCGACAGGGCTGGGTATGAAGGGGATTACCGCGACAGGGACTGGGTGAACCTTCTGGCTCCAGGAGAAAGGTTTTCAAGCGTCTATACCATAGAAATAGCATAGTATTTGATTTGCCTGCGTTTGGTTAGTTAATGATTCAAACGCAGGTAAATTATGAAAAGTCTGATTCCTCTGGCCCTGGCTGCATTTATGATCCCGGGCCTGCTTGTCGCTCAAGACAAGCGCTTTGACAGTTCTCCTGTTGAACAGTTCGATCTTTCCCGTTATCTGGGTGTCTGGTTCGAGATTGCCCGCTTCGACCACAGCTTCGAACGTGGTCTTGACAATGTGACGGCGGAATATCTTCTTCGTGACGACGGAAAGATCGATGTAATCAATTCCGGATGGAAAGACGGGAAGTATCAGGTTGCGGAAGGGAAGGCCAAACAGCCTGAGCCTCTTGATGACCCGGCCCATCTGAAGGTATCCTTTTTCCTCTTCTTTTACAGCGACTACAATGTGATGATGCTTGATGACAATTATCAGATCGCCCTGGTAGGAAGCAAGAGCCCGGGCTATCTGTGGATATTGTCACGCACTCCGGCAGTCAGCACCGATGTTCTCGATGCCGTCCTTAAGGAGGCTTCTGACAGAGGCTATGATACCTCCAGGCTGATCTGGGTGGATCAGGATATGAACAAGTCTATTGCCTTGTGAACGTGAGGTTGAAGAAGAGTCCCGGAGATGCTGCCACAGGCTTTTCCGGGGCATATTTTCCTGTACTTTCAAGCTCCGGCATAAAACTCTTGGAGGTATAGTCGATGATGTACATATCCAGAGAGTCAGTATTGTCCGGGAAAAATCTCAGACCGATGAGGGACTCCTTGTCCTCGCTCTTCTGATCCGGCGAGAAGTATCTGTTGGTGTCGTCAAGCCAGAATGTCTGAAGGTCTGCGGAAGTCCCGTCCCCGAGATCGATCGTGAGGGCGGTACCCTTGCGGAGGTCTGATGTGCTTGAAAAATAATCATCGAATCCGGAGCGGAATGACGGTGAGAGGAAGAGTTCCTTCATATTTACGGTGAACTTGTCCCTCTCATTGTATTTAGGGAGTTTGTCCATAGCGGTGCAGACCCCGTTCCAGTATCTGTCCATATAAAGAGAGTCGGTGACGAGGGTGTCTATATTCCAGGAACCGTCCAGATGCCTCCAGACTGTGTCCAGAAGGCTGATCTCAACTTCGGCAGTCTCTCCGATGCTGTACTTTTCGTTGAAGTTTATGTTGAGGACGATCTTGTCTTTTCCGTCCTTGGGATTAGGGTTAAGCGACCTGATTTCAAGGCTTCCTATATTCTGTCCACCAGCGATTATGAATCGCGTGCTGTCGGAAAAAGCAAAGTCAACTCCCTCTTCAGCAGTCGATTTCTCCTTGTTGACTGTCAGGCTTACCTCTGCGTCAGATGTCAGGTTCAGTCTCTTTCCTGATCTGTCGTTGGCTGTGAAGCTGATCTCAAGCGAGTCGGTCATCATCAGATAGTCCTTTGCAAAAGAAAAATATGCAAGCTTGTCCGGCAAGGTGAATCCGGATGTGATGTATTTGCCGGCAACATATCCTTCCGGAACCTCTACAGAAAGGTTCAGGGTCTTGTCTGTGCCGAGCTTCAGGGCTGTCACCACGATGGAGTCAACTGGATTCTCGCCTCCGAATATGAAACGGTCGCCCGATACGAGGTAATCGATTCCTTTTTCAGCAGTACCTTCGAATATGACCGGGAACACCCTTTCCGTGCTGTCGGTGATATTGGCGTAGGCAAGCCTGAATATGGCCTTGTCTTCGACGATTTCCGGCCTGCTGGAGAAGAATGAGATTGCCGGGTCAAGTGTAAGTTCTTCATCACAGGCTGCAAATGCGGCTGCCGCTATCAATATGTATATGATTCTTTTCATCTGTCCGAAATCTTTCGTATAAACTGCAAATATAACAATTATTCCGATATCAGAGCTAATACCGAACAATGGGTATGGCCTTTCCTTCAAATCGCAATTTGTCGTGATGAAAGCGCATTTTATGCCAGCTCCGGGTTCGATGATTGCATAAAAAGGAATATATTTGCACTAGTGCAAAACGATAGGTATGAAACTTTCGGAACTCAGGACGGGCGAGCGTGGCGTGGTAGTCAAGGTAAACGGCCACGGCAGTTTCCGTAAAAGGATAATTGAAATGGGATTCGTGAAGGGCAACAAGGTGAAAGTCATCCTTAACGCCCCTCTCAGGGATCCTATTGAATATGAGATCATCGGATATAAGATATCGCTTCGCCGCGAAGAGGCTTCGAAGATAGAAGTGATAAGCGAGACAGAGGCCAAGGAGCTTCTTTCTGCGCGTCAGTCCCTGCCGGCTCTGGATGCAAGTGCCGAAGCCTGGCTTGAAAGGGAAATGGATACTTTGGCTGAGGAAAGACGCAAGGTCATCAAGGTTGCTCTTGTCGGCAATCCGAACTGCGGAAAGACCTCGCTTTTCAACATAGCATCCGGAAGTCACGAGCACGTCGGCAATTACAGCGGAGTCACAGTCGATGCCAAGGAAGGTGTCTTCGAACACGGAGGGTACAGGTTCAATCTGGTGGATCTTCCCGGAACCTACTCATTGTCAGCATATAGTCCCGAAGAGCTTTATGTGCGCAGGAATCTTGTAGAGGATATGCCAGATGTGGTGGTTAATGTGGTAGATGCATCAAATCTTCAGAGAAACCTCTACCTTACCACCCAGCTCATAGATATGAACCTCAGGGTCGTGATGGCCCTGAATATGTATGACGAACTGGAGGCGAGGGGGGATCATCTGGACATCAGGCAGCTGGGATATCTCCTCGGTATGCCGGTAGTTCCGACAGTGAGCCGCACGGGAGAGGGCATAGATGCCCTTTTCGATACGGTGATCCAGATATATGAAAAGTCCGATCCGCATATCGCCCGTCACATCCATATCAACCACGGGGTAGAGCTAGAACAGAGCATAGACCGCATAAAGCATCTCATCCAGAAGGATGCGGACATCAGATACAAATACTCCACCCGCTACCTTGCGATAAAGTATCTGGAAAACGACAGGGAGGTGGAAAAGGTCGTGGAGGCCCTTCCCGGCAGAGACGAGATAATAGCCGCCAGATTCGAAGAACACAGGAGGATAGAAGGACTTCTCAAGTCGGGTATGGAATCTGCCTTGGTTGACGCCAAATATGCATTTGTGGAGGGAGCGCTGGCAGAGACATATATCCAGGGCAAGAAGAAGAGGCATACGCTTACGGACAAGATTGACGGCATAGTGACGAACCGCTGGCTTGCCTTCCCTATATTCATATTCCTGCTTTATATCGTGTTCGAAGGCACTTTCGTGCTGGGAGAATATCCGATGCAGTGGATAGAATGGATAGTGGAGAAATTCGGAGCATTTGTCTCGATGACGATGAAGGACGGCTGGCTGAAGGATCTTGTTGTGGACGGAATCATCGGAGGAGTCGGCAGTGTCCTTGTCTTCCTGCCGAATATATTGCTGCTCTATATGTTCATATCCCTTCTCGAGGATTCGGGATATATGGCACGTGCGGCTTTCATTATGGACAGGCTTATGCACAGGATCGGTCTTCACGGCAAATCCTTCATTCCTATGGTGATGGGCTTCGGCTGCAATGTACCTGCGATTATGGCCACCAGGACAATAGAAAGCAGGAAGAGCCGCCTCATAACCACTCTCATAATCCCGCTTATGTCCTGTGCCGGACGAATGCCGGTATATGTCCTTATTGCCGGAGCATTCTTCCCGAAAAAGGCAGGACTTGTGCTTCTGGGACTTTATGCTTTGGGAATCCTTCTGGCGATCGTGGCGGCCAAGATAATGAGTCTGTTCTTCAAGGAAGACGACCTTCCTTTCGTTATGGAGCTGCCTCCATACAGGGTGCCTACCGGAAAGTCGGTATTCCGTCATACCTGGGAAAAGGGACGTCAATATCTTCAGAAGATGAGCGGTGTCATTCTGATCTGCTCTCTGGTGATATGGTTCCTCGGCTATTTCCCTAATCACGACGCATACGATTCTGTCCAGGAACAGCAGGAACATTCATTCATCGGATATATAGGAAAATCTATGGAACCTGTGCTTGAGCCTCTCGGATTTGACTGGAGGATGGGCGTGGGAATCGTTGCGGGCGTCGGTGCCAAGGAACTGGTGGTCAGTACTCTCGGAGTGATGTATGCGGATGATGAGCCGGTGTCGGGAGCTCAGGATGAATCCGGCGGACCTTCTTCTGATACGCGTCTGCAGCGTGCATTGGTGAAGTCTGTTACCCCGGCCGGAGCATTGGCCTATATGGTCTTCATCCTGCTTTATTTCCCTTGCATAGCTACGTTCGTGGCCATAAAGAATGAGAGCGGAGGATGGAAATGGGCGATAATCACTGCCATATACACCGTTCTTCTGGCCTGGACGGCGGCTTTTCTTACCTTCCGTATTGCCGGCCTTTTTCTATAACATCCCTCTGCGGCTCTTGCAAAATACCAAGATATTGGGATTGTGAACGACGGTGTGTGCACGTATCTTTGCAATGGAAATAAGCCATTTTAGTTATAGAAATCAATCCTTTTAATTGTTGTATTAATTTATATTTTTTCAAGAGGCCTTCCGCGACGGAACGCCTCTTGATGATTTTAGGATAACTGATTGTGACGAAAAATGTTTAACTTTGAAATCTCTAATGATTTGAATTCCGTGCTTGCGGAGCATAGATGATGCTTATGACTACAGAGATACAGAGAATAGTCTTTTCGGAATCGATGAAGATAGCCGATCTGATTGATGTGAATTTCAAGCTTCTGAATGTGCTCTCCCGCCTGGACATAAGCCTCGGCTTCGGAGAGAATACGATAATGGAAGTGTGTGAACGTCAGGGGATTGACCTCAAGTCTTTTCTTCTGATATGCAATGTCTATACATACGACGGCTATATCCCTTCTGTGGAACAGATGTCAGGGGCAGATCCGGCTACGATCGTGGATTACCTGCACAATTCCCATTCCTTCTATCTCCTTAAGGAGTTCACAGCTCTGGAAGAAGAGCTCAAGGCTATGGTCGAGCCCTGCGATGCCACGCAGAAGAAGGTTGTCGCGAGATTCTTCTCCGATTATAAGGCTCAGGTGGAAAATCATTTCGAATATGAGGAGAGCGTTGTATTTCCTTATATCAGGGCGCTGATGGCCGGTCAGAGGTACGCAAGCTATTCTATCGAGCAGTTCGAGGAAAACCACAGCAATATAGACGAGACCCTCAATGATCTCAAGAATATCGTGATGAAGTATCTTCCGGACACCTGCGATACTGTTCTGCGCAATCAGGTGCTGTACAGGATATACCGTCTGGGAGAAGACCTGCTCAAGCATACTCTGATAGAGGACAATATCCTTATACCGATGGTCAATAAAATCGAGGAGTGATGAAGACTGGATATAAGAAGATTCTGCTGATAATGCCCTCCAAGGTCATTGCAAGGGGTATTGAGGCTGTGCTGTCCGAATTGGGAGAATTCCGTGTGGAGGGTATCCTTTCGGACCTTTCCCACGTTTCCGAGGCTCGGTTGAGGAATATGGATGCCGATGTAATACTGATTGACCCTGTTCTGGCTGATTATACCTCGCGGATGAATGTCCGCAGCCGTATTTCCGAATATTCATCAGCGGCCGTCGTGGCTCTGAAGTCAGTGCCGATGGATGAGGAACAGCTCAAGCAGTATGACGGTGCTGTCGGTCTGTATGATGATCCGGTGGCGATCGTAAGGAAACTTCGTGAATCCCTGTCGTCACGAGAGGAATCTCCCGAGTCCGAGGGATATGACCTTTCTGCCCGTGAAAAGGACATACTTGTCTGCGTGGCAAAGGGAATGCTCAATAAGGAAATAGCCGATCATTACAATATCTCCATTCACACTGTCATCACGCATCGCAAGAACATCACCAGAAAGACCGGCATAAAGACGGTGGCTGGTCTTACGGTATATGCCCTTCTTAACAATCTGATAGACTCAGGATCGATAGATCTTTAACTGTATTTTCGCGGCAGCCGGAAGAGAATAGCCAGCAGTGCGAATGCTCCCATCACGAACGGGTAGTAGAGGTGGCTGATGATGGTGATGGTGGATATTCCTGCAAGTCCGGCAGCCATCAGCAGCTGTGCTCCGTAAGGTATTAGTCCCTGTATCAGGCAGGAGAATGTGTCCAGTATGCTGGCAGTCTTGCGCGGATCAAGCCCGAAGCGCTTAGTTATGTCCTTGGCTATGCGACCGGTGGTGATGATTGCTATAGTGTTGTTGGCAGTGCATAGATTGGCCATACTTACGAGAGCCGCAATGCTCAGCTCGGCGCCCCTACGTCCTTTGATGCCCTTGGTCAATCCCTTGACAATGAAGTCGATTCCGCCGTTTTCCCTGATTACTTCCAGCATACCTCCGGCCAGCATCGTCACGATGATCAGGTCTCCCATTCCGCTGATGCCGCTACCGATGGACTGAAGGAAACCTGTCCAGTCCATACTGCCTCCGATAAGACCGATTCCGGCATTGACCGCGAGTCCGATTGTCAGTACGGCGGTGACATTCATACCCGAAATGGCGAGGGCGATCACGAGTATATATGGTATCAGCCTGATCCATTCGATGGGCCCTCCTTCCGGACTGACCGCAACGGATGACCCCAACAGAATGTATATGACTGTCACAACTATTGCTGCCGGTCCTACTATTCTTATATTGACATTGAACTTGTCAGCCATTGACACGTCCTGAGTTCTTGTGGCCGCAATGGTGGTGTCTGAGATGAAAGACAGATTGTCGCCGAAGAATGATCCTCCTACGATGATTGCGGTTATGAAGGCAGGGCTCGAGAAAACGCCTGTAGAGCCTCCGGCGGCGAGTTCTTCTGCGATCCCTGCCGCAACCGGAACCAAGGCTACAATCGTGCCCACGCTCGTTCCAATGGACATCGAAATGAAGCAGGAGGCCAGAAAGAGTCCTGCATACAGCAGCTTGCCGGGGAGGATCCTCAGTGCCAGATTGACCGTTGCGTCTATCGCCCCTATCTCCTTCGCTGTCGCCGCAAATGCTCCGGCGAGGACGAATATCCATATCATCAGCAGGACATTCTTATTGCCAGCCCCATCAGAGAAAACCGCGATCCTCTGCTCCAGAGTCTTGCCTCGGCATATTGCTATGGCATATATCGAGGCGATCAGGAAACTTGCCGAAATGGGAATCTTGTAGAAGTCATTTGCCAGAACCGACGACACCAGATATACGCACAGAAAGACGAGGAGCGGACTCAGAGCCAGCCATCCGCCCATCGGCCTTGCATCGTGCTCAGCCCACTTGCTGCGTACTCCCTTGAAGAGCTCCTTTAGATACCTGTCAGGAATTATTCCCATATTGAATTCGTTTTATCGGGTGCAAAGTTACGAATTTAGTTTATCTTTGCGAAGAAGATGCATTCATAATGGGCGTAAAGAAAAACAAGGATATCCGGCTGCAGGTGCCGGGAGGGGAAACGACGGTGCTCCTCCACACTTGCTGTGCCCCCTGCTCAAGCGCGATCATAGAGGCGATGATGAAGGACGGGATCACTCCGGTCATATATTATTGCAATCCGAACATATATCCTCTCGAGGAATATGAAATCAGAAAGAATGAGTGCACCAGATATGCCCGGTCTCTCGGGTTGGAGATCGTGGATGCGGACTATGATCACGAAAACTGGCTTGATGCCGTTAAGGGGCTTGAGGGAGAACCGGAAAGGGGTGGACGATGTCTGAGGTGTTTCAAGATCAGGCTTCTAAGGACTGCACAATATGCTGCACAGCGTGGCATAAAGGTTATAACCACCACTCTTGCTTCATCCCGATGGAAATCGCTTGATCAGATCAATGAAGCCGGGCGCTGGGCCTGTCAGCAGATCGTCCCGCCAGATAGCCGACTGGGGGTAGATATGGTCCCGCCAGATGGCAAAGGAAGGCGCATCAGCGCCGCACCGCTCACGTCAGCAAGATGTTCTCAGAACATCGAAGCAGTGACGGTGCCCGACCCGAACGTTAGTGAGTGGTCGGTATGCCCCACTGGGGCTGTCGGCAGTAGCCGACTGGGGGTAGATATGGTCCCGCCAGATGGCAAAGTCATCTGGTGGGACCATAACTGGCGCAAGAACGGTCTGCAGGAACGTCGCCTGCAGATCATCAAGGAATATGATTTCTATAATCAGCTGTATTGCGGATGTGAATTCAGTATGCGGAAGGAGGATTAGAGTACCGGCATTCCGCATCCGGTGGACTTGACCACAACGACGCAACCTTCTTTTACCGATGCAGGTACGGCTTCCCTTCTGTAAACGTGCTCTTCCTTTGTGGTGGCAGCCTTTGGAACGAGTGTCATACTGTTCTTGTCTTCGCTGACCGCAGTCTCGTAGCTGCTGCCCCATTCTGTACCGTCATTATATCTGCCTGAAAGGGTCCTGGATGTTTCATTCATCGACCAGCTGCCTCTGTAGAGTCTGTGCGAACCTTCTCCAACCTTCTGATATAGTTCGAAAGTGTTGTCGGACATAAGGGCCAGATATATGTCGGCATCAATGTCCGAAACCACACAGTGCCATTCTCCGGCAATCTTCTCAGCCAGAGTCTCTTCCTTCACCGGAGGGTCAACGGGAGTTTCCGGCTTGTCCGGTGGGGTTACAGGGGTGTCAGGTGTCGGCTTGTCCTCGCATCCGGCCGCCATCAGTAATGCTATCAGTATATATGCTATCTTTTTCATTTCGTCTTATTTTAACTGTTACTCGGACTTCTAAAGCCATCCTCCGTTTTCTGAAACGTAAGGCCTTGATACGATGGATATCTCGCAATAGTAGTTCATATCTCCTATACCATCGGACATCTCTGGATCTTTACCTACTCTTGAGCATATGAGGATCTTTCCTGCTCCTGTCTTGGTACATTCTATTTCGAGTATTCCGTCCTTGATTTCCGGAGTCGAGTTGATTCCAAGTACCAATGCATCGACTGCGCCTACCTGTACCTCGGATATGTTCCTAGGGTTGCAGTATGGGCTCAAATCGATAGATACCTTCTTCCCTGTCTGCACCATTACAGATGGAGTGCCCTCTATTGCCATAAGGAATTTCCACGCATCAACAGCTCCGGCCCCCATCTGGCCCTTGTACTTGTTGCCGTCAGGAAGATAGCTGTCGATGTCGTTGACTGAGGTCAGAAGCATAGATGTGAATTCTTCGCGGGTGAATTTCTTTCCCAGCTTCTTTGCGTATGCGATTCCCAGTGCGGCAACACCGGATACGTGCGGACAGGCCATTGATGTGCCCTGCATATAGACATAATTGTAGTCGTGCTTGCCATTGTTCTCCACTGCAGGTGACTGTGTGGCAGCATTGCTCACTCCTGTCGATAGGATCATACCGCTGACGTCTGAGGTTCCGATGATTTCTCCTCCCGGAGCAGCTATCTTGCATCCGGGGCCATAGTTGGTATAGCTTCCAGGCATAAAGTCACGGCAGAAAGCCGTTACTGAAAGCACGTATGGAAGAGCCCCAGGATAGCAGGAATAAGGATTACTGTGGTTGCCGGCGGCAAATACGGCAAGATTGCCCTCCAGTGATTCGTGGTTGCTGTTGGCCGGATCCATAAAATACAGAAGTGCGGCATTCTCGAGTGAGGCACCGGCTATCTTCTTGTCCTCGTTTCCGTTTATATATTCATCATCTGTCCTGATGATGTTGAAGTTACCGTATGAGCACTGTGCTATGCAGGCTCCGTTGTCAGCTGCATATATGAAGGCTGCAGCACTCTGGGCATCTGAAGTGGCGTTGCTGCCTTCGAATATCTGGCAGCTCATAAGCCTTACGCCGTCATTGCTGCCGGTGCCGCCGGCAATGGAACTCACACCCTTTCCGTTGCCGTTCACAGCTCCTATTATTCCGCCCACGTGTGTTCCGTGGCCGTAGCCCTTGCTCCAGTCGAGTCTGTTGCCCTTTACAGGATTCTTGTTGAGGTTGCAGCTTACGAAATTGAATCCGTAAACATCATCGATATATCCGTTTCCGTCATCATCCTGCCCGCTTGTGCCGTCTTTTTCAGCCTCATTGATCCATACTGCCTTGGAAAGGTCGGCGTGTATGTTGTTCACTGCGCAGTCGAATACTGCCACTATGATGCTCGGATCACCTCCTGTAAGTCTCCAGGCGTCCTTCACACCCACATCGGCTCCGGCTATGGCACCGCTTCCGCCGTTATTTATCAGATTCCATTGCTTGCCAAGATATGGGTCGTCAAACGGAAGGTCTGACTCGGCCTTCGTTTCCGGACCCGGCTCGAAAGGAATGACCTTCTCCGGTTTAACCGGCTCTATGAATGAATTGTACTGCAATGCGGTGATTTCAGGAATGGCTGCGAACTTCTCTGCGGCTTTCTTTACCGGGATGCTTTCGTCAAATGTGACCCTGTACCAGCGGTCCAGACCATATTTCCTCGCGATTTCTGTGTTTTTCGGCTGTACGGGAAGTGCCGGGGTCAATGACGATATATCCATACCGTCGAGTGGAGACGCGTCGCCAGAGGCTATTCTGCCGGCTGTTTCCGAATCAAACTTCACAAGAAGAACCCCATCCTCAGCATCAGAAAGGGGATTTCCTACAAGTTTGGCCATCAATGCGTCCTGTTCCGGAGTAAGTTCCTGAACCGTGTCCTTCAGACAGGACGTTCCTATAGCGGCTATGGCCGCGAGCATAATGATTCTGTATTTCATATCATTCGGTTTTCAATGTTGCTGAAGCCTTCCTGACACCTTTGCCGCTGACTTCGACGATGATGTCTCCGGGTTCTGTGCCGCTCTGGACGATGACTGTGAGCTGGCCGCTGAAAAGATGCATCTGCGGCTGCTGGAATGACTCCAGACAGGTCGGATCGCCGTTGGCTATGGCCTTGAATGCCCCGGCTCCGCTGACTTTCACTTTCACGAGCCTGCTGTCGCACGGCACCGGATTGCCGTACTTGTCTGTAAGGCTTACGTTGATGAAGCAGAGGTCTTCCCCGTCAGCCTTGATGATCTTTCTGTCAGGGGTGAGCTTTATTGCAACGGCTTTGCCGGCTGTATGTATGGTCTTTTCGTCAACAGGCTGTCCTTCAGGGTCGTATGCTACGACTTTCAGCTCTCCTGGCTGGTATGTTACCTCGTCCCACATCAATCGGAAACGTTTCATCGCCTTTTCACCAAGACAAGGTGTCTGGCCGTCTGGCTCGGCGAATGTTCGTTTGCCCTGAGAAACACCGTTTACGAAAAGCTCGGCGCAAGGGTATGAGGTATATACGAATACCGGCGTGGTCTCTCCTTCACGTCCTTCCCAGTTCCAGTGAGGCAGGATGTGCAATGTCTCATCTTTCTTGTTCCACTGGCTTCTGTAAAGATAGAAGCGGTCTTTCGGGATATATGCCAGATCGACGATACCGAAAACGGAAGAATGGTTAGGCCAGGCATCCGTGTCGTATGGAGAAGGCTCGCCCAGATAGTCGAATCCTGTCCACACGAACTGTCCGATGCACCAAGGGTAGTCTTCGTCCGCGGCAAAATCATTGTCCGGGATATTGGACCACCAGCAGAATTCCGTGTCGTATGAGGATGACTGATTGTCATCGTGCATTATCGCAGCACCTATCTTTGCCGGGAAGTGATATGTTCCGCGTGAACTTACCGTCGATGCCGTCTCGCTTCCGAGTATTATCCTCTGTGGCAGAATCTCGTATGCAGGGATATAGCGGTCCACCTTGTAATTGAAGCCCACGATGTCAAGCTGCTCGGCGAAACCGTTGACAGTCACGGCATTATACTGGTCCATTCCACAGGTTACCGGACGCGTCGGGTCTTCGTGGTGGCAGATATCCTGAAGCCATTTCGCCACTGTCAGACCTTCCGGCTTCCACTGTGACGGCACCTCGTTTCCGATGCTCCACATTATAACCGAAGGGTTATTGCGGAAATGATGCAGCATATTGATCATATCCCTTTCCGCCCATATCCTTCCGTCTCCGCTGTCCTGGTTGAAGAATCTGTGGTAACCGTTCTCGCATTTAGCTATGTCCCATTCGTCGAAATTCTCGCACATCACCATAAATCCCATTTCATCGCATAGTTCGATGAGCTCTTCTGCCGGCATATTGTGTGAAGTGCGGATCGCGTCGCAGCCCATATCCTTGAGAATTGTCAGCTGGCGTCGGATGGCGGCTTTGTTGATTGCGGCTCCGAGCGGACCGAGGTCGTGATGCAGGCAGACTCCGCGGAACTTGCGTGCCTCTCCGTTGAGGAAGAATCCCTTGTCAGGGACAATCTCTATTGTCCTGAATCCGAATGTAGTCCATTTGCAGTCCTGCATCTGATTGCCGTGGGTGATGCTTATCTCCGGCCTGTCCATATCCCAGGCTGTATCGATCGCACCTCCGAGATGAATCTCTGTACAGGCATAATAGAGATAAGGGCTTTCAGGAGACCAGAGCATAGGATTATTGACAGTTATGTTCTGCTCCACTTCTCCGTTGAAAAGAAGTCTGGTGTCGGTTTCTGCTGCTATCACCTGCATATCGGCTCTGTCGATGATCCTGGTTCTGACAGTGACCACGCTTCCGTTCTCTATACCTTCTACCTTCGTCCTGACATTGACCGTCGCATAGTCCTTCCCGATATGAGGTGTGGTCACGTATGTTCCCCATACCGGTATATGTACCTCCGGAAGGGTGATATGGCGAACCTTTCTGTAAAGTCCGGCTCCCGGATACCATCTTGAAGACTGAGGCCTGTTTTCCAGAAGGACGGTGATGTCATTGGCTCCTTCATTGAGCTGACCGGTCACGTCGCAATGGAACGAATTGTAGCCGTATGGCCAGAAGCATACCTTTTCTCCGTTGACGAAGACCTGCGCTTCGCTCATTGCTCCGTCGAACATAAGGATATGTCTGCGGCCGTCCAGCTCTCCGGACTTGATCTCAAGAGTGCGTCTGTATGCACCCTTGCCCATATATGGCAGTCCTCCTGTACGTCCGGTCTTTTCTGTTGCCACGTCCTCTCCGTTCTGTACCACGGCGACGGTCTGAAGGTCATTGGCCTTGTCGAAAGGCCCGTAAATGGCCCAGTCGTGGGGTACATTGACCCGTTCCCAGTCTTCCGTAGCTTCGATGTCGTGTCCTTTACGGAATTCCCATTCCTTGAGTATCGTCTCGCTGCGCTGAGTCTGTGCAAAAGCTGTGACTGCAGTAGTGAATGTCGCCAATATGCTAAGTATCTTTTTCATAATCAGTCTTTGAAAGGGTCAAGTGCGATTGTCGGCCTTCCGTTCTTGAAGGCTCCTTTGTCGTATGCATTCCATCCGAGGGCATTGTAGCTTGAGGGCTTCCATACGCCGTCTGTCTGCGGCTCCCAATAGAACACTCCGTGACAATCCTCGATCTTTCTGGTCTCTTCGAGGATGTACTTCACGGCGTCCTTGGACATCTGCGGCTCCCATACAGGCATTCCTATCTCGCATATCATCACAGGCTTGCTGAATGTGGAGACCAGAGCCTTGATGTTTGAAAGGCAGGCGTCAACGTTCGGCTTCCAGTCGCACCAGCCGTTGTTTTCCCACCAGACCGGGTATAATGAAAGTCCGATGATGTCATATTTTACATTGCTGTTCTTCAGGTGGGTGAAGAGCCACTTGCATTCATTTTCCTTGTGCCCTTCGCTTCTGTGGATGATGACCTTCGCTTCAGGATAGATGCTCTTTACGGCCTCATATCCTTTGTTCGCCAGGACCGCAAAATCATCCGCCGAGCCGGTGATTTTCCCCGCCGGATGCAGCATTCCGCTGTTTGTTTCGTTCCCCACCTGCACCCATTCTACATCTATGCTGTTGTCCTTGAGCAGCTTCAGGGTCTCCTTAGTATGAGCCTCGACTTCCGATGCGAGTTCGTGAAGATTCAGACCGGCCCAGGCTGCAGGAGTCTTCTGGTTTGATGGATCAGCCCAGGTGTCGCTGTAGTGGAAATCGATCATTATCCTCATCCCGAGGTCACGGGCACGCTTTGCCTTCACCAGGACATCGTCCTTTCCGCACCATCCGCCTTCAGGATCTGCCCAAACACGGAGGCGTACTGCATCGAATCCGATCTCTTTCATAAGAGCGGTACATTCGGTCTCTTGTCCGGCTGTGTCGTAGAATCTGCACCCCTCGGCTTCCATCTGCGTGACCCAGCTTATGTCGGCGCCTTCGGCAAATCCGCCTTTGACGATCTCGACTGGCTTTTCTGACGGCTTATCAGGCTCTGGAGTGTGATTTGTCGGCCCGTACGGATTCTTCTCACAGGCAGTCAGAGCGGCGGCTGCCATCAGTAATGATATGAATATACGTTTCATTTTTTTGGTCTTGTCCAATCATACAAAGATAATCAAAATATTGCAATTAAATGTTTTTTAGTAATTTTGTAGTCTGTCAGAAATACTATGAAAAGACTTGCAACATATATTTTCTCCGCTTATTTGATCATTGCAGCAGCGTCTTGTACAGAACGCTCTGAAAGCATTTATGAAAGTGATCTGAAACGCATAGACCAGGCATTGGAGCGTTCGGATGAATATCTCCGCATCAAGCAGCAGAAGATAAGCACCATCGAGAATATGCTCAATTCCCGTGGCGTAACCTCCCTCCAGCAGTACAATATCTATGACCAGCTCTTTCTTGAATATCAGCCGTTCCAGTTTGACAAGGCAAAGGAAATGCTTGACCGTCAGCTAGATATAGCTCTTGAGATCGGCAATGATTCTCTCCGTCTGGGTGCGATGCTCGATAAGGCTATGCTTCTGACCACGGCCGGATTTTATCTCGAAGCGGATGATGTCTTCGCCCAGATCGACACTTCCGCACTGGGACGTGATCAGATGACGGAGTGGTATAATGCAAGGCAGAAATTCCTGCACGACTATCAGGAATATGTAACGACTTCCAGCATAGAGGTTCCGGATGCATCCAAGATTACGCATTATCAGGACTGTATCCTGGAAAATACTCCGGCAGATCTCCCTGTAAATCGTCATATAAGGATATTGAGGATGATAGAGGACAAGGATTTCGAGAAGGCATATTCGGAAAATCTTCGTTTCATAGAGAGTCTTGACAAGGATTCGCGTGACTATGCCGTGCAGACCTACTGGCAAGGCTTCATCTGCGAGAATCTTGACCGTACGGCGGAAATTATAAAATGGTGGACGGAATCGGCTCTTTGTGACATCAGAGGAGCCATCAAGGATAATGCGTCACTCTGTTCCATCGCTATCAAACTCTCTGATCCTCAGGATACTGACCGCGCCTTCAGATATATAAACATATCCCTTGACGATGCGCTTTTCTATAATGCCAAGCTGAGAAAGGTCCAGATCGCTTCGACTCTCCCTTGGATCATCAAGACGTACACCGACAGCAAGGAACTTCAGAGCAGGTACAGAAGCCGCTATCTCATAATGACGACCTGCATCGCCCTGCTGCTGCTTGTGTTCTGCGTGGTGACCATCCGTCTGTATGTCAAAGGACGTAGGAATGCCTCTGAGATCGAATCCAAGAATATGCAGCTGGCTGAGTATTATCATTCGGTCATTGATGCTGAGGAGAATCTCAAGCAGACGAACCTCGACCTTGTCGAGGCTAATGCCGCGAAGGAGGAATATCTCGGCCTCTTCCTATCTATGTGTTCGGGCTATCTTGACAAGCTGAAGAAGAATCTGACACGCGACCAGTTCGATGCCGAGCTCAAGAATTTCTATAAGACTTTCGATACATCCTTCCTTTCGCTCTATCCTACTTTTGTGGAAGAGTTCAATGCACTTCTCAAGGAGGACTCCAGAGTGAAGATAAAGGATGGTGAACTGCTGAGTACGGAACTCCGTATCTTTGCTCTGATCAAGCTCGGAATCACCCAGTCCTCTCATATCGCATCCCTTCTGAGGTACTCTGTAAACACCATCTACAATTACAGGGCTCAGGTGAAGAATGCGGCTCTCGAAAATCGTGAAAATTTCGAGGAAACAGTCAAAAAGATAGGCTCAAAACGCTGAAAAATCCACTTTTTTATCAAAGATGATATATTGCCAATATTCTGATAGCCAAAGGTTTATGAATATTGGCAATCTTTGTTTGTCCACTTAGCCAAAAGTGGGGCCCCTTTGATGTCTTGATTTGTCCACTTTTTTGCCTCTTTTCTGCCCGTCAAGCATCTGTAAATCTGTAGGTTATATGCTGTTTGTCCACTAATTTCCGACTGTGTGCGGAATTTTTGGCTGAACTGATTGGAAAAATATGTAAATTTGAGAACACGAACTTTTAAGATTCGTTCATACATTAACTAACACATAAACACTAACCAAATGAAACACCTAACTTATCGAATCGCCCTTATCTTTGCGATAATGGGTCTGAGCTGCGCCAATGCGTTCGCTCAGCAAGTGAAAGGTACAGTCAAGGATTCAGCCGGTGAGCCTGTAATAGGCGCTGCGGTGATGGTGGAAGGTACATCCATCGGAACTACGGTTGACCTTGATGGTAATTTTGTTCTCAATGAGAATCTTTCTTCCGATGCGATCCTCGTCGTGACTTCAATCGGTTACAAGACAGCTCGCGTTCCAGTAGGGGGGGGCACAGTAAATGTCATCCTTGAGGAAGACGCAGAACTTCTTGACGAGGTCGTGATGATCGGATACGGCGTGCAGAAGAAGGCCGTTGTGTCTGCTGCGATTTCTACAGTCGGTGACGAAATGCTCGACAAGGTTGCTGCAGTACGCGTTGATGACGCCCTCAAGGGACTTACAGCCGGTGTGACAGTCACATCGACTTCAGGTCAGCCTGGCGCCGGCTCGGAGGTGCGTATCCGCGGTATCGGTACCATCAACGACTCGAATCCTCTTTATGTGGTGGACGGTATGGCCATCAACGGAGGTATAGACTATCTTGCACCAAGCGATATCGAGCGTATCGACATTCTCAAGGATGCCGCATCCTGTGCAGTTTACGGTACCCGTGGTGCCAACGGTGTAATCCTCGTGACCACAAAGAAGGGTTCATCTGACAAGGTTTCCGTTACATACGATTTCCAGTACGGAATGTCAAGCCCTTGGCGCAAGCGTGAGGTCCTCAACGCAACTGAATATGCAGTGATGATGAACGAGGCTGCCATCAATGATGGAAATGCTCCGGTTTATGCAGATCCTTATTCTTTCGGTGAGGGAACTGACTGGCAGGACGAGCTCTTCAACTGGAATGCCCCTTCACAGACACACCAGCTTACAATCAGCGGTAACAGCGGCAAGAACCAGTATTTCGTTTCAGCCGGCTATTATACTCAGGAAGGTATCGTCGGCGGTAACTTCGACCGTTCGAACTATGAGCGCTTCTCTGTACGTCTGAATGACCAGTACACAATCTTCGATGCAACCTCATCGCGCTCCTGGCTCAATAAGATGAACCTCAACATCAATGCTGCATATTCCCGCACATTCACAAGAGGCATCTCCACCAACTCCGAGTTCGGTTCTCCTCTCGGTTCGGCTGCAGCCCTTTCTCCACTTCTTAATGTATATGTGGATCCGGCTGACGAGCAGGCAGTGATCGACAGATATTATTATAATGATGCAGCACACGCTGTGGATGAGACCACAGGTGAGCTTCTCAACCCTAACTGGAGCGACTTTAACCTTATCCGTGACCCAAGAAACGGACGCCTCTTCACAATTCCGGGCACAGAGTTCCAGGAAATGGTCAACCCTCTCGCCGACCTTTCTCTTCCGGGAACAAGAAACAACTATGACAGGCTCATCGGAGGTGCCGAGGTGGCATTCCAGCTTTATGAGGGCCTGACTCTCCGTTCTTCAGTCAATGTTGACTTCTCAGTTGGAGGTTCTGACGGATGGACACCTAACTACTATCTTTCTTCAACACGTCACCAGGGCTACTCTTCTGTATGGGGCTCTATGAACCGCGGCCTTATCTGGCAGGTGGAGAACACTCTGACTTATACCAAGTCATTCAATGATAAGCACAACCTTACAGTGATGGCAGGTCAGACAGCATTCTCTGAGACAGGAAGAAACATCAATGCTTCAAGAATGTATCTTATGGAAGAGGATCCAAACAAGGCAAATATGGGATTCGCTACCAGCCAGCGTGAGGATAACGACGGTGGTGGAAGCCTTTATGTTGACTATCGCCTCGCATCTCTCTTCGCACGTGCTTCATACGACTATGACAACCGTTATATGGTTCAGGCGACAGTCCGCCGGGACGGTTCTTCACGCTTCGGACCTGGCCGCCGCTTCGGTATCTTCCCTTCAGCTTCTGCTGCGTGGAACATCAAGAACGAGCCTTTCCTCCAGGACAATGCTACTTGGCTTTCGACTTTGAAGTTCCGTGTATCCTGGGGTATCAACGGTAATGACCGTATCCCTGCATTCCAGTATGCGGCTCAGACAGCTACAGGCAACAACTATGTGTTCGGCAGCGGTGCTCTCGGAAATGAGGCAATCGTGAACGGTGTCAAGACGACAGTCACTCCTAATGACGACCTCGGTTGGGAGCAGAGCCACCAGACCGACTTCGGTCTCGATTTCGGATTCTTCGGCAACTCTCTCCAGCTCACAGCGGACTACTTCTATAAGAGAACTGAAGGTATGCTGCAGGTGATGCCGGTTCCTACTTATCTCGGTGAGTCTAAGCCTTGGGGTAACGTCGGTGAAATGTCCAACAGCGGTATCGAGTTCGATATGAACTACCGTTATTCTATCGGTGACTTCAACTTCTCGATAGGTGCAAATGCCACATATATCAAGACCATCCTCATCAATGCAGGTAATGAGACCGGAATCCTCGACGGAGGTTCATTCCACCAGATGGGAACAATCACCCGTGGTCAGAACGGTATGGTCTATCCTTACTTCTACGGTTACAAGACTGACGGAGTATTCCAGAACTGGGACGAGGTCAATTCTTACGTAGGAGCAGACGGCTCTCTCATCCAGCCTTCGGCTCAGCCTGGTGACTTCCGTTATCAGGACCTCGACGGTGACGGCAAGATCACTGCGGAAGGTGACCGTACAAACCTCGGTAAGTGCGTTCCTGCCTGGACTTACGGTGTGAATGCAAGCATCGACTGGAAGGGCATCGACTTCTCTATGGTATGGCAGGGTGTTGCCGGCAATAAGATCTTTGACGGTACACGTCGTACAGACATTCCTACAATGAACCAGCCTAAGTATGTCCTCAACCGCTGGACCGGAGAGGGTTCTACAAATGCATATCCTCGTTTCACAACGACTGACCCTAACCAGAACTGGTCGAAGGCATCAGACTTCTTCATCAAGGATGCAAGCTATTTCCGTCTCAAGAACATCACATTGGGATATACTCTTCCTTACAACTGGACCAAGAAGGTATTCGTGAAGAAGCTTCGCGTTTACGTAGCTGCCGAGAACCTCCTCACCCTTACAAAGTATGACGGTTTCGATCCTGAAATCGCAGGCTATATGGACAGAGGTATCTATCCTCAGGCACGCACATTCCAGTTCGGTGCAAGCATTACTTTCTAATCACCAGTAAAGAGATATAAGATGAAAAAGATATATTATATTTTTGCAGCCCTGCTGCTCTCTATGACTCTCAGCTCTTGCGGTGAGAAATGGCTTAATGTTGAGTCTCACGACAAGATCTTCATTGAAGAGTACTATAACTCGGAGTCACGTATCAAGGAAGCCCTTGTGGCTGCTTACGACCCTCTCCAGTGGTTTGACTGGGGTATGGGAATGTACAATCCTGTCCCTATGATCTATGAAGTGATGGCAGACGACGTATATCCTGGCGGATCAGGCGTTTCGGACAACCGTCACTACCATCTGATGTTCGACTATTCTGTTGACTCTCAGAATACTCCTGCTTCCGTATGGACAATCGCATATTCTGGCGTGAACCGTGCCAACTGCGTTCACAAATATATGCCTGGCGTTCAGAACATCTCAGAAGAGAGAAAGGCGGAATTCCTTGCAGAGGCTACCGTTCTCCGCTCCTGGTATTATACCCAGATGTGGAAGCTTTGGGGAAATATCCCTTATTATTCGTCCAATCTTGAATTCCCATACGCTTCTCCACAGCTCAAGGCTGATGAGGTCTATGCACTTCTTATCGCTGACCTTGAGGCTGCAATCGAGACAAAGGCTCTTCCTATGAAGCGTACTGCAGAGCTCGGCCGCATCACTCAGGCTGCTGCAATGATGCTCTACGCTGAGATCGTTATGTATCAGAACGACAAGGAAAGGATGCAGACTGCCCTCAACTATATGGAGGAGATCATCACCAGCGGACAGTATGCTCTGGTTTCATCTGCTGATCTCGCGAATATGTGGGAACCTGCAGGTGAGTGGAGTTCGGAGACTATCCTTGACATCAACTTCTTCAGCCAGGGCGCTTATCGCTCCTGGGGTAGCCCTCTCGCGGCCGGCGGTACAGTTCTCCCTACACTTATGGGTATGAACAGTATGGCAGGCAGCGCGAAGTACGGCAACGAGGGATGGGGCTTCTTCCCTCTCACCACTTCCGCTCCTAAGGCATTCGAGGAAGGTGACCTCCGCAAGGCCGTTACAATCTATGAGCCTGCTTCTGAAGGTGCTACATATACAGCACGTTACCAGGATACTGGATTCTACAATGCAAAGTATCTCCCTCGTCTTGACGGTAATGCAGGTCAGATCGCTGACGCAACATTGAACTACGGCACAAACATCCGTCTCTACCGCTATGCAGAGACTCTCCTCAACGCTGCTGAGCTCATCGCTGTTCACGGCTGCTCAGGAAAGGGATCTGCAGATGCTTATCTAAATGAGGTACGTACAAGAGCCGGTCTCGGTTCTGTAGGTGCAAGTCTTGAGACTATCCTTCAGGAGCGTCACGTCGAGCTTATGGGTGAAGGAAAACGCTATTGGGACCTCGTCCGTCTCGGACAGGCTGCTACAGTGCTCACTCCTGCAAACGATGAAGGCGGCTACCGCACAAAGGCTTGGACTGAGAACAAGAAGTATCTCCCATTCCCTCAGACAGAGATGGATGCTACCGCAAGTACTCAGTATCCTCTTACCCAGAACAACTATTAATCGTTAATTCTGAAAGATTATGAAGATATTTAAATATATGGCGTTGGCTCTGGCGGCTGTGCTGTCTGTGGGCTGTATGCAGGAGCAGTTCGAGCTGGATCCAAACAAGGTTCCGTCTGCATCAGACCTTCAGGTAAAGATCGATGTCGATCAGGCGACCAACTATGTGACATTCTCCATTGAAAACGAGGGAATGGTGCCTATGTGGCTTTTCGGAACAGAGAAGATCGACGGAAAGGCCAACAAGAAATACGCTTACACCGGAAACGGTCTCAAGCTCCGTCTTCGTGATGCCGGCGAGCACTCTGTAGAGGTCAAGGCATATAACGCTCACGGCGTGTCTGTGGGTTCTGTGACCAAGACATTCACCCTTGACAATACTTATCGTGATCCGTTCGATCCTTCAAAGTATATTACTTTCTTTGCCGGAAGCACTGAAAAGGTATGGGAGTGGAACTCTACAGTGAAGGGACATATGGGATGCGGCGAGCCTGGTACCGACGGCACCAACTGGTGGTCTGCAGGCCCGGATGAAAAGAAGGACTGTGGTCTTTATGACGACAGGCTTACATTCTCTGCCGATATGAAATATACCTACAACCCTGGTGAAGGCGGTACTGTATATGTAAATAAGGATTCAGGCTACGGTACAGAGCACAATCCTAATGACGGCAATGACTATCAGGTTCCTATCGAAGGCTTCACTACCACATATTCATTCGAGAATGCCTGGAATGATGCCGGTATCGAGGAAATTTATCTCGTACTTCCTGAAAACACCAACCTTTCATATATCCCTAATCCAGAAGCGATGGCTGAGCCGCGTTACAAGCTCCTTGAGGGAACAAATACCAAAAAGATAGCCCTTGTACACGACAACGGTGCAATCTCCTGGAAGTATGAGTTCATAGTTGAGGGCAGCGCTAAGCCAGCTGATCCTAAGCCGGATCCAGGTGAGGTCGTATTCGATCCTAACTCGGACCGCAATCTCTGGAAGAACGCCGTTATGGACGTTTCATTCTGGTTCGCAAACAACGATTGGGGTCAGATCGACAACCCTGCATACACAGCGGAAGGCAACAAGCATACAATCGTGATCCCTGAGGGTATCGGTACTCAGCGTTGGCAGGGTCAGATGGTATTCAACAATACCGGTATCGTGACATCGGCTGATAAGAAGTATGACTTCCAGCTTGTACTCAACTCTACCGCAGACCACGGCGGAATCACCATCAAACTCACTCAGCAGGATAATGACAATGTATTCTTCTTCGAGGATGC
This sequence comes from Bacteroidales bacterium, assembly GCA_015060395.1. Taxonomy (GTDB): domain Bacteria; phylum Bacteroidota; class Bacteroidia; order Bacteroidales; family UBA932; genus Cryptobacteroides. Next base: position 40,164 of record SUYP01000021.1, read on the forward strand.
ACACGCTGTGACAGCATACGAGGAGTTCAAGTATCAGGTGAAGGGCATCCAGGGTGTTGACCTTTCAAACGCTAAGCTCGTTCTCGACTTCGGTGGTGCGACTCCGGGCTCTACTGTAGAGATCAAGGATATCGTTCTTCAGGAGCATATCGAAGGCGGTTCAGGCCCTGCACCGTTCGATCCATCATCTCCAGACAACCTCTGGAACAATGCTGTGACTACAGACCACCACTTCTATTTCGCAAACAACGACTGGGGTGCTATTGATAATGCAACAGTGACTTCAGACGGTGGTACTCATACATTTGTACTTCCTGAGGGCCTCGGTACCCAGCAGTGGCAGGGCCAGTTCTTCTTCCAGAACACCGGCCTCAAGTCAGAGGCTGCGAAGACATACGACTTCCACCTCGTGCTCAATTCGACAGCAGATCACCCAGGCGTTACCGTGAAGCTTTGCGCTCAGACTGACGACGGCGCCATCATCACAGACGGCCGCTATGCTCTTACAGCATACGAGGACTTCGTTCTCGATGTATATGCAGCTCCTGGTATCGACTGCGATAACCTCAAGCTCGTCTTCGACTTCGGCGGCGGACAAGGTGGTTCGACAGTTGTTGTGAAGGATATCGTATTCCGTGAGGCTAAGACAGTCGGTGGCGGTTCATCAGAGCCGACATTCGACCCAAGCGATGCAAGCAATATGTGGCTTACTGCAAACACAACTGAAATGACATATTACTATGCACCGGGCTGGGCTCAGATTGATAATCCTGGCTTCGAGGCAGACGGCAATAATTACACTGTAACTCTGCCTGAGGCAACTACAGACCAGTGGCAGGCACAAGTATGCTTCGCAAACACAGGTATGGCTGCTACACCTGACAAGACATACGATTTCTATCTTGTGATGAATTCTTCTCACGATCATCCTGGTGTAACTGTGAAACTTACCCAGAATGACAATGATAATGTTTTCTTCTTCGCTGACAAGCATCAACTTACAGCATACGAGGATTATGTTTACAAGGTAGTGGCTATGCCTGGTATCGATGCAAGCAACCTCAAGCTCGTTCTTGACTTCGGAGGAAATGCGGCAGGTACAGAGGTGACGATCAAGGACATCATCTTCCGTGAGAGCCAGGGTGCTGCAGCACCGGAGCCAGAGCCAGAGGTACCGGGTGCACTTGATCCTAATTCAGATGCAAACCTCTGGAAGAATGCTGTAATCGACGTATCATACTGGTTTGCAGACAATAACTGGACTCAGATTGCAGATCCTGAAATGACAGCAGGCAATAATGAATATACTCTCATAATTCCTGAGGGAACAGGTGCTTCACAGTGGCAGGGACAGTTTGTATTCAACCATACAGGCATAAAGATCTCGACTGACAAGACATACGATTTCCAGGTTACACTGTACTCGGAGGCAGATCATCCGCACGTTACCGTGAAGCCTTGCTACGAGCAGGCTCCTTCAAATGACGTGAACGAACTCTTCTACAAACCGGATATCGTTCTCTCAGCTTATGAGGAGTATGTATATACCGTAACAGGCCTTCCTGGAACAGATATTCCTGATATGAAACTCGTGTTCGACTTCGGCGGTGCAGTTGCCGGTTCAAAGGTGATCGTAAGCGGTATAACTCTTATCGAGCATTAATAGTTATTCATAATGGCAGGGGACAAAAGCCCGTAATGGGCTTTCCCCTGCCTTTTAATATTTCGTCTCTGTCATTTCGACTGAGCGAAGCGAATGGAGAGATCTAAAAAATGAGATTCAAGACTATATTACTGATAGCTGCTCTGGCCGGCCTGACAGCTGCCTGCGGCGAAAAGGAGCCTCAGACTGAAGCCCCCGAAATCAGATTACAGGTCACCCCGAATGAGATATCCGTATCTTCGGATGCACAGGAAGTCACATTGACTGTAAATGCTGATTCAGACTGGGGTGTGACTCCGGTCGAAGCCTGGGTCAAGACATCTCCTACCGGAGGCATCAAGGGCGAGACTGCTTTGAAGGTCTCTGTAGAGGAAAACAAGACCGGCGACGCGCGTCAGACCACCCTCCTTTTCAAATATGGTACATCCAGACTGGAAGTGCCTGTAAGGCAGCATTATAAGGTCCAGAGCGTGTCGGTGCAGGACAAGGCTCTGCTTGCAGCTCTGCTGAAGAATCTCGACAATGACGGGGACGGTGTCCTCAGCACTAAGGAGGTGGATGGAGTGACATCACTTGACCTTTCTGATTCAGGACTGACTGATATATCGGAGCTTGCGGACCTGTTTCCTGGACTGACTTCCCTTGACCTTTCGGGGAATAATCTCATTTCTGTTGATATCCAGATGCTTACAAAGCTTAAGGAACTGGACCTGACCGGAAATCCGTTGAGCGCAGTATATGTGTGGTCGGACTTTACCGCACCGGAAGGATTCAAGATTCCTGATGGTGTACAGATCATAGAGCCGGATATATATACTCCGGCAGGATATAAGCTCGTTTGGAGGGACGAGTTCAATGACCCTTCGCTCACTATGCCTGACACAAAGGAATGGTGGTATGAGACCGCAGAGCCCGGTTGGGTGAATAATGAGTTACAGACATACGTGGCCGGGCGTACCGGCGATATCGTCACAGCCGATGTGAGTGACGGCACACTGAAGATCCGTGCGATAAAGAGTGGAAACAGGGTGTATTCGGCACGCGTGAATACCAGGAAGAACTGGACATACGGATATTTTGAAGCACGTCTCAAGCTGCCGAAGGGCAAGGGTACCTGGCCGGCATTCTGGATGATGCCTTCAGTATGGTCCGGCTGGCCTGACGGAGGAGAGATCGATATTATGGAACACGTAGGCTGTGTACCGACGGAAGTTTCATCTTCGATTCATTGCAAGTCATATTATCACGCGATAGGCACTCAGAAGACTGCTGCGCGCAAGATTCCGGGAGTGATGGATGAATTCCATACATACGCTCTCGAGTGGACTCCTGAATATATAAAGACATACGTTGACGGAAAGCAGCTCTTCTACTACAATCCGGAGGACTATTCACAGGGGCGCAATGCCAACACCTGGCCTTTCGACAAGCCTTTCGAACTCAAGCTCAATCTCGCCTGGGGAGGGGACTGGGGAGGAATGTATGGCGTGGATGAAAGTTGTCTCCCTGCAACATACGAAATCGACTATGTACGCGTGTTCCAGAAATGACGCTGTCATTTCTTTCGCTGTTGCTCAAGCGGCAAGCCGATTACGAGCGACCGAAGTCTCTTTTTGTCATTTCGAGCGACCGAAGGGAGTCGAGAAATCTATAATTTATGAATATGATAACAAAAATATTGGCAATTGCCATTCTAGCAGTTTCCTGCACATCCAAGCCGGCTGATGAGAAGCCTGCAGGCGGTACTGTCCAGTTGTCCCAGACAGAGATTACAGTTGATTTTGAAGAACAGGATACTTATCTCACCGTTACCGCAGATGCAGACTGGGGCACATCGGTGGCAGATCCTGACTGGTGTTCCGTATCTCCTACAGGAGGAATAAAAGGCGAGACCAAGGTCAAGATCTCCGTAAAGAAGAATCTTCTCACTGAAGACCGTCATAATACAATAACATTCAGGACTGCCTCATCCAAGACTGAGGTGAAACTTGTCCAGAAGACCAGCTCCACCGGTGAGGCTATGTTCGTACCGGAAGGATATAAGCTTTTCTGGAGTGACGAATTCGAGGGCGATAAGCTGGATGATGCGAACTGGACCTGCGAGATCGGACGCGGAAGCAACGGTTGGGGAAATGCCGAACTTCAGTATTATACCGACCGTCCTGAAAATGTCGATGTCCGTGACGGAAAGCTTGTAATAACGGCCAGAAGGGAGAATTATCAGGGAGCTGAAGCTACATCAGCCCGTCTCATAACCCTCGGGAAGGTATATTTCAAATATGGCTATGTCACTGCATCCATAAAACTGCCTAAGACTGCCAACGGTCTCTGGCCTGCATTCTGGATGATGGGCAATGACTTCAAGTCCAAGGGATGGCCGAACTGCGGAGAGACGGACATCCTTGAGATGGGCCATCAGAACGGCATAAAGAAAGGTACGCAGGAGAAGTTTCTTAACGGTGCCTGCCATTGGGGAGCTCCCGGACATCAATATTATTCCTACGACTTCACCAACAGCTACTCTGTCCAGGACGGCCAGTTCCATACCTTCACCTGCATCTGGGATGAGAATCAGATTGCTATGTATATAGACCTTGATACCAAGCCTGATGCCAAACCTTATTTCAAGATGGCTCTCAAGGACTTCGGAGACAATGAGTTCCGTAAGGATAACTTCATCCTTCTGAATCTGGCTGTAGGAGGTAATTTCCCTGGAATATGGGATATCAATCAGGTTACAGCTTTGAATGATGGTCCTGCCGAAATGGAAATTGATTATGTGCGTGTGTTTCAGAAGAAATAATACTGTTATTTCGAGCTAGTCGAGAAATCTAATTACAATATATATGAAAAAGATATTTAAAGTCCTGATGGCCGGAGCCATCGCTGCACTGGCATCCTGTGCAACAGAACCTCAGAGTGATATAGACAAGAAGGTCGATGATCTCTTGTCCCAGATGACCCTGCGTGAGAAGGTCGGCCAGATGAATCAGCTCTCAGGTGGAGCGTGGCTGGCTGAAACTGCTGCAAAGGGAGAGGTCGGTTCCATTCTCAATTGTGTCGATCCGGCCGAACTGAATGCTGTCCAGAAGGCTGCGGTAGAGGAAAGCCGTCTTGGCATCCCGATCCTCATCAGCCGTGATGTCATCCACGGTTTCAGGACAATCTTCCCGATCCCACTCGGGCAGGCAGCTACATTTGACCCTGCAATAGTGGAAAAAGGTGCACGTGTAGCTGCAGTCGAGGCTACTGCCAGCGGCATCAGATGGACATTCTCACCAATGCTCGATATCGCACGTGACCCACGTTGGGGACGAGTTGCGGAAGGTGCAGGTGAGGATCCGTATCTGGATGTGCAGATGGGTGTTGCTATGGTGAAGGGCTATCAGGGAGACGATCTCAGCGATCCTACCTCTATGGCAGCCTGCATCAAGCATTTCGTAGGATATGGTGCAGCCGAGGGCGGACGCGATTATAATTCCACAATGATATCTGAGCGTTCTCTCCGTAACACATATTTCCCTGCATTCAAGGCTACAGCAGAGGCCGGTGCCGCTACCCTTATGACATCTTTCAATGAGATCGACGGTATCCCTTCAACAGGTAATAAATGGCTGCTGAAGAATATTCTCCGTGACGAATGGGGATGGGATGGTATGGTGGTAACCGACTGGAATTCAGCCGGAGAGATGATTGCACACGGCTTCTCGCGTGACCTCAAGCACACAGCCGAGCAGGCTGTTAATGCCGGAGTGGATATGGATATGATGTCGTACGGATTCATCCAGTATGTGGAGGAACTCGTTGCGGAAGGTAAGATCTCGGAGAAGGAAATCGACCGTGCTGTGCGCAATATCCTCAAGCTCAAGTTCGAACTCGGTCTTTTCGAGAATCCTTATATCGACGAGTCGGCTTCTGCGAAGGTGGATTACGCACCTAAGCATCTCGAAGCTGCAAAACAATGCGCGATAGAATCCGCTATCCTTCTTCAGAACAAGCGTAATGTGCTACCTTTGGACAAGGCCAGGACCATCCTCGTGACCGGCCCTCTTGCCGATGCACCATACGAGCAGATGGGAACCTGGGCATTTGACGGCCAGAAGGAGCATACCGTAACTCCTCTTGCCGCACTTCGTGAGGAGTATGATGTGATCTGGGAACCGGGCTTGAAATACAGCCGTGACAAGGATACAAAGGATTTCGCGAAGGTGCGCAATGCTGCAGCAAGGGCAGATGCCGCTGTCGTATTTGTCGGAGAGGAGGCTATTCTTTCGGGAGAGGCACATTCGCTCTCAAATCTTAATCTCCAGGGCGCTCAGAGCGAGCTTATTGCAGAAGTTGCAAAGGCCGGCAAGCCTGTAGTAGTGGTTGTTATGGCCGGACGTCCGCTTACCATAGAGCGTGACCTTGCGAACTGCGATGCTATGCTTTATTCATTCCATCCGGGCACGATGGGCGGCCCTGCACTGGCAGACCTCATCAAGGGTAAGGCTGTCCCTTCCGGAAAGCTCCCAATGACCTTCCTTCGTGATGCCGGACAAGCTCCGTTCTACTATAACCATAACAACGGAGGCCGTCCTTGCAACGGTACAGAGACGCTTCTTGAGGATATTCCTATCGCTGCAGGACAGACATCCCTCGGATGTACTTCATACTATCTTGACAGCGGATACGGCCCTCTCTTCCCGTTCGGATATGGCCTTTCATATTCTTCATTCGAATATGGCAGACCTGTTATCGAGAACGCGGAGCTGGAGCGTGACGGAACAATCCGTGTAAGCTTCGACCTTAAGAATACGGGACGTTATGAGGCTACGGAAGTGGCTCAGCTCTATGTCCAGGACAAGGTCGGCTCGGTAGTACGTCCTGTAAAGGAACTCAAGGGCTTCCAGAGAGTCACTCTTGCTCCGGGAGAGTCAAAGACCGTTACATTCGAACTTCCTGTGTCTGATCTTGCATTCTGGAATATCGATATGGAGTATGTGGTGGAGCCGGGTGATTTCAGACTTTGGATTGCCGGTGACTCTGCTTCGGGCGAACCTGTTGATTTTATCGTAAAATAGTTGTATATGAGGAGGTTAGCTATATTATTGTCGGCGATTGTCTTTCTTTCAGGCCTTACGATCACCGGATGTGAGAAACCTGAAGTAAAGCCGGAAGGACCAAAGCAGCCGGAAGGTTTCATAGAACTTCTTCAGGCCTATAATGAAGGAAAGGTCTTTCAGTCGGCCGTGCGCCAGGGTGAAGTTAGTATCCTTACATTTACAGACGGGTACAAGCTTACGATAACGGCTTTCCATATCTATGACTGCACCGAAAAATCGCCGGCAAAGGTCGAGGCAGTAGGGAACTGGTGGACGATCAACGGGTCTATGCTGGGTATAGAGGCGGATTCCTCGGTACCTGACCTCGAGTCTGTCCCGGTCTATGTCTATTACGATACCAAGACTCTCTATGCATATCTGAGCAACCGGAAGCATCTCGTGTTCCCTAGTAAGGTTCTTGAAGACGAGAAGGAACATCAGAAAGAGATGGAACGCAGGCAGAATATTCCTGTAATACACATCAAGACAAAGAATTCAGCTCCGATCCTCAATAAGAAGGACTATGTGGACGGTACCATCACCATCTCCGATCCTGAGAAGCTCTACAGTGATGTGGCTGAGTTTTCTGCAGAAATGGGGATAAGGGGACGAGGCAATTCCACCTGGAGCTTCCCGAAGAAGCCTTGGAAGGTGAAACTGAAGGAAAAGGCCTCCCTTCTCGGAATGCCTGCCGACAAGGAATGGGCTCTTCTTGCCAATTATGCAGACAGAACCCTCGTGCGCAATATCGTGGCAATGAAGCTTTCAGAGATATGCGGCTTCAGCTGGACCCCTCGTATGCACAGTGTAGAAGTCTATCTGAACGGCAAATATCAGGGGGTCTATACACTTTGTGAGCATAAGAAGGTCTCGTCTGACCGTGTGGATATCGATGTGGTAGGGGAAGATGTTACCGGAGGTGATGCCATTACCGGCGGATATTATCTCGAGATAGAGGAGCAGCAGGATGAGACTACCTGCTGGTGGACATCTATGGGAGTGCCGATGATGTTCAGCGATCCGGAAGAGCCTAATTCCGAGCAGCTTGCGTACGTCAAGAGCCTTTTCGAGTCCTTCGAGCAGGCGCTTTGGGCCAAGGACTATTCCCAGACGTCGGGCTATCCGAAATATATAGATGTTGACTCTTTTGTTGACTATTATATCGTACAGGAGCTTACCAAGAACATTGACGGAAACCTCCGCAAGAGCTCCTTTATCACCAAGGAGCGTGGAAAGAAGATGGAGATGTACCATCTCTGGGACTTCGACCTGACCTTAGGTAACTGCGGCTATTTCTGGGGAAATGTCGGCAACGGACCTGAGAATTTCTGGATAAAGCTTGACAAGTGGTATCCTCATCTGTTCGCCGATCCAGCATTTGTCGATAAGGTGCAGAAACGCTGGAACGAGCTCAAGCCTGAGTTCGATAAGATTCCTGAATTCATCGACGAACAGACCTTCTATCTTGCCAAGGCTCAGGAAAGGAATTTCAAGGTGTGGAGTATATGGGAATCGGTCGATTGGGTATATTTCCCGTCCTTGGGTTCATACGATAAGGAAGTCGATTACCTGAAGGAGTTCTACACCAAGCGTCTTGAATGGCTTGATACTGAATTGAATAAATTATGATCGGTTAGTTATTTTATATAAGGTTAGAAACAGAATTGGCCTTGCCTGTGAAGGTCGGGCCAATTTTTTTACTGAAAAATAACACTAAAGCAAAAACTATATGAGAACAAAGATTTTACTTATTTCCGTGCTGCTTGCGGCCTTTGTTTCCTGTTGTGGAGGTCCATCTCAATCGGTGTCTTCCGAAGATTTCATACGCATAGAAGGCCAGGACCTCATTGCCCCTGACGGCTCGAAGTTCTTCATCAAGGGAACTAACCTCGGTAACTGGCTCAATCCAGAAGGCTATATGTTCGGATTCAGCAAGACAAATTCGGCCCGTATGATCGATCAGATGTTCTGCGAAATGGTAGGCCCCGATTTTACAGCAGAATTCTGGAAGATGTTCAAGGACAACTACATCACCCGTAAGGACATTGAATTCATAGCCTCCACCGGAGCCAATACGATCCGTCTGCCTTTCCATTACAAACTCTTTACAGATGAGGACTATATGGGCCTGTCGTCAGCGCAGGATGGCTTTGAAAGGGTGGACAGCGTCATCACCTGGTGCCGTAACAACGGTCTGTATGTAATCCTGGATATGCACGATGCCCCGGGAGGACAGACCGGTGACAACATAGATGACAGCTACGGATATCCTTGGCTTCTTGAGAGCGAAAAGTCCCAGCAGCTGTTCTGTGACATCTGGAAAAAGATTGCCGCTTATTATAAGGATGAGCCGGTGATCCTCGGATATGATCTCATCAATGAGCCTATTGCGCCTTATTTCGAGAATATGGACGAACTCAATGAAAAGCTCGAGCCTCTGCATAAGAGAGTTACCGCAGCCATCAGGGAAGTCGATCAGAATCACATCATTATGCTTGGAGCTCCACAGTGGAACGGCAATTTCAAGCCTTTCAAGGACTGGAGCTATGATGACAAGCTGATGTGGACCTGTCATAGATACGGCGGTGACCCTATCCGTCCGGCCATTATGAATTTCATAGAGTTCCGCGACAGCACCGATATGCCTATGTATATGGGAGAGATCGGACACAATACGGATGAGTGGCAGGAGACTTTCTGCAAGACTATGGAGGAAGCCAATATCGGCTATACGTTCTGGCCATACAAGAAGATCCGCAATTCCTGCTTCAGCGGCATAGTGCCTCCGGAAAACTGGGACAAGGTCGTTGAATTCTCAGAGGCTCCACGTTCGACTTTCTTCGAAATCCGCGCTGCACGTCCGGATCAGGAGATTGCCCGCAAGACGATGCTTGACTTCATTGAAGCCAGCCGCTTTGAAAACTGCATACCGCAGGAGGGTTATATAAAGTCTCTTCGTATGAAATGACAAATGAAGACCTGCACATCTGCTGCAGGTTTTCGTTTATTTATTTGGTTTATAAAATAAACTTGTTTATATTTGCATTGTCATCGCGGGACAATGCTTCTGAACTTCCCGTCCGGAAGGGAAGCGAGGAAGCTGGAAATGTTTAATTTTTAATTGTTTGGAAATGGAAACTAATGAAATGACCCCTGAACAGAGCCTTCAGGTAATCAGTGATGCGATTGCAAAAAGCAGAAAAGATTTTGAAAAGCACGCCGGTACCCCTATGACATTTTGGGGCTGCATAGTGCTACTTTTCTCAATAACGGTATGGATACTGCTGATGCTGACCGGAAACCCCGTATGGAATTTCCTGTGGTTCGGCATACCGGTCGTAGGATGGGTGCTGTTTCCTATAGTTCTTAAAGGGAAATGCAAGAGCGGAGGAAAAAGCTTCATCAGCCGCAGCATAGGACAGATATGGCTGACATACGGAATATTTGCGACGGTACTCGCTACAGTATTTGCTTTCATTGCACCTCATTTGACCGGTTATCTTACTGTTGCGATGCTCGGATTCGCAGCTGCAATGACTGGTTTTGTACTGAAGAACAATTACATAACAATCGGAGGATTCATCACAGGAATAGGATGTACAATCGCACTTTTCTGTTTTCAGAATGAGCTTGCACCTCTCTGGGTTGCTGTAGCGTCGGTTCTGAACCTGATCGTTCCAGGCATTATGATGAATAAAAAGGCCGAATAACACCGTTTGCTATGTTCAAGAAACTGGACCCGTTACTCCATTCGGAACTGCGACTTGCAGTCGTATCTGTGCTCGTCAATCTCGAGGAAGCAGACTTTGTTTACCTGCGTGAAGCGACAGGTGCTACAGCCGGCAATCTTAGCGTCCAGCTGGACAAACTCTCGGAAGCCGGCTATATATCGGTCGAAAAGACCTTCGAGGGAAAGAAACCGCGCACGATATGCCGCATCACTCCTGTCGGCCTGAATGCCTTCGAGAGTTATGTGGATGCACTCAAATCTTATCTGAAATAGAACTTCACGTCCTAAGGGACTGCAGATCGGCTCACGGAATACAATCCGCCTGCGGCGGCTCAACGTTCGCCTCACCTGCAGTCCCTTAGGATCTGGTGTGTTTGGTAATCTGTTGATTTATAATAGGTAATGTTGCCAAAAATGGTTGGTGACATTGAATAAAAAGAAAGGAAAGTAGGTAGAACCGCTGCACGTAGTTCGGACTACTTTCCTTTCTTTTTATTGTCCTCATTACGGAAGTAAAGATACC
>SUYP01000022.1 GCA_015060395.1 Bacteroidales bacterium
CCTTGAGAGCCTTGCTGGCGTGCTTTTCTGAAATTTCGTCATAGGCAAGCTGTACAGCGGCATAACCATCTTTCTCTACTGTACGAATCTGCGTAACAACACACGGACCAGCCTCAATAACGGTGCACGGTATGTTTCTACCGTCGGCACCGAAAACGGAAGTCATTCCGATTTTCTTTCCAATTAATCCAGGCATTGGTTTGTTTAATTAATTGATTATAAATACTTTATGTCCCGCTTCACATTTTTGCGGGCTGCAAATATACGAATAATATCTTTATTTTCAACATTTTACGCGAAAAATTTGTTGATAACTTTTTTATTCGCCAGAACCTCCCGCGTATGACGAAGTCTCCTCACCGTCCTGATTGTATGTCCGTATCACATAACCCTTTGCATCGGCCTCGAACTCCAGGCGGTCGGTATCATCGTTGGCAAGGATCGGGAATGCATTGCCGCACTCGCCGGCTTCGACATATATATGCTTGTGATGATGGCCGCTGAGCATTATGTCTATCCCCGCCTCATTGAGCACAGGCAGGAAGTGAGCGGAGACCCATTTCTGGCCGTACCAGCTGCCGGCTTTCATAATCGCCGGTATATGCATAACGGCCAGCTTGACCGGGGCCTCGGTGAAGAGAGAATCCTTCACCGCCAGTTTCAGCCATCCGAGCTGCTGCGTGCGGTAGCTGTCAAAATCAGCTGTTCCGGAATATTCGGCATTGCCGTCAGGCTTGTCTTCTCCGGCATCAAGCACCAGGACAGCCACAGGGCCCTGGCGGAAGAGATGGTAAGGCTCGCCTGTCGGAGTCGGGGCATATCTGCGCATCAGATGGAATTCCCTGCCTCTGGTCTCGTGATTGCCTCTCACCCAGACAGAAGGGACATCCGAAACAAGCTCCGGAACAGTTCCGAACACGTGACTGAGTGTCGAATCCATATTGCCGATATACGACACCATATCTCCGTTCAAAAGAAGGAAATCGATGCTGTCTGCGACTATATCCTTTGTCAGGGCACGGTAGCGGTCGTCTTTGCCGTGTATGTCATTGAGCATCACGAACCTGCATCCTGAGGCATTGCGGTCGTACGTCCTTATCACACCGCCGCCCTTGATCCCGCTCCTGCGCGCCGGACCGTAATGGGTGGCGTATGCGTTTCCGTCATCTTTGACGACCTTGCCATAGATGCGGTATCGGTATCCTTTGCCTGGTTCGAGACCTGAGACCTTGATGATATGGTCAGTTCCTGCGACACGCCTTCCTGAAACCGTCTGATAGAATCTCGGACGCGCGCAGCTCTCGAAGGCGGTGCCATCGTCCGGTGCCACCTCCACCCACGCAAAGACCTTTTCTGAGGAAGTCCACAGCACGGTGAATTCCGTTTCATTCACATTCTGCACCCACGGGCCGCATTTGATGTCCGGTTTTCGTGCCGCTCCGGCATCCGCCATCACCCACACCAGGGCAAGGGCAACTGCTATGATCTTTTTCATCTTCTGATAGTTTAAAGCAATACAAATATAAGATATTTTAAAAGAACGGAGCGACAAACGCAAATTATGAGTATCTTTGCGCGGATATATATAAAGGTATATGATACTGGCGATTTTCGGTTTTCTCCAGCTTTCGCTGGCCGACATACTTGACATACTGCTCCTTGCCCTTCTGATCTATATCATATTCCGCTGGATCAGAGGCACTTCCGCTATGAGCATATTCGTCGCCATCCTGTCTCTGTATGTCATCAGGGTCATTGTCTCCGCATTCAATATGAGGCTTATGACCAACATTATGGAGACTGTGCTGGACGTGGGACTCATCGCGCTCATAGTGATATTCCAGCCTGAGATCAGAAAGTTTCTGATGAGGCTCGGAAGCCGGTATATGAACAGCAGGCAGGGTAAGGTGATCCTTGACAAGATATTCGGCAAGGACCGCAAGACCACCAACATCAGCGGCAGCGAGGCTGTGAACGACCTTACGGAGGCCTGCCGCAGAATGTCGGAGGACAAGACCGGAGCCCTCATCGTCATCGCCCATCACGCATCTCTCGAAGAAATCATAAGCACCGGTGACAGCATCGACGCAGCCATCCACCGCCGTCTTATTATGAACCTCTTCTTCAAGAATTCTCCTCTTCACGACGGAGCGCTCGTGATTTCAGGAGGAAGGATCGTGGCTGCAAGATGCACCTTGCCTATCACGGAAAGGACCAACATCCCTGCAAGCTACGGAATGAGGCACAAGGCTGCGATAGGAATCACAGAAGAGACCGATGCCGATGCTATCGTGGTGTCGGAAGAGACCGGTAACATATCCTTTGTCAAGGGAGGCGTTGTGACGCCTATCCGGAACATCAACGAACTGAAGCTTCTCCTGAACACGGCATTAGGAGAAGAGTAGCCCCAATGAGCCCGTGAGGGACAGTGGCGGTATATAGGAGAGAAAGATTTGGAAGAAAGAAAGAAAACAATCGACACAAGGCTTGAGCAGAAGATCGGATTTGACAGGATAAGGAAGATCATATCCGACAGGTGCTCTACGTCATACGCTGCGGAAAGGACTGCCACGGAGACCTTTTCCACCAACCCTTCACATATCAGAAAGAGACTGCTTCTGACGGATGAGATGCGCCTCATAATGATGTTCGAGGACAGCTTCCCTTCCGGAGGCTTCATCGACTGCATCGACTTCCTCAAGCCGCTGGAAAGGACTTCGGCTGCGATCGACATTCTGTCCCTGAGAAAGCTAAAGACTATGCTGGAGACCCTCCGGAAGGTGACATCGTTCTTCGAGAGCATCAAGGACGGGGTATATCCCAACCTGAAGAGGATGAGTTCCCGTGTCCTCAACTTTCCGGAGATACAGAGAAGGATCGAGCTTATCCTTGACCGCTACGGCGATGTGAAGGACACCGCTTCCGAGCAGCTGTATGAAATCAGGAAGTCACTCAGGGAAAAGGAGGGCGCTATCTCGCGCCGTATGAGTGCCATTCTCAAGAGGGCTCAGGAGGAAGGTATCGTTGACAGCGACGCCGGAGTCTCCATACGTGACGGAAAGATGCTCATTCCTGTGAGCGCGGCCAACAAGAAGAGGATTCCCGGTTTCATATATGACGAATCCGCAACAGGAAAGACAGCCTTCATCGAGCCTGCGGAAGTCGTGGAGCTCGACAACCAGATAAAGGAACTGAAATTCGCAGAGCAGAGGGAAATCCTGCGCATATTGCTGGAATTCACCGACTTCCTGCGTCCGTATATCCCGGATCTTCTCAGCGCTGCGAAATATCTTGGAGAAATAGACTTCATTATGGCCAAGGCGCAGATCGCCCTTGACTTCATTGCCGGTATGCCGGTCATTTCAGAAGACGGCCAGATGCACCTCAGAAAGGCAAGGCATCCTCTTCTGGAAAGGACTCTGAGAAAGGAAAAGAAGGAGATCGTGCCGCTCACCGCGACACTTACTCCGGAAAAGCATATATTGCTGATCTCCGGCCCGAATGCCGGAGGAAAATCCGTATGCCTCAAGACCGTGGGTCTTCTGCAGTATATGTTCCAGTGGGGTATGCTGATCCCGACCTCGGAGACTTCCGAAATGCTCGTCTTCGACAGGATAATGGTGGATATCGGAGATGATCAGTCCATCGAGAACGACCTCAGTACCTACAGTTCCTTCCTCGGAAATATGAAGGATATGCTGGCAGCGGCAGATGACAAGACTCTCGTACTCATCGACGAGTTCGGATCGGGAACCGAGCCTGCTGCCGGAGGAGCTATCGCGGAGGCCATACTCAGCGAGTTCGACAAGAGAGGCACATACGGAGTCATCACGACCCATTACACCAACCTCAAGCTGTACGCCTCACCTGAAACAGGCGTGCTCAACGGAGCTATGATGTTCGATGTCAAGAATATAGCTCCGCTCTTCAAGCTGGAGATGGGCCTTCCGGGCAATTCATTCGCCTTCGAGCTGGCCCGCAAGATGGGAATGCCTGAGAACATCATCAAGGATGCCGAAGCAAGGGCCGGAGAGGAGTTCGTAGGAATCGAGCGCAACCTCCGCAAGATCGCCCGCAACAGAAAGGCTCTGGACGAGAAGCTGGAGCGCATCAGGCATACTGACAAGACTCTCGAGAACATCACTGACAAATATCAGAAGGAACTCCAGCAGATCAAGCAGCTGAAGAAGGAGATCCTCGACGAGGCTAAGAAAGAGGCTGAGGAAATCATAAAAGGAGCTAACAGGCAGGTGGAAAACACCATCAAGACCATCAAGGAGTCCCAGGCTGCGAAGGAAGAGACCCAGGAGGCCAGAAAGGAGCTTCAGGACTTTATGTCCATACTTGCGGCAAAGAAGGAGAAGGAACAGAAGGAGAAGGACGACTATATCGAACGTAAGATAAAGCAGATAGACGCCCGCAGGGAAAGACAGAAGCAGAGAAAGGCGAAAAAGGCAGACGAGCAGGCCGCTCAGGAGCTTCTCGAGCAGCAGGCTGAAAGGGAAAGGATCCAGGCATTCAGGTCGGCACCGCTTAAACCTGGCGAGAAAGTCAGGGTGAAGGAGAACGGAATGGTCGGAGAAGTGGCGAAGGTATCATCGAAGGCCGTAGTCGTAGTAATCGGCAACATAAGCAGCAAGATGCCTCTGGACAAGGTGGAAAGGATCACTTCCAACGAGTTCAAGAGCGCGGTAAAAGAGACTGCAAGACCGGTTTCCACCATAAAGTACGACTCGTCGATAAGCGAGAGGAAGCTCAATTTCAGCACTGAGATCGATGTAAGAGGCGAGAGGCTCAACGATGCTGTGGAAAAGGTCACCAGATATGTTGACGATGCTGTTATGCTCGGAGTATCATCTGTGAGGATAATTCACGGAAAAGGCACAGGGGTGCTTCGTGACGAGCTTCAGAAGCTGATAAGGACGATTCCGGGAGTGGCCGGGGTAAGAGACGAACATATACAGTTCGGTGGCACAGGAGTTACTATAGTAACTTTTGAATAATGCCATCCTGAGCTCTTTTAATGTCATCCTGAGCGAAGCGAAGGATCTATGAATCGATAAATAACAAGAAATGAAAAATAAGATATTTATAGTTGCTCTGATAGGGATCTGTACCTTTATGTACGGGTGCAGGAACGCAGAGGAGAAAAAGGCGATGGGCCCTGAGGATGTCGTGGAGGCATTCAGCAAAGCTTTGGCCTCCGGAGATTTCGAGAATGCCCGCTGCCTGTGCGACAGCATAGCTATGAAGGACTATATCGAAGGCTATGCCGAGGTCTGGAACAGGCTTCAGAAAGAGGACAGCAGCGCACTTGCAATAGCAGCTTCGCTCCTGTCAGAGGCAGAGATGAGCATCATCAGATCTGAGAAGACCGGAGATGGAAAGGACGTTTACTATAGGATAGAAGCTGACGGAAACGTCAGGGAATTGAAAGCCACTGTGAAGAAAGAGGAGGGAGAATGGAAGGTAAAGATGATCACAGACGCTCTTTAGGCAGAAAAGGGGAAGACATTGCCTGCGAGCTGCTCAGGAGTATGGGACATATAATTCTGGAAAGGAACTGGAGAAGCGGACATCTGGAGATTGACATAATTTCACTCGACCCTTCTGGAATACATTTTGTGGAAGTAAAGGCCCGCAGGGACAGCATTCAGGCTCCGCCGCAGTACAATGTCGATAAAGCCAAGCAGACCCGCATCGTAAAGGCTTCTCTTGGCTTCCTCAACACCAGAAAAGGCCTTCCTTTCGGAAACCTGGAGTGTCATTTTGACATAGTGGCAGTGACATTCGAGGGCGGAAGCTGCAGCACCGAATGGTTCCCGCAGGCATATATACCTATATATGTATAAGAAACATATCATATAATGAACACACATAACCGATATTGCGTCATTATGGCCGGAGGCGCAGGAACAAGATTCTGGCCTATAAGCAGAACTGCAAGACCGAAGCAGTTCCTTGACGTAGCCGAGACCGGCAAGACATTCATACGGCAGACATACGAAAGATGCCTCGGAATCGTTCCCGCTGAAAACATTCTGGTGGTGACCGCCGAAAAATACAGCGGACTCGTAAGGGAGCAGATTCCGGAACTTCCTGAAGCGAACCTCTTGCGTGAGCCATACAGCAGGAACACCGCCCCAGCCGTAGCATATTCCACCTACACCTTGCTCAAGAGAGATCCGGAAGCTCTGGTTGCTATTCTTCCGTCGGACAACATTATCGACAATGACGGAGTGTTTTCCGAAATCATCGACAAGGCCTTCAGATATGTCGATGAAAATGAAGTACTTATGACTCTAGGCATCGTCCCGTCAAGACCTGACACAAACTATGGATATGTACAGGCATACGGAGGAAGAGAGGCATACAGATCGAACGAGCCTCTTCAGATAAAGACCTTCACCGAGAAGCCGGACAGAACCCTCGCAGAAGTATTCATCAGCACCGGAGAATTCCTCTGGAACGCAGGTATCTTCCTCTGGAAAGCACAGACCATCTGCAAGGAAATGGAAAGACACACTCCGGAGATCACCACTCAGTTCATCGGATGGGAGGCCGCCATAGGATCGAAGATCGAAGATGAGTTCATCAGAAGGGCATATACCGGATGTCCGAACATATCCCTGGGTTACGCAGTTATGGAAAAGACCGACAGGGCCTGGATATATCCCGCAAATTTCGGATGGCAGGATATCGGAACCTGGGAGTCCCTCTACAACTATATTCCGAGAGATGCATCCGGCAATGCCATCAGCGCAGAAAAGACCCTTATCGAGAATTCCAGAGGCAATCTCATCGTCTCACCGGAAAAGAAGAAGCTCATTGCTATTAAGGGACTTGAAGACTATATGGTCATCGACACCGAGGATGCTCTTGTGATCTGTCCAAAGGATGACAAGAAATTCAAGGACTTCATCTCCGGCATAGCAATGCCGGAATTCGAGAAATATCGTTAACCGCCATTCCGAACAAAAGCATTGTCATTCCGAACTTGTTGAGGAATCATACCATTTAACAAAGAACATTTATGGAACTTGAAAAGAAGATACAGGCCGATATGGTATCGGCAATGAAAGCGAAAGAGACCGTGCGTCTCGCATCACTCAGAGCCATCAAGGCTGCTATAATGCTCGCAAAGACTGCAGAAGGGGCGACAGGAGAAGTTGACGACCCAGCTATCGTCAAGATCATCCAGAAGCTCGTGAAGCAGCGTAAGGAAAGCGCACAGCAGTACAACGACGCAGGCCGTCCGGAACTTGCCGAGAACGAACTCGCCGAGGCAGCTGCAATGGAGGTATATCTCCCCAAGCAGCTTTCGGAAGCTGAAGTGGAAGAGCAGCTCAAGGCCATAATAGCCGAAGTCGGCGCCTCAAAGCCATCCGATATGGGAAAGGTTATGGGAGTCGCTACCAAGAAGCTTGCAGGCCTCGCGGAGGGCAGAATGATTTCCACCCTCGTAAAGAAGCTGCTTGCGTAATTATCGCCTGTTGCGATAATTTATCTGCATCTGGTCGTAATATGGCATTTCACGGGATACTATCGTGCTGTAGTATCTGTCAAGTGCCGACAAGAATGCAGGATCATCGGCCTCAAGAGTGCCTTCCCATTCCGGGCTGGCATTCCAGGCCCTTTCAAATACTCCGCAAACCTTAGGGAATATATAATAGGTCACGTGGTCGAAGTTTCGCACTGTCTCAGTCCAGAGCTGTGCCTGCACTCCGACAATATTTTCTTTTGCCTCAAGAACGGTCTTGCCCTCAGGGAGACCGGCGATCTCACGCATACGCCCGTTGTCATCCCAGCGGACCGAACGGTAGATGTCGTACGGAAGAAGTGAGAAGCTGCGGCGCTCGTCAACAAAGCCACCCCAGGAAAGTCCGCGTTCTGTCTTATCAGGAGTATATGCGAAATCCACGTATGTATTGGTCATATTGGAAAGGATCGCAGGAACACCGTCATTGGCGTAAGCATACGGATACTCCTCCTGGCCTGAACCTGTATGCCAGAAATTGACCGAATAGAGATTCTTCTTGAGCCTCTCATAAACGTGATCCTCAAGGTCCATCACAAGCTCCTGCCAGCCGGAAATCTTCACGCCGCGGGCCTCTGCTATGTTCAGGACGTTCTCGATATAATATGACTTGAGAAGTTCGATATTGTCCCATCCCCTTTCCTTCATCACCTTCTGGCAGGATGGTGAGTCGATCCAGGCTCCGCCAGGTACCTCGTCACCTCCGATATGGATGGCCGGAAGAGGCACTCCTGCCTCCTTGTGATATGCTATCAGTTCATCAAAGACCACCTCGATGAATCTGTATGTCGATGGAAGGGCGACATTGAGGGCATTGTCCCTGTAATGCTGGACAGACATATACTTGGATTCATCTTCCGGTTCACTAAGAAGATAGCCGGTATCTCCAGTTCGTCTTGCGTATGCCTCCATAGCCTTTATGGCTGCCCTTGAATGGCCCGGAGTATCGAATTCAGGAATTACCTTTATACGGCGCTCCCAGGCATATTTCAGGATCTCAATATAATCTGCCTTGGTAAGATAACCGTTGGCAGAAGATGAGATGTCTGACGGATCGACACTTCCGTTATATGAAGGTATAAGGTATTCTGTCTCAATGTATTCTCCCTCCGCATTCTTCTCCGGGAAGGCGTGATGGGCTCCGTATGCAGTCAGCTCCGGAAATTTTTCAATATCAAGCCTCCATCCCTCGTCATCGCCGAAATGAAGATGGAAGACGCTGACTTTGTAATGAGCAAGGAGATCGATGAGCTTCAGGATATTGTCCTTTGTGGTGAAGTTTCTTGAAATATCGAGCATAAGTCCGCGATAGCCCAGATCAGGCCAGTCCTCGATCACAAGATTAGGAAGTTCGTTTCCACCGGCATTACGTCTGAGATTGTCGATCGTAACCTTGGCATAGATGGCTCCATCCTCATCGGCAGCCTCCACCTTGCAGTTTCCGTCAAGAGTTATCCTGTACCATCCCGGCATCTGCGACTCGACAAAGGTGACCTCAGGCATAGCTTCCACCACGGTCACACCTTCTGCCGGCTCCACCTTTTTCAGAGAAGGTATCATATCCCAGACCTGGGTCTCGATCTGATTATACGGGAAGTCAGGTATCCTTTCCGAAGGAAGGAACACATATTCTGCCTCCAGCTCGGTAACCTTTCCGTTATGTTCCAGCACAAAGCCCTCTGGAGCCCAGCAGTGACGCTGGAGCGGACTGTCGGCATATTGCACGACAAGATCCTTGCCCGTACGCTCGTATGGAGTCATAACAAACCAGCAGCCGTGATGCATTTCGATCTTACCGCCAGTTCCTTCTTTTGCCGATTGGGAGATATAATTAGACGCAAGCCATATCTTCCAGTCAGTACCCTCCGGGGCATTTACTACAGTAAGGGTATGGATAGCCTTGCCTGTTGCAGGGTCAGCTTCTCCCTCGGTCCATATCACGCGAACCTCATCCTTGCAGCCAGTCAGACAGAACAAGCCGAAGAGCATAAACAATAAAGATAACTTTTTCATACTGCCGTATTTATACAATAAAGGCACAGGGATATCCTGTGCCTATATGAATTAATTAAAGTGATGTCTCGAATTCCTTAAGGAAACGGAGGTCGTTCTCAAAATAATTTCGGAGGTCACGCACCTGCCACTTGAGCATAGCGATACGCTCGACTCCCATTCCGAATGCGAATCCGCTGTACTTCTTGCTGTCGATTCCTGATGCTTCGAGGACGTTAGGGTCAACCATACCGCAACCCATAATCTCGAGCCAGCCAGTACCCTTGCAGACATTACATCCCTTGCCACCACAGATGTTGCAGCTTACGTCGATCTCTGCTGAAGGCTCTGTGAACGGGAAGTATGAAGGACGCATACGGATCTGGGTCTGTGCGCCGAACATTTCGCGTGCAAAGAGGAGGATTGCCTGTTTCATATCAGCGAATGTCACGTTCTCATCGATGTAGAGGCCCTCTACCTGATGGAAAATGCAGTGTGCACGTGCCGAGATCGCCTCGTTACGGAACACACGGCCAGGACATACGATGCGGATCGGGAGCGGCATCTTCTCCATCGCGCGTACCTGAACAGATGAAGTGTGTGTACGGAGGAGGACAGGATTATCGCTGTCGCTGATGAAGAATGTGTCCTGCATCTCACGTGCAGGGTGCTCAGGAGGGAAGTTCAATGCCTCGAATACGTGCCAGTCATCCTCAACCTCAGGACCCTCGGCCACATCGTAACCGAACTTGCGGAAGATGCTCACGATCTCCTCGCGTGCTATCGATACCGGATGACGGGATCCCAGCTGCACAGGGTCTCCCGGCATTGTATAATCAAATGTAGCCGCACCGGCTGCAGGAGATTCTGCAGCAGCTTCTCTAAGTTCTTCTATCTTTGCTGCAGCTGTGTTCTTGAGTACATTCAATTTCTGTCCGAACTCTCTCTTAAGTTCCGGAGCCACTGTTCTGAACTCGTCGAAAAGAGCGGTTATCGAACCCTTCTTTCCGAGAAGGCGCACGCGTGCTTCCTCCACCTCCTGCTCAGTCTTGCAGGTCAAAGCTGCAATTTCGGCCATCAAGGCCTCAATTTTTTCTTTCATATTTTATTACTTTATACTTCTATATCAAAATAACTTAACTGTTGACATTTTTCAGGGACGTACATAAATATGTACACTACTCCTCGACAGGATAGCCAATGGCAATGACGCAATATGGACGTAGGCCGTCCTTGATACCGAGAAGCTCGCGAACATAGTCCTCAGCCTTGGCACCTTCCGGTTCAGCCTTCAGACGTGGCCGGCCGTTGCAATGCACCCAGCAGCTGCAAAGATCCATTGCAGTCACCGCGAGCTGCACGAATGTAGCCGAAATCGCACAATTGTCCACCCATAGGTCGGTCTTTGTCTCGTCTCCAAGCACCACGATGGCAGCCTGTGCGCCGCTCAGAAGGGCAGATCCATAGTCGCGCATCTGGGAAAGCGCGTCCAATGTGTCCCTGTCCTCGACTATCATAAATGCCGAACTGCGGCTGTTTCTTGAAGATGGAGCCGTCTGAGCGACTCTCACGATGGCATCAAGAATCTCTTTTTCTACAGGCTTGTCGGAATATTTCCTGACACTGTGCCTTTTTTCTATAACTTCTAAAAAATCCATAATCAATTACTTTCCTCCCTGGGCCTTTGCCTTTCTTTTGGCGCGGGCCTTCTGAGCCTTGGCTGCTCCCTGCTTGAGATAGGCAGCCCACTGCTCTTCGGTAAATATCTTCCTATAAGTAGCATCTATCTGCTCCATCCATTTGTCCTGGACTGCAACATACATAGATGTATTTGACACTTTTGAATTTCTAAGTTCCTCATATTCAGCCATCATTGCAGGGAAATCGTGCTTCAGAGTCGAATCGACATAGAACACCTGCCAGTCCTCGAGGTCAAGAACCCTCTGAAGTCTGTCTGCCTCCATTTCCGCCTGCTCGAAGATATCCGGCTGTTCTTCCTGCTGCTGTGCCGAAGCCGCATAGCAGGAAAAAATCATCAGAAACGATATAAGCAGCAATACTTTCAATTTCATATCTTCCGAAATTTTTATAGTTTTGCAATATAAAGTGCCCGCAAGACATATTCGGGCAAAAAACGACACAAAATTAATTAATTATAATAAAAGTACAAAATGAGAAGACTTTCAGCAGCACTCCTTGTCTTAGCTGCGGCCTTGCTTTCGGCAAACATTGAAAGCAACGCCTGCACAAATGTCCTTGTGACCAAAGGAGCCAGCACCGACGGCTCAAATATGATTTCATACGCGGCAGACTCGCATATGCTTTTCGGCGAGCTCTATTATACTCCTGCCGGAGTGTGGAACGCCGATGACTTGAGGAAGATCTATGAATGGGATACAGGCAAATATCTCGGCACCATTCCGCAGATTGCAAGAACCTATCAGACAGTGGGCAATATGAACGAGCACCAGCTCATCATCGCCGAGACCACATACGGAGGACGTCCTGAGCTCGAAGACCCTAAGGGAATTATGGATTACGGTTCGCTGATCTATGTGGCTCTCGAGAGAGCTAAGACAGCACGTGAGGCCATCGACATAATCGTAGATCTCGCCAACACATACGGCTACTACTCGAGCGGAGAGTCCTTCTCACTTGCCGACACCGAGGAAGTATGGGTGATGGACCTCATCGGAAAGGGTCCGGACAACAAGGGTATCGTATGGGTGGCACGCAGGGTTCCTGACGGATATATCTGCGCACACGCCAACCAGGCCCGCATCAGCACCTTCCCTCTCAACGACCCTGAGAACTGCATCTATGCACCGGACGTGATCACATTCGCACGCGAAAAGGGCTATTTCAACGGAGAGGACAAGGAGTTCAGCTTCTGCGACGCATACGCACCGCTTGACTTCAGCGGAATGCGAGGCTGCGAGGCACGTGCCTGGTCTGCATTCAACATCCTCTGCGACGGAAAGTTCACTTTCCTCGATGAGAACGGCAACGAGGTGACAAAGGACGCATACGACTATATAGACTATGCGATGGGATGGGACAAGACAAAGAGATTCCCTCTCTTCGTGAAGCCTGCGCGCAAGATCAGCGTAAAGGATGTCGCTGACGTGATGCGTGACCATTATGAGGGCACTCCTATGGATATGACCCAGGATATCGGTGCCGGCGGAAACGCTCTTCCATACCGCTGGAGACCTATGGGATTCGAGTATGAGGGAAAGAAATATGTAAACGAGAGAGCCATCGCTACCCAGCAGACAGGATTCTGGTTCGTAGGACAGTCACGCGGATGGCTTCCGGATGAGATCGGAGGCGTGAACTGGTTCGGATGCGATGATGCGGCTACATCATACCTCACCCCTATCTATACATCCACATACGAGGTTCCGGAGTGCTTCCGCGTAGGTAACGGAGATATGATCACATACTCCCCTACATCAGCATTCTGGATGACCAACCGCGTCGCAAACGCCTGCTACAAGGCATATAACATTATGTTCCCTACAGTCGATGCAGCTATCGACGCCTGGGAGGCAGAAATGGCCGAGGCTGTGCTTAAGGCAGACGAAGAGGCTCTGCAGCTTTACAAGGCGGCACAGGAGAAACCAAGAAAGAAGATCAAGAGAAACGACAGATGCCGTAAGACCACAGACCCATATTCATCTGTACGTGAATACCTTACAGCTTTCTCTGTCGATAACGCACAGAAGATATTCGACAAATGGGTGGCTCTGGAGGAACTCCTTCTCGTGAAATTCATCGACGGTAACGTAAAGGCTCAGAACGAGGACGGAAGCTTTGTTACAAACAAGCATACCGATTGCATTCCTGCAAAGATTTCACAGCCTGGCTACACCGACAAATGGAAGGAAATGACAGCCAAGGACCACGGCAGGATCATTGAGGAAAAATAACCACTAATTGGTATTTTCATTGCCTGCAGAGTCCTGTAACTTTGCAGGCAATATTCTATTTATGTACAGAAGATTCATCATATCGCTTCTTGTTGCCTGGATATCCGCACTGCATCTGACCGCCTCACCGGCCCCTGAAACCTTTACTGTAAAGGGTCTGGTTACGGAGGTCGGTTCCGATATGCCGATACCCGGAACTGCCGTAAGACTGGGAAGCGACTACCTCTGGACCATCACCGACACTGACGGAAGCTTTGTCTTCGAAAATGTACAGGCCGGAAAATACGAGCTGGAGGTGTCCTGTCTGGGCTATGTCACGGTGACATCGGAGATAGAGGTCAGCAAAGACATCTCCGGAATAAAGATCAGCCTCAACGAGAATTCTCTTGCCCTTGACGAAGTGGTGGTGACAGCACAGAAGGCTAAGGACGGGCTCAGCACCACCCACAGCCTGGGACGTGATGCCCTGAACCACCTTCAGATGTCAAATATGACAGACGTGGCCGCCCTTCTCCCGGGAGGAAAGACCATCAATCCCGACCTTACGGCAGAGAACTCGTTCTCTCTTCGTGACGGAGGTTCATCCAACGGAAATGCAGCCTTCGGAACAGCGGTCGAGGTGGATGGAGTCAGGATAGGTAACAATGCCTCATTCAACGGAATGAGCGGAGTAGATACAAGAAGCGTAGCCGTCGAGAATATCGAATCCATCGAGGTAATAACCGGAGTCCCTTCTGCTGAGTACGGAGACCTGGGCAGCGGAATTGTGAAGATAAACACAAGAAAAGGACGTACACCGGTAAATGTGACATTTTCTGTAAACCCGCGTACATACCAGGCTTCAGTCTCAAAAGGCATTGACCTTCAGGAGAATAACGGAGTGCTCAACATCAGTGCGGAATGGGCGAGAGCCATCAAGAAACTCATATCCCCTTACGAGTCATACACGAGGACCGGCATAACTCTCAGCTACAGCAACACTTTCAGGAAAGTGCTCCGGTTCGAAGCCGGATTTACCGGTAACATAGGCGGAATGGACACGAAGGATGATCCGGACGCCTTCACAGGAGAATATCAGAAGGAGCGGGACAATGTATTCAGAGGAAACACATCCCTGACCTGGCTTCTCAACAAGTCCTGGATCACGAACCTCAAGCTGGATGCATCCGTCAATTTCAATGACAATCTTTTCCATCATCATAAATATGAGTCATACGCCTCGAACCAGCCGGCCGTCCACGCTGAACAGGAGGGATATTTCATAGCTGAAAGACTTCCCCTCACATTTTTCTCGGATCAGGTCATCGACTCAAAGGAACTGGATTTTGCCGCGGCATTGAAATATAACTGGCACAAGAGATGGGACGATGTGAAGAGTTCGCTCAAGGCCGGCGTGCAGTGGAAGGCGAACGGCAATGTAGGAGAAGGTGAATATTACAAAGACCCGAAGCTTGCAGCAAACGGCTACAGGCCAAGACCATACACCGATTATCCTTTTATGCATAATATCTCTGTCTATGCAGAGGAACATATTACCGTACCCGTAGCTGCCACCAGGCTTGAACTTACAGCCGGTCTCCGACTGGAAAACGTATTCATAAAGAATTCACTTTATAACAACAAGACCACCCTCTCCCCTCGCTTCAATGCAAGATGGGAACTTGCGGAAGGCTTCGCGATAAGAGGAGGATGGGGCATCACGGAAAAACTTCCGTCATATTATATCCTCTACCCTAAGCAGGAGTACCGTGACATCCAGACCTACGGATTCTCGCACGGCGACCAGACAAGCTATATATATTATACTCAGCCATATACAGTGGTTTACAACCCTGAGCTCAGATGGCAGAGAAACAGCAATTCCGAGATCGGCATCGACGCCGCCTTCGCGGACATGAAGGTTTCCCTTGTGGGATTCTACAATGTGACCAAGGGCACGTACAACTTCCTGAACGTATATGAGCCGTATTCATACGACATACTCCAGCGCCCGGAGGGATTCGTGATGCCGGACAATCCGCAGATAAAGGTGGACTCTCAGACCGGAATGATGTATGTGCGAGGCTCGCAGGACGAGTACTGGACCCCTATGGATGTGAAGGTCACCGACAGGACCTTTGCAAAATCCACCAAGCAGAACAACGGAGCTGACGTCAAGAGAGCCGGAGCCGAGCTTGTCGTGGAGTTCCCTGAGATTAAACCGCTGAAGACCACATTCCGCCTCGATGCGGCATACACCTACACGAAATACCTCAACGAGCAGCTGTCGGCATATTACCAGAAAGGATGGTCACACACTACCCTTGCCGACAGATCGTATCAATATTTGGGAATCTATGCCAACGGCGGAAACGACGACTCCGTGACAAACGGAAAGATCACGCATAACCTCGACGCCAACCTCACTGCGATTACCCACATCCCGCAGGCGAGAATCATCATCACCTGCCGTCTGGAGGCGACGCTGCTGCGCCGAAGCCGCAACCTGTCGCAGTACAACGGCGCCGAATATGCGTTCACAGTGTCTGAGACCGACAACAATCCGACAGGAGGCAACATCTACGACGGAAAGTCGTACACAGCAATCTATCCGGTGTCATATATGGACCTGGACGGGAATGTGCACCCATTTACGGCGGCGCAGGCTGCTGATCCTGACTTTGCTAACCTCATACTGAAGTCAGACAACATCTATACGTTCGCCCAGGACGGATACGGAATGTACATGTCGGCGAACCTGAGCATAACAAAGGAGATCGGCGACCATATATCCCTGTCATTCTTTGCGAATAACTTTACGAATTCACGACCATACGTCAAGTCGATGGCGACAGGCGTGGGAGCAATCTTCACCCCTGTCTTCTACTACGGCCTGACCTGCAGGTTGAAGTTTTAAAGATTGCCGGTCGAGCCGGCAATGACGATAATGAAACGATTAATATACATATTGTCCATAGTTCTGGCTGCGGTCTCATGCGCAGACATCAGGCACGTCAACCCTTACGAGGAAGGGATGCACGTGCTTACCGTCGTGTCTGACCTTAATATTACAAGCGCCGAAGTAAGGGTCGAGGACATGAACACCGGCAGCAGATATGTGTCGCAGACCGGTGCTGACGGCACAGCGACATTCACCCTTCCGAACGGACTCTACAGGGTGACCCTCAGCGGACGCGATGGCTCGGACGTGTTCAACGCATCAGCAGACAAGGTGGTGATTTCGGGCTGGGATCATACTCTGGCACTGACTCTATCCATCTCGAAGGCCGGTTCCATCGTGATCAAGGAACTATACTGCGGAGGCTGCAAGAAGCTCCCGCAGGAAGGCGACTACCAGGCAGACCAGTACATCATCCTGCATAACAACGACTACCAGGTGCAGTATCTTGACGGAATCTGCTTCGGAACCTTGTCCCCATACAACTCGACAGGAGCCAACCCATGGATTTCGGAAGACGGACTTCTGCCGGAATTCATCCCGCTGATCCAGGCCGTATGGCAGTTCCCTGGCGACGGAGATGACTTCCCGCTCCAGCCTGGAGAAGACGCCGTGCTATGTCTGCGTGGAGCTATAGACCATGCAGCCCAATTCCCTCTGTCAGTCAACCTCAACAGGCCGGACTACTTCGTCTGCTACAATTCGACATACTTCGACAACACCAAATTCCACCCTGCACCGGGTAATCTGATATCACAGGACAGATATCTTGACGTGGTCATCAAGACAGGAAAGGCGAATGCCTACACCATGTCACTGTCGTCACCTGCCGTTGTGATATTCCGCGCAGAAGGCATAACTATCCAGGACTATGTGCTCATTCCGGAGAATGTGACACCGGTTCCGGGCAACGCCGTAGACAATGTCGTAAAGGTGCCTTACGAGTGGGTGCTTGACGCTATGGAAGTATTCGACGGCAGGTCAGCAAGCAACCAGAAGCGCCTGGCGGCCTCGGCTGATGCAGGTTATGTATCCCTTTCGGACACATTCCTCGGACATACCCTCATGAGGCGTGTGGACGAAGAGGCTACGGCTCTTGCAGGTTACGAGATACTGGCAGACACAAATAACTCGCTGAACGATTTTTATGAAACCGAAAAACAGTCACTGTATGAATAGGATTAGGCTCATATCAGTTCTGGGCCTGCTCCTGTGCGGCATGGCAGCGGTCTCAGCTCAAACATACGAACAGATGTTGCGGGGCAACTTCTGGAATACTTCAGGCAATGTCACCGGCATACGCCAGGACACTGTCTCGCGCTCATACGCCGAGCTTTCGGGAAGCTATGAGGGCGGCGGATTCAGGGACACATGGCAGGCGCCTCGCGGCTGGAGCACAGGAGCTTATACCGCCAGCATACAGAACCTGGAGAAGATGTCGCTGAAGGGATCATTCGCGTTCACCCAGACGGAAGGATACGACATGTGCGGATCCATGTTCATAAAGCCGGGATATTACCCTGTGGACATCCTGGAGTTCACCCCAGGACGCAAGACTTTGCAGACATACGCCTTTGACGGAGGCATATCATACGATGTCGCAGATGGTTGGCGCATAGGTGCGATGATGGATTTCGAATCTGCTAACATGGCCAAGAGGAAGGACCTGAGGCACTCAAACTGGAGGCTTGACATGACTGTTTCGCCTGGCTTCATGTACCACAGGGGTGATTTCGCTATAGGAGCGAACTATATATTAAGGAAGACCAGCGAGAGCGTGGAGGCCAAGCAGGTCGGCATCGCCGAATCGTCATACAACGCATTCCTTGACAAGGGTCTTATGTACGGAATCTATTCTATATGGACCGGCAGCGGGCTACATATTGAGGAGGACGGCGTAAAGGGATTCCCTGTAAAGGACCTCAGTCATGGTGCAGCGCTGCAGGCACAGTATAAGGGACTGTTTGCCGAGGTTGAGTATCTGCACACAAGCGGAACCATCGGTGAGAAGGAGTTCGTCTGGTTCCTTTTCCCTGGCAATTCGGTTGATGTACGATTGGGATATAAACACCAAGGTCATTTCGCACGTCTTGACTTCGGATGGAAGGCGGGCGCATTGGACGAGACCGTGCTGGAGAAGGTGACTGTCGGAGGCGTGACTACGGTCATCGGCCATGGACAGAACAGGATACAGACCCATAGCGGATGGTCGCTCAAACCTGAATATGAATATGTATCGGAGAAGGTGGAGGTGCTGGCTTCGGCTAATGTGGAGAACCATATGGAAACGGCATCTCAGATGTACCCGTACGTATCGGCTCAGTCGCTGATGAAATATGGCGCTGATGTGCGCGTGATGACATATATGGGTCCGTTCGACCTTGCCGTCAAGGCTGGATATGCGGGCGGAAAAGTTTCCGAAGAGGATTGGATTACATCTGAGGATTCGGGAGTACAGACATCGCCGTACAGGCTCCAGGAATGGTATGACAGGCAGATGGAATATGAGACAGCCCGGCGCATGAGCCTCGGTCTGTCGTTGAGATGGAACTTCTGGAAAGGTCTCTACGCCGAAGCGGAATGCTCATGGCTCCACGGCTTTGACCTCCAGTACATCTCCAGCCCGGACCGCTACGGTGCAACATTGAAATTAGGATATAATTTTTAAATACATAAAACTATGAAACGTTATTTCTATATGCTCGCAGCGCTCGCAATCGCAGCTTGCCAGCAGCCGGTTCAGCCTGAAATGGCTCCCGGAAAGGTTCAGGTAGAACCTGTCATCACCCGCGCGACAGAAGTGAACTTCGAGGACGGTGACCGTATCGGATTCACAATGACCAAAGTGAATGACGCAGAGGCATACGCTTCCAATGAATGCCTCACATTCGGCGGCGGAGTATTTTCCGGCGACCTGATGTGGTATGCAGACGCTTATTCGGAGGCAGATGTATATGCATATTATCCGTATTCGGAGTCGGGTACTCCTACAGCATATTTCGCTGTTGAAGACCAGACTGACGGTATAGCAAAGGCAGACCTTATGGCTGCATCGAAGAAGGGCGTTCTCCCTACTCCTAACGCCATCACAATGGTCTTCAAGCATCTGATGACCAAACTTGTGATAAATATTGACAATCAGTCTGGCGCAGAGGTGACAGGAGTTGAAATCGGAGGATGCCGTCTGGTTACCGGACTTGACATTTCAGAAATGGCATTGACTAAATATACTGACATTGTAATTGAAGCCGAGCCTCTGATCAAGGCATACGAAGCCACAGCAGGAAAGGTATGGCAGGCCATCGTCATTCCTGACAAAGCAAAACTCGAAATCATTGTTAATCTCTCCAACGGCAAGAAGATCACCCAGCCTCTCGCAGAGATGACCCTCAAGTCAGGTGGTCAGTACAGCATCAATGCACGTCTGCTTCAGGATGATATGACCGTAAGCGCATCCGGCGAGATCGAGAACTGGACTGACGAGGGAGAGATCGGATTTGAAGGAGAAGGAACCACAGAGGAAATACCTGTGGAGTTCATAGAATATGACGGATATTTCGTTTATGACGGAGTGGAATACAAGACCGTGAAGCTCGCTGACGGCAACACCTGGATGGCTGAGAACCTCCGCTTAATACCGCGCGGACGCACAGTTTCAAGCGATCCCGCAGAGGATGCCGGAATATGGTATCCTGCAGCAAATGCAGACAAGGTTGCAGATCCCGCACTCGCTGAGACACTCGGTCTTCTCTATGATGCAGCTACAGCATTCGGCGTAGAGTCTATTACTGCAGATAATGCAGGAACATTCGAAGGCTGTCAGGGTATTTGCCCTACAGGCTGGCACATCCCTACCGTTGCCGAGATGACAGGTCTCGTCGGCCACAGTTCGAACAGCGCACTGATCAACACTGACGGTGCATATTATGACGCAACAATCAAGGGAGCAAGCATCGCAGCTCTTGCTGAAGCAGGCTGGACCTGGCAGTTTGCAAGTATGAGGAACAAGACTTCAGTGACAGGTAAAGGCAGTTACACTGTGACCAACTACAATGGCGTCTATGGCATAATGTCATACGTGATAGGCTCGACATTGCATCAGGCCACAACTAATGAAGACGGCAGTCTCAAGAATATCCAGTACCACTACTTTATGCCTCTGTACAACGCTTCAAACGAGAAGATTTCCGTAGCATACGGCAACTTCCTTTCAGGAGCATCAGTCCGCTGCGTGAAGAACAGATAAAGCACTGAAATAAAGCCTGTTATGCACATAAAATAAATTTTATGCTACATAAGATTTATTTTATGTGCTTTTTTTCGTCACATTTTTCTTTTTTTTAAACGGCATCCCGTTTCTTATCGAGACCTTTAAGGCCAAAAAGAAAATATGCTGATAAACATTCATTGCGCAAAATGCATCGGAATCGATGCAGTGCCCGTCACTGTGGAAGTAGATGTCGCTACAGGCATAGGGATACATCTGGTCGGCCTTGCCGATGCAGCCATAAAGGAAAGTCTGCTGAGAATCGTAACCTCTCTTCAGGCATTGGGTTTCCGGATTCCGGGAAGAAAGATCGTCATCAATCTGGCTCCTGCCGATATGCATAAAAAGGGAAGCGGATATGATCTTCCGATAGCCCTGGGCATCATAGCGGCATCCGCCCAACGCGAGCTGCCGCTTCTAGACAGATATCTTATAATGGGAGAGTTAGGACTCGACGGCACAGTACGTGAGGTATCCGGAGCCTTGCCGACTGTGGAACTTGCAGCAAAGTATGGGATGGAAGGATGCATACTTCCACGCTCTTCCGCACTCGAAGCTTCAGAATACGGCGATATAGATGTCTATGGGGTGGAGACGATGGAGGAGGTTCTGGACATTCTGTCCGGAGATGTAGAAATGAAGGACCTTCTTGTCAAGAATGTAAAACCTGCTGTAGATGATGCCCGTCAAATTCTGACAGGAGCTATGGATTTCTCTGAAATAATAGGTCAGGAAGGGGCCAAGAGAGGATTGGAAATAGCGGCGGCAGGAGGCCACAATGCAATTCTTATCGGTGCGCCCGGATCCGGAAAGAGCTCACTGGCCAAGGCTATGGCCGGAATTCTCCCGAAAATGAATTTCGAAGAGTCGCTTCAGACGAGCAAGATATATTCTGTTTCAGGAAAGGGGAATACCCTCGGGGGACTGATGAAGCAGAGACCCTTCCGCGCTCCTCATTACAGCGCTTCAGTCGCCGCCCTCCTTGGAGGCGGATCGGATAACATCCTGCCCGGTGAAATATCATTGGCACATAACGGCATACTCTTTATCGACGAGTTCTGTGAAGCCCCGAAAAAGGTTCTGGAAGTGCTCAGAGCACCGATGGAGGACAGGAAAGTGACAATATCACGTCTCAAATCAAAGGTCGAATATCCCGCTGATTTTATGCTTATAGCGGCAACCAACCCCTGCCCTTGCGGCTACTATGGGGAAGGAGACCGATGCAGCTGCACACCTTCCAGACGTATCGCATATATGTCAAAGCTTTCAGGACCTATTATGGACCGCATAGACATACAGCTCTGGATGCACCCTATCGATCCGAAGAAGCTCGTAGAGCGAAGACCAGCGGAATCCAGTGCCGCCATCGCTGCCAGAGTACTGAAGGCCAGGGAGATACAGAAACAACGTTTTGCCAAAGACGGAATATTCTGCAACGCTTCGATGAACAACAGACTCATCGAAAAGCACTGCCCGCTGGATGAGGGATGCCGGCAGCTTCTGGAAAGGATAATAGAGAAAATGGGGCTTTCGGCCAGAGCCTGCTCGAGGATAATAAAGCTGGCACGGACGATTGCAGATCTAGCAGGAGCGGAAAAAATCGGTATGGAACATATCTCTGAGGCGGCCGGATACCGTTTTCTCGACAAACGCAATATCCTGGAATAAGCCGAAGGTTTGGCTGGTGTGATGATTTTGCATATATTTGCCTTATGAAACAGGAAATCATCATCAGAGATACAGCCGATCTCGAAAGAGCCGCCGCCGAATTCCTTGAAAAGATCGGCGACAACACCCTCATTGCGTTCTTTGCCCCTATGGGTTCTGGCAAGACTACATTCACAACCGCCATCTGCAAGGTACTGGGCGTGACCGACCCTGTCGGTTCCCCTACTTTCGCCATTGTAAACGAATATATGAGAGCTGACGGAGATCCGATGTATCATTTTGATTTCTACAGAATCAACAAGCTGTCCGAAGCCATCGAGATCGGACTCTACGACTACCTCGACAGCGGCTGCTTGTGCATAATGGAATGGCCGGAAAACATAGAGGAACTGCTTCCGGAAGAGACACTGAAGGTTTCCATAAAAGTCAATCCCGACCAATCCAGAACAGTAAGCTGGGAAGCATAGGGATCATTCGGAGCAGACGGAGGCTATATAGCCACAGACGTCCAGAACTTCAGTGACCCCGTCTCTCCATATAGCCGGTCTGTCACCATCGACAGAGGACAAGCCTATATGAAGTATTCCTCCTGCGACTGCAGTGCATCTGTTTCCCATAACGGCATAACCCAAGGGCATTGTGCTCTCCTCTCCGTTTCTATATATGAGCCCGGGGCAAGTGTCATCCAAGGGATTGAACACACAGTTGACGCTTCCTCCTGAAACACAGTGTGATGCAGACAGATAACCGTCATCGAATGAGACGCAATGTCCAGGTCTGAACCAGAATGCACTTGCCAGAGATATTTCCGGAGAAGTGAACATTCCCTCCACATACAGCTGATCACCCTCACACAACATATTGAAAGTCAAAGGTCTGGAATCTTCAGGAAGAATCATTGCACTGAGACTTCCGTTATGATAAAGCACAGGCCTTGCAATACCTGTCACTGATGCTATCCAGCATATCTCTCCGTTGCAGGAAATTATGTCCCAGACCTTCCTGATGTCTTCACGCAGCGCCGCCTGAGAAACTCTACCGTTCGTGCAGTGATAATATCTTTCTACCGTATCTCCTTGCGACAATACAGGCTCGGCAAAGGCAAAGCAGATGCTGTCCCTGTCATAATGCAGGCGGCCGAAACTTCTTCCGGACGAACGTTCGAGGAGTATTTCGCCATTCTTCCGATAGGTAAAGCCTTCGCCTTGGCGGGGATGTCCCAATGTATATACATCTTCCTCATCCGCAAGCATTCCACATATCATTTCACGGCCGGGATAACGTATGAGAGTCTTTCCGTCTCTTTTGATAACCGTCTCACTGTCAGTAGAATAATCAGTATATATATGACCACCGAGCATCCTGTGCATATCAGGATCGGAACTTACCTCATACCTGTCTCCAACCGGTACCTTCATCATTGGTACCCCGTCGGCAAAGACTACCAATGAACATTTGACGCTTCCCTTTTCCTTGTCGGTCCTCCAGTCATAATCCTCCGGATAATCAAAAGCCGTCACATAACAGACTTCCCTTCCTGAATCTCCTGCATTCACTCCGGGTCCGAACCATATATCCTCTCTGCCCGTATCCGGCCGCACGTCCAGATCTTCTATTCCGCAAGAGACAACCACTGCCGTAAACACCGCCAGGATCCATATTTTCCTCTTCATCTTTTTTCACCAAAGGAAGAAAAAATACCGGCAAGTCCCGTCAATCTTCACCCCATATACCGCCTTTTCATCACCTTTTTCTTTTTCTTATCCTTTTTCAACTTTTCTTATGTCCCGACAATCTGAATGCTACGGATCATATAAAACATAAAAATGATTGAAAATACACAAGAAAGAGAAATTTCTATATGAGATTCACCACATAAATTTTACTATCATACTGATATACACCATATTGCAAAGAGTTATCCCAAATTGCAAATTCACAATTTTGTAAATAACATATTAATAACTGAATTTGCTGAAAGAATCGGGGTTTCCTGTTCGCAGGTGAATCAGATACTCAAAGGGAAACGCCCTGTGAATACGGAATTCGCACTGCTTACCGAAGCAGCGACAGGCATCCCTGCCGACCTTCTGCTCAGAATGCAGACAAGGTACGACCGTATAAAGGCTGAAAACAAGCCCGACTTTATGGAAAAGCTGAAGAAGATCAGAAAATTCGCAGCAGCACTTTAAAGGATATCTTTCCTGTAAAGTGCAAAGAGTGCAGATCCCGATCCTGACATAGATGCATATACTGCTCCGCTGTCATAAAGCGAGCGCTTGATGGCCGCCAGTTCGGGATATTTCGCAAATACGGTCTCCTCAAAATCATTGACAAGAAGGCCGTCCCACTCCTCTACAGGCCTTGAGAGGACATCCCTCAGCGGCATTTCCGGAAGATGGGGCCTGATGCCGCCGTATGCATCCTTTGTGGATACGGAAACTCCCTCCGGAGTCAAGACCTGAATATCATAACCGGTAATATCTATCGGATATTCCGAAAGAATCTCCCCTCTTCCCTCACCTGTCATCGGACGGTTATATATAAAGAAGGCGCAATCGCTGCCAAGACGGGCAGCGTATGCAGCAAGCTGATGCTCCGACAGACCAAGCCCACAAAGATCGTTCAACATCTTCAAGGCAAATGCCGCATCTGCCGATCCGCCACCAAGGCCAGCCCCCACAGGCGAGGTCTTCTCAAGGAATATCTTCACAGGAGGCATCTGATGATCTTCCGACAGAATCTGATATGCCTTGGCAGTCAGGTCCTTCAACGGGTCCCAGTCAACCCCTTCCTTACGCGCGATGGTTATCATCAGCTTCGCATCTTCAGATATGCCTTGCGCAATCATCTCCGGGCTATATCGCGCAAAAATGGAAGCGGAAGTACGGCTATAGTCGTCTCCCGTCACGATTTCCAATGTATCGTGTATTTCGAAATACGGAATAAAAAGTGTCTCGAGGTCGTGGAATCCATCCTCCCTCTTGCGCAGGACATTCAGTCCCAGGTTTATCTTGACATTCGGATGGGTTATCATAGTCCGCGGATTATGTTTCTGATATCAGACTCGAATTCAGCTGCAAACGTCTCACGCTGAGCCTCATCCTGGATGTTTTCCAGCACCGGAGCTATGAACGAGATCATCTGGAGCACCTTCGCATCCTCGAGGCTGATGCCGCGCGAACGCATATAGAACTGTTCCTCTTCATTGAGGCGGCCGATGGTGGCTCCGTGCGAGCATTTCACATCGTCTGCATATATCTCCAGCTGAGGTTTTGTATCGACCTTGGCCTCATCCGACAGAAGGATATTGTGATTCTCCTGATATGCCTCGGTCCTCTGAGCGTCCTGAGCAACTATGATCTTGCCATAGAAATCCACCCTGGACCTTCCACCTGCAATGCCCTTGAACAGCTGACGCGAATTGCAATGAGGCACATCGTGATGCATATCCACAGCTATCTTCACTTTCTCATCACCGCCGCACACGTATGCGCCATATATATTTGCCTCAGCCCCCTCACCGACCAGATGCACATCCAGCTTCACATCACAGCTGACACCCGGATACACCAGCACCACAATATCCACCTTTGCGTCTCCCTCCACCACAATCTGCTGCGGGATAGTCGTGGTACTTGATTGTGGAGACGACGTGCCACCCCCGGGGCCCCCGAAAATCTGTTGATTTTTGGGGTGTTGACCGGCTAGAGGGTGCCTGCCGCCAGGCAGGCGGGGGTCGTCGGAACAACAAGTACCACGACCTCCTAGAACATATATTCTATGCACTTTACTGCACCTAGCTACTATCAAATCTTCCATATCCTACAGATTATCGTAACCCTTCTCTTCGATCTCGGCAACAAGCTCCTTGCCGGCAGTCTTCACTATCTTTCCATCCTTCAGGACGTGCACCACATCTGGAACAATATAGTCCAGAAGTCTCTGATAGTGAGTGATCACAATCGCCGCCTTCTCGGGAGTATGCAGGGCATTCACACCGTTTGCAACGATACGGAGAGCATCCACATCAAGTCCGCTGTCGGTCTCGTCAAGAATGGCGAGAGTCGGATCAAGCATAGCCATCTGGAATATCTCATTGCGTTTCTTCTCACCGCCCGAGAAGCCCACATTCACCTCTCTCTTGGCAAACTCAGGCTTCATCTGAACGAAAGCCATCTTCTCGCGCAGCAGTTTCAGGAAATCCCCGGCCTTGAGAGGCTCCAGCCCCTTTCCGGCGCGATGCGCGTTCACAGCTGTCTTCATAAAATTGGTAATCGTGACACCAGGTATCTCCACCGGATACTGGAACGAAAGGAATATTCCTGCCCAGGCACGCTCCTCGGGCGACATTGCCAGAAGGTCCTGCCCCATAAATTCGATTGTGCCGGCAGTAACAGTGAACTGAGGCTTTCCTGCAAGAACAGCTGACAGTGTGCTCTTTCCGGCACCGTTCGGGCCCATAACCGCGTGTATCTCACCCTTGCGGATAGTAAGGTCCACACCTTTGAGGATCTCCTTATCCTCAACAGAAGCCCTCAGGCCCTCGATCTTCAATAATATATCGCTCATATTATGCATTTTTTCTATACAATTTATACCACGTGAACAAAGACCATATACCGTTGACCAGATACAGGCAGCTGACGATCGGCATAAAGACCAGTCCGGCCTTAAGATAAAGCGTCAGATTGGCTATGTTCACAAACAGCCAGGCTATCCAGCAGTCCCATTTCTTCAATGCCGACAATGTCTGCGCCGTAAGTATCAGCACCGTAACGCAGCAGTCAAGGTACGGCAGCGGATTGGCAGGGAAATATCCCACGAACCACCTCGTTCCCATCATACTCATAAGCCAGCCCCAGAGAAGCGCCAGCACCAGTACCAAGGCCACAATAAGTCCCCTCTGAGGCCAGGTCAGCATCGACACCTTCAGTTCACCCTCCTTCTGCGAACTCTCCTCGCTCTTCTTCGGATGGCTCCAGCGGTACTGTCCCATTATGTTTATACCCAGCGAAATAGGCTGCAATATCAGATTGGCATACAGATTCTTCTGCCAGAACATAAAGAACAGCAGGGCCGTATATATATAGCCCACATAAAAATTCTTCCTGCTGTTCCTTCCCGCCAGAAACACAGTCGTCAGGCCGAACACCGCCGACAGCAGATCTATCAGCAGAACCGGCTTTCCGCCCATCTCAAACAGTACTATATTCCAGAATTCCATCATCCTACAGATCCCTCCAGACTTACCTGCAGAAGCTTCTGAGCCTCAACAGCAAACTCCATCGGCAGCTTCGACAGCACCTCCCGGGCATATCCGTTCACGATAAGTCCCACAGCTTCCTCTGGTCCTATACCTCTCTGATTGCAGTAGAAGAGCTGGTCCTCACTTATCTTCGAAGTCGTTGCCTCGTGCTCCACCACAGCCGTCTTGTTGGCATTTTCAATATATGGGAAAGTATGCGCACCGCACCTGTCGCCTATCAGAAGGCTGTCGCACTGTGAATAATTACGCGCATTGTCCGCTCCCGGAAGCATCTTCACCAGACCGCGGTAGCTGTTCTGACTGCGGCCTGCCGATATACCCTTGCTGATGATACGGCTACGGGTATTGCGGCCTATATGTATCATCTTGGTTCCTGTATCCGCCTGCTGGTAATTGTTTGTCACTGCCACCGAATAGAACTCCGACGACGAATTATCTCCCTTGAGTATGGTCGATGGATATTTCCAGGTTATCGCCGAACCGGTCTCCACCTGTGTCCACGAAAGATGACTTCCGGAGCCCTTGCATATTCCCCTCTTGGTCACAAAGTTATATATACCTCCGCGTCCCTCCTTGTCACCCGGATACCAGTTCTGCACCGTCGAATATTTCACCTCCGCATCCTTCTCCACAATGATCTCCACCACAGCGGCGTGAAGCTGGTTCTCATCACGCATCGGAGCGGTACAGCCCTCCATATAGCTCACATACGAGCCCTCATCAGCCACGATCAGAGTCCTTTCGAACTGGCCGGTTCCAGCCGCATTTATACGGAAATAGCTGGAAAGTTCCATCGGACAGCGTACCCCTTTCGGAATATATACGAAAGAGCCGTCACTGAACACAGCTGAATTCAAAGCCGCATAGAAATTGTCACCCACAGGCACCACAGAAGCCAGATACTTTCTCACCAGATCAGGATGCTCCTTCACCGCCTCAGAGAACGAACAGAATATTATACCCTTCTCCGCCAGAGCCGCACGGAACGTCGTAGTCACTGATACTGAATCAAATACAGCATCCACAGCAACGCCTGCCAAAGCCGCCCTCTCGTGAAGAGGAATTCCCAGCTTATCGAAGGTCTTCTCCAGCTCCGGATCTATCTCCTTCGGACGGTCAGCATCCTTCTTCGGAGCCGCATAATAGATTATATCCTGAAAATCTATCTCAGGAATGTCGAGATGCGCCCATTTCGGCAAAGGCATCTTCTGCCAGCGGCGGAATGCCTCCAGACGGAACTCAAGCATCCACTCCGGCTCATCCTTCTTTGCCGATATCAGGCGTATTATATCTTCATTGAGACCTTTCGGTATGAACTCCTGCTCTACATCCGTAACAAAGCCGTGTTCATATTCCTTGTCCGCAATGCTGTCCAATATTTCCTTGCTCATATTCTTTATATAGGTCCCTCGCCAATACTCGGGATAAAAAAACGCTATCCTGCAATGCTCAGACCAACAGATGTCTGAACCTGCAAAGATAGCAGTTTTTATTCATTATAAACAGTTTCTTACCTTTTCATATCTATTCATTGTTGAATACTACAGGTACGGTCATTCTCACATCCCTCTTCTCTCCCTTGTGCTCTCCAGGCACCCAGCGAGGAGATCCGCTTACAGCTTTCACTGCCGCATCATTGAGGACAGGGTTAGAGCCGAACAATGCGTGGACATCACCAACAGAGCCATCCTTCATAACCGTAAACTCTACGATAACCATCCTTGAGACATCTCCAAGTGACAGAGACTCAGGATATTCCACCTTGGAATTTACCCAAAGGGCGAAATCATTGACTCCTCCTCCCTGGAATCTAGGACTTATCAGACCCGCCTTTTCTCTCAGATGAATGTTCCTTTCTTCCCATATAAGCTCAAGCTCCTTGAGGAAATCCTCCTGCTTTCTTTTGAAATCCATACGAGGATATTCCGGCTTCGGACAGGCCGCCAGAGAAGCCTCATCCTTGATGTCAGCAATCCTTCCCTTAAGCTTGCCCTTCCTGTATTTACCGACAAAGACAGTTCCGTTCGACCGGTAGAGAGTGTCAAGACCGTGATACTTTCCGTTCTTGTATTGTCCGGACATCACAATTCCGTTATCCCTATAAATACGTCCGTTGCCCGTAGCCTTGCCTTTCCGGAAATCCCCCCAATAGACTTCACCGTTAGGCTTGTAGCATACACACTTACCTTCAGCCTTGCCGTTGCTGAAGGTGCCGATTATGAGTCCGTCCTTGTAGGAATACAGGATTCCCTCTCCCGCTGGCCACTGACCGTCATAGCGGTCATATTGATACTGGGTCGCATTGCGCTGATCCTGCGCAAAAAGAGACACTGACGACAGCATCGCCACCACCAATGTCAAAAGAATGAACCTGGTTTTCATAGCATTGGTCATTAGAATTTCACGAGCTGCAGAAGCAACT
Source organism: Bacteroidales bacterium (assembly GCA_015060395.1). Classification (GTDB taxonomy): domain Bacteria; phylum Bacteroidota; class Bacteroidia; order Bacteroidales; family UBA932; genus Cryptobacteroides. The sequence goes on from SUYP01000022.1 coordinate 30,026, forward strand.
CCTTACAAATATAATGATTTTAAGAGAATACGCATAATTCCCATCCAAATATTTTTGAAAGCACAGCACACGATATCTCCGTGCTTTCAAGCATTTTTTGATCACTGCAAGCACGAAAATCTCTCTTTTTGTTCTTATAATAATGCGTCATCAACATATTTTTGTAAAAATTTCATCAAAAAGTTTGGAAGTTTAAAAAATATGCGTACCTTTGCAATCCCAAACGAAAAGAATGGGATATGCGGAAATAGCTCAGTTGGTAGAGCATAACCTTGCCAAGGTTAGGGTCGCGAGTTCGAGTCTCGTTTTCCGCTCCAAAAGAGTCAGCAGAAATGCTGACTTAAATTTTGGCCAGCGATGAAATCGCTGAGCCATAACAAAGAAATCACCCGACGGGGTTCTATTATATGCAGTCGTCCTTGTGCACAAGGCGGCTTTTTTCTTTTATGGCTGCCGAGGTCTCAACCGATCACAACCTCCATCTCGCAGCCCCAGAATACGGAAGGAGTGCAGCTTACTATGGTACCGTCGTTTCTGATCAGGGATACTTTTTCAAGAAGAACGGAATAACCGCCCTCCTGCAGGCACTGGAGAGTGACCCTGCTTGCCTTGGAACCGAGAACAGATCTGTCGAAGGTAACTGATGCGGAAGCTTCGGAAAATCCGGTATATTGTTCCTTGCCATCCTCTTCACCATAAACCTTGACGTGAAGATATCCCTTCGACGGAGCCTCCGAAAGTTCGAAGGCAATCCCTTGATAATCATCAAGATTCACCGAAGAAGAAGTGAGATTAAGCTCAGACCAGAGCTGGTTGTAAGTCACCTTGTAAGAGACATTGAAATCTTCGATAACAGGTATCATCGGGTCAAATCCGTCTCCGTGATAGCCTTTGACAATGGCCTCGGCTATTTCAGGAGAACTGAAGCAAGGAATCGACCTGCACATACCGTCGGATATGCTCATCCAATGGAAAGTGCCGATGCCGCGCCGTTTGCATTCGCTCACGAACCAGCGGGCATAATTGCAATAATCATCCAAAGACGGATTCTCGCTGAACGTGCCCCACTCTCCGACTATGACAGGACCGCCGAGCGGCACCAGATATGTTTCGAGGTCATCCATCATCCTGGTCATTTCCCTCTCCATAGCCGCCAGATCATCGATGTCCGGATAAGAATGGACCTGAAAAAGAATATGGTCATCCACCTTGTCCGAAGGCATCTTCATATACTTTATCGGATCCTGAAGATGAGGATTCCAGCTGCCGGCTCCACTGCAGGCACCGTATGTATTCACGATGAGGTTTCTGACAGCGTTATTCCCTCCGGTGGCACGCACGACATCGACAAAGCTCTGCGCATAGTCATTGATGGCCTTATATGCCTCGGCCGCCATTGAAGCATCGTAGCCTACTCCAAATGAGGCAAAACACCACGACCGGGCCTCATCAAGCATCTCATTGAAAGATTCGAAAAGAAGACGCTGGTCGTAGTTTTTGAATCTTTCTGCTATCTGCCTCCACAAGCTCTCATATCTCAGCCTTTCTCTTGCATAGCCCTCTGCAGATGCCACCAGCCAGGCCAGTTCCTCGTCTGCACCGGTATCGTGATGGACATTGATTATGCAGTACATTCCGGCATTCAAGACATAATCCACGACCTCTTGCACACGGTTCATCCACTCATCATAGACCTTCCCGTCCGCATCCGTATGCACGCCCCAGGACACCGGCACACGGATGGCTCCGAATCCGGCATCCCTCATCATCGTCATCAGCTCCGGCTTGGTAACAGCCTGCCCCCACCCGGTCTCCCAGGCTTTCCAGTCGCGCCCGTCGGTATTTCCGGACCACAAGGTTTCAAGCGTATTGCCCAGATTCCATCCTACACCCATATTGGCGACAGCTTCATACGAAGATTCAAACGCAGGAAGCGGTTCGGGCTCCGGGTCCGGCTCGGGATCAGGTTCCTGGTCCGGCTTCTGGTCCGGTGCGGGTGTCTCCACATCAGGGGTCCTATCATCTTCAGGCGGCAGCTCCTGAGGAGTACAGGCCAACACTCCGATGGTCAGAAACAGGAATGCAAATATTTTACGCATATACATTACAATCATAGTCAATGCCCTTGTCATCTCTGTCGAAAAATCTTCCCAACCCCCAAATTTACTAAAAATCACTGAATCCTGTATATCTCAGCGGCCACACTTGAAATGACGATGACGCATATAGTGTTAACTGTCAGCACATTACGCAAGATGCCTGCTACATATATACAGCAGGCATCTTGCGCAACACTCTGATTATCAGAGAGATATCTGCCATCCTCCGGACGGTAATCAAGGGCACTTTCAGTTATATCAACCCAGAATTACGGTCACTTTGTGCTCTCCAGGTATGCAAGGAACTATATTGCCGCAGAGAGGCTGGCCGTCGAGAGTGATTTCACGTACGCCTTTGCAGACTCCGTCAGGATTCTTGACAGTGATTTCGTAAACGGATCCGCGGAAACGGCGTCTTACGGTATATTCCTTCCACTGCGAACAGATGCAAGGATCGATCTCCAGGCCGTTGTATGCAGGCTTTATACCCAGAATATACTGGGTGATGGCATACCAGTTCCAGGCAGCGGTTCCGGTGAGCCAGCTGTTCTTGGCCTCGCCCGGACGGGCTGCATCCTTGCCGGCGATCATCTGAGAATAAACGTATGGCTCGACCTTGTGAAGAGCGCTGTTCTCCTCGGTGTATGAAGGACATATCTTGCGGAAATAATCCCAGGCATAGTCTCCACGTCCGAGGACGGTCTCGCCTATGATCACCCAAGGATTGTTGTGGCAGAAGATGCCAGCATTCTCCTTGTAACCGGCTGGGTATGAGGATATTTCACCATACTCTACGAAATACTTCGTGAATCCAGGATTGTTCAGCACTATGCCGTGCTCGCAGTCAAGACGTTCCTTCACAGAGTCAAGTGCCTTCTGCACCATTCCCTCTTCGAGGCCGATTCCAGCCATTGAGCACCAGCCCTGCGACTCGATGAAGATCTGGCCCTCCTCATTCTCGTGAGAACCCACCTTATGTCCGAAATAGTCGTATGCACGGAGGTACCACTCCCCGTCCCAGCCGTGCTTCTTCACAGCCTCGACCATATCGTAAATGAACTTCTGCGCCCTGTCAGCCTCGGCCTGAAGCCCTCTTTCACGACAGAGCTCGACATAGTCACGTCCGCATACCACGAAAAGACCTGCAATCATAAGTGACTCAGCCTTAGACCCTTCCGTCTTGTTCTCCGTAGTCTGGAAAGACTCGTTCGGATCCCAGGAGAAGCAGTTCAGGTTCAGACAGTCGTTCCAGTCGGCACGTCCTATGAGCGGAAGGAGATGCGGTCCGAGATTGTTCACCACGTGGTCGAATGAAATGCGCAGATGTTCCATCAGAGACACCTCCGAACCCGGCTCGTTATCGAACGGCACCGGCTCGTCAAGTATGCTGAAATCGCCAGTCTCCTTGATATATGCAACCGTTCCGAAGATAAGCCACATCGGATCGTCATTGAATCCGCCTCCGATATCGTTGTTACCCCTCTTTGTAAGCGGCTGATACTGATGGTAGCAGCCTCCGTCAGGGAACTGTGTCGATGCTATGTCAATGATGCGCTCGCGCGCCCTTTCCGGGATCTGATGCACGAATCCCACAAGGTCCTGATTCGAGTCGCGGAAGCCCATTCCACGGCCGATTCCGCTCTCGAAGAACGAAGCCGAACGGGACATATTGAATGTGACCATACACTGGTACTGATTCCATATATTCACCATCCTGTCGAGCTTCTCCTCCGGACTCTTCACTGAGAATATGTCAAGCAGGCTGTCCCAGTACGCATTCAGCTGAGCGAATGCAGCATCAACCTTCACTGTCGTATCCAGAGATGCGATCATAGCACGAGCCTTGGCCTTGTTGATTATCGGCGAGCTTCCGCTGTGAAGCAGTCCCGGCTCGGCCTGAGGCACAAATTTCTCATCCTGAGCATTTTCCACATATCCGAGAAGGAAAATATAATCCTTGCTCTCGCCTGGCTGGAGTTCCACTTCGATATAATGTGAAGCAATAGGACTCCATCCGTGGGCAATGCTGTTGCCTGCAGTTCCGGCAAGCACATTCTGAGGATCGCGGAATTCGTTGTACAGACCGATGAAAGTCTCCCTGTCAGTATCAAAACCATCAATCGGAGCATTTACGCTGTAGAATGCATAGTGATTGCGACGTTCCTTATACTCCGTCTTGTGATATATCACAGAACCGTCCACCTCTACCTCTCCGGTCGAGAAGTTGCGCTGGAAATTCTCCATATCCGTCGCGGCATTCCAAAGGCACCACTCTGCAAAAGAGAATAACTTGAACTTCTTCGCCTCGGAAGAAGTATTGCGCAGGGTCATCTTCTGCACTTCTCCCCACACTCCAAGCGGAACGAAAAAGAGCACACTTGCCTCCAGACCGTCCTTAGCTCCGGTAATGCGCGTATAGCTCATTCCGTGGCGACACTCATAGAAATCCAGCGGAGTCTTGCAAGGCTTCCATCCAGGCGACCACACGGTTCCGCCGTCATTGATATAGAAATACCTTCCGCCATTGTCCATAGGGACATTGTTATAGCGATAGCGTGTAATGCGGCGGAACTTCGCGTCCTTGTAGAAGGAATATCCTCCTGCCGTGTTAGATATCAATGAAAAGAAATCCTCATTGCCGAGGTAGTTGATCCAAGGCCAGGGGGTCTTCGGGTCAGTAATCACATATTCGCGATTCGCGTCATCAAAATATCCGAATGTCTGTTTCATATCAAAACCGTGGCACACAAACCACTGATGTTCAATTGTTTATTCTGATGCCTGCTGTCATAGTGCAGCAGGCATTTTACGTAATTATCTGATTATCAGGGACTATTCTGCCACCAGGTAGAGCACGCGGCTGCTCCAGTCGTCCTGCTTATGGTAGTCCACCTTATGCTTGAGAGGTATCTCCAGACCGTTCTCCATCAGGAATTTTCCGGTGAATGAAAGGCCTTCGTATGGGAGCGGCACATTGTCGATACGGTTGAGCTCGCGCACCTTGTAGGTCTTTGATGGGTCGAGTCCGGCCATCTTCACGCGTGGGAGGTGGTCATCATAGAATGTCTCGGTCTTCCACCAATAGAATACAGCCCCATCCTTCTCCGGAGATACATACATCATCGACGCCATATTATGGCTGTCATACGGAGAGACAAGGCGGTAAATGTCACCGAACTGCACCACAGGACGGATCTCCTTGTATTCTGAAATGGCCTTGCGGCAGAGAGCCTTTTCCTCCTCAGTCATATTCTTCGGCTGGATCTCCATTCCGAGACGGCCGCTCATCGCCACGTCGATACGGTATTTGATCGATGTGGTGCGGAATACGGTATGGTTCGGAGTAGCGCTGATATGCGATGCCATAGCTATGGCAGGGAAGAAATATGATGTACCCCACTGCATATATATACGCTGGAGGGCATCGGTGTTATCGCTCACCCAGAATTCATCGAACCAAGGGAGGACACCCCAGTTGGCACGTCCGCCACCGGATGCACAGGCCTGGATGGTCACATCAGGATATGCAGCGCGGATCCTGTCGCATACCGCTGCAAAGCCTCTGTGATACTCGATATAAAGATGGCTCTGCTTATCCTTGGAAAGATACTGAGAGCCGTGGTTGGATATAGGCATATTCGCATCCCACTTGATATAGTCTATCTCAGGATTCTCTGACAGGAGATCATCCACTATACCGAAAACGAAATCCTGTACCTCAGGATTGCCCAGATCGAGCACGAGCTGAGTACCTCCACGGCCCTTTACTACCTCGCGCTCAGGAGCCTTGATCACCCATTCCGGATGCTTCTCATAGAGTTCGCTGGTGGTGTTGGTCATTTCAGGTTCGATCCAGATACCGAACTTGATGCCGTGCTTGTGAGCCTGTTCCACGAGCCAGCCGATGCCGTTAGGAAGCTTATTACGGTCAACTTCCCAGTCTCCGAGAGCACAATTGTCGGTAAGACGAGGATATTTCACGCCGAACCATCCGTCATCCATCACGAAGAGTTCTCCGCCCATAGATGCTATATCGGCCATCATCTGGTCCATTCCAGGCTCATTGATGTCGAAATAGACACCTTCCCAGCTGTTAAGAAGGATCTTGCGCTCCTTGTCACCGTGAGCCAGCTTGTATTTGCGTCCCCATCTGTGGAAATTGCGGCTGGCTCCGCTGAGACCCTCATCAGAGAATGTCAGAGCCAGTTCCGGAGTCTTGAAGATTTCCTTGGCAGCGAGGTTATATGCCGAATTATCTGGATTTATTCCGGCGTAGAATTCGTGATAATCGGTGTCCTTTGTATCGACACGGATTTCATAGTTGCCGCTGTAGCAGAGGGCAGCTCCGATCACGCGTCCTGTATTCTCCTGAGGCTTTCCGTCAAGAGAGAACATCACTTCAGAATGGTCAGTATGCGAATTGCGTGCTCCGTCCTTGTTCTTGATGACCCTCATTCCTCTGTCAAGAGGCTCCTGCACCAGAAGTCCTTCAGCTGCCCAGGTGCCGTGAAGATGGCTTATCCACACATCTCCGGCACGTAAAGGAAGATATCCTGAATCGAAGCGTGTCAGCACCACAGGTTTCTTCTCCAGATTCTCGATCTCTGTCCAGGTCTCGATCATATCCACATCCTGATATGCGCGATAGCATAATGTGACATAGAAAGGATATACAGTATCCTTCATCTTTATGCGGGTCACCTTGGCTGTCGGCTCATCTGTCTGAGTGACAGACTCGACCCTCAGTACTGTGGACATATTGCCGTCACTATGAGTTACGCCCAGAGATGCTTCTGAAGCACACCAGAGGCCGTATGCAGGGTATGCATTGTGATTCGGTACGCCGGCAGCCTGAAGATTGGCCACGTCAGTATCCGAGAGTCTTTCACCGAAATACTGGATCTGAGGTTCAGCACCGACATCAGCCTTCAGGATAAGTTCGGTGCCCGGTGTTGCGATGCGTATCTGAGCCGATGCAGTCAATACGCATAAAGCTGTAGCTAATATTGATATTATTCTTTTCATTATCAATGCATTATATAAGATTACAAGTCTCAGCGGCTGTGACATTTGCAGTGTGCCTGAATATCACAGCTGTTCCTTTACGAATCTGCCCCACGGTCTGAGGTCGGTATCTGCCCAAGGTCCTTCAGACGGTGCTGAAGGAAGAAGCATCGAGCAGGTCTCCTCCTTGTCTGAGATAGACCAGAACGCATAGCTGATGTCGTTCTCATCCATCCACTCGATCCAGGCCTCGGTTGACTCGACATCAATCGGTCCCTGACCGTCGGCATTCATACCGCCGCACTCGGTCACGAAGAGAGCCAGTCCCTTTGAGATTGCATAGTCACCCTTCTGACGGAGCCATTCCTTGTGGGTTCCGGCATAGAAATGAAGGGTGTACATAAGATTGTCATATCCCAGGATAGGATCATTGGCGGCATCATCAACATTCTGCGACCAGCGTGGAGTTCCGACTATTATCACGGCATCCTTCTCAATGGCACGGATTGCAGCGATGACGGTCTCAGAATACTCCTTGATCTCAGCCCAGGTATAGTCGATCTGGTTGATATGGTCCTTATATGAAGGTTCGTTCCATATCTCATAAATCACGTTAGGAACCCCTTTATACTTTGTGGCCATATATGTAAAGAACTCCACGGCAGCCTCGGTATGAAGGCCGTGAGCGTGCCAGTCCACCAATACATATACTCCGTTCTCGATAGCCGCATCGACGATGGTGCAGGCGCACTGTTTGCCGAACTCTGGGTTCTTCAGATAATTCTCGACCTGGCACTCATCGTCATCGATTTCGACTCCGATGGCTGCTCGTACCAGTTCGGCATCCCAGTCCTTGACGACGTGCTTCACGGCCTGAGCATTATAAAAACGTGGCCAGAGTACATTCCATCCGAAACTCATTCCCTTGAGTTCCACAGTATCGCCCGACTCGTTCATCAGTGCGGTCCCCTCGACACGCAGATGCTCCACTTTCGGAGCCTGCTGTGAGCAGGACATAATCAATGCAGCCAAAGCCGCAACAACAAATATTCTCCTCATATTTTCGATATATGTAAACTCCTATATATCAGCAACTTACTTCATCTACGTGTTCCCCTTTGCACGGCACGCAGATGAAGTAACTATTTATTACTCAACGACTTGGAATCCTCTCTTTACAGCGAGTTCTGCCTGAACGCCTTCCATCTTCTTCTTTGTCAGAGGATAGAACCATACTACAAGGATGGAGAGAGCCGCTACAGCTGCAGGCACCCAGCTCATAAGGATACGAAGACCGAGGATGGCTGTCTCTGTCTGGACCGCACCTGCAACGGTATTGTATCCGAAAGCAGCAAGCATCCACATAACTGCAGAGCCTCCGAATGCACCACCGAACTTCTGTGCCATAGATGCAGAAGAGAAGATGAGACCGGTCGATGCGGTTCCGTCCTTAAGCTCCGAGTAGTCAGCCACATCGGCATACATACTCCATACAAGAGGAGATATCACACCTGTGAAGATGGAGATGACAACCTGGAATACGAGCATAGTCCAATATCCGCCTGTAGTGGCAGGAAGGAAGAAGAATGCGATGCTCAGGCCGATAAGGACTGCCATCGAGATGATGTAGGTGGATTTCTTTCCGAGATTCTTTGACATCGGAACGGCAAGAACCACTCCCACCATATTGGAAATCTCTCCTATCGAGAGGAAAATGCCGGCAGAAACAAGGAAAGCCAACTGCGGAGCCATTTCCACGGTCTTCTGGATATAGTCTGCGAAGAAATATGCAGTTGTGGTACCACGGACGGTGTTGAAGAGGTTTGAAGCAAGGGCCGCGCCTATAAGGAGCCACCAAGGCTTGTTCTTGAGCAGAAGCTTGAGGTCCTGGCCCACCGATACGGTTGACTCGCTCTTTACGTGCTCCTTTGTGAGAAGGAAGCTGAGCACAAAGAGGATGAAGCAGCAGGAAGCGATGACGATCATTGCCTTCTGCCAAGCCTCAGGGCTGGTCGAGATGGAAGCAAGTCCGCCGGCTGCATCTTCAGCTACCACGCGTGCCTTGTCGAACATATTGCAGAGAGGTTCCCACGCAAAAAGAGCGATGAAGCTACCGCCGTAAGCAAAGAACATCCTGTATGAAGAAAGCACTGATTTTTCATCAGAATCCGCTGTCATCACGTTGAGAAGCGATCCGTAAGGCACATTGATACCGGTATATACTGTCATCATACAGATATACGTGATATATGCCCAGAGGGTCTTGCCGTTCTCCGGAGTTGTGAAAAGGAGTACTCCGCAGACTGCGAAAGGAAGTGAGAAGAAAAGCAGATACGGACGATACTTGCCCCAACGGGTCTTTGTACGGTCTGCGATTATTCCCATCATAGGGTCAGATACAGCGTCCCAGATACGGGTCACGAGCATCAGTATGCCGGCATCGGCCAGGCTGAGGCCGAAGACATTGGAGTAGAAGAATGGAAGGAAGTATGAAAAGAGCTTCCAGAACATCGATGAGGACATATCACCGAAGCCGTAGCCTATTTTTTCTAATAATTTCATATTTTCAATATTATTACATTTATCAAAGTGCAAATAACTTATATCATCTTTCAAGGTCGTACCAAATATGAAAATATATTTACGTTACCCCATCCCTAAATCCCTTCCCTCGGGGAAGGGACTTGCTATCGCTTCGCTCAAAAGACTGATATAAGGATGGCACTTCTCTTATTTCAAATTCTTATCAATCAGTCTGTTAAGGCGCTTGACTGTCTCGCCGGTTGTGAATGCGTCAGGCTCGGTGTTCATACAGTAGTCCACGAGGCGGTCAATGGTAGATGTGGCGACGTGCATACGGGTGTCGCTTGAAGCATAGTAGATGAATACCTTGCCATCCTCGTCTGCAATCCAGCCGTTGGTGAAGAGCACGTTCATCACGTCACCTATATATTCCCATCCCTCAGGAACCATAAAGAAGCCTGCAGGCTCTGCAATCACCTTTGTAGGATCCTCGAGCGATGTCATATACATATAAAGGACATAACGAAGACCTGAAGCGCAGCCGCGTACTCCGTGAGCAAGGTGCAGCCATCCGCGGTCAGTCTTGATCGGATGCGGGCCTTCTCCGTTCTTGCACTCCTTGATGGTGTGATAGAAACGGTGGTTGATGATCTTCTCTTCTGTGATGACCACTTTTTCCATACTGTCAACCAGTGCCCAGCCGATGCCACCGCCGTTGCCCGCATCGATGAATCCATCCTGAGGACGTGTGTAGAGGGCATATTTGCCGTCCACGAACTCAGGGTGAAGCACAACGTTGCGCTGCTGTGACTTGGATTCCATATCCGGAAGGCGCTCCCAGTTGACAAGGTCCTTTGTTCGTGCCACACCTGCTGCGGCAACTGCAGAAGACAGATCCCCAGGTGCTGCATCAGGATCCTTGCGTTCCACACAGAAGATACCATAGATCCAGCCGTCTTCGTGAGCTGTCAGACGCATATCATAGACATTTGTCGCAGGCTCGCCATACTCAGGCAAAGTGATAGGACGATCCCAGAAACGGAAGTTGTCCACTCCGTTAGGGCTTTCAGCCACTGCAAAGAAGGACTTGCGGTCAGCTCCCTCGACACGTACTACAAGGACATATTTTCCGTTCCACTTGATGGCTCCGGAGTTGAATGCAGCGTGCACGCCGAAACGCTCCATCAGATAAGGATTGGTCTGCTCATTGAGGTCATAGCGCCAGAAAAGCGGAGCGTGGTCACCCGTAAGGATAGGATTCGCATAACGCTCATAAACACCGTTACCTTCGATAGGCTCGTTCTTCTTTGTGATGAGGGCTTCGTGCTGTGCCTTCAGCCACTCCAGTCTTTCATTGAATGTCATATTGTGATGTATTTATTTCTGTATTAAAGCATTACGATATTCTCAAGTTCTGCAAAGGCCTTGAAGTCTTCTGCCGACTCCTGACCAGGGAACGGAGCATAGAAATGGTGCTGCATATCGTCGTCGCAGGCATTTCTCCAAGTGAGTACATACGAGACAGGGTAGTCCATCATCACAGGATAAAGCACCTCTGTCCACCATTTCGGATTCTTCAAGCCCTCGTGTCCTGTCTCTGTGATGGCCATCAGCTTTCCGTGCTCTTCTGCAAAAGCCTTGGTGATGTCAAGGGCATTCTTCATACTGTTGGTATATCTTTCATAATCGGTTCCGCAATAGCAGTCAAAGCCTACCATATCGATGATTTCATCACCCGGATATCTCTCGCCGTACACCTCGGCAGAAGAAAGTTCACCTGCACCAGGAGAATATGACCATACGAGGTTGCCCAGGCCGCGCTCCTTCACCATATAATCGTATGTCATCTGCCAGAGAGCCTTGTACTGCTCTGTAGTACAAAGTCTCTGTCCCCACCAGAACCAGCTTCCTGTATGCTCGTGCCAAGGTCTCCAGATTACAGGCACGACTTCGCCGTCGGCAGTCTTGATGGATCCGAGGAAATCGGCAGCCTTTGCAAGCCAGCCCATAAAGTATTCGTGCTTCTCGCCGCCAGGGAGGATGGAAGCCACCACCTGGTCCGATGTAACATCCCAAGCATCACCTCCTGTGAGAGGATTGCGTGGATGCCAGGAGCAAGTGACGATACCACCGCGCTCGTGATGAGCCACGGCAGAGGCACGCATATTGTCGAAATCATTCTTGTCAAGGTTGTGTGACCAGCCCATCTCGATGCCACCGAGGTCCATTCCGAAGACTGCCGGATATCTGCCGCTTACAGAATGAACATCAGACCTGGAAAAATCAGATGCATCATCTTCCAGTTTCCACGAATGGCCGTACATATAGGAGTCCTGATGGCCGTACATAATCTTGCCCTGCTCAACCAGAGCCTCAAGACGGTCGAGAAGAGCATCGGCAGGAGTAACAGGTGCAGACTCGGATGAGCCGCACGATATGAGAGCAGCTGATGCCGCCATCATCAAAACAGGTTTTAGTATAGCTTTCATAATCATATATGGTTATAGTTATTGTTACTTCGGGGCGTTACGATAGACATCGTCAATGGTAAGGGCATTGGTGTAGGAGCTCACGAGAGCCTCGATCGCGGCCTTGGCTTCAGTCGAGCAGTATGCTCCGGTGCCGTGGTTGATGAATGCGTGGCGTTCTTCTCCGGCTCCCTTGGCACCGTTGTCCCAGATGATGGAAGGAACTCCGTAGGTCTTGGACAGCTTGGCATAATACTTAAGGTAATACTGCTGGAAGGCCTGCTCGCGTGCAGAGGCACGGTTGACACAGCCGAATTCGCCCATATATACAGGAATGCCCTTGGATATATAATTCTTATAAATCTTTTCAAACACCTTCCTGAGGTCTGATTCATTGTCTCCATTCACTTTCTTTGAGGACTCTGCCGTATGGCCCCATTCCGATTTCTTGGCAGCAAGAGTATAATCGTAAGGGTCATAACAATGGACAGACATCATCAGACGGTCCTTTGCCGTATCCTCAGGCATAACGAAAGACTCCAGGGAAATATCCACATTGGTGCAATATGCAGGAATACCGAGGATTCTGTCTGCATTCTGTCCTCCGGAGGCACGCACGGCATTCACGAATGCCTGATTCCACTCGTTCAGACACTTGTACTGCTTGCCGCCGTCGTTACGGTTGGCACCCCAGCCCCAGCCTCCGTCGTGGATTTCATTGAAAGCCTCGAAGATAAGGAAGTCACCCTTATCCTTGAACTTGTCGGCAATCTGTCCCCACATCGCTCCGACCTGCTCAAGGATCTGCTTCTGGACATCCGGATTCTTCGCAGCTGTCTTGATATCAAGCCAGAACTGGCTGTCAGCTCCGTCGTGATGCATATTGATTATAGCATTAAGGCCGGCTGCCTCGGCATATCCCACGACCTCGGCAACTCTGTCAAGCCAGGCGTCTTCTATCTTATAGTCAGGAGCCGGGCCTATATGTCCGACCCAGGTCACCGGAATACGTACGGTATTGAATCCTGCCGCCTTCACCTTGGTGAAAGTAGCCTGAGTAGCCTTGGGATTGCCCCAGAAGGTCTCGCCTGAGACTCCATTGTTATGCGCATCGAAATGATTGCCCATATTCCAGCCTATGCCGAGACGTTCAGCGAACTGCCAGGCAAGGTTGCCGTTGTTTTCAGGAACAGTCCAGGAACCTCCCTGGCCACCATCACCACCGTTACCTCCGGTGTCCTCTCCTGCTTCCTGTGATATCTCGACATACATCTTCTCATCACCGGCAACGACAGAAAGCCTCGTATGACGCTCCTTGGCGACGGTGTTATTCTGTACGATAACCGTGACAACGGTCTTATGGTCAGCACTCTTCGCCCCTTTCCTGGCCGAAATCCAGTTATCTCCGGGAACAAGGTACAATGACTCGGAAGCAGTCACCGTAATAGTCTGTTCGCCGCCTTCAGCGGTGAATTCCAATGAGGTCTTGTCAACGGACAGTTTCACGATCTCCGGCTGCTCTGGATTTTCGGGGCCACAGGAAATAGCCAGAATAAGGGTCGAAAGTATGTATAAAATTTTTCTCATAGTTTTAGATTTCTCCACTCACTTCGTTCGGTCGAAATGACAGTTTACTTCAAGGACGGCATATCTTCGCGGGTCATCACGTATGGACTGGACATCACCTGTTTCCAGTAATCCGAAGTATTGAGCTTGAAATTGTTGTCGGACGGAGTCAGTACTATGTTTCCGTTGCTGTCGGAATTGCACCAAACCATAAACCACGACCACTTGTTGCCAGCTTCCATACATTTTGCTGGGTCAGGAATATTGCCGCACTCGCTAACAGTTACAAGCTTCTTACCCTTGGTCAGATCCACAAGTGCCTGATACTGACGGGTCTTCGCATCTGTATTGGCCTCATATATATCCACTCCGAGGATGTCAACATATTCGTCTCCCGGATACCAGTCGAGATACTGGTCCTCAGCTCCCTTGGTAACATCCACCGTCCATACCCAGATAAGGTTGTCAAGGCCATAGACATTCACCAGCTGGTCATAGAGAAGTCTCCAGAGCTGCTTGCAAGGCTCTGCACCGTTTCGTCCCCACCAGAACCACGCTCCATTAGGGCCATAAAGGTCATAATTGCCGGCAGCCTCGTGAAGAGGACGCCATATCACCGGAATATTCTCATCTTCAAGAAGCTGGAGATAGCCTGCGACTTCCTCGATATCCTTCATAATGAAGTCATTCTGCCAGGTACCTGGCTTCAAAGCCTCCCTGATGTCAAAGGAAGTCTTGTCGCAATAGAAGGCATAGCCGTCGAAGTTGTAGTTGTTCACGCCATTGTCCCAGTCCGCCTTGCTGTTTGGCACATTCCAATGCCACATATAGTTCACAAGACCGTTTGCAGCCCACTGCTCCTTCGGTGCGGAAATGTCATTGTAGTTCTGCACCCAGCTCCAGTTGTCCGGAGTCGGAGAGAACTGGAGGAAGAGGAAATCATATCCTGCGAGGGCGGGATGCCTGCCTGTATGATTATAGACAGCATCTATGAAATCATTCTTGTGGGAATGGCTCGACTGCACGCCGGAAAGAGTCTTCTTTCCGCTCTGCTCGAGCAGGAAGTTATAGACATTCTTAGCCTGCTGGGAGGCATTCGGATTGACAAGGGTCTTGACAGGATTCAGGTCGGATGGTACGTATGGCTCTATGTATTTCATTGAGAATGAGACACGCATCTCGTCAGAGCCATCCTGATCGGTCTTATATCCCTGGACCGTACCGGCCGGGAGATATACCGAATAGGTCTTGCCTCCTTCAAGGGATGAAAGCTCTATCTTCAGCTCAGCCATATTCGGATTGACATTATCGATGACTGCTCCATTGTCCACGGTGATCTTTTCTCTCTGCGCAGAAGGACACTTGATATTCTGGTCGAAAGTCATCACAAGCGTGAGCTTCTCTCCTGTCAGATCCTTGGCACCGTCTGCAGGATCGCTTGAAACCAGTTTCGGTCCTGCGACCTTTTCTACAACGGGGTCAACCGGCTCCTGACACCCTGCCAGAAGCAGTCCAAGACTTAAAATTCCAAATAAAAACCTTTTCATATAGTGCTGCAACATCATTATTTCGGATTCACCCTCCCTCATCGTCACATCCGCTTGAGCATAAAGAGACAGAATCGCATATTTGGCTCCAATGGAGGCGGTCAGGCCTCCATTGGAAATATAGGTATTACTGAAGAGTAATCTTTGTATAGATAAGACCAGAACCCTGAAGGATGAATGAAGCACCCCAACCTGCTGATGATGTCAGTGCAGCCTGAATGGCTTCATCTACCACAAACGATACATAGCCAAGCGATCCGTCCCAATTGCTCTGATTGAACTGTGTTCCGACAGCATCCGAGAACTTGATCTGGCCTCCCCAGTGAGCATCGAATGCCTGAACTGACCAAGCAGAAGGATCAGTCAGATTGAAGTAGATCTTGATTGTCTGACCTACCTGAAGGTTTGCATTTCTCCAGTCCGAATTGTCAGCTCCTCCGAGTTCAAGATTTACAGCATAGCCCTGAGGGTCCGCTTCACCTTCCCAGATTGTAGCCTCCTGAGAAATCTCAGAGGTGAGGGTGAGCTTGGTGAGGGTGTAGTTTGCACCTGTCATCACGAGACCGCCCTGATTTACGAGCATATCGATATCGGCAGCTGTAAGCTTGATAGCATAGTATGTCGTTCCTGGAGTCATCGGAATATTTCCTTCTCCTGGAGCAGCTTCAAGACCAGATGGGATTGAGGCCCAGCTTCCGTTACCGAAGCGAACCTGCCAGTATGTCTGAGCTTCGTCAAGATTGAAGTATGCAGTAAGGACAGTACCTGGCTTGACTGTGCTCCAGTCATATCCGCCCCAAGAAAGATCGGACATACCGCTCCAGTTGAGAGCAGCTTCACCTTCCCAGATAGTCTTGATGTCAAGCTCGAGACCTACCTCGATCTGAGTAGCCACTGTCTCTACATCACCGCTGAAGAGATGGAAGTTGAGGTTATACATACCAGCCTTGCACCAAGGCATAAGGAAACGCACCTCTTCGTCTGTACGGAGACTGTACTGAGTAACCTTTGTCTCACCTATGAAGATGTTCTCAACGAGGCTGAAGTTAGAACCCTTGAGAACAACTTCCTGTCCGATATGCTGCATTGCAGGCATTTCGGTAACGATAACGAGAGAGTGATAGTTCACCTTAACCTCGTCAGCAGACTCTACTGTAACACCATTCTCAAGAGTAAGAGCTACCTTACCTGAAACAGATGTAAGAGCAGTCTTGACGATAACTTCACCGTTTGCATACTCGAACTCAGCATCTCTTCCGCCGAGAGTAGCAGCAACAACAAGATCAAGGTCATCTCCCTTCACTGTGATGTTCTCATCACCTGCATAGAGCTCGAGAGGAGTCATCTCTGTGATAACAGGCTTCACAAGCTCGATAGCCTCAGTCTCTACGGTCTTGCCGTTGGCAAGGGAGAGGACAACTGTTCCGTCAACTGCAGCTGCAGGGATAGAGAAAGTGATCTTATTGTCGGCAAATGCATATTCAAGGGCTGTACCGGCGAGAGATGCACCTGTAACGAGGTCGAGGTCCTTACCTGTAACGACAGCGTTGAGACCGGCCTTGTAGCGGCTTTCAGCCTTAATAGCGACATTTGTAGGGACTACTGTTGTATAAGCACCAGCCTTGAACTCCTTGCCAGCGAATGAAGTGAGAACCACCTCACCCTCTACAACGCTTGCAGGAAGAACAACCTTTACAGACTTGTTATCCTCAGCGAGAACGAAGTCTACTTCTGTATCTGTTGCTGTGCCATCTGCTGCGGTTACTCTGAAAGCAGCCTTTGCGATCATATCAAGGTATGTACCCTGAACTGTGATCTCGGCACCAGCCTTGAGCATTCCTCTGTCAGCAGCCTTGACTGTAGGGTCACCGATGACGAGTTCCTCCTTCGAAGGAACATTGTTAGGGATAAGGCCCTCAGGATTGTTGTTCTCGTCAACATCACCGATGGTCACAGGACCTGTAACGGCATTCGAAGGAACGATGAACTTGAGTTCGCGACGGCTCTTCGCAGTAATCTGCTCGCCTGTAACATATACACCGTTGTTGAGGACGATCTGCTGTACATTATAGAGATAATCACCCTTTACAGTCACCTCGTCACCTGGCATTGCATTTGCCGGCGAGAATGAATCAAGGACGATACCTTCTGTAAATGTAAGTTCGGCCATACTCTGATAAGTATTGCCGGCGTTATCGGTTATGACTACAGGACCGGTAACGGAAGCATCCTCTGCACCGGCAGCAGGAGTCACGACGCGGATCTCGCTGACTCTTCCTGATGAAATGACCTCAATTTCAGTAATTGGCTCGGAACCAGGAATCTGCACCTCGACAATCCTGTCAAGATTACTACCCATAATACGGAGTTCCGCTCCGCGGACTACCGGGTTTGGAGCGAATGCACCAAACACTACTGCATCATCTGAGAACTGGTCTGTAGAAATCTCTTCACGAGTACAAGAGACGAGTCCTACAAAAGAGCAGAGGGCAAGAAGTATTGAATATCTGAATATATTTTTCATAATCTTTCCCATTTAAAATTATTTGGCAGGAACTGCACGGAGGTTATCGATTCTGAAGATAGGAGTACACTCTGCACCCATGACACCACCGCTCCAAGGCCAGATCACGAATGTCGCGAAATCCTCAGGCTTTGAAAGAGGAACTGCACCTGCTGTACCGTCTGCATTGTATGTGAATTCAGAGAAAGGAACAGTCACAGTGATCCACTTATCACCTGTGTCGAACGAGCCTGCAGTCTCCCAAGGACGATAGAGTCCGCGGCAGAGGTCGAGACCACCGTCGGTAGCTGATGTATGAAGGAATGTGTTGTTCTGCCAAGAATCGTTGGCTGCCTTGTCAGCGCTACAGAAGATGAGCTGCATTGCACCGGACATCCAAGGATTGCTTGATGGAATGTAAAGCTCAAACTTGAGGGCCATATTCTGCCAGTTGCTGAAGTCGATGATATTGCACAGAGGCACACCGGCACCTTCTGTAATACCCATTGGGTTACCGTCCCATCTACCGCACCAGAAGTCAATCTTGAAGTCCTCGTTCCAAGCTCCGGCAGCATCAAGAGGATTGGCACTCTTGAGCTCAACGTAGTTGCCCATAATACCGCCTTCAGAACTGTAAGTACCGCTGAAGTTCCATCCCTGAGGCACTACGCCGTGAGTGCTGCTTGAGTTGTTCGGACCGTCGAAGTCTGTGATGAGACCGCCGCAGAAGTCGTAGTATGAGAACGGTGAGCGCGCAAGACCAGACTCAGTCTCGACCTTGATCTTGCCAGGCTTTGCATCAGCCG
>SUYP01000023.1 GCA_015060395.1 Bacteroidales bacterium
TGGTATCTTTACTTCCGTAATGAGGACAATAAAAAGAAAGGAAAGTAGTCCGAACTACGTGCAGCGGTTCTACCTACTTTCCTTTCTTTTTATTCAATGTCACCAACCATTTTTGGCAACATTACCAGATTTTAATAACCAAATAGGCAGATGATTCCGATGACCCCCGCCCTCCCTTTGGTCGGGCACCCCCTTTTATTCCTGCTACCGCAGGCTGTTCGCTGCAAAAGCCCACTGGGCTATTTGCTAAGCGCTCTCGAGGTGGCACGTCATCTCAATCATTCTGCCTATTCAGTTATTTATTAAAAAATATACTGCTCTACCAGAGGAAATTATCGAAAGGATATCGTCCGGCGTGGATTTCCGCGACCATCTTGTAGAGGTCGCCACGCAGCTTGTCAATACCTATCTTTTCTCTAGCGGAAATGAATATGCAAGGGGTGTTTTCCTTTGCTATCCAGCTGTTCTTGAACTCTTCGAGAGTGTAGTTTATCTGCTGTTTAGGCTCAAGTGAAAACTCATCGTATTCCTCGTATCTGTATGCATCTATCTTATTGAATACCACGAATATAGGCTTATCTATAGCCTTGATATCCTTGAGTGTTTCTTCTACAACTTTGATATGTTCCTCGAAATTAGGATGAGATATATCCACCACGTGCATAAGGATATCAGCCTCGCGAACCTCATCGAGTGTACTCTTGAAGGCTTCCACCAGCTGGTGAGGAAGCTTTCTGATGAATCCTACAGTGTCGCTGAGGAGGAAAGGTACATTTTCGATCACAACTTTGCGGACTGTGGTGTCCAATGTAGCGAACAGCTTGTTTTCGGCAAAAACGTCGCTTTTAGCCAACAGATTCATCAAGGTACTCTTACCTACGTTTGTATATCCCACAAGTGAAATACGGACCAAAGAACCTCTGTTTCCGCGCTGGGAAGCCATCTGCTTGTCCACCTTCTTCAGCTGCTCCTTCAATCTGGATATCTTATCCTGTATGATTCGACGGTCAGTCTCTATCTGGGTCTCACCCGGACCTCTCATACCAATACCTCCCTTCTGTCTTTCAAGATGGGTCCACATTCGGGTAAGTCGTGGAAGAAGATATTGATACTGAGCAAGTTCCACCTGCATCTTGGCGTATGCAGTCTTTGCTCTCTGAGCGAATATATCCAGAATCAGATTCGTTCTGTCGAGGATACGGATATTGAGTTCTCTCTCGATGTTTCTGAGCTGAGTAGGGGAGAGCTCATCATCGAAAATCACTACTTCTATTTCATTTTCCTCGATATATTCCTTTATTTCCTGCAGCTTACCGCTTCTAATATATGTTCTAGAGTCAGGTCTGTCAACTTTCTGTATGAATTTCTTTACGCCTATTGCTCCTGCTGTCTCAGCAAGAAACTCAAGTTCGTCGAGGTATTCCATTACCTGGCGTTCTTCATCTCCCTGCTTGATTACGCCGACAAATACCGCTCTTTCGTTGTGCTGTTCTTCTGTTATTTTTGCCATATATTTATTATATAGATCCTGAACGAAGTGAAGGATGATAATTATCCCTTTAAATAATTAAGGCCGATCAAATCGTTTGGTCGGCCTTAAGGATATATTTGACAATCAAATAATTATCTCAACTGGAATATAACTGGGAAGGTATAGGTTACAGGAACCGCGCGGTCTCTCTGCTTTCCTGGCTTCCACTTAGGTGACTGTGATACAACGCGTACAGCCTCCTTGTCAAGTGATGGGTCAACACCACGGAGAACCTTAACCTTAGTTACAGAACCGTCCTTCTCCACTGTAAACTGGAGGGTTACACGACCCTGAACACCGTTTTCCTTTGCAATCTCAGGATAAACGAGTCTCTGGTTCACCCACTTTGAGAATTGGTTAGCGTCACCGCCCTGGAATGAAGGCTTCTCCTCAACCAACTGGAATGGAATTGCCTCCTCTTCTACAACTTCCTCTTCTACTTCAACGTAGTCCATAATCTCAACTCCGAGGCTTGCATCGTCCTCAAGGTTCATAAACATATCGTCATCGAGCTCGATCTCGTCGTCAACGATGTCGATCTGGTCAGAAAGAATAGGAATCTTTGGTGCTGCTGGTGGAGGTGGAGGTGTCTCCTGTGTGATAGGAATAATCTCTTCCTCAAGAACTACTTCTGTAGTGTCTTCGAGTGTTGACACCTTTGTCTCTTTACTTGTCCATTCAAATGCAAAGAATGTGATAGCCAAGGAAACTACAAGTCCGATCTCTACGAAAAGGAGCTTTTTGTTCTCCAAGTTTGCCTTTTCTGATTTTTTGATTTCCATATTGATTGTTAGTTTTTATATTCCATTTTGCCCGGTAAAGTTAGAAATTATATTTTTTATTTCAAACTTTTTGTACATTTTGTAGATTTGCA
Source organism: Bacteroidales bacterium (assembly GCA_015060395.1). Taxonomy (GTDB): domain Bacteria; phylum Bacteroidota; class Bacteroidia; order Bacteroidales; family UBA932; genus Cryptobacteroides. The sequence goes on from SUYP01000023.1 coordinate 2,406, forward strand.
GAAAATTATTTTATATGATTTCTTACTATTTCGAGGATACAGACTTCGTTTTCAAGGGAAAAACCACTACAAACAAGTGGCTTCGTCTTGTGGCTGAGAGCGAGATCCGCCGCATCGGAGACATATCCATTATATTCTGTTCCGACAATTATATATTGGATGTGAACCAGAAATATCTCCAGCACGACTATTTCACAGATATAATTACTTTTGATTATTGTGAAGGAGACAAACTTTCCGGTGACCTTTTCATCAGTGTTGATTCTGTAAGGGAAAATTCAATCGAATATGGAACTGAGTTCAAGGATGAACTCAACAGGGTCATCGTCCACGGTATTCTCCATCTCATCGGATATGATGATCATTGCGAGGAAGATATTGCAGAGATGAGAAGTAAGGAGAATTATTATCTTTCTTTGAGGGAACTTGTGTAATATGAAGAAAATCTATGATGTCATTGTAGTCGGGGGAGGCCACGCAGGCTGTGAAGCAGCGATGGCAGCTTCGCGTATGGGATCTTCTGTTCTTCTCATATCTATGGATATGAACAAATTTGCGCAGATGTCCTGTAATCCGGCTATAGGAGGAATTGCCAAAGGTCAGATAGTCCGAGAGATAGATGCCCTTGGAGGATATACCGGAATAGTTACAGATGCTTCGACACTTCAGTTCAGGATGCTGAACAGGTCTAAAGGTCCGGCAATGTGGAGTCCAAGAGCTCAGTGCGATAAAATTCAGTTTTCACTGTACTGGCGAAAAATACTCGAAAGTGCCTGTAAATTAGATATTTACCAAGATTCTGTGACCAGTTTTCTTTTCGATGGTTCAAAAATTTCGGGCGTACGTACGACTACCGGTGCAATATTCAATTCTCAGACGGTTATTCTGACTGCCGGAACCTTCCTTGATGGTCGTCTTTTCATAGGACGCAATATGTTCGAAGGTGGAAGGATCGGCGAACTTCCTTCGCACGGTCTGACAGAGCAGCTCGTTTCTATGGGGGTGACCACTGCCAGGATGAAGACAGGTACTCCTCCTCGTATAGACATTTCGTCTGTCGATACATCCGGACTTCTTCATCAATATGGTGATGAGAATCCGGAGAAATTCTCATATCTTCCGTTTCTGTCAACAGCACAGAACGGAACTCCTCAGATGCCTTGCTTTGTTGTTCATACCAACTCTGAAGTTCACGATATTCTTCGAAGCGGTTTTGCTGACTCGCCTTTGTTCTCGGGAATGATCACTGGTATAGGTCCTCGTTACTGTCCGAGCATAGAAGATAAGCTGAGGACTTTTGCAGACAAGACGGAGCATCAGCTTTTCCTCGAACCGGAGGGTAGGGGAACTAATGAATATTATCTTCAGGGATTCTCATCATCTCTTCCGCTTAATATTCAGATGGAGGCTTTGCATAAAATCAAGGGTCTTGAAAATGCCAAGGTCTTCCGCCCGGCTTACGCTGTGGAGTATGACTATTTCGATCCTACTCAGTTGAAGCCTACTCTTGAGCTTAAGAATATAGAGAATCTTTATTTTGCAGGTCAGATAAACGGGACGACAGGTTATGAGGAAGCAGCGGCCCAGGGTCTGATTGCAGGTATGAATGCACATCTGAAAGTGGCAGGAAAAGATCCTTTCATCTTGAAGAGAGATCAGGCTTATATAGGTGTACTGATTGACGACCTTATTACAAAGGGTGTCGATGAGCCTTATAGAATGTTTACTTCCAGGGCTGAGTACAGGACTCTTCTTAGGCAGGATAATGCTGACTTCAGGCTTACCCCGATGTCTTTTGAGGCGGGTCTTGCAGATAAATATCGTTATGATTATACGATGCGGAAATATGATTCTTCATCAGAACTCATAGATTTTTTTGATAAGACTTCTTTGAAGCCCGATGTTGTCAATGATTATCTTGAGTCGGTGTCATCTTCTGTTATAGACTCGCGCAAGAGGATTTCTGATCTTGTTTCCCGACCTCAGGTTAAATTGAATGATATATTTAATAAAGTTCCACGTGGAACCTTATTAAAAGCGAATATAGATATAGAATCTATTTTTGCATCTCCTTTGAATGGTATTTTGTCCGACAAAGTTGAATATTCTGATCTTTTAAAGTATGGTTCATACGAATCTTTGAATGGACAATTCTCAGATTGTACAGACAAGATTTCACTCAAGGATGCTTCATATATCCTTAAGTTCAATACTGAATATCCGATTTCGGAGCTGGATTCTGAGGGTATGAATGAAAAAATAGTTTCTAATTATAAGAGGGAAGTTCTTGATTCTTGTGAAATATCCATCAAATATAAAGGATATATCCAGAGAGAACAGCAGATGGCTGATAAGATAATGAGACTTGAAAATCTTACTATTCCTGAGGATTTTGATTTTGATAAAGTAGAAAGTCTGTCGATAGAATGCCGTCAGAAACTTAAGAAATATGCTCCACGGACGATTGCGCAGGCTTCGAGAATTTCAGGAGTTTCTCCAGCAGATGTCTCAGTTCTTCTGGTATATTTCGGAAGATAGATATATATTTATATAGAAGAAGGTGTTCCACGTGGAACACCTTCTTCTGTTTTTATAATCTTTTCAAAGCTAATTTTATCAATTCTTCCAGACTCGCAGAAGGCTTTTCTTTGAGAACGGCAGAAACAGCCTTGCTGACATTTGCCTTGGTAAATCCGAGCATAACGAGTGCTGTAGTAGCTTCGTCTGCGGCAGGATTTGATGAAGGGGAGAATAGTACAGGATTGTCGCTGCCTCCTCCTTTGGCAACCTTGTCCTTCAATTCAAGAATAAGTCTTTGAGCGCTCTTTGTTCCTATTCCCTTTATGCTTTTTATCTTGTTCAGGTCTTCTGCAAGAATTGCGTTTCGTATTTCGTCTGAGGTAAGTGATGAGAGCATCATTCTGGATGTTGAAGCTCCTATTCCAGATACTCCAATAAGAAGTCTGAAAAGTTCGCGTTCATCTTTGGTGGCAAATCCATAGTAGAGCTCTTCGTCTTCTCTCATATAATGGTGGATATATACTTTCGCGTCAGATTTTCCGTTGAGTCCTTCGTATGTCTGAAGTGAAATAAGGATTCTGTATCCGATTCCATAGCATTCCAGAATCACCTCTGTCGGATTGAGTTCTGTAATGTTTCCTTTGATGTAGTCTATCATTTTCTCTGATTTTTGTAACTATTGCAAAATTATGATAATAATCTGTAAAAGAAAACATTGTTTTTGTTAAATTTGCAGGTTCTAAATAACTTATTATGTTGGTCGATGATATCAGAAATATGTTTCCTGTTCTTTCCAGAAAAATATATGGAAAGGATCTGGTGTATTTCGATAATGCTGCGACCAGCCAGCGTCCCCAGAGTGTGATCGATGAGTGGAACAGAATAACCTGTGAATCTAATGCGAATATTCATAGAGCCGTGCATAGATTGGCTGATGAGGCTACTCAGGCTTACGAGCAGGCTAGGGATGCAGTGAAGGATTTCATCAATGCTGAATTCAGGGAAGAAATAATATTCACAAGCGGAACAACTGCATCGGTGAATCTAGCTGCATTCTGTTTTGGAGAAGCATATATCAAAGAGGGGGATGAGGTTATTGTGACCGAGGCTGAGCACCATTCAAACATAGTTCCCTGGCAGATGATGTGCCGGAGGAAGGGAGCCATCCTCAAGGTATTGCCGATAGATGACAGCGGACATCTTATTATAGATGAACTGGACTCTTTGATTACCGGAAGGACCAGAATAATGGCGGTTACACATATATCCAATGTCCTGGGAATAGTCAATCCGGTGAAGGATATTGTAGAGAAGTGTCATTCAAAGGGAGTGGCGGTACTCGTGGATGGAGCTCAGGGCGCAGTTCATTGCAAAGTTGATGTAAGGGATATGGACTGTGACTTCTATGTGTTCTCAGGACATAAGCTGTATGCTGCTACCGGTACCGGAGTCCTTTATGGAAAGAAAAAGTGGCTTGAGAATATGCCTCCATATATGGGGGGTGGAGAAATGGTGGGAACAGTGAAATTCAGTGGCACCACATACGCTCCGCTGCCGATGAAGTATGAGGCCGGTACACAGAATTTTGCTTCTGCAGCCACTCTCAAACCTGCTATCGAGTTACTTAATATATTGAATAATAATAACTTAGAAGAATATAACAATAGTATAAAGGATTATCTTCTCAATATATTGATTAATGATGAGAGAATAAGACTTTATGGTGTTCCCCGTGGAACATCAGAGGAAAAAATACCTCTTTTCTCATTCACTGTGAAAGGAATCCATCACGAAGATCTTGCTCTGATTCTTGATAAGATGGGTATTGCTGTGAGGTCGGGACAGATGTGTGCGGAGCCTCTGATGGACAGATTCGGCGTGACAGGTATGCTCAGAATATCTCTGGCGCCTTACAATACAATGCAAGAGGCTGAATATTTTGTGAAATGCTTGAATAAAGCAATTGATATGTTGATATAAGATGCCCGATCAGGTCGGGCGATAGTAAAGGAAATGACACTGATAGAAGCGGAAAACGCCATTGTTGAGGAATTCTCGATGTATGATGAATGGCTGGACAAATATGAATATCTGATCGAACTTGGAAAGTCTCTCAAGGACTTTCCGGAAGAGTCTAAGACAGAAGATAAGCTTATAAAAGGTTGTCAGTCAAGGGTATGGCTCGATCATAAAGTAGAAGATGGCAGGATTGTTTTCAATGCGGACAGTGATGCAATCATCACAAAGGGAATAATATCTCTGCTGATCGGGCTTTATTCCGGTCGTACACCTCAGGAGATCCTTTCGTCGGATTTCTCTGTTGTGGAGAAGATAGGCCTGAAGGAGAATCTGTCGCCGACCAGAGCTAACGGACTGGTGTCGATGATTGCTAAGATCAGAGAGATTGCTTATGGGACTGAAGGATTGGTTTAACAGGAAGGCTGCAGAGATTGCAGAGGAAGACAAGGAAAGGAAGATGAGACTTGAAAGAGATATTATAATGGCTCTCAGGCAGGTTTATGACCCTGAGATCCCGGTGAATGTGTATGATCTCGGACTTATTTATGAGGTGAAGGTCGATGATGATCACAATGTGTATATCCAGATGACGCTGACAGCACCGAACTGCCCTATGGCTGACTATGTGATGGAGCAGGTAAGGACAGCCGTGGAAGATGTTCCTGGTGTTGTGAGCGCAAAGATAGACCTTGTCTTTGAGCCGGTCTGGGACAAGAGCAGGATGTCAGAGGAGGCTCTGGTGGAGCTTGGTCTTGATGACTGAACTTCCGAAGAGGAGAGGATAATGTGGGACGGAAGAAGAGAAACAAGACATCAGGAAAAGAAAAAGGTGGAACTTTACCTCGGTTTAGGGTCGAATCAAGGTAACAGGGAACTTAATATAGAGCACGCAGTATCAATGCTCAATGTGGAACTCAAGACTCCATACAAGGCCATTTCTTCATTTATTGAGACTGAACCTTGGCGTTTTGAGTCACAGCAGAAATTCATAAATGCCGTAGTGCTTTATGAACTGGATCTTCCGGAAGGATATAATCCCGAAGCGGAAGGACTGATGATCCTTGAAATATGCAAGGATATTGAAAGAAAAATGGGGCGTTCTGCAGAAGCGCAATATGATGAAAGGGGAGCGAGGATATATTCCGACCGCCCGATAGATATTGACATATTGCTTTTCGGAGACAATAAGATAGACTGTCCGGAACTTACTGTTCCGCATAAGCTTATGTATGAGAGGGATTTTGTTATGATTCCACTGAAAGAATTAAATGATAAACTATAATACTATTATGACACAGGAAGAACTTTTTAAAATTCTCGTATCTCACTGCAAAGAGTATGGATTCATTTTCCCTTCAAGTGAGATTTACGATGGTCTCGGTGCCGTTTATGACTATGGACAGCTCGGTTCAGAGCTTAAGAACAATATCAAGAGATATTGGTGGGAGGCTATGACAAGACTTCACGAGAATATCGTGGGTATTGATTCAGCTATCTTTATGCATCCTAGAATCTGGGAGGCGTCAGGACACGTAGGAGCCTTCAACGACCCTCTTATCGACAACAAGGACTCAAAGAAGAGATATCGTGCCGACGTTCTTATCGAGGACTACATCGGCAAGCTTGAGGAGAAGATAGAAAAGGATGTAGAGAAGGGAAAGAAGAAGTTTGCAGATGCTTTCAATGAGGAGCAGTTCAGGGCTACAAACCCTAATGTCCTCAGAAATCAGAAGAAGATTGATGAGGTGAAGAAGAGAATGGCTGATGCTCTTAATGCAAATGACCTTGCCGAGCTTCGTCAGATCATTATCGACTGCGAGATTGCCTGCCCTATTTCCGGTACAAAGAACTGGACAGAAGTACGTCAGTTCAACCTTATGTTCAGCACCCAGATGGGTAGCGTGACAGAAGGTGCCAATGTCATTTATCTCCGTCCTGAGACTGCACAGGGTATCTTTGTGAACTATCTCAACGTGCAGAAGACCGGCCGTATGAAGATTCCTTTCGGTATCGCACAGATCGGTAAGGCCTTCAGAAACGAGATTGTGGCACGCCAGTTCATTTTCCGTATGAGAGAGTTCGAGCAGATGGAGATGCAGTTCTTCATCAAGCCTGGCACAGAGCTCGACTGGTTCGCAAAGTGGAAGGAGAACCGTATGGCTTGGCATACAGCTCTCGGAATGGGTGACGAGAACTATCGTTTCCACGATCACGATAAGCTTGCTCACTATGCAAATGCGGCTACAGACATCGAGTTCCGTTTCCCATTCGGATTCAAGGAGCTTGAGGGTATCCACTCACGTACCGATTTCGACCTCGGAAATCACCAGAAGTTCTCTGGAAAGAAGATCCAGTATTTCGATCCTGAACTCGGTGAGAACTATGTTCCATACGTTGTGGAGACTTCTATCGGAGTTGACCGTATGGTGCTTGCAGTTCTGTCACACTCATACAAGGAGGAGCAGCTTGAGAACGGTGAGAGCCGCGTAGTACTGAGCATTCCTGCACCTCTCGCACCGGTTAAGGTTGCAGTGCTTCCTCTCATCAAGAAGGACGGTCTTCCAGAGCTCGCACGTGAGATTATGGATGAACTCAAGTATGACTTCAACTGCCAGTATGATGAGAAGGATTCCATCGGCAAGAGATATCGTCGTCAGGACGCCATCGGTACTCCGTTCTGCGTTACCATCGACCACGACTCTCTCAATGACCGTTGCGTGACCATCCGTCATCGTGATTCAATGCAGCAGGAGCGTGTGAAGATAGAGGATCTCCACGGAATAATCGCTAAGGAGGTGAATCTCAGCAATATCCTTAAGAAACTCAAATAACCAAATACTCTTTAATTATGAAAAGAATCATCACTATCGTTATTGCAGTGGCAGCATTTCTTGCAGCTGAGCATACAGCTGACGCGCAGTTTCTCAAGAACCTTTTGAAGAAGGCAACTACCGAGACTACAGCGGCATCTGCTGCTACATCCAACGGTCAGGCAGCCGGAGCTGCTCTCAAGGCGCTTTATACCCAGTATAAGGCTGATGGAAAGATCGATCTTTCCAACATCAATAACATTATGAATCTTGCGGCTCTCGCAAACAATGTGAAGGATCTCAAGGGGAAGACCAACAAGTCTGCTTTCTACAAGGATTTTGCTGCAGGACTTGTGACAGGTTCGAACAGTCTCGTGACCAGCAGTAACTCGACAGCTGTAATGAACGGTCTTAGCAAGCTTGTGAACAATGTTGACCTTACCGCTCTGCAGGGCAAGGCTTCCGAAGTGGTAGAGAATGTCACCACAAAGGGTTCAGCAGCTCTCGAAGATGCTAATCAGATCGCTACATCTGTGTCAAGCATCCTGAAACTTCTCAAATAAGACAGTTTGAAAGCTATTGATTAATAGCGTTATATACAGACTGAGGCAGGTTAAATACCTGCCTCAGTCTGTATATAAAGTAAAAATTTCATCATTCTTCCCGATATTCCAATATATCTCCCGGCTGGCAGTCCAGGGCCTGGCATATTGCAGTCAGAGTCCTGAACCTGATGGCCTTGGCCTTGCCGGTCTTGAGGATGGAAAGGTTGGTGGCGGACAGGCCTATCTTCTCAGCAAGCTCGCCCGAAGACATTTTTCTTCGGGCAAGCATTACGTCTATGTTTACAATGATAGGCATTACTCTTCGATTGTCTGTTCTTCAGCAGTCTTTTCCTGGCCCTTGAGATATGAAGGAAGGCTCATACCGGCCATATTGAAGAGTTCTTCAAGCGGTGGAACCGACTTCATCATTCCTGAAATGAAGTTGGAAGTGGCGGTCTTTCCGTCTGTACCCTGTCCGTTTCCGTCCCAAACGGTAACCTTGTCGATCTTTATGCCCTTCACAGCCTCTACCTGGGTCTTAACGAGTTCAGGGAGCTTGTCGGCGATGAGCATAAGGACAGCCTTCTGAGGGTCGCCTGCAGCGGCATTCACGAGCTGCTGGAATCCTTCAGCCTGCTTTGTGAGGACTTCGAGGATACCGCGTGCCTGTGCATCCATCTTTGCATAGATGGCATCGGCCTCACCCTTTGCAAGTCTGCGGATGGTTTCAGCTTCAGCCTCAGCCTCGATGATGGCCTTCTCCTTCTCTATCTGGGCAGGAACGACCACATTTGCCTGCTGTGTAGCCTTTTCTCTTTCGGCACGGGCAAGCTCGGCGTCACGCTCCGACTTATATGCCTCCTCGAGTGCGAGAGCGGCCTGCACCTTCTCTGCAGCAATTGCCACTCTTGAAGCTTCAGCCTCTTTTTCGCGTCTTTTCGCGTCGGATGCAGCAATGGCTATCTTCGAGTTGTTTTCTCCTTCTACAGCCTTTGCATTGGCATCTGCAGTGCTGATACGGGTGTCTCTGAGGGTCTCGGCGATACGGATATCCTTATCCCTGTCAGCCTCGGCCTTACCGATTTCACCGAAACGGTTCTGCTCTGCAACGCTCTTCTTTGCATCGTTGATTGCCTTTGCGGCAGCCTCCTTACCGAGAGCCTCGATATAGCCGGATTCGTCGCGGATATCGGTCACGTTTACGTTGATGAGCTTCAGACCGATCTTTCTGAGTTCGGCTTCCACGTTCATACTCACGTTAGCGAGGAATTTGTCACGGTCGGAGTTGATTTCCTCGATGTCCATAGTCGCGATCACAAGACGGAGCTGTCCGAAAAGGATATCTGTCGCGATGTTCTGGATGTTCTCGATGGTGAGTCCGAGGAGACGCTCTGCAGCGTTTGTCATATTCTCAGGCTCGGTCGAGATACCTACTGTGAATCGGCAAGGAACATCGACGCGGATATTCTGCTTACTGAGGGCATTTGTAAGGTTGCATTCGATGGAGATAGGCTTCAGGTCGAGGAATGCGTAGCTCTGGAATACAGGCCATATAAAGGCCGCTCCACCGTGGATGCATCGTGCTGAGGAAACTCCGCCTGCCTTGTTCTTTCCGGTCTTACCGTAAATAACGAGAATCTTGTCTGAAGGACAGCGCTTGTAGCGTCTGAGGATGGCCGCAAGTGTCACTACGAACACCAGGACGGCGATCACGATAATGTAAATAGGTTGCATAGTCCGTTAGATTATAAGTGAATTGATTTCTTCCACGAGAAGGGTGTTGGTGTCGAGAACTTCGGTCACCTTGATGGATGTTCCAGTCTTGAGGTCGTCCTCTGAGTCGGTGAGGGCATCATATTCCCTTACGGAATTGTTGATGTTGATCTGCACTTTACCGGTGCCTTTCCTTTCGGCAGGGACTGTCAGATAAACCTTTCCGTTGCATCCTATGGCAGATTTATATACATCGATATTGCCGCTCTGCTGCATCTTGCTGAGGCCTTTGAACATCATCATCACAGCAAATACCAGCAGGGCGCCGACTGCAAACGCAATGATCATCAGAAGTGCCTTGGATGCAATCTGTTCCTGCAGAAGTATGGCTGTCCAGCTCATTCCGAGCAGGAAGTTCACCAGGTTGCGGAATGTGTAAAGGTTCATTGAAGGATCCCCTTCAAATCCGCCGTCCGGTACATCGAAGTCAGTGTCCATATCCATTTCGACGTCGGCTCCGATGAAAGTGAGCACGGTCTCGATAATGAAGATGAGTGAAGAAGCTATGGCGATGCACCAAAGTATCTTCATAAACAGGTCAAGTGAGGTCCACCATTCAGTCATAATATAGTCCGTTTAGATGATTATGTCGCGAAAGTAGTAAATTATTTTACGAAAAACAATAAAAATATTACAAAAGTCGAAAATATTTTCATTTTTTATCCTTCAAGCTGCCTTATTCGTTCTTCCAGCCCTGTGCCTTGAGCGGAAGTTCCACTCCGTCCGGAGTAACCGCAACGGCTCCGACTTCAGGCTTTGCAAGATGGCCGATTATGTCGAATGTCTGGAAATCGTGACGGAACTTTTCGTGCTTTCCTATAGGGATCGTGAACAGCAGGCGATAGTCTTCTCCACCGTTGAGTGCCGCGGAAATCGGATCAATGTTAAGTTCCCTTCCCAGTTCGAAAGTCTTGCCGGCAAACGGAAGCTTGTCAACATATATCTTTGCTCCCAGGCCGCTGTCACGTACAAGACGGCGTACGGCATCAGCTAGTCCGCGGGTTACAAGATAGCCGTATGATGGCATTATTTCCGTTTCTTCCAGCTGGCTTATTATCCTGGAGTTTATCTGTGGCTTGAGATATGCTCCGATCAGATTCTTATAGTCATCCAGCTTTGGCTGCGCCACAGCATCTCCGCTCTTCTCGAAAGCTCTCTTCTCTCTTTCCAGCACCTGGAATCCCATAAACGCTGCACCGATGTTGTCAGATATGCATATAAGGTCCATACTTTTTGCAGCAGGCCTTCTCTTTGCCATCAGATGCGCAGTTTCACCGACGCAGGAAACACTTACGGCAAGTCCGTTGGAAGACGGCACCAGATCCAATGTGACCTGTCCGTAGCCGTGTTCCTTGGCTGCTGCAACTATTCCCTCCCAGACTTCCTTTATATGCTTGAAATCAAGTTTCGAAGAAATTCCGAGACGTATGTCCATAATACGCGGATGCGACATCTCTGCATACAGCTCTCCGGTCACTGCTGTCACACATTTATATCCGAGGTGCTTCAACGGGAAATATGTGAGGTCAAAGTCTATTCCTTCAAGGAACGTGCGCGCGTGCGAACCGATATAGCTTTTGCCTGATGTCTCGAACCAGCTGCTCTGAAAAGGCTTATAAGGAGTTCCTTCGTATAGTTTTGCGATTGCCTCGACTCTGCCGAGGTCTGAGAATGTTTCTTCTGCCATAGTTTTATGCATTTGTTGTAAATGCAAAATTAACATAAAATGTTATAAAGAGAACATCTTCATTATATCACTGTGCTGTGGTGTAGTCTTTTTTTGTCTATCTTTGGATTTTTATCATCAAAAATGTTATGATGTATTTTTGAGACTGTAAGTTTCAGTGTTATAAGGAGGATGGCACAGCTATCTGACTAGGAAATTTCTTATATAATGGATATTGTACTTGAAACCGGGAACAAAGCTCCTATCTACAAGCAGCTCGTCGAGCAGTTCGAGGATGCCATACGTTCCGGCAAGCTCCAACCAGGCGAGCAGATTCCTTCAATGAATGATTTTGCTGCACAGCTCGGCATTTCGAAGGAGACAGTAAAGAAGACCTACGGAATACTTCGTGAGAAGGGCCTGCTGATTCCGCAGCAGGGCAAGGGCTTTTATGTGGCAGAGGCTGAAAATGCGGCAAAAACGCGTGTTCTGGTGCTTTTTGACAAGCTGAGCATATATAAGGAAGTGCTTTTCAATTCTCTTGCTGAAGAGCTGGGTGACAAAGCTGACCTTACAATCCTTACGCATAACCAGAATCTTGATCTTTTCACCTATTATCTTGATACATCTCTGGATAAATATGATTACTATGTGATAAGTCCTCATTTCCCGTTGGATGAGAAGTCTCAGGCTGCTGCCGTGAAGCTGATTTCTCGTGTTCCGAACCGCAAGCTCATTATGGTCGATCATTGGATGCAGACATATACTGGTAATTATGGGGCTGTGTATCAGGACTTTGAGAATGATGTGTATGAAGGTCTCAAGCAAGGCTTGGATAAGTTGAAAGTTTTAACAGGGCTCAAGGTCATAACCCCTCTTTCCTGCCTTTACGGACCGATGATCTGCAGGGGAGTGGACAGATTCTGCACTGAATTCGGAATTCCGGTGGAGTATATGCATTCGGCTCCTGAAACTGTCGTTCCGAATGAAACCTATCTGGTGATCAATTCGCAGCTTGACTCTGGTCTTGCTGCTCTGGCACGCAGCATCAAGGCTCAGAATCTCGAAGTAGGAAAGGATGTGTTCATCATTTCATACAATGAATTTGACCTCAACGAGGTGGTTCTGAACGGTCTTACGACCATTTCCACCGATTTCAAGCAGATGGGAAAGACTGCTGCGATGATGATTCTGAACCGTAAGAGCTGGAAGGTGCATTGCGACTTCAATATGACCCGTCGCGGGACATTCTAGAAAAGGTTCCGGTCAAACCATCGCATAGTCTCTTGAAGCCATTATCGGTTTCAAAATACTCCTGTGAAGACTTTTGAGTTTGAAATAGAACCTGATTTAGCTATATTTGCAGAATGACTGCGTGAAAAGAACCGTTCTGTGGATGGTGGCAGAGATATACTGAATTCAAATCAAAATCTGAAAGATGAAAAGATTTATCATTATGGTGGCTGCGTTGCTGGCATCGCTGCCGTTGGTCGAGGCAAAGGGTGATGGCGCCTCTGAAAGCCTCAAGGTTATGTCATACAACATAAGGCTCGGTTCTGCAAAGGATGGTACAAATTCCTGGAACCTGCGTTATGCAGCTACTGCCGAGATGATCAAGGATCAGGCACCTGATGTATTCGGAGTGCAGGAAGCTTTGAGTTATCAGGTACTTTTCATTGAAGAGAATTTCCGTAACTATGAATGTGTGGGAGTCGGCAGGGAAGACGGAAAGAAGGAAGGTGAATTTATGTCCATCTTCTGGAACAAGAAGACCGTCTCAATGCTGAAATGGGGCACATTCTGGCTTTCCGAGACTCCCGAGAAGCCTTCAATGGGCTGGGATGCCGCTTGCTTCAGGACAGCTACCTGGGCTCTTATGAAGGACAAGAAGACAGGGAAGAAGTTCTATTTCGTAAACACTCATCTTGACCATAAAGGCAAGGAAGCCCAGAAGAACGGACTCAAGCTCATAGTTGACAGGATCGCTCAGATCAATCCTGACGGATATCCTATGGTCCTTACCGGCGACTTCAATATGGAACCGGACAACTCAAACCTCGCAGAGCTTGATTCAAAGATGCAGAGCGCCCGCAAGATTGCGGCAAAGACTGACAGCCACGATACCTTCAACGGCTGGGGTAGAGGAAAGGGAATCATTGACTATATATATGTCTCAGGATTTAGCTCTTGTCCTGAATATCAGACCATTACAAAAAGATACGCAGACAGGAAATTCGTTTCCGACCATTACCCTGTCTGCGCAAAGCTTATTTTTTAAGTACGCTGTAGCTGATCTGCATCCTGTCGAGCTCTTCGATGAAAGGTGCGGTCACAGCGACACGGAACTTTCTTGAAAGGAATTCGATATTCCATTTCTTTTCCGGATCATAGAGGAACATTGTCAGCGGAACGTTGCCTTTGTTCCTCTTTATCATTTTCACAAGGCTGTCTCGGAATTCAGGTGTCAGCATCGGTGTCGATATACTGATGGCGAATCCTTTCACGTAAGTATCCGTGACGTTTCCAAGGAGCATTATCTTCTTGACCTTGAAGGCGTATGGAGAAGTCTTTCCCTGAGCCCTTTCTTCAGGCTTTATATAATACTTCTCATCGATCTCACCCTCTATGAAGATGGCGCTGTGCAGCTGCATATAGCTCATAAAGTTCTCGTGATCCTTTCCGAAAAGGGCGATTTCATAACTTCCGCTATAGTCTTCTATCACAGTCTTGGACCACGGACGTCCTGTCCTGGTGGTCATCTGTTGGGTGGATGTGATGAATCCCGCGATATTGGCCTTCTGCTTGGTCTTTGCCGTTTCGCATTCGCTGACAAGAATCTCCAGTTCTCCCACCTGGCAGGTTGTGAAATTCTCGAGCTCGAAGGCATACTGGTCGAGCGGATGAGAAGAAAGATACATTCCCACAAGTTCCTTCTCGAACTGTAGCCTCTCAAGAATATCTTCCTCTCCGGTCATCATCGGAATTTCCGGCCTTTCAGGCTTGAGTTCCTCCACCTCTCCGAACAGCGATACGGCACTTTCCATACTGTCCTTCTTATACAGTTCGCCATATCTGAGGAGGGTATCTATGAATATGTCCCCGTTTTTGCAGGTCTGGGTGAACTGCTTGCGGCATATTCCGAAACTGTCGAAGGCTCCAGAGTGCAGAAGGGCCTCAAATGCCTTTCTGTTCACTACTCCGGACATACGTTCAACAAAGTCATATATATCGGCAAAAAGGCCGTTTTCTTCGCGTTCTGCGAGGATTGCACGCACTATATTGTCTCCGAATCCCTTGATTCCTCCCAGTCCGAAGCGGATTTCGCCGTTCTTGTTGACCGTGAACTTCGACTCGGACTCGTTGATGTCCGGATTGAGCACCTTGATGCCGTTCTTCTTGCAGTCATCCATTATCTTCTTGATCTCTTCCATATTGGAGAGATTCTTGGTAAGGTTGGCCGCCTGGAATTCGGCAGGGTAGTGGGCCTTGAGCCATCCGGTCTGGTAGCTTACCCAGGCATAGCAGGTGGCGTGGGACTTGTTGAAGGCATACGAGGCGAACTTTACCCAGTCCTTCCATATTTTTTCAAGTATCTCCTGAGGATGTCCGTTCTTTATACCTCCGTTTATGAACTTGTCCTTCAATGAGTTAAGAAGGTCGATGATCTTCTTTCCCATTGCCTTTCGGAGTGTGTCGGCCTCGCCTCGGGTGAAGTCCGCCAGTTTTCTGGACAGAAGCATCACCTGCTCCTGATATACAGTGATTCCGTATGTGTCCTGCAGGATCTCCTCCATTGCCGGAAGGTCATATTCGATAGGCTTGCGTCCCTGCTTCCTTTCAACGAAATCAGGAATATAGTCCATCGGACCCGGACGATAGAGGGCGTTCATCGCGATGAGGTCCTCGAATCGGGTAGGCTGAAGCTTTATCAGCCACTCCTTCATACCCGGACTTTCGAACTGGAATACGCTGGTGGTGTCACCGCGGCTATAGAGTTCGTATGTCTCCTTGTCGTCGATAGGGATCTTCTCGATGTCGAATTCTATTCCGAAACGCTTCTTGATGTTGGCCTGACATTCCTTGATGATGGACAGGGTCCTGAGGCCCAGGAAGTCCATCTTGAGCATTCCCACCTCCTCGATATAGTGTCCGTCGTACTGGGATACCCACACTTCCTCTCCTGTGAGCTTGTCGTTAGCCACGCAGATAGGGATATATTCGGTGAGGTTGCTTCTTCCGATGATCATCGCGCAGGCGTGTACTCCGGTCTGGCGCACGCAGCCTTCCAGCTTCGCGGCATAATTGAGCACGTCCTTTACTTCCTCGCTGCCGTTGGCAAGCTCTTCCTTGAGTTCCGGAATCAGCTTGTAGCAGTTCTTGAGCTTCGGCTTGTAGGATACTTCCTTCTTATATTTCTTGAACTGCTTCTTTACCTTGATCTTGCTGCCCGGATTCTCAGGATCGTCGATCTCCACTTCCTTCTCGATCAGCTTCTGGCCTTCTTCCAGAGTATCTCCTTCATTGAAAGGATCCTCGGCATCCTCCATCTGTACGATAGGCTTGTCCGGAATCATCTTGGTGAGTCTGTTGGATTCCTCGATGGACATACGGCTCACGCGGGCCACGTCCTTGATGGCACTTTTGGCCGCCATAGTTCCGTATGTGATCACGTGGGAAATCTGCTCCTTTCCGTATTTCTCTTCGATGTACTGGAATACGCGGTAGCGTCCGTCATCATCGAAATCGATATCCACATCAGGCATATTGATACGGTCCGGGTTGAGGAATCGCTCGAAGAGAAGGTCGTACTTTATAGGGTCTATGTTGGTGATCTTAAGGCAGTAAGCTACGGCGGATCCTGCAGCCGATCCACGGCCGGGACCCACGGAGATGCCTTCGCTTCTCGCAGCTGCGATGAAGTCCTGGACGATGAGGAAGTAGTCAGGGAATCCCATCTTGCAGATGGTCTTGAGCTCGAATTCGATACGCTCCGCCTGCTCATCGGTCAGAGTCTCGCCATATCTCCAGTGCGCACCGTTATAGGTCAGATGGCACAGATATGCCACAGAACGGCAGAACTCTTCTCCACGTTCGTTTCCGCTCTTGTCGCATCGTCCTTCATCGATGATGTCCTTGTATCTTTCAAGATATGTGTCTATGTCTGCAAGGAATTCCTCAGGAAGGTCGAATTTCGGAAGGATAGGGTCCTTGTCAACCTTGAATACCTCGATCTTTTCCGCCACTTCCAAAGTGTTGCTGAGGGTTTCAGGATGCTTGTAGAACATATCAAGCATCTCCTCCTCGCTCTTGAGATACTCCTGCTGGGTGTATCTGAGGCGGTCAGGATCGTCGAGATTGGCATTGGTGGTAAGGCAGATAAGCCTGTCGTGTGCCGGGCCGTCCTCCTTGCGTACGAAATGCACGTCATTTGTCGCAACCACCTTTGTTCCTGTCTTTGCAGCCAGCTCATAAATGCCCTCGTTAGCCACAAGCTGATGTTCATACACCTCCTGCGACTGTCCCGGAATCAGGGTCTTGTGCTGCTGCACCTCAAGGTAATAATCCTCTCCGAACACTCTTTTATGCCACATAACAGCCTTTTCTGCGGCTTCCATATCACCGGCAATGATGGCCTTCGGAATCTCACCTGCGATGCAGGCCGAACAGCATATCAGATCCTGCGCATACTGCTCCACGATCTCGTGGCAGACACGCGGCCTGTCATAATATCTTCCTTCGATGTGTCCGGTGGATACGATCTTCATCAGATTCTTGTAGCCGTTGTAGTTCTTGGCCAGCAGAATCAGGTGATAGTAACCTCGGTGGTCCTTGTCCTTGAGCTTGTGGTCATAATGCCTGGTGACGTAGATCTCGCAGCCGATGATAGGCTTCACCTCCGGAAACTTCTTCGCCACTTTCAGGAACTCCTTCACACCGTACATATTGCCGTGGTCGGTAATGGCCAGAGCCGGCATTCCCAGCTCTTTTGCGCGTGCAAAGAGGTCACCGATGGCCGACTGGCCGTCAAGAATCGAGTATTGCGTATGTACGTGAAGGTGGACGAAGGACATTACTTTAAAATTAAGGACAGCAAAGATAAGTAATCTTGTCCTACCTTTCAAAAATTATCAATCACATTCTGTCCAATAATTCTTCAGCATCGGTATTCTCCATCAACGTGAAGAATTCGACCGCGCAGTCTCGAGCGCTTCGGCCCGCATTAAAGATCTGAAGGTGATTTATAATGACCGTCGGGACACGCAATGACGGTTTCTTGCTCCCACGGTAACCAAAAACACATATTTAATCAGCAAAAACAGCAGCGTCGGTAAATGGATTGGTGATTCCACGTACCGACGCTTATTTAATCCATCCTTGCAGTTCTAGTGAGTTTTGTCTGTGAAATATTCACCAGAACCCCCAAGTAGTTATGTATGAGGGAATATCTTGTGTCGAGCCTTATTTAGTACAGATTATCTCGTACTCTCCGCTCTTTACAACTGTCTTGATGTCAGCATCTTTGCCGTTCATCTTGACCGAGGTGTAAGGATGTTCCGGCAGGTTTATATGTGCTGTGGTGCCTTCAGGAACGCTGACCTTGAGGATGAATGCTTCTTCCGTATCCTTGAATGAAGAAGAAATCTTTCCGCTCACACTTGGAATGGTAATATCGCATTCCGGGATAAGCGGGTTCGGGCATATCTCGAATTCTTTCCAGCCGGCTGTGACCGGACGTACTCCGCACACACATTCTGAGATGACAGTGAGCATACCTCCGCTCCAGGCGTGGTTGGTTGAGCCTCCGCCATAGCCGCCTTCTTCCCATCCCTCGTAGAGAGTGGAGTGGAGAGGATCCTCGATCATCGGACCGAAGCGTTTCTTGAATCTTTCCATAGCGAAGTCGCCGTGTCCCATCTTCACCAATGCTTCGAGCACATATTTCTCCATATAAGGACTGGCATACTGCTGCTTCTTGAACAGATTGAAGATCTGGTCATATTTTGAAGCATCGGCGAGTCCTGAAAGCACCGCCATAGCCTGTACGCGGTCGTCAGTTGCACCCTGATAGGTAGGATGTCTGTAGGCATATCCGTTCCAGAATCCGTTGAATGCCTTGAATATGCTTTCCCTGATGCTTTCATATCCCGGTATGTCGGCTTCATTTCCGGTGAGCTCGGCCATATTGATGGCTGACTCGAGGGCGAGATAATGCCAGGCGGCAAGCAGGAGCCTCAGGTCTATCTGTGTGCCCCAGTCTCCCCAGGACCATTCTCCCTTTCTTCCGACAGTCAGTCCGTCTTCGTCAAGAGTCCATACAGAGAGATACTTCCTGACCGCAGGATAGACGTATGCCATTGTCTCGGCATCGCCTGTGTGCCTGTAGTAGTACCAGAATCCGTATGTGCTGATCGAACTGAGCATCTGTGCAGGAAGCTCCTTGTTCCAGGTGCCTGATGGGACAGGAGAGTAGAGGGTACCGTCCTCCCTCTGCCAGTCCACCAGTTCGTGTATTGCCTTCTTTGTCAAGGCATTGACATCAGGAGAAAGCTGATAGAAACTCTGTCCCATAAGTATGGTGACATCTCCCCACCATTGTGCTCTTTCCCTGTCCGGGCAGTCGAAATAGGTGTCGCGCATATTGACGTAAAGCGTCCTCATCGCCTTTTCCCAGAAGCGGTTGATAGTCTCGTCCGAGCTGGTGAACGATCCCTCTCGCTCACAGTTGTATCCGGTCTCGCGGTATCCGAGTGAATTGAAGGTGATGCCTGCGTTTTCAGGATATATCACCCTAAGTTCGTCGCCGTTCATCCAGCCGAGGGATTCATATTTCTGAGAACCTTTCCTGGTGATGTATTCCGCGCGTACACAAGGTTCGCTACCGCCCATTATATGGTCTGTCTCCATCTTCACAAGCACGCCTTCTTCTGCTGCATCAAGGTCGATGACTGGGGTCATCTGAGCGTTGTATGGCAGTCTGGCGGTAAGGATAGTGTTGCCTTCTCCATCGTTTGAAACGGTGTATTCAAGAGGCTTCACCCCATAATCCTTCCACTGAGGTATAGGTCTTAGTATAAGATTGTTCCAAGGATTGCATCCCCATTCTCCCAGTTCCACGGACGGTTTGTATCCATCCTGTCCTTCGAGCCTTGCGTCATAGAGGATATTGGCCTCGGAGAGTCTGTAGTTGACTGTTGGCTTACCGGCGGTCCTGTATGCGTCAAGCCTCTGGCTCAGCCAGCTGCTGTCGCTGACGAGGCCTATAGACGGAGAGTCGAAGATCATTCCGGACTGACCGCTGCTCTTGTGCGAGAAGCCGGATTTGCCGAAGTACCATAGGAGGAACTTCACTTCGTTCTTTCCTTTCCTGAGATATGGGGCAAGATCGACCATATCGTAATAAGTGTCGTTAGGGTTCGGACCTCTTTTCAGACCTCCTTCGAATACCACGCACTGTCCGTTGACATACAGCCAGTATTTGGAATCGGCGGCAATTCTGGTCTCGGCCTTCTTCACTTTTTTCTTCAGGTCAAAGTCCTTGCGGAACTCGATCCATACGTTTCTTTCGTTACAGGTCGGGTCGTCAGCCGTTATCCAATGGGCTGTCTGAGCGCCTGCTATGCTGCAGATTATGCTCAGGATGGCTATGATTGCAAGTCTTTTCATTTTGCTGCTTCTTCTATGATCCTGCACATCTGGCCGTACTGCTCTTCCATACTCTGGAGAAGCTTGTACTGGGCTTTTGTGCGGATGAGGTTATGTTCCGGATATGCTGTCTTGTAGTATTTGTCTCCGTCGATATAGTCCATCAGGAAGCGGAGAACCTGCTCGTATGTGATGTATCTCGCAGAGAAGGCAAGCCAGTCGAGCTCGCTCTGAGCTATGGTTCCCTTCCTTTCCTTCAGATAGCCTTCCGCGTATGCCTTGAACATCTCGATGTCCATACTTACCTTGGCGAGGTCCTTGTCATCCTCGGCTCCGGTGTTGGTGTATGACCTTATCGCATCGCCGAAGTCATTGAGCGATGTAGATCGCATAACGGTGTCTAGGTCGATCATACAAAGCATACTTCCGTCCGATTCGTTGAAGAGGATATTGCTGATCTTGGTGTCGTTGTGGCTTATCCTTGAAGGGATGGTCCCGTCCTCAACAAGTGCCCAGAAATCAAGCATTTCCTTTCTTCTCGACTCTATCCAGGATATTTCTTCAGCGAGGTTCTTCACGCGTCCCGCAGGGTCTGCGGCAATTGTCTCATCCCACTGGGTGAAGCGCCATCTTATGTTATGGAATCCTTTGATGGTCTCGTTGAGCGGCTTGTCGAAATCGGCAAGAAGGGACTGGAAACGGCCTGTTCCGAGTCCTCCCTGATATGCCAGAGCCGGTGAATCAGCCCTGTCGTAGCTCATCGTGCCGGGGATGAACAGGCATACGGCCCACCAGTTGCCTTCATCTTCCACATAGAGCTTTCCGTCCTTTGCAGGAATGACGGTAAGTGTCTCACGCATAGGATCTTCCACCTTTGACTTGATATGTTCTGTGACGGCCTTGATATTGTCCATCATTCCCGGAACATCCGGAAATACCACGTGATTCTTCCTCTGGAGGATGTAGTCGGGAGCATCTCCCTCTGTCCTGACGATATAGGTGTCATTTATGAAGCCTTCTCCCAGAGGCTTGATTTCGGCAATCGGGCCCTGAAGCTCGAACCGTGAGGCTATTGCAGCCAGTCTGTCTTTCATATCAGTGTCATTTTATGAAGTTAATCTTTCCGAAGAATTCGGGACAATGGAAATTCGGCTCCGGAAGCCCTATAGGGGACCAGCTCAGGAAATGAGGCTGGCGGCATTTGTCACCGCATTTGTAGAAATTCACTTCGAGGGATTCCGGTGCTGCATCAAGTCCGAGCACTTCGAACGGGATAAGTTCTCCGATCATCCATTCCTTGTCCGCGGCATCGCTGATATCGGTGATCTGATGCGGAAGAGATGCGATGCATCCTATTTTTGATAGCTTTTCAGGCTTGAAGAGTTCGAAGTCCGTTCTTGACAGGCGGTGTGCAGCCAGTCTTGTGCCGATGCAGTTTACCTCTATATTATAATATCCTTCTCCGACAGGGTCCTTGATGAATGTCTCAACGCAGCTGTCTTCCCACACAGGACCGTTGTCTTCCAGCTCAGCGCCGCGGATGTGTTCTTCCCTGACTTTATATAGAAGGGCAAGGTGCGAGTCTGAAAATGCAATGCGGAGGGTCACTTCCGGGATATATGGATATTCCTTCCAGTTTGCACAGGCTACATCCTGAGGATTGACTTCCGAGAGCATCTTGTCCGTAAAGTCCGGTCCGGACAATCTTTCGATTCCCGGAATATACTGAGCATCAGCAGCTTTCTTCATATTATTAGGCTATGATAAGTTTCACTCCCATATTTTCGATCCTCTGCCTTGTCTCCAGCGGCATTCCGCTGTCGGTGATGAGGATGTCGATGTCGCCGACTTCGCATATCCTTGCGAATCCGCGCTGACCCACCTTGCTCGAATCCGAAAGGACTATCTTCGTCTGTGAGGACTGCATCATCTTCTGGGTGATGCTGGCTTCCTCTCCGGTGCCGCAGGTAAGTCCGTAGTCGAGGTCGATTCCGTCCACTCCGAAGAAAACCTTCGAACAGTAGAGGTTTTCGATGGTCTTGCTCGCCTCTGCACCGAGAACGGAGAGGGTGTTTCCGTAAAGGATGCCTCCCACCTGCATCACAGTGATGCCTGGAATATCACCAAGGTGAGCGGAAATGTTCACGGATATGCTTACGACATTGAGCCTTCCCTTAGGCTTGAGTGCTTCTGCAAAAAGGGATATGGTACTACCGGATGCGACAAGGATGGAGTCATCGCTCTTTATCAGGGATGCAGCCTTCTCCGCAATCTTCTGTTTCGCTTCGAAATTTATCAGTTTCTTCGCACTGAGGTTGAGGTCCATCATCTGCTGTGAAGGAGGAATGGCACTTCCGTGGGCTCTCTGCAGAACTCCCTGTGATTCAAGATAATTCAGGTCCTTCCTGATGGTGGTCTGTGTTACTCCCAGTGACTCGGCGAGGTCGGATACTTTCACAAATCCATCCTTTACGATCTGGTCGAGGATATATTTCCTTCTTTGTTCTATGGTTGACATAAGATTTCAATAGTTTTAATGTAGATTTCTACAAATATATGAAAACTTTGCTAAAGTAAAACCCTTTGTGCTTTGAAAACGAAACTATTATGCACAATATGAAATAAAAGTAAAATCAATTCTAAAAATAGTAAAACTCAAATGGCAGCTTTTTGATATCGTAGAAATGAATATTTCGTTTACTTGTCAAACGAAATTAAATGGAAAGGATAATGAAATGAAATGAAATCACAAAGCAACTTTATCCTATAAATGTTGTGTAAATGAAATAATATTTTATACATTTGTGAAAATGATAACCACATAATCCTAAAATTAATTTTTATGAGTCCGATCAAAAAACTGACATTGGCCATTGCTTGCGTTTTGTCGCTATCAGTGGCTTTCGCCCAGAACAAGACTGTTTCGGGTGTCGTTTCGGCAACTACCGGAGAGAGCGTCATCGGTGCTGGTGTGCTCGTTGACGGTACAACCAAAGGAGTCACAACAGACATCGACGGCCGATATACCATCGACGTTCCTAATGATGCTGTTCTTGTCTTCTCAAGCATCGGTTACAAGACCTTGAAAGTAAAGGTTGACGGTCGTGCGAAGATAGATGTTACCCTTGAAAACGACAATCAGCTTCTCGAAGAGGCTGTTGCAGTCGGTTATGGTAACCAGAGTAAGCTTACTCTCACAGGTTCCGTAGCTCAGACAACAGGTAGAGAACTTGTCAAGAATTCATCTGTAAACCTCTCGCAGGGTCTTGCAGGACGTATGCCGGGTGTCATCGTGAACAACCGTTCCGGTGAGCCAGGTAAGGATGATGCTACAATGTTCATCCGTGGACGTAGTACTCTTGGTAACAACTCTCCTCTCATCATCATCGACGGTGTTCCAGGTCGTGGAGACGAATTCTCTCGTCTTACCGGTGAGGAAATCGAGAGCATCAACGTGCTCAAGGATGCTTCAGGTGCGATCTACGGTGCACGTTCAGCAAACGGTGTAATCCTCGTTACCACAAAGCGCGGACGCTATGGTGAGGCTCCAAGAGTAACCTTTACTTATGACCTCGGACTCCAGCAGCCTACCAAGACCGTGAAGATGGCGGATGCTGTTCTTTACGCTGAGGCATACAATGCATCGCTTGCTATCACAGGTGCGGCCCCTCTCTATAATGAAACTCAGCTCAATCACTACAGGACAGGAGACGATCCGATTCTCTATCCTAATATCGATTGGTATGATCTCGTTGTAAAGCCTGTTTCTGCACAGCATAAATATGGCGTAAGCATCAACGGAGGTGCTGACAGAGTGGCTTACTTCGTTCAGTTCAACGGACAGTATCAGGACGGTATCTACCACAAGTCTGCTACAAACTACAGCCAGAACAATGTGCGTTCAAACATCGACATTCAGGTGACCAAGGGCATTAAGCTCGGTTTCGACCTCAATGCAAGACAGCAGCACAAGAATTATTCTGCTTTCGGAGCAAGTGGAGACGGCGGTATCTTCTATATGTTGCAGCGTAGGTTCCCTACTTCTCAGCCTTTCTATCCTGATTATCCATACGAGAGATATACAGGCGGTGACAACCCTATCGTAATGGTTCAGGATATCACTGGTTACAACAAGACCACCATCAATACTGTCAATGCTACATTCTCAGCTAACTGGGATCTGAGCTGGATCACCAAGGGACTCTCAGTAAACGGTAAGTTGGCATACGACGTTGTCCAGTCTTTCAATAAGACCTGGAAGAAGAACTGGAAATATTGGAAATATGATGAGATCACTGAAACTTATGAGGAGAAGACTTCTGCTAACTTCACCAGCCCTAATCTCTCCGAGTCTCAGAATAACTGTCATACAACAACTATCAATGCCAATATAAATTACGACCGTGATTTCAACGGTCATCACGTGACAGCACTCGCAGGTTTCGAGCAGAGTCAGTTCAGAAGAGATAAGTTCAATGGATCTATCAACAAGTATGACTCTGACATCCTTGATGAGTTCTTCGCAGGTACAGCTGATAAGTCATATTATGATATCGGAGGTTCTGCATCAGAGACAGCTCGTCGAAGCTTCTTCGGACGTCTCGGATACGACTACAAGAGCAAGTATATGATTCAGGGTATCATCCGTTTCGACGGATCGGAGAACTTCCCTAAGGAAAACCGCTGGGGTGTATTCCCAGGCGTTTCTGCAGGTTGGAGAATTTCTGAAGAGTCTTTCATAAAGGATAATGTTCCTGCACTCACAAACCTCAAGATCCGTGCTTCTTACGGTGAGCAGGGTAACGACCAGGTTGCTGCATTCCAGTATATGACAACTTATGCGTACAGCGAAGCTATCCGCTACAGTATGGAGGTTGACGGCAAGAAGGTAAATGCCATTATCCCGGGTATCATTCCAAACCCTAACATCACTTGGGAGGTTGCCAAGACTTGGAACGTAGGTATCGACGGTAACATCCACAACGGTCTCCTCGGATGGGAAGTTGAGGCATTCCACACACGTCGTTCCAACATCCTTTGCTCACGCAGTGGCTCAGTTCCTTTCTATACTGGTCTGACAGGCTCTCTCCCAGCTGAGAACATCGGTATCGTATCCAACAAGGGTATCGAACTCCAGCTCTCACACGAGAACCGCGTAAATGACTTCATCTATCAGGTTACAGGTAACTTTATGTTCGTAAGGAACAGAATCGAATATATGGATGAGGCACCTTACGGAGAGCAGTATAAGTATATGGAGCAGACAGGTCATCCTATGGGATCGACTCTTCTCTATCAGGTGAAGGGCATCAACAAGACTCAGGAAGATCTTGAGAACAATCCACAGTATAAGGGTGCTACTCTCGGAGACCTTATCTTCGAAGACCTTGATGGCGACGGTAAGATCACTACTTTCGACCGCAAGCGTTGCGACCTTACAGTAGTTCCTGAGATTGTATTCGGTCTCAACTTCAATGCTCAGTGGAAGAACTTCGACTTCTCAATGCTCCTTCAGGGACAGGGTCGTGCAAGATATTTCTATATGCCTACAACTGACCCTCAGTCAGACAACCTCGAGTACCATTTCGCAAAGAATGCCTGGACATTGGATAACAGAGATTCTGACACCCCTCGTGTCGGTTCACAGATTACAAGAGAGTCATCAACATATTGGTACAGAAACGCTTCGTTCCTGCGTCTCAAGAATGTCGAGCTCGGATATACTATTCCTCAGAAGGCCTTCGGCAAGGTTCCTGTAAAGGGTCTCAGATTCTACATCGCCGGTTACAACCTGTTCACTCTTACAGGACTTAAGGAAGTCGATCCGGAGTCAAGCAGCCGCAGCTCATATCCTCAGATGCGTATCTATAACGCAGGTGTTAAACTTTCATTCTAATTCCTAAGGAGATATTTTATGAAAAAGATATTATCAATTCTCGCATTTGCCGCAATAATGGTATCCTGCGCCGATGATTTTCTTGACAAGGTTCCGCTTGACAAGCTTTCTGAGGATGCAGTGTTCAATAGCCCACAGCTTGCGGAGTCATACGTAAATGCTCTTTATCCGGTGCTTCCGGATCCATTCCAGGAAGGAAATATCAGTAACATTACTGATGAGAGCTTCTTCAGGTATGGTGGTTCATCTACACGTTATATGTATGATGGACGTCTCAGCCCATCGACAATCATCTATATCTCAGAGGGTGGTTCAGCTCACGATTCCAGAACTACTGTCCTTAATATATGGAACAGAGCTTACGAATTCATCTACAAGATGAACTATTTCCTCAGAGCAGCTGAGAGCGAAGACTCAAGACTTGAGAAAGAGACTGCCGACAGATTGAAGGGTGAAGTATATTTCCTTCGTGCCTGGGCATACTACAATCTGATCCAGCGCTATGCAGGTGTTCCTATCATCAAGGTTCCTCATAGCATCGGTGGCGAAGAGGACTTCTCGGTAGAAAGGTCTAATTTCGATGATTGCGTTGACTTTATTCTTGAGGATCTTGACAAGGCTGATGCTCTCCTCCCTTCTAAGGACGCTACACCGCGTGGTAGAGTGAATAGGGACGTAGCTCTCGCTCTCCGTGCAAGAGTAACGCTTCTTGCAGCATCAAAACTCTTCAATGATCCTGACAGCCCTCAGTCAAGCATCTTCAAGGGTGCGTATGATTACCAGGGAAAATGGCAGAGAGCATACGACGCTTGTAAGGCTATGGTTGACAGAGCTGACGTTGATGGTGCATACGCGCTTGATGACAAATATTCAGATTACTGGAAAGATCTCGATTCTCCAGAGCTTATCTGGGCGAAGTATTTCGTAGTTACCGAGGATATCGACAAGGCACAGCTTTACTATTCTATTGAATACTACAATGGTTGGACATCTATGCAGCCGACTCAGGCTATGATGATCGACTATGAGATGAACAACGGTAAGAAGTTCTTTGAGGAAGGATCCGGATTTGATCCTAAGAAGCCTTTCGCAAATCGTGACCCTCGTTTCTACTATTCGATTGCTACTCCGTTCAGCAAGTACGGTGTAATCGAAGATGGCAGCTACAATGAGTACGATCTTCAGATGTACCTCCTCTTCAAGGATAAGACAAGAGAGGATTTCACAGCTGACAAGACTATGCCGGATTACACAGATAAGGCTAAAGACCTTGCTCACGCCGTTACCCATACAGGTCTCGAGCTCAGAAAGTGGTATGATCCTCAGAAGCCTATCACAGACAAGCAGACTATCACTCCATTCTATCCTTGGTTCCGTCTTGCAGAATTCTACCTTAACTTCGCAGAGTGTGCATATATGCTCGGTAAGGAGGATGAGTGCCGCACTTATATCAACAAGGTACGTGGACGTGCTGACGTGAATATGCCTCCTGTAACTGAGGGTGGTACAAGCCTTTGGGATCGTCTCGTGAACGAGCGTCGTATCGAGATGGCATTCGAGTTCACACGTTACTTCGACGTACGTCGTTGGATGATTGCGGACAAGTATGAGAATGTTCCTATCGCAGGTATGAAGACTATGATTCTTGAGAATGGAACCAAGAGGGATACAGTATATCGTATGGCACGTCTTGCTTCTGACGTTGATAAGAATACTTGCTACTATTGGGAAAATTCATCCGAAAGAGATACTTACATTGCTGGTAACAACGGTAGAGATATTATTACAAAGTGGACTTACACTTGGCTCGGTCAGGACTATGAAATCGACTATGGCGAGTGTCCTCTTACATTCTCTCCAACTCAGAAGTACTTCGTTCCGGCGAACTACCTGATGCCTATACCGGAGACAGAAATCAAGAAGTCACAGAATACGATAGAGCAGAATCCGGGATACTAATCCATCATATCTCAATATTCAAAAATGTCGGACAATCGTCCGACATTTTTGTTTTTATAAAGTGAAACGAAACGAAACAGAAATATTTATAAAACGAAAGACTTTAGCGGTTTATCGAAAGGAAAAATAAAATAAATGCTATAAAAGTTGCGAAAGTGAATTTTTATGGCTTTATTTGTTTAATATACCATAGATAGCTAAAACCACGAATATGACATTCAAGAAACTAATTGCAATAATTGCCGCTATTTTGGCATTGCATTCCTGTACAACCGATGCATCCTTGATGTGCAACTACACCTCGGCGGACATCTCCACTACTGAGGAAGAGCACGTCGTGCTTGCGGGCTTTGCAGCACGTGAAAATCTTTCTGATGGAATCCATATTCCGTTACGTACTCACGCTCTTGCCATTACGGACGGTGAGCAGAAGGTATGTATAATCTCTAATGATGTGATGGAAATTTCACCGTCCCTTGCCGGTGAGATCCGTACAGAGATAAGCAGGCGTTCCGGACTTCCGTATGACAGGATCCTGCTGCATTGCATCCACACCCACAGCGCACCTCGTTTCGGTGGAGCCAGCGCTCAGCCGGGAGGTACCAATGCCGCCTACAAGGAACGTACGGTCGAGGCTATCATTTCAAATGCCGTGAAGGCCATCACAGATGAGAAAGCCTATCAGGAATTCCATCTTGAGACAGCCAGAGGCACTACAGACATCAACCGTAACCGCTGTGAGGCTGAAGGACCTGTCGATCATTCCCTTTATGCAGCAAAGGTTGTGGGAAAGAATGGAAAGCCTATATGCGCATTCTTTAACCTTGCCTGCCATCCTGTAAGTATGGGACATATCAGCCTGATGCTTTCTTCGGACTATTCGGGAGTGGCTCGTCGCGAGATATCAAAGGACTGGGGATGTGAAGTATTTCAGATCACCGGAGCTTCCGGAAATATGAATCCTGTGGGTCCTGAGAGCACTTACGAGCAGGCTGAGATCATAGGCGGTATGCTTTATGAGTCACTGAAGTCTCTCGAATTCGAAGTTGTTCCTGCCCAGGGCAAGCTCAGATTCACTACAGGACTTGCAGAGCTTCCATACAGCATAGAAGAGGTCACACCTGAGGCAGTTAAGGCTCACGCTGATGACCTTGTTGCAAATATGAAGACCGTGTTCCCTCGTTTTGCACGTGATGTAAGGGGATGGGAGGCTGAGATTCTTGAAAGATTTGCCGAGGGGCCAGTCAAGAGTAAGCTCGATTTCAATATGGCTGCTCTCAACCTTGACGGCGTCCTCTTTTTCTTCACCCAGGGAGAACCATTCTGCGAATATCAGATGGAGGCCCGCAAGGCATTCCCTGAAAAGACAGTGTTCTTTGCCGGCTATACAGGCGGACAGAATTCTTATCTGCCTTCGGCTCACGCCTTTGCAACCCGCAAGGGATATGAGTATGAGATCGAGCAGATGCACGTTTACATAAAGGCTCCTTATCCGCTTTCAGACAAGATGCCTGAAGCATACAGGGAAGCCGTATTCCAGACTATCGCGGCTGTGGATGACGCTGAAAGATACAGCATCATTCCTGCACCGGCACATCTGGAGCCAAGAAATGGAAATTATTCATTCAAGGGGGAACCTGAGATAAAATATATTGAAGACAGTAGTGTTGCCCCAGAGGGCTATGTTCTCGATATAACAACAAAAGGCATTACAGTGACAGCCAGCACAGAAGCAGGCCGTTTCTATGCGATGCAGACCGTCAGACAGCTCCTTCCGGCGGAGGTGTATGCGCCGGAAGGGTTCTCTGACAAGAAATGGACGCTTCCTTGCTGCCGTATCGAGGACGAACCTAAGTTTGCCTGGAGAGGAATGCACCTGGACTGCGGACGTTATTTCTATCCGAAGGAGGAGGTGATGAAGTTCATCGATATGATGGCGATGCACAAGCAGAATATGTTCCACTGGCATCTTACCGAGGATCAGGGCTGGAGGATCGAGATAAAGAAATATCCTAAGCTTACTGAAGTGGGTGCCTGGAGAAAGGAGACCGCAGGCTATCCTGACAAGGGTGAAAAGTCTGACGGCAAGCCTCACGGCGGATTCTATACTCAGGACGATGTCCGTGAAATCGTAGCTTACGCTGCTGAAAGACATATCACTGTAGTTCCTGAAATCGAGCTTCCAGGTCATTCGGGAGCTGCGATTGCGGCATATCCTTGGCTTTCCTGCACTCCGGACGAGCCTAAGGAAGTGGTTACATCCTGGGGCGTCAAGACAGACGTCTTCTGTCCGAGCCCGAGGACATTCGGATTCCTTGAGGATGTGTTTGATGAAGTTCTCGAGCTTTTCCCTTCTCCATATTATCATATCGGAGGCGACGAGTGTCCTAAGGATGCCTGGAGGGCAAGCTCTTACTGCCATCATCTTGCCGACAGTCTCGGACTTTCTTCAGTGGATGACCTGCAGTATTATTTCGTTAGACATTTCGACACATATCTCCGTGAAAGAGGAAAGACAGTCATCGGATGGGATGAGATCCTTGACGGCAGCGCCGTTCCTAGCACAGTGGTGATGTCCTACAGAGGTCACGCACCGGCTTCAAGAGCATTCGAGAAGGATATGAAGGTCATCCTTGCTCCTAACCGTTGGTGTTATTATGACTATGACCAGGAAGAGATCAAGGATATCCCTGCAAACCATCATCTTTTCATAACTCTCAGAAAGGCATATACATACGACTATATGCAGTATCTGAACAAGGATGTGGCGCATAAGGCTGACGACCTTCTTCTCGGAATCCAGGCCTGCGTATGGGGAGAATATATCCCTGATGCTCCGAAGCTTCATACCCAGACCTATCCACGCTCTGCAACCATCGCTGAAGTGACCTGGACTGCAGATTCTTCGCGAAACTGGGATAATTTCCGTGTCCGTCTTGAGAAGGAATTCGACCGTCTCGAGGCAAAGGGAGTCGATTACAGCAAGGCTTACTGGCAGGTTATCGTGAATATGGACCTGGAGTCGGAGTATCCTCGCGAGGTGGAGCTTGAGCTTGATTATCCGTATGCCGTGATAAGATATACCACAGACGGTACGGAGCCTACTGCTGATTCTCCGCTTGCTCCGAGATATATGACCGTGAACAAGGGTGATGTCATCAGTGCAAGAGGCTTTATGCCGGATGGAACACCTGTAGGAATAACAATGACCAGAACATTCTGATTATGAGAAGAATAGCCATCATATCCGTATTTCTCGCACTCCTCGTTTCCTGTGCCGAGACGAAAGTTCAGGATAATTCCATAAGTGTGATTCCAGAGCCGATGTACTGTCGTGCTGATGAGGGTGTATTCGTCATCGATAAGGATACAAAGATAGTCGTGGACGAGCTTTCAGAGGAAATGCAGAGGATCGCCGGCTTCCTGAATGAGAAACTTTCCAAAGCAGCGGGTTTCGAACTTGAGATAGTCAAGGATGGTCCGATGCCAAGGGAGAATTTCATAGCATTTATGAATGCAGGACTTCAGTCAGAAAGTTATGAGATAAATGTAGTGCCCCAGCATATCTTGGTGGACTATGGTGATGGTGCCGGTGCATTCTATGCTCTTCAGACGCTTTTTCAGCTTCTTCCGGTAGAAATCTTTTCTCAGGAGCTGCAGAAGAGAGTGGACTGGACGGTACCTTGCTGCAATATAGACGACAAGCCTCGTTTCAAATATCGCGGAATGCATCTTGACGTATGTCTGCATTACTTTGACCTGGAATTCCTTAAGAAGTATATCGACATAATGGCCGCACATAAGGTGAACCGTTTCCACTGGCATCTCACCGAGGATCAGGGCTGGCGTCTTGAGATAAAGAAATATCCGCTTCTGACCGAGAAAGGCCAGTGGCGCAAGGAGACTGTCGTAGGTTCCCTTTCATCGGGTGTCTATGACGGAATACCACACGGAGGCTACTACACTCAGGAGCAGGTGAAGGAACTGGTCAAATATGCGGCTGACCGTTATGTGACCATAATTCCGGAAATCGAGCTTCCGGGCCACGCCCTCGCAGCTATCGCCTGCTATCCGGAACTTTCCTGCGGACTCGAAGACCATTATGAGACCGCTACGAGATGGGGCATCTTCAAGCAGGTGTATTGCCCTAAGGAAACGACTTTCGAGTTCCTGGAGGATGTGTTCGACGAGGTGTTCGAACTCTTCCCGTCCGAACTCGTGCATATCGGCGGTGACGAGTGTCCTAAGGCAAGCTGGAAAGCCTGTCCTCACTGTCAGGCTCTCATCAGGAAACTTGGTCTGAAGGACGAGTATGAGCTTCAGAGCTATTTCGTGACCAGGATGGAGAAGTACATCAATTCAAAGGGCCGTCAGATCATCGGATGGGACGAGATCCTCCAGGGAGGTCTTGCTCCTAATGCGAAGGTTATGAGCTGGCTCGGCGAGGAAGGCGGAATCAAGGCTGCCCAGCAGCATCACGAGGTGGTGATGTCTCCTCATTATAAATACTATCTTGATTATTGGCAGGCAGATCCGTATTCTGAACCTCTTGCGATGAGCGGTCCTACCACCCTCCGCACGATGTATGACTACGAGCCTGTCCCTGAGGTGCTTACACAGGAGGAGAGAAAGTATATAATAGGAGTCGAGGGCTGTGTGTGGACAGAATATATGCCTACCCCTGAAAGAGTGGAATATATGGCCTGGCCGCGTATGTGCGCGATTGCCGAGACCGGATGGACCAGAAGTGAAAAGGACTGGGATGGCTTTGCCCAGAGGCTTGAGAAGCATTTCGGACGTCTTGATGGAATGGAGGTGGAATATTGCGCAGCATTCTTCAGTCCGATGATTGTATTCCATAAGGATACTCCGCATAATATGGTTGTGACTATGACAGTCGATGCACCTGGTGCGGAGATACATTACACCTTGGACGGATCGGTTCCTACAGCGGATTCTCCGAAGTATGAGATACCGTTCTCAATCAACAGATCACAGACAGTAACAGCTGCGGCTTACAGAGACGGCCGTCAGATAGGAGAAATAAAATCTAAACGTTTTTGAATATGGCAACACTAAGACTAACTGAACAACCTTCATTGTATGATCATCTGGAGAAGAAATCCGTAGCGGAGATCATCAAGGACATCAATGACGAGGACAAGAAGGTTCCTCAGGCCATCGAAAAGGCTCTTCCTGAACTTGAGAAAATCATTTCTGCAATCGAACATCAGCTTCGTAACGGCGGAAGAATGTTCTACGTGGGTTGCGGTACAGGCGGACGTCTGTCGGTACTCGACCAGGTGGAGCTTCCTAATACATACGGTATTGATCCTGAGATGATCCAGTGCGTGCTTGCAGGTGGAGTCGAGAACCTTGTGCTTGCCCTTGAGGAGGCAGAGGATGACGTTGAGGAAGGATGGCGTACTCTTCAGGAGAAGAACGTCAGCCCTAAGGACATCATCGTAGGTCTCAGCGCCAGCGGAACGACTCCATACGTTCTTGAGACTCTCAGACATTGCCAGGAGAACGGCATCCCTACAGCTTCCGTGGTAGGCAATCCGGATTCACCGATTTCAGCGGTTTCAGACTATCCTTGTGAGATCGTCTGCGGTCCTGAATATATCACCGGCAGTACACGTATGAAGTGCGGTACAGTCCAGAAGTGCGTCTGCGATATGATCAGTACAACTGTGCTCATCCGTCTCGGCCGCGTGGAGGGCAACAGGATGGTGAACGTGCGTCTTATCAATGACAAGGTGGTTGACCGCTCGGTGCGTATGCTTATGGAGCGTAACCCTTCACTCACCGATTATGCTTTCTGTGAGGCCAAGATCAAGGAATGCGGCAATGTGAAGAAGACTGAGCAGCATCTCTATGAGATCGGTGTCCTCGACAAGCTTCCTGAACTTTAAACTATTAAAACTCCCTGAAATGAAGATATTTAAATATTCTATTTCGGCAATTGCGCTCTCGATCGTTGCTGCCGGATGTGTCGATAAGACAGACTCTTTCTCTATCGAGGCTTATTCGGATCTCGTAATCAACGAGATTGCTGCCAATGATGGAAGAAATTATGTAGATACTTGGATCGAGATCGCCAACAATTCAGATCAGGAGAAAGACCTGTCAGAATTGGGCCTCTATCTCTTTGATGAGTATTTTGATGGAAGGCAGATCGCTTCTTTCGAAGGTAAGAAGCTTCAGCCGAAGGAGAGGCTGGTGGTTTCTACTGGAGATGAAACTTTGAATACAGGTTTTGCATCTACCTCGAACTTCTCTTTGGTCCTCGGTCTCAGCCCGGATAAGGGTATCGTTGACCGCTTCGAGCTTGGCGACAAGGGAAAGCTGGCGCTTCCGGGATCGTATCAGAGAATGCCGGATATGACAGGAGAGTGGAAGAACACTCCTGCAGCGAGCAAGGGACAGGAGAACCGTGTCCTTACTCTTGACAACACCAAGCCTAATGCAATCTGGCTCTGGAGCTCTCACGCTGGAGAGTGGATTGAGAATGACGGCGAGATTATGAAGAATATGAAGGCTCTGGGATATGACCACATTCTTCTCAACTTCTCTGCATTTGAGACTGAAAGTAAGATAAAGACTACTGCACAGTTCCTCCAGCTTGCCGCTGAGACCGGTATGATGGTACACGTGTGGATGCAGGCTTTCTATCAGGGAGGCAACTGGATATCTCCGGTTATCGATGCTGAGAACCGTTATGACCAGGATCTCTTTGACAGGATCGTTGCTGAAGCGAAGATGTATGTAGAGGAATATGGCGCACAGGGTATCCATCTCGACTATATCCGTTTCGGCGGTACAGCCCACAAGCATAATCCTTCTGAGGAGATCACAGCAGTAGGAGCCGTTACAGAGTGCTGCCGTCAGGTTCGTGAAGGAATCGACGCAGTGGGCGAAAACGTAGTTCTTTCGGCTGCAATGATGGCAGAGGGAAGTGCTGCCTACTACTATGGTCAGAATCCTGCAAAGATGGGTAAGTATGTCGATGTATTTATGCCTATGATCTATCGTTATCACGGCGGTAGTGTTAAGGATGGTGATGAGACCTGCAAGACAAGGGCTCGTCTCTTCACGACTGTTACAGACAGACAGGTGTGGGCAGGAATCACTTCATACGAATATGAAGGCAATAACGTGAAGAGCCTTCCTGCTGAGAGGATCAGAGAGGATGCCGAACTCTTCGCTAATCAGACCGACTGCAGCGGACTCGTACTTTTCCGTTATGCTCTCGGAACCTTCCCTGACGTAAATGATCTTTGGGACTAAACTATTTAACCACATATTAATACTAAAAATTATGAAAAGATTAAGTTTCTTTTTGATGACTATAGCCGCATTGGTAATGACGGCTGTAGGATGTAAAGATCCAGTTGAAATCGATCCTGATGCACCGGTTGACGGTGCGAAGGTTGTCGGTACTTTCAAGCAGGCTGAAATCGTAGCTGCTGCATCTGGTCTTTATGAGGCTTGGCTTGAGGATTCAGACAATCTTCCTGCTTCAATGACAGTAGGATCGACTGAACTCACACAGCCTCAGTATATCTATGCTTTGGCCAAGACTATGGTTGACATTCAGGCAAAGAGTACAGCTGATGTGGATGTATTGAGCTATAAGATGGCCGATCATCCTGAAAGAGACAGCTACGACCAGCTCGAGATCGCTGTATTCAATGGCCCTAAGAACGGTGATGAGACTGAGGACCTTGGTAACGTTGCTGCCCGTATGATCGCAGCTATGTCTGACAAGGGACAGGTTCCTAACCAGACTGTTTACCAGCGTAACGGAACAAACATCGCCTTCTCTACAAAGCGTGCGGCCATCTGCTTCCTTCGCGCTCTCTCTGAGTACGCTCCTAACGGCAAGATGCCGGAGAAGGTTTCTACAGACTATCTCTCTACATCTGCAACAATCAAGGGATTCGCAACTGAGTTCGTCAAGTATCTTGATATATGGGAGAATTCAGTCTGTGAAGTGTTCAGTGCTGACGGTTCACGCAACTCAGGTAACGGAAAGCCTTGGGAGAATGTTCATTTCGTTCCTATTCCTTATACAGGAAGTGCAGTCAATGGAGACGGTACAGAGCAGTGGGACCCTAAGTTCCAGCCTTATTTCGAGCCTGAGGTTGCCGGTGTGAAATATACTGCAGCTCAGTGCTGGGGTATCGCACTCAAGTCCCTCATCGACCTTTGTTCGATAGAAGGATCTACAGTTTGGGAAGTAGAGCGTACACCTGAAAAGCCAGCCCACACTCTTGGTAATGGTAAGTCTATGAACTCTCCAATCCCTATGCTTGAGGAGTGGTTCATCTGGGGACAGCACCCTTGGTATGAGAACGAGAATGACGGTGGACCAGTCAAGTATAATGAACAGCCGATTACAGAGGTTGACATCGCATTTATGATGAGAGTGATGCCTTGGCATCTTACACGTTCAAGCCAGCTTGCTGCCATCGGAAACTTCCAGCAGTTCGGAACAAGCAAGGAGTCAACACTCTATTATGAAGGATATCTCGGACTTATCTGCCCTATGCGTGAGTTCCTCATCGCAGCACGTATCTTCAAGTATATCCTTGACAATGACATCAATTCTAATGTTTATGATGCAATCAAGGACGTGAAGTTCTCATTCGACCTCTACGGCTCGGAGAAACCGGACATCGCAATCGACGTTGACAAGATTAACTTCACTTACGAGGGTGGCGAGCAGAAGGTAAAGGTTACTACAAAGGATGCTGCCTGGACAGCTACAGTCGAGGGTGAAGGCGTTACAGTAAGCCCAGATTCAGGTGCTGCAGGTGCAGAGACTGAGGTTACAATCACAGTTGCTCCTAACGAGGGTGGTTCACGTGATGCTACTGTTACATTCACAACTGCAACAGGCAAGTCAAAGAGCGTGAAGATCAATCAGGGTGCATCTCCTACAAATGCAACCATCAGAGAATTCGCAACTGAGTATGTGAAACTCATTGACATCTGGATGAAGACCACCGGTACTTGTAATTATGTAACAGGTGTTACAGCAAACGGTGACGAAAATGATGTCGAGAATGCACATTACATTCCAGAGGATACTAAGATCAAGGTTGGTGATGTTGAATACAATCTTGCTGACGCTTATGAACTTGCAGTCCGCTCATACCTCCTCCTCCGTGGAAAGGATGGTCACAACACGACTTCTGTAGGTGCTGGTACTTTCGAGGATGCAGCAGAGGCATATACAATGGATAGCAACATTCCTGAGACTCACTCTTATACTTGGGGTCAGTATCCGTTTGCTGAGCCTTCTAACGGTGGTCTTTTCAGAATGGTAACCCCTGACGGTGAAGTTGAACTTGTCAAGACCGACCTTCTCGACAACTATGCTCAGAGAAACATCAACTGGCCGATGAATAATGACAAGAATATTGCAAACTTCGCAAGTTATGTTGATCGCCTTGAGGGTTATACAGGCTGCTTCTCAGCAAGACGTGCTCTCCTCACATTCGCATACTTCTTCAAGTATATGCTCGACAACAATCTCTCAGATGCTAAGAGCATATCTGATGACCAGACATTTACAACCTGGCTCTTTGTAACAAGCAATACTGAAAGGCCTACAATCAGGGCATTTGCTGAGGCATACGTGAAGTTCATCGATGTATGGAAGAAGACCACCGGTACAGTGAACTATATGTCACCTACAGGTGTTGCAGGTCCTGACTTCAAGTATGACGGAGTTGCAAACATCGAGAACGGTCACTACATTCCGCTTGATACCAAGCTTACAATAGCAGGTGCAGAGTACACAACTTCAGAAGTATTTGATATCGCAATCCGTTCATACCTCCTTCTCCGTGGTATTGATGCTACAGACGAGACTGCAGTAGGTGCCGGTTCATTCGGAAAGCTTGACAAGGCTTATACAATGGACGACAACTTCCTTCCTGCACGTCCTATCATCTGGGGAGATGCACCGTATAATGAGGCAGGTACTACTAATGCTGACGGTACTACAAGCGGCAACGGTGGTAACCTCAAGATGGGTACACCTCCAAACGGTGAGGATAAGGTAAAGGTTGATCTCCTTGACAACTTTGCTGAGAGAAATGCAAACTTCCCTACACAGAGGAACAATAACAAGATCGGCAATATGGCAAGCTACACTGAGCGTCTTGCCGGTTATTACGGATGTGCTTCAGGTCACCGTATGCTCCTTACCTACGCATACTTCTTCAAATATATGCTTGACAACAACCTCTCAGACGCAACAAACATCCCTGCTGACCAGACATTCGAGTCATACCACTTCGGTCAGGGAGTTGCTCAGGAGGATGAGACAGGTACAATCAAGGCTTTCGCTAAGGAGTATGTGAAGCTTATCGATGTTTGGAAGAATAATGTAGGAACAGTGAATGTTGTTTCTGGTATCGGTGCTGCAGGAAATGAAAATGACGTGGAGAATGCTCATTATATTCCTGATGAGACAACAATTACTGTAGGCGAGACTGAATATACCCTTGCTGACGCAGTTGAGATTGCATCACGTTCATATCTCCTTCTCCGTGGATATGATGGAAACAATACTGAGATCTACGGCAGAAACCTTCCGATGCCAAAGGCAGATAAGGATTATACTATGGCTAGCGACATCCCTGCAACTCACAATTATACTTGGGGTTCATACCCATACGCAGAGCGTACAAATGGTGGAGCATTCAAGATGGTAACATCCGAGGGTGATTTCGAACTCGTGAAGACTGATCTCCTCGATGACTATTCACAGCGTCACACTAACTATCCGGGACAGGGTGGAGCACTTTCTAACTTCTGTGGCTATACAGGCGGTTATCTTGCAGGATATGACGGATGCTGCTGTGTAAAGCGTATTACATTGGCATACGCATACTTCTTCAAGTATATGCTCGACAACAATCTCGAGGATGCAAAGGGTATTTCTGATGACCAGACTTTCAATGCCCCTCTCTTTGAAGTTCCTGCTAACTAAAAAATAGCATAATGTTATCAGCCGGGTGGGGTGTACCCGCCCGGCTTTTTTCAACTCTAAAACGTATTTTTATGAAGATATTGAAGTCTTTTGCGGCTCTTGCGGTCGCTTTGATGCTTGCTGCATCCTGCAAGCCGGCAGAAGAGGCTAAATACGAAAACACCAATGCAATCTGGCTCTGGGGCTCTCATATGAAGGAAGCTCCGATCCAGGAATGGGCTCAGAAGGGCTACGGACATATCCTCCTGAACGAGGCTGCGTTCGACAAATGGGGCGAGGAAGATGTCTATGCCTTCATCGCAGATTGTGACAAGCTCGGAATGACCGTGCATATCTGGTTCCAGGCTTTCTATTTCGACGGCAAGTGGGTAAGCCCTATCGACGATGAGAAGAGAGCTATCAAGCAGGATTTCTATGATATGGTGATCGACAGGGCGAAAGGCTATGTTGAGAAGGGCGTGAAGGGTATCCATCTTGACTACATCCGTTACGGTGGAACAGCTCACAAGCACGACTTCCCTGAGTGCCGCGCGACAGATTCCATCACAGAGTTCTGCCGTCAGCTGAATGTAGCTGTAAAGGCCATCAATCCTGATGTCATCCTTTCAGCTGCTATGATGCCTGAGATCGACAGCGAGCATTACTATGGCCAGAACCCTGCCGAGATGGGTAAGTACATCGACATCCTTATGCCGATGGTTTACCGCTACGGTTATGCAGGTGAGGACAAGTCTCTCGAGTGGGTTCACGAGGTGTCGAACTGGTTCGAGGAGAATTCGGATCAGGCAGATGTCTGGGTAGGTATCCAGACCTATACTTCAAATCTCGAGAACGGCGACGTCATCCCAATGGATGCTGAGGGTATCCTTTCAGACTGCAAGGATATCACCAACACCAACTGTACAGGTGTTGTCCTCTTCCGTCACGGCATAGGTGAATTCCCTGATCTCAACGATCTATGGAAATAGTTTGTTTGAAATTGTGTGTTTCTACGGTCTTGCTGATAGAGCAAGGCCGTTTTTCTTTTTATTTATCAATCCGACATAGTTATTGTTTCTGTAAATCTATCCATAAATTTTAGTAAAAGTAACAATAGTTATTTCGTTTCGATACAATTTTCTTTGCAGAACGAAACCATAATTATGAAAAATTCTAAAAATAAGTTGCAGAAACGAAATTTATTGATATTTTTGTAAAAATAATCAGCGGTTTTGATTATACCCATTAACACTAATTAATAACTAAATCACAAAAATTATGGAGTTCCTAAAACGCTTTGCGCTGTGTATCAGTGGCTTATTGCTAGCAATTGGACTTAGCGCGCAAGAACCAAGCGAGAACATCACAGTTAAAGGTGAGGTTCTGACAGTCAAAAGTGACGCGGTAATCGGTGCCGGTGTAATGTTGAAAGGTACAACTCAGGGAGTGGTGACAGATATGAACGGAGAGTTCACTATCAATGTCCCTGCAAACGGAGTTCTTCAAGTATCTTGCATCGGTTATAAGACAGTTGACGTAAATGTTGACAACCGTGCAAAAATCACAATTACCTTAGCTGAAGATACTGAGCTCATCGACGAGACTGTGGTAGTCGGTTATGGTACACAACGCAAAATCACCACAACAGGTTCTGTTACTACCACAACTGGTGACCGCTTGCAGAAGAGTTCATCAATGAACCTTTCTCAGGGTCTTGCCGGTCGTATGTCAGGTGTGATTGTCAATAACCGTTCTGGTGAGCCAGGTCGTGACGACGCTGTTATGTACATCCGTGGTCGCAGTACTTTGGGCGACAACTCTCCACTTATCATTATTGACGGTATCCCTGGTCGTGGCGATGAATTCAGCCGTATGAATGGTGATGAAATTGAAAGTGTAACTGTATTGAAGGATGCATCTGCAGCTATCTATGGTGCGCGTTCTGCAAACGGTGTAATTCTGGTTACAACAAAGCGTGGTCAGAAGGGTACAGCTCCTACAGTTCAGTTCAGCTATGATTTAGGTCTTCAGCAGCCAACCAAGATGATCGAGATGGCTGATGCTGTTCAGTTTGCAGAAGCTTATAATGCAAGTAATGCGATTACAGGACAGCCTCCTCAGTATCAGGATTACGAAATTGAGGCTTACAGAACTGGTTCAGACCTTGTAAGGTATCCTAACACAAACTGGTGGGATGAGCTTATCAAGCCAGTTTCAGCTCAGCACAAATACGGTGTGACCTTGAATGGTGGTAACGACAGAGTAACATACTTCGTATCAGCTAATGGCCAGATGCAGGACGGTATCTACTATAAGAGTGCTACTAAATTCAACCAGGTAAATGTCAGATCTAACATTGATGTACAGGTTACAGACAACTTCAAGATTGGTTTTGATATGTCTGCCCGTCAGCAGAATAAGAACTATTCGGCATTCCCTGGTCAGGATTATGGTATCTTCTACCAGACTCTCAGAGCATTCCCTACTGCCACTGCTTACTATCCGAATGGATTGTTGAGATGGGGTGCAAACCCAGTTGCTCTCGTACAGGACATCACGGGTTATGACAAGACTAAGATCAACACAATCAATACAACCATCACTGCTAAATGGGATCTTGATTTCATTACTAAAGGTCTGTCAGTAGAAGGTCACGTTGCATACGACTTGGTAAACAGTGCCAAAAAGTCTTGGCAGACTCCTTGGGAGGGATATGATTACAACGAAGTAACTCAGGAGTACGACAAGAAAGTATATACAGAGTGGGCTTATCCATCATTGTCACAGAATGCGAAAGCTTGGAATACATTGACAATGAATGCCATCTTGAACTACAACCGTTCGTTTGGTGATCACAACGTATCAGCAATGGCAGGTTTCGAGCAGAGCTCTGAAAAGTATGAGTTCTTCGAGGCAGGCCGTACTAAGTACGAATCAACAGCTATCGACCAGTTGTTTGCAGGTAGCGCAGACCAGGCTTATTGGAAAAATAGCGGTAGCGCATCAGAAACAGCTCGCCGAAGCTATTTCGCACGTATCGGCTACGACTATAAGAGCAAATATATGGTCCAGTTCATCGGCCGTTACGATGGTTCAGAGAACTTTGCTAAAGACAAGCGTTGGGGTTTCTTCCCAAGTGTATCAGCTGGTTGGAGAATCAGTGAAGAAGGATTTATGGATGGAGCAGATTGGTTGACTAACCTGAAGATCCGTGGATCATACGGTGAGCAGGGTAACGATAAAATCGATCCGTTCCAGTATATGACTACTTACGAATATAAGACAGGTGTTTATTACCAGCAGCAGATGGGTGGAGCAAGTGTCAGCACAATCGTTCCTGGTACTATTGCAAACCCTAATGTAACTTGGGAAGTTGCCAAGAGCTGGAATATCGGTATTGACGGTAGTATCAAAGGTCAGATGTTGACTTGGGAAATGGAATATTTCAAGACACGTCGTTCAAACATCCTTTGCGAGCGTAATGCTACCATTCCTATCTACACAGGTATGACAAACCTTCCTGAAGAGAATCTCGGTATCGTAGAAAATCAGGGATTTGAAATGCAGTTGAGTCACGGTGGTCGTTCAAAAGGTGGTGACTTCACATATAACCTTTCAGGTAACTTTATGTATGCTAAGAACAAGGTTATCTATATGGATGAAACACCTCAGCCGGAAGGTTACGAATACTTGTATCTGACAGGTCACCCTATGGGTTCTGAGCTTTACTATCAGTGCATCGGTATCAACCGTACAGAGGAAGATCTTAAGAACTATCCGCAGATGGCAGGTTCAGGTCTCGGTGATTACATTTACAAAGATATCGACGAGAACGGTAAGATCGATGCAAAGGATATGCTACGCAGCGACCTTAACACAATTCCACAGATTGTTTTTGGTTTGACTGCAAACTTCCAATATAAGAACTTTGACTTGTCTATCCTGTTCCAGGGTCAGGCACTTGCACGTCTCCATTACACTCCTCTTCAGGCACCGCTTGAGGGTAATATTACAAAGGAAATGGCAACTCAGTCCTGGAATCTTGACAGACCGGATGCTAAGTACGGTAGAATCAATTCTACTAACAACAGAAAGGAAAGTACTATGTGGTTGAGAAATGCTTCTTTCTTGCGTTTGAAGAACGTAGAGCTCGGTTATAACTTCTCAGGTAAAGCATTGAAAACTGTTGGTGTAAAAGGCCTTCGTTTATATATCGGTGGTTACAACTTGTTTACAATCAGTGGCTT
Organism: Bacteroidales bacterium; assembly: GCA_015060395.1. GTDB lineage: Bacteria > Bacteroidota > Bacteroidia > Bacteroidales > UBA932 > Cryptobacteroides. Next base: position 45,471 of record SUYP01000023.1, read on the forward strand.
GAAGGAAGTTGACCCAGAAACTAACAACACAGCTTCTTACCCTTTGATGAGAGTATTCAACACAGGTGTTAAAGTTACATTCTAATAATATTGTAAGTTAATATGAAAAAGTTTTTATATATAATTTTTGCGGGTCTTCTGTTGTCAGCTTGTGCAGAAGATTTCTTGGAAAAGCAGCCCCTAGACAAGATGTCCGAAGCTGACATCTTCTCGAATGCAGCTTTGGCTACAGCATACGCTAACTCTTTCTATACTATTCTGGAGGATACTTTCACCGAAGCAAACGTCGGTTCAATCTCTGACGAGTCTTGGTACAATTATGGTGGTTCTTCCACTCGTATCGTAGCATCAACTTTCTACACTCCGGATACTTTCCAGTATTTCAATGAGTCAGATAATGGCGGTCTGCATAACACTCGTATCACACATCTGAACATCTGGAGAAACGCATATAAAGGTATTCGTTATATCAACGACTTCTTGGTAAAGATGGAAGATAGTCCTATCGCGGATGATGATAAGAAGTCTCTAACAGGTGAAGCTTATTTCTTCCGTGCTTGGCTTTATACAAATCTGATTCAGCGTTATGGTGGTGTTCCAATCATAAAGGATGTTTATGGACTTGGCGATGAATATAATGCAACTCGTGCTACATTTGATGAGTGTGTTGATTTCATTCTTGCGGATCTTAAACTTGCCAAGGAACTTCTTCCTGAATACGACAAAGCTGTTCTGGGTCGTGCTAACAAAGACATCGCTATGGCTGTGGAAGCTAGACTTACCTTGATTGCAGCTTCTGCTTGGTTTAACGATGAGAGCGATCCTACTCCATCTAATCCTTTGACAAAGGGAGCTTACAGCAAAACTAAATGGGATCGTGCACTTAAGGCAAACAAAGCTTTCCTCGATCAGTGTGGCCCACATTATTCTCTTCCTGCTGAATATAGCGATTTCTGGACTAACCCGGGTTCATCTGAAATCATCTGGGCTAAGTATTTCAATAATACATCTGGCGACCTTGCTGGTAGAACAGCTAAGGCACAGTATTATTATGGACCTGCATCTTTGGGTGGTTGGAGAGGTTGCGCTCCTACAGAAGCTCTGATCATTGACTACGAAATGGCGAATGGTAAGAAGTTCTTCGAAGAAGGTTCAGGATACGATCCTGTTCATCCTTGGGCAAATCGTGACCCTCGTTTCTACGATACAATTCTTTATCCAGGTTGCGCATTCCGTGATATAACATACGATACATTCAATTATTTCGAAAACAGAGCAGCTACCAAGACTTCTGCTAATGGTAACGACTACGCTGCAGACCATACAGGTTATGGACTTCGTAAATTCCACCTTGAAGATCAGCCGATTTCAGCAAGTGTTACTACTACAACTCACTACGTATGGTTCCGTCTGGCTGAAATGTATCTGAACTATGCAGAATGTTGCTATATGACAGGTGACGAAGGCACAGCACGTGAATACATCAATATGATACGTGCACGAGCAGGTATGCCTGCTGTTACTGAAAGCGGCAGCAACTTGTTCGATCGTCTTGTTAACGAGCGTCGTATTGAGTTGGCATTCGAGGGTGCTTTCCGTTATTTCGACCTTCGTCGTTGGAAACTTGCTGAATACTATGAGCAGATTCCTTGGATGGGTATCTATGCTTATGCATACCAGGATAAGTTGAACGACCCTAATGCAACAGATGATGAGAAATATGATTATCGTGTTGCAAGAGTTTATGACGGTAATACAAACACTTGGCCAATTGCTCCAGCTGCACAGGATAAGCGAGTTTACAAATACACTTGGTTAGGTAAAGACTACTTCATTGACTTTGGTGATTGCCACCATCAGTTTGGTTCAACTAACAAGCGTTTCTTGAAGGACCGTAGCTATCTGCTTCCTATCGGAACACTGGAAATTGAAAAGAGTGAAGGCTCTATCGTTCAGAATCCTGGATATGAGAAGGCTTGTCCTGCTAACGAAGAAAACTACTCTGTATATCCGACAGGTTTTGTTTATAATCCACAGCTTGAAGGTATTCAGCTCTAATAGTTTTATACTTCTTTAAAATAGTCGTATTGTGGTGGCTGCTGCAGATTCTTGCAGCAGCCACTTTTGTTTTATTGCATCATTAGTGTCCGGTAAAAATTTATAAAAGTTCTTTGAAAATATTGAATGTTAGGTAGTTACAGAGGTTTTTGGAGCGCGCCGATTTGAAATTATCTTTGCCAGACTAACGTAGAATGGCATAT
>SUYP01000024.1 GCA_015060395.1 Bacteroidales bacterium
CATTCCGAACAGAGAAGTTAAGCTCACCATCGCCGATGGTACTGCCCCACCAGGTGGGAGAGTAGGTAGCTGCCACTTTCTTATACGACACCCTGTCATCATCCGATGACGGGGTGTTTGCGTATATGAGGTGTTCGTCTTATTTTTGTATCTTTGTTGAAATTCAATATTTATGACTATGCAAAGATTGTTTTTGGCATTGATTGCCGTTTTTGTCTTAGGTGCGTGCAACCAACCTGAAGTGATTGATGAACAATGGCTTGAGGATAACTATGCGAAGAGGGAAGTTATGATTGAAATGAGGGATGGCATCAGACTCCATACGGTACTGTATGAACCTGTTGATGCAGAATCCCGTCCTGTCCTGATGGTGAGGACTCCTTATTCTTGTGCACCATACGGGGAGGGCTGGTCACACGATCTTACCGGTTATATGTCAGAGTTTCTCCGTAATGATTATATAATTGCATTTCAGGATGTCAGAGGACGATTTATGAGTGAAGGTGAATTTATCAACGTCCGTCCTTTCGATCCCAATAAGTCAGGTTATGAAATTGATGAAGCCTCTGATACATACGATTCAATAGAATGGATTGTAAACAATACTGACAATAATGGTGCAGTAGGTGTGACCGGTATGTCGTATCCCGGTTTCTATGCCACTATGGCAGCTTTGTCCGGTCATCCTGCATTGAAGGCTGTTTCTCCACAGGCTCCGATACTGGATTGGTACAAAGGTGATGATGTCCATCATAATGGTGCTCTGATGCTTCTTGATATATATTCTTTTGCGCCATATATGTTCAAGGAACATAATAATCCTGTCGAAGAAGATCACGGACTGCCATCTCCGGTCGGTGATGATGCTTACGGATGGTTCCTGGAACAAAGGACACCGTCATCTTTGACTGCGGCCCTGCCTGATGCCCTGGACTTCTGGAATGAGATACTCTCGTATCCTGACTATGATGATTATTGGAAAGAAAGGTCATTGGAGCCATATCTGACTGATATACATCCTGCAATTCTTGTGGTTGGAGGCGAATATGATACTGATGATTGTTATGGTGCGCTCAAAACATATAAGCTTATAAGGCAGAACTCTCCTGAGACCGATCTGCATTTCGTTTATGGACCTTGGACCCACGGTGGCTGGCACGAAAAAGATTATGAAGGCCTTGGAGGCTTGAAATTCGGGGAGAATCTTTCAACGCATTTTATGAAAGAGATAGAGTTCCCTTTCTTCAGATATTATCTTGAAGGAAAAGGACGCCGGCCTGAACCGGTATATATCTATGCTTCAGGATCAGACAGATGGCAGACTATGCAGCATTGGCCGTCTGAGAATGCGGAAAGCAGAGCATTATATCTGAGTGCCGGCAGATCATTGTCATTTGAATCTCCTTCTCAGGATGAATCCTCATCGACATATCATTCCGATCCTTCGTATCCGGTACCGTTTATGGCTGATGCGACTAAGAGGAATAATGCATATATGGTTGCAGATCAGTCATTTGCGTCGGAACGAAACGATGTGCTGACTTTTATTTCGGATGCTCAGAATGATATCCTCAAACTCCAGGGTGAACTCAAGGTAAAGCTTGATGTCTCATTGACAACCGATGATGCCGATATCATAGTCAAGTTCATAGATGTGTATCCTGACGGATATCAGATGCTTGTCCGTGGTGATGTATTCCCTGTACGTTATCGTAATGGCTTTGAAAATCCTCAGCCTGCTGTTCCGGGAGAAATGATGCATATTGAATTTACGATGAATGATATAGCTCACTGGATCTTGCCTGGACATAAGATGATGGTACAGATACAGAGTTCCTGGTTCCCTCTTGTCAATATGAATCCGCAGACATATATGGATAATATCTATAGCGCGGCACCGGAGGATTATGCAGAAGCCGATATTACGATATATCATCAGAAAAATGCACCATCGGCGTTGATTCTTCCGGTTGTGGAGTAATATGGAATTATGTTTGATAGAGTATGTCTGACTATAAAGAAGCAAGATATGAAGATCAAGAAAATATATGCTCGTGAGATTCTGGATTCACGAGGCACTCCTACAGTAGCTGCAGACGTCCTGCTGGAATCGGGGACTGTTGGAAGCGCATCTGTTCCGTCAGGGGCATCGACAGGTATCAATGAGGCAATCGAACTTCGCGATGGTGACCCAAGGCGATATTTTGGTAAAGGTGTCCTTAAGGCGGTTGCAAATGTAAATGAAATCATTGCGCCCGCATTAGTGGGACATTGTGTGTTCGAGCAGATGGCCATAGACCGCATTATGTGTGATCTCGATGCTACCTCCAATAAATCACATCTGGGTGCAAATGCCATTCTGGCTGTCTCTCTGGCTGTTGCCAGAGCAGCTGCGAACTGTATGAAAACTCCTCTGTATCATTATCTTGGTACTCCGAATTCCAATGTTATGCCGGTTCCGATGATGAATATAATCAATGGTGGCTCGCATAGTGATTCTCCTGTGGCCTTCCAGGAGTTTATGATCCGTCCGGTCGGGGCTGCTACATTCAAGGAGGGACTGAGAATGGGTGCCGAGGTATTTCATAGCTTGAAATCTGTTCTGAAAGAAAGGGGACTCAATACAGCTGTCGGTGATGAAGGGGGCTTCGCTCCGACATTGCGAGGAACAGAAGATGCCATTGAAATGATTCTGAAGGCTGTTGATAAAGCCGGCTATAAGCCTGGCAGCGATATTACCTTGGCACTTGACTGTGCGTCTTCCGAGTTCTATCAGGATGGATCCTATGATTATTCCATATTTGAAGGACCGCAGGGCAGAAAGTTAGGCAGATATCAACAGATAGAGTATCTTAAGTCGCTTGTAAATGCTTATCCGATAGATTCTATCGAGGATGGTATGGCTGAAAATGACTGGGAAGGATGGCAGATGCTCACTCGAGAACTTGGAGACTACTGTCAGCTCGTCGGTGATGATCTCTTTGTTACCAATGTCGATTATCTTGCCAGGGGCATAAAGACAGGGTGTGGAAATGCAATCCTGATCAAGCTCAATCAGATAGGAACACTTACCGAAACTCTTGAAGCTATAGCTATGGCACAGCGGCACGGATATAAGGCAATAGTGTCACATCGCTCCGGTGAAACAGAAGATACTACCATTGCTGATCTTGCGGTTGCAACGAACAGCGGACAGATAAAGACAGGTTCGCTTAGCCGTTCCGAGCGTATTGCCAAGTATAACAGATTGTTGCAGATAGAGGAAGAACTCAGAGGGCTGTCTGTATATGGGTCCACATTCTGAAAAGTGTAGAAAAGTGATGTAAAATGTGTCTTTTTCTTTGCAAATTCAAAAAAAAGTTGCATCTTTGCATCCGCATTCGGGGGTATAGCTCAGTTGGCTAGAGCACCTGCTTTGCAAGCAGGGGGTCGTCGGTTCGACTCCGACTATCTCCACACGAAAAAGACCTGATCATCCGATCAGGTCTTTTTCGTTGTGGAGATTCTCTACCCCCAGTCCTCACTTTGTTCGTACAGCCCCGAGGGGCATACCGTCTGTCACTTCGTTCCATCCGGGCGCCATCGCTGGTTCAATGTTCTGCGAACATCTCCCTGACGCGAGTGTCGCGGCGCTGCTGCGCCCTTCGATCATCCGATCAGGTCTTTTTCGTTGTGGAGATACGCGAAAGTAACTCTCTTATGGTCCGGCGTATATTAGCTTTTGCGACTGCAGGGCGCATTGCCCTTGCAAGTTCTTCCGGACCTGCGGGGACCGGCTGGATCGGAAGGATATCAAGGAAACCGCTGCTGGAAATATCTTTCACATCAAGATCTACAATGCCTCCGATGGCAGCAACAGGAATGTTTGCGGCAACCGCTCTCTTTAGTATTGCTGCGGGCAGCTTGCCCCTGAATGTCTGGCTGTCGATCTTGCCTTCACCAGTTATGATAAGGTCAGCATCTTTTATAGCTTCTTCGAATCCGGCACAATCCAGCACAAGATCTGCTCCGCTGGTAAGTCTTGCCCCCAGAAATGCATATAATGCTCCTCCGGCTCCTCCTGCAGCCCCTGAACCCTCAGTCCCGGACAGGTCTTTCCCGGTCTGCCGTCTAATGACTTCACACAATGAGACCATCCCTTTTTCAAGCAGCTCGATTTCATTCTCACCGGCACCCTTCTGGGGGGCGAATACTCTTGTGGCTCCTTCTTCTCCACAGAATACGGTCCCGACGTCACAGGCGGCAGTGAATGATGAGGCCAGCAGCTCGTCCGGTACATCGGATGTGTCGATAGAAACTATATCGCAAAGATTGTTGCCGCAGCATCTTTCGATTGTCTTGCCGTCTGCATCTAGAAAACGGAATCCCAGAGCTTCCAGCATACCTGTTCCTCCGTCATTTGTAGCGCTTCCTCCCAATCCGATGATGACGTGCCTGCATCCTCTACGGACTGCATCCATAATCATCTCTCCGGTGCCGTAAGTGGAAGTATGCAACGGATTACGGGCATTGTCTTCAATCAAGGTGAGGCCGCTTGCTTCGGCCAGGTCTATTATTGCCGTCATATCCTCCTCGCAGATTGCGTATCTGGCCTTTATCCGTCTGCCGACAGGGTCATTCACTTCGATTGTAGTCCATCTGCCTCCTAGAATCGCAGCTATGGACTCAGCAGTCCCTTCTCCACCGTCACCGAGGATCAGACTTCTGACCGAACAGCCGGGGTATGCATCATTTATACCTGCGGAGATGGCCTGTGCTGTCTCTGCAGATGAAAGCGATCCCTTGAATGAATCTGATGCGACTACTATTTTTGTCATATATGAAATATCGTGAAGATCTGGTGCAAATATAAACAAAAAAAGATCAGCATTTCTGCTGATCTCTGGTAGTCGGTAGGGGAATCGAACCCCTATTGCAAGATTGAGAATCTTGAGTACTAACCGTTATACGAACCGACCGTTTTATCGTTGGGATTGCAAAGGTACGCATTTTTTCTTTACTTCCAAATATTTTGGGGATTTTTTGCAAAAAAAGTGCGTTTTATTTCAAAAATACGAAAAATACAGCCATAATCAGGCAGAAAAATGCTGCAAAATGGTTCCATTGGAGTGTCTGTCCCTTGAACATAACCGTAACAAGAACGGTAAATACTGTAAGTGATATCACTTCCTGGATGATCTTCAGCTGCATAAGGTTGAAAGGTCCCCCGTTTTCAACGAAACCTATTCTGTTTGCCGGTACTTGGGCACAATATTCGAAAAATGCCACACCCCAGGAGAACAGGATGACGAGGATGAGAGGCCAGCTAGAGGAAATCTTCATCTCCTGCAGCTTGAGGTGGCCATACCAGGCGAATGTCATAAAGACATTGGATGCTATGAGCAGTAATATAGTCCAGATCGCTTTCATAGATATTTCATTAATGGCTGCAAAAGTAATATTAAATTTGTAATTGCTGGCACAAAACTTTAATTTTGCAAGATTGACAATATAAAAAGATATGACACTGATCAAATCAATATCAGGTATCCGCGGAACGATCGGGGGAGCACCGGGCTCTTCTCTTACCCCGCTGGATATAGTGAAATTTACATACGCTTATTGCGAAAAGATGAAGGAACGCCGGCCAAAAGCCGAAGGGGAGAGATATAAGGTTGTCGTGGGAAAGGATGCCAGACTTTCCGGTGATATGGTGGAACAGCTGGTCTGCGGAACTTTGATAGCCTGCGGAGCAGATGTTGTAAAGGCCGGATTCGCTTCGACTCCTACGACCGAGATGGCGGTGGTGTTCGAGAATGCAGATGGCGGAATAATACTTACAGCGTCGCATAATCCCAAACAGTGGAATGCTTTGAAGCTTCTTAACGAAAGGGGAGAGTTCCTCAATGCAGAAGAAGGGGCGGCTATCCTTGAATGTGCTGAAAAGGAAGACTTTACCTTTGCTCAGGTTGATGATCTTGGGCTTATCGAAGAGAGAGACTTTACTGACCAGCATCTTGATGCCGTGCTCGCTCTTCCTGCCGTTGATGTGGAGGCGGTCAGGAAGGCAGGATTCAAGGTCGTGCTTGATGCAGTGAATTCCGTCGGAGGAATAATTATGCCTCGCCTTCTTGAAAGGATGGGAGTAGAGTGCATCTGTATAAATTGTGAACCGACCGGAGACTTCGCGCATAACCCGGAGCCGCTTCCGTCGAATCTCGTAGAGCTCAGCGAGAGTGTAGTGGCGAACAATGCGGATTTCGGTATTTCCGTCGATCCTGATGTCGATCGTCTTGCCTTGATCTGTGAGAACGGCAAGCCTTTCGGTGAGGAATATACGCTTGTAAGCGTTGCAGACTATCTTTTGAGCCGTGTATATGATGAAGCTCTCAAGACCGGGAAACAGGCCGATGAGATTGCAGCACCTTACAGGATGACGACATCTTCCAACCTGTCTTCTTCGAGGGCTCTTCGCGATGTGACCGAGAGATACGGCGGTGAGTATTCTGCAGCTGCTGTCGGTGAGGTGAATGTCACTACCAGAATGAAGGAGTGCGGTGCCCTTATCGGTGGAGAAGGTAACGGAGGAGTGATTTATCCTGCCTTGCATTACGGACGTGACGCTATGGTGGGTGTGGCTCTCTTCCTGACGAATCTTGCATATAAGAAGATGAAGGTATCCGAGCTTCTCGCTACCTATCCGGGTTACGTTATAGCCAAGAACAAGATCGAGCTGTCTGACAGCGCCCTGATCGACAGGATTCTTGAGGAAGTGAAGAAGATATATGCGGAGGAGGATATCAATACGATTGATGGAGTCAAGATATCTTTTGAGTCCCGCAGGGAATGGGTGCATTTGAGACGCTCGAATACAGAGCCTATAATCAGGATATATGCTGAGGCTGCGACGCAGCAGGCTGCAGAGGCTCTGGCACAGCAGGTAATAGATGTAGCAGAAAAAATCATAGGATAGTGTTTTCATTCAGAACAACTTCATTGGAGGAGCAGCTTGACAAGGCCTTGCACGAGGGAAAGGTCGGCTGTTTCTGTACCCAGAACTGCTGGGATACGGAGCGTGGGAGATATATGTATGATATCTTTCGTGAAAGAGGTAACCTTGCATTGATATTCAATCCCCGTGATACGGAACTGACTCCTCTGACCAACCATATTGAATTCTCTCCTGAGGATCTGAAAGATCTTAATGCAGTTGTGGTCGAAATACAGGATGTGGGATCCAGATATTTCAATTATACGAAGGATGTGTTTCGTCTGATGGACGCTCTCAAGGCAATGAAGGATGAGGCTCCGTCAATGTATGTGGTGGATCATAACAATCCGGCAGGTAGGATTGTCGAAGGTACGATGCCATCGTCGGCTATTGAAGCTAATGTCCCGAAAGTGGCTCATCGTCACGGACTTACGCTTGGCGAGCTGGCAAATCTCTATTATCACGAGATCGGAGCGAAGTTCGCCCTCCACGTGATATCGGCATTGGCTACCGATTCGAACCATCAGCTGATGCCTTGGACAATAGCTCCGGCATCCGACATACCGGGTCTTTTCACCTGCGATATGTACAGCGGTGGCGGACTGTGGAACAATACCAATATCACTCCCGGAATCGGAACGGCTCGTCCATACGAGTATTTCGGCGCTCCTTTCGTAAAGACCGGTGGCCGCGATATAGTTCCAGTAGCCGAGGGAGTTATGCTTCGTCCTTGTTCCTTCACACCGTCCTGCGGGCGATATGAGGGACAGAAATGCTTCGGCTATCAGCTGATGCGTGAACCGGGCGTGGAGTATCATTCGTTGATGCATACGCTTCAGTTGATAAGGTTTTTCAAGGCAGAGTATGAGGACTTCCGCCTTGAAGAAGGTTTTGAGGCAAAGCTGTCGGATCAGCTTCTTCTGGATTATGTAAACGGCCTCGTCTCCTGGGAGGATGCCCGTGAACATATCAAGGTGGAAGAGCAGAAGTGGATCAGAAAGGCAAAGAAGTTCATTCTTTATGATGACCAGCCTTACAGGATCAAATGATGCTTTCAGAATTTCTGTGTATATCTGAATGATGGCAGGCAAGGAAATACTGAGGTCAGGACAATTTCCATTTTGTTGTAGCTGTTCTTGATTGTTTCTGCATATAGCGGATTCTTTCTGCCGTAAAGATTGTAAACGCTGAATCCCACTATGTAGCCATTGCCTCTTCTTCTGGTTTTGCCTTTGAAGTTGATGCCTAAATCGAGACGATGGTAGTCAGGAAATTGGAAATTGTAAGGTGATGAGGGTTGAACGATTCCATCGCCATTAGTGCTGGTGTTGTAATAGTGCGAGTGTAATGTCCATCTGTTGCCGGAACGATATGTCCAGGTGGAATAGATATCTATCAGCCTGTCAGCCTTGAATATTGCGTTGAGAACTAATCTGTGGCGGTTGTCATATCTGTCAGGAAACCACCCTTTGTATAGTGCCTCAAAGTGACGTAGGCTCCAGGACAGGGTATATCCGGCAGAGATATCCCATTTGCCTTTTCTGAATTCTGCGTAAAGTTCTGAACCATATCCCAGTCCTTCTCCTTCGCACAGACGGTTTTCCCATCCTTCGTAATAAGGAGTCATAGTGTTCTGTCCTACGTATTCGTATATATCCTCCATCTTTTTTATATATCCCGATATATTGAAATACCATATCCGGTCCGGCCTCCAGTCTATTTCCAATGCTATCTGATCGGCTTTTGACGGTTTGGTGTATCTTGTTGACGGCATCCAGAAATTGCCTGGTATCTCGGTTGTCGATGATGTGATCAAGTGTTCGAATTGATTCATCCTTGAGTAGGAAAGCTTGAAGGACAGTGATTCCATCACATTGATGCTGAAGGCTGCTCTTGGCTCGAACTTGTTGTAAACCTTCCCTTTGACTGCATATAAGATATATCTTGCCCCCACGCCTGCCGTAAGCCAAGGAGCTATGCATATTTCATCTTCAATATAAAGGGCAGCTTCGAATGCGTTTCTTCCTTGAGTATATTTCGAGCTCTCGATATTTCCGGTAATTCCGGAGGCTTTGAGTTCATACCTCTTGTACTCGGTGTAAGGAGAGAATACCCTGAACGATGAGGAACCGCCATATATTATATTATGCCTGTCTCCGATAGTTTTGCGTGCAGTCGTGCGGATGCCGATATCAAGTGTGTTGGATATGGCTCTCTCTTTTTCCATAGTGTTCGCGGAAAAGTCTTTCCTGTTGTCAAACATATTGCAGAAGCCGTCTGAAACATATAAGACGGAAGAGACTCCGGTCCCGTTATCTGTGTTATGCTCCCATCCGGCTGATACAGTTGCATTACCCCAACGGTGTCCGTCCTTGCTTTGGCTTTTGCCGAACTTCTCAGCCCTTGACATAAAGTCGTATGAAAGGAATGTATTGAGTGACACCTTGTCACGTTCTGATATGATCCAGGTGAATTTTGAGTTCAGGTCAGTGAATGAATAGTTGCCGAGAGTGGTGTAGCTGTTGGAGTAGTATGAGGGCTCTGTGTTGGTGAAGTAGAGGACAGGGCGCAGCCAGGCCTCTATCCAGCTCTGCCGTAAAGAAATATTGTAAGATGATTTTCCTTTCTTCATAGGCCCTTCTATCTGGAATCTTCCGTCGGTGAGACCGGCAGAGTATGAGCCTTTGAGTTCGGTCATATCTCCTTCTTTAGTGCTTATATCCAGCACAGATGATGCTCTGCCGCCGAATTCAGCAGGATATCCTCCTTTGTAAAAGTCAGCCCTTTTTATCATATCTGTGTTGATGACGGAAAATATTCCGAGGAAGTGGCCTGGCTGATATATGGGGACTTTGTCCAGAAGTAAAAGGTTGTCTCTTCCGGTTCCGCCTCTTACAATCATTCCGGAGGTCATTTCATTGCCGGAAGTGACACCCGGAATCATCTGTATCGTTTTTATAAGATCCGGAGTGTTCATTACAGCCTTGAAGTCGAAATCGTTGCCCTCGATCTTGAATATGCCGGTCCTGGTACGCCTATCCGGTTTTCTGATATCCTCCGTCAGAACTGCCGGAGCCAGGGTGTCACGCTTTACTTCCTGAGCTGCAGCCGTCGTAAGGCATAATGATAATGCTATGATTGGAATGATTGTTCTCATATTACCTTACATTGATCCAGTCTGAAACATATTTGCTCGCTCCACCGATATATCCGTATCCGTTGCTGATGTTGGTGTAGGCTGAAATTGTGGATATTCCGTATTCGGTTCCCTGACCTTGTGAACTGCTATACAGATACCAGAAGAAAGCTTCTTCCGACAGGTGACATACCGAGACGCGCACCTTTGTCTCGGAAGGGACGTGCGTCAATATCGTACTATCATAATCAGCTTCGTATTCACTCTGTCTTGCGTATATCTCTCCAATGAAATCCTTATTGCTGCCAATGTTCTTGGCTGATGCGATTCCCCACTGTAAATACGACAGGACTCCGGTATCCCCGGGATATAGGCCGGTTGAGTGCGTTACCCATTCTTCCGACACCTTTCCGATACTGTTGTAAGTGGTAATTTTCTGCGAACATTCTGCCTTCAGTGCGTATGCGCCCGTATTTTCGGATGCATCGTTGATTTTGAGGCTTACCTTGATTGTCTTGTCATCCGTCCAAACGGCATCGGTCGCAGATACGGACAGCTTGGCATCTTCAGGTATTATGATTTCTGCGGAGGCATCTTCAAGACCATCTGACGATGCAGCGACTCTGACGACGTCCCCAGGCAAGAACGCGTAGTCTATGTCGAACAGGTTGCTGTCTTGCACTTCCATACGCTCGATATCTATGTCCTTGCCGTTTACCGTGACAGTCAGGTCGGGATGGCGTGCCTCCTTTCCTTCCTGTCCTTTTAGGAAACTGTTCCCGTCCAATGCATAAAGCCTTGTAACCTTTATCTGTGATGGGCCGTTATGGACGAGAGTCCCCTCCAGCATCATACAGTCTTTTCCTCCTGTTTCCGGATATGGAATGATATAGTTGCAAGCTGAACATATAGCTGCGACAATGATGTAGAGCAGGGGGCTGCAACTCCTGAAGTCGTTCGACATAATATGTTAGTTTTAGTGTATCCTGATTCAAAGATGCGGAAATGCGAAAATTCGTTGCATCACTTTCCTTGTATGACAGTAATTTTTGCCGCTATACCGTTCATATCGAATGAAAGAATCTTCATCTTGACTATTTTCTTTTTTGCTGAAGTGTTTTCTGGTGCTTTGAAGGTAATGCTCTGTAAGGTCCGTCTGTATTTACGATCAGTAGTATATTCATACTCTTGTGCATCATTATTTACAGTGGCTGTAATTCCGTTCACTGTAATTTTATTATGACTGATCCAACTGTCTTTCCCGGTAATGGCAAGATCGTCCGAGCATATCACTTTCAGTTTCTTTTCTTCTCCCTCTGCTGATAGAGTCAGAGTATAATCCTGTGCATCAATGATTTCCTCTCCTTCGAGGATATAGATGCTGCTGTAAGTATATCCTCCTAATTTCTGCTGACATCCTGTCAGCATCAGGATAAACATAGCAGTTAGAAATACTGATATCCTTTTCATAATGTGTAATGGTTTCTATCTATGGCCTGAAATTAAGATATCTTTACGGTCATTTGAATAATTGTAGTTTTTATTACTGCCTGAAATGTGAATATTGGTGTCTAAATAATACCCATCGAAACTACCATAGTTCCCCCAATTCATATGAAATAATATAGGATAATTGTCATAATATCTTTCACTGGCGAATTCTTCGAAGTCGTCAGGCTCTCCGCAATAAAACGTTAATAGGTATAATTTGTATTCAAGATATGATTCTGTATAATTGTATCCATCACAGACCCAGGCATGTTTCGTATTATCATATGTATTCTGGCCTGTCATAAATACAGGATGGTTGGCCTGAATAGATGTAAAAGTATCACTGGAAGTATGGTCCACGATTTGACAATTATATCCGTAATCGGTTAATACATTACTTGCCTTATTGATGTTCGATGCTCCATCTTCATCATTGCAGTCTAAAGCTTCCCTTATAACTGCTAGATACGAAGACAATATATTGTTACTTGTGTCATTTGGCATTCCTGACCAATTATAAAAACTAGGATATTGATAGGCCTTCATAATTTGTCCAACAGCGACAGTGACGCATCCTAAAGGCTTATTGCCGTCTAAATCAGAATTATATGGCGATCTTTGTCCCCATTCGGTAGCTACAAATGGCCCTTTCTGATGAGTTGCCTGAACGTATTTTTCTGTAATTATAGCGCAATCCATATATGGATAGCCATTTACTTCAGCCATATCTTCTCTTGCTCTTTCGCAGAAATATTCATATAGGTCATCTGGCATTGCTGATGGCTGCTCTCTTAAGAAATACACTTCTCTATCATCTTCGTGCCAAGGATCCCAATATCTATCCAAGACATTATAATAATTGTCATTGACCCTAGTTTGTCCAGTCTCGTTTGGAATTTTTATTTCATAAGGAGACCAATGATGTCTGCTAATATTTAGAGTGGAGTCAGATTGTGTTTGAGTTATGCTTTTTATCATTTGGTCAATAAGAATATTATGTGCAGATTCACTGTCAGGAGAGAAGTTACCGTGCTCTACAACGGCTAAAATCGGATAATAATCTTTTGTCGCTGATACTAGAATATATCCGTCTGTGTAGTTGATAGCGTAAATGATGGGATTCTTCTCATTGTCGTATAATGTGAAAACATTTTTGATATTGAGTGTATCCATACATCTTGTGACAATTGAGGATCTGGTATAAATATTAGCTACAATTATGGCATCATTTTCTGTCAGTTCATTCGTGTATGCAGGAATACCATACTCAATATTTACTTCGGAGTGAGATATGCCTGGTGTCTTTATGCTTAGACTTTCTAGGCTCTGGCAAGCCGTTATTATTAAGACGATGCATATTAAAGTATAGTACTCCTTGGAGATTCGGGTGATCGTAGGTTTCATTTGTTTCTAATTTTAAAGAAATTAAACGTCTGGTCAGCATTTATTACAACATAAAACTACCTTCATAGGTATGAGTGTTATGACAGATGAATTGTATAATATATTCGCCAGACATCAGAATTTCACTGATATCAATGGAGAAGAAGCGCATAGATTCATCGAAGTTTGTAAATAAATGTTCTCCACTGCTGAGGTGGGTGATTTTGATATAACCATTAATGTCTTCTGTCGTGTAAATTGAAATGTATATGTGACCAGAGTAGTAATATGCTTCGATTCCCGCGGAAATGCTTCGTTGAAAATCCTGGGAATTTTCTATTACGATAATAGGGATTATGTCGTCAACTTTCTTGTCATCGTTATCTGTATATACTAAAGCATTCAATTGTATATTGGATAAAATGCATAACGAGCATATAATAAGAAATTTTAAATAGAGGTTCATAAGCAACAGTATTATTTGGTTTCTGCAAAGTTACGGAGGTTGCAAATCAGAATGCTTATTTATGCTTAAAAACAGCCTTACAATCGTTGAATGTAAGGTCCTGATGTTCAGTGTGTTATGCGGGGTGATTCTGCTGGAAATCTAACACGTTTCTTATAATCCTGGTAATCAATAAGTTATTTTGTTTATTCTTGCGTTGTAATGGGTGTGTGATGTATTCCCTTGATTTGCAGTTGTTTATGCAAGTTGGGAAAGGATGAAGGATGATTCCGGGGCTTCAATAGCTGAGATTTCTTTTTTCAGGCGTGACTTCCTTACATATATGTTTCCTGTCGAATCTCCTGTGAATACGCTTATGGCTTTGGCGGAAAAACCGGAAAACAAAAAGCATAAAAGTCTGAAATCCATTTCGGAAAGGTGTGGCATAGCCATACGGGTTATCGCCATTACGTTATTCATATTTTGGTTTACGATATTTTCCAGATTCTTTATGAATTCTCTGTCATTACTGAAGAGTTCCATTTCTTGTTTTACCTTATTGTAAATAGCTTCCTTGTCTTTTCTGCAGCCGTGCGTTTCATAATAGACAGTGCAGAGTTTGTCCAATAGCTTGTATTGTTTTGAAAAAAGTATGGCTATACTATGTTCCATAGTACAGATCTCAGCATCCTTTCCTGCAAGGTTTGACGAAATCTCTGCTATTTTGCACTCTTTCAAATATAGATTATGTCTCAATTCATCCGCAATCTCCGTATATTTTATGATTTCCTCATTCTTTCTTGTAATCTTGTATCTCATTATATATATAATGGTGCTGCAAAATAGAATCAAGACTGTTATCAGCCAGCCGAATAAGGATATATAATGTTTTGCTTTTAATGAATTATAGGCATCCTTTGCTCTGAAATACTTTCCTTGTACAGCTTGCAGGGGACTTTGCAAGGCAGCCCTTACAATTGAATCCTGAACATAGAGCAGTTTTTCGTGGCTATCCAATGCTTGGCTGTGATTACCTGATATTTTATGTATCAGATATTCCTTATGATATATGCGGGCAGTGTCATAAATGGATGATGCCATTCTCCAGGAGGACTCCAATATCTTGAAGGCCTTATCCGGCTGGGTGTCTCTAGCATATTTATAAGCAGAAGCAAGAGTGCAAGTAAGGGAATTGTTATTGGAAAATAAGTTTTTGTTTTCGAGCAGATTGTCCAATGCCTGGTAGTCTTTATCAGATTCATATAAATGACACAGCAGATTGATGCAGTAATTGTAGATAGCTTTCTTTTCATTATTTCTGGCCCATTCCATTACTTTGGTGATATTCTCTTCAGCCTCCTCGTGTTTCCCTTGATATAAAAGTGAGTAGCCGATATCCAGAAGTGTGTAGTATTGGTGCGTGATGGTGCCTGATTGAACATAGTAAGAATATGCTTGCTTATAGGATGCTACTGCAGAATTGTAATCCAATTGAGATTCGAAGAGCTTTCCGAAACGTGCGCAAAGGAGACCTTTGTAGAAATCATTATCGAATTTGTCAAATAATTGTCCGGCTTCCAGGAATGTTTGCATCGCATCGGTGTTGTTCCCGGCATTCTGCTGTATCCGTCCAAGATAAAAATATGAAAGGAACAATTTTTCACTATTCCGATGGCGTTTGTAATAATCAACAACAGTAGTCATTAACGAATCATCAGTTTCGTCAATGTAGCATTTGTCTTTAGCTTGTGTCAGAAGCAGATAGTAGTGATTTTTAAGTGAAGCATTTCTGAGTGATGAAATGTCGTAAGACTGCAGCATATTCAGAACACTGTCTGGCTTTTCGTTAACTAAAAGGTCTGCATCATTCAACTGTGACCGGATACTGCGTGTTTCATTGCAGGCAGATAATGCCAGCAGAACAGATGAAAGTAACGTAATGTGGAAGAAATGCATCATAAATAAGAAAGACTTGATTTCTCAAAGGTAGGAAGAAATAATATGATATGAAAATACTGACAAGAAACTTGCTTATTCCAAATTTAAGTCGTACATTTGCGCCGCAAATTTAGTTAACTAACAATTTATAACGTTATGAAGAAAGGTATACATCCCGAAACCTACCGTCTTGTAGCTTTCAAGGATATGTCAAACGATCAGGTGTTCATCACCCGCTCTTGCGCGAACACCAAGGAGACAATCGAGATCGAGGGCGTTGAGTACCCTGTAGTAAAACTCGAGATCTCTAACACATCTCACCCATTCTACACTGGTAAGATGAAGCTTGTCGATACAGCAGGTCGTGTTGATAAATTCTATCAGAGATACGCAAAGAGGAAGTAATTCCTCCAAGACATACAGGTACAGACCGGCTCACAGGATACTGTGGGCCGGTCTTTTATTCTTCAAACCCGTTGGAACTGGTAGAGAATGTAAGCCTTTCTCCGGTGACGGGATGGTGGAAAGACAAATATGCTGCGTGCAGATACAGTCTTGAAGCGCAATCTCCTCCATATAGAAGGTCGCCGAGGATCGGGTGTCCCAGACCGAGAATATGGGCGGAATGGACGCGAAGCTGGTGGGTGCGACCTGTGTGAGGATGGAACAGGATGTCAATGCTTCCGTCCGGGAGTATGGCTGTCACTTCGTATGCGGTAAGACTGTGTTTTCCTTGAATGGAGTCGGCTTTCTGTCTCGGCCTTTCATCATAGTCCGCGCTTAAGGGAAGGCATATTTCACCCTTGTCTCCTTTTTTCAGGATTCTGCCGTTCTGTGCCGCAGACAGTCTTGCCATATATGTCTTTGAAACGCTGTGATTTTCGAACTGTTTCTGCAGCTTAATCGAGGTGTCTGCATCCTTGGCGAAAACCATAATTCCGGAGGTGTCCATATCCAGACGGTGGACAGGAAATATCAGGTTCCCGGCTTCAGAGGACAGCCATTCCATAAGTGACAGTCTTCCGTCCAGGCCTGGGACAGATGGCATTCCGGCAGGTTTAGAGGCTATCGTCAGCCACATATCCTCGAAAACGACTATAGGCTTTCCTGATGCTGGATACGGATCGGCTTCCAGAGACAGGCCTTTGAGCATAAAACTCAGCAGAGGACCGCATTTGCTGGTGCAGGACGGATAGAAGCGCCCCTGTGTCCTGACCGCAGAATCCGGAGAATCTCCATACCAGAATTCTCCCATCGCCAGAGGCTTCAGTCCGTTCCTGTATGCATATTCAAGAAGTTTCGGAGCAGCGCATTCTCCCGTGCCTCCCGGTGGGACAAGACCCTCTTCAGCAAAAATCTCCCCGATGCTCTTTTCTTCTCCCAGGGCATTATGCACTACGTATCGGCTGAAAATCCACCTTTGAAGCTCGTCGGACATCTTGGCGCGCCGCTTCTTCATTTCCCTGATGTCCTCTTCAATCAGACTGATCTCATCCCTTATCAGACTGATTTTCTCTTCCCATCCGACCTTGAGTCTTTTGAGCTCCGCCTTTTCAAACTGACTTTCGCGGATGAGAACCTCAAGCGCCGAAGGATCGGAAAGCTCGCAGCGTATCTCGTCTCTTTCTCTTTTGGATATAGCCATCCTGGCCTTGAAAATCCCGATTTCTTCATCTCTGTCCCTCTCGTCTTGACTCAGTTCCAAACGAAGGTTGTTCAGCCGCGTACCGTTTTCTGCATCTGCGATGGCCTTGTTGATTGCAGTGATCTCTGCTTCCTGAGCCTTGAAATGTCCTGAAGGATCCAGAAGGTCGAATATTGGCGGGACAAATCCGTCCAGAAGACTATGCCCCTGTACGTTGCCGGAAAATGCTGCCAGATACCCGATCTGCCCGTCCTTTTCTGACACTGTCAGGACGCCCAGCATCTTTCCTTCTGCAAGCATCTCGGACAGATGTTCTGAGGCCTCGATCCTGCATATTAGAAGTCCGGCTGCTGTCTGTACCAGAGGATGGGGTGAATATCTGAACGGATCGGTGAAGCGTTCAGGAAGAGCGATGCCTGTGATGTCGGGGAATCTATGCATCAGAGCACGAGGTTGTTTGAGACGTATTCGCGACAGAAGTCCTTGAGGCCGCATTCAGGGCATTTCGGCTTCCTTGCTGTACATATATATCTCCCGTGGAGGATGAGCCAATGGTGAGCCTTTCCGCGCAGCTCTTCGGCGAATCCTTTGGTCAGATCCTTCTCTACGGCTTCAGGTGTGCTCCCGTCGGACAATCCTATGCGTCTTGATACTCTGAATACGTGTGTGTCAACGGCTATCACAGGTTTGTCGTATATGACCGATGCGATCACATTGGCAGTCTTGCGGCCGACTCCGGGAAGGGTCTCCAGCTCGTATGTTTCTGACGGCACGATCCCGTTGAAGTCCGACACGAGCTTCTGTGCCATTCCTATAAGATGCTTTGCCTTGTTGTTGGGGAAAGAGATGGAGCGGATCAGTTCATATACTTCTTCGAAGGACGCGGATGCAAGATCGGAAGGCTCTGGAAATCTTGTGAAGATCTGCGGAGTATGCATATTGACCCTTCTGTCCGTACACTGTGCCGAGAGGATGACGGCTATGAGCAGGTGGAAAGGTGTGTCGTAATGGAGCTCTGTCTCGGCAGTTTCCATATTTGCCGAGAACCAGTCGGTCACGCGGGCGAATCTTTCGGCAGTTTCCATATCAGATTGTCAGTTCCAGATCAATGTCATCATCCTTTTCCTGCTCAGTGCAGGTCTCGTCCTTGCAGACCATAACCCTTCCAGGATATTTCTCGAAAATCTGCCTGTTATGTGTGACCATAACTATGGCTGTGCCTTTTTCCTTGTTGATGCCGGTCAGCAGCTTCATAATACCGTCAGCTGTCTCATTGTCGAGATTGCCGGTAGGCTCGTCCGCTATTATGACCTGAGGAT
This sequence comes from Bacteroidales bacterium, assembly GCA_015060395.1. Lineage (GTDB taxonomy): Bacteria > Bacteroidota > Bacteroidia > Bacteroidales > UBA932 > Cryptobacteroides. The sequence continues at coordinate 18,328 of SUYP01000024.1, forward strand.
CGTTAAGCAGCGAGCGTGCGATTGCGATTCGCTGCTGCTCTCCACCTGAAAGCTGGTGAGGCATCTTATGGGCCTTTCTGCCCATACCGACGGCCTCAAGGACGTATGAGATCCTTCGCGATATTTCCTCTTCGTTCTTCCATCCGGTTGCCTTGAGGACGAAAGAAAGATTGTCCTCTACAGATCTGTCCATAAGGAGCTGGAAGTCCTGGAAAACGACCCCCATCTTTCTCCTGAGGAAAGGGATCTCCTTTTCCTTTATTCCTTCCAGAGTAAAGCCGCAGGCTGTGCCGGATCCTTTCAGAAGCGGGTTCTCCGCAATGATCGTCCTGATTATGGAAGTCTTTCCCGTACCGACCTTTCCTACGATATACACGAAGTCTCCCGGATAGACATCCATATCAAGTCCGTAAATCACGGTAGCCTCTCCGTTTACTATATCTGCATCCTTGAATGAGATGATTGGGTTTCTTTCGTCCGTTGTCATATTTCAAATGATAAAATCAAAACAGTTTCTCTGTATAATCACACAAATATAATGGAAAATGGTTAAATTTGTAAAATTTTAATGACTTTGCAATTGTAAAGAATTCATTTTAGATCAGTATGATGAATATGTTTAAATCTAACAATATGCTGGCGGTCTGTGCCGCATTGTTCCTGTCTTCTTCGGCATTGACCGTGCAGGCGCAGAGTGAAGACGGACATCCGGTATATACCGGTGAACTCAGGGATGCTCTCAGACTCAAGGAGAAGGGAATGACCGCGCAGTCCACATACAATCTGGCCGAAATCGCTGATAAGACCGGCAATGCCGATGCGGAGGGGCTTTCTGTTCTGGGAGATGTGCTTATGCGTGTGCCAGGCTATGAAAACAGGTTAAATGCATTTGTGGCGGAAAACCCTCACTCCCTGTACGTGACCCAGATGTATTTCGCCCACGGCCTCAACAGGTTCGATGCAGGTGACTATGCAGTTGCCAGAAAGATCTTCGGAGTTGTCGAACTTAAGGATCTTTATGAGGGACAGAAGGATGAGTATCTGTTCCGAAAGGCATATTGTGATCTCGAGGCAGGAAGGTTCAAGGATGCTCTGGACGGATTCTATATGGTGGAAAAACGTCCGGTGACCGATTTTACTGCTCCTTCAAGATATGCAATAGGATATATCCTCTACCGTAACCGTGATTTCAGCAGGGCGCAGGAATGGTTTGAGAAAGCCTCTGTAGATGACCGCTTTACGGATATAGCCAGCTATTATATCCTAGAATGCCGCTTTATGCTCAAGGATCACCGCTATGTGACTGCAAACGGAGACGCGATGTATGATGCCGTGCCTGAGAGCCGCAGACCTCATCTTGCCAGAATCATTTCGGAATCCTGGCTTGTGCTCGGCGATGCCGATAAGGCGAGAAAGTATTATGATCTCGGAATCGGCGATGGAAACGGGCCGGATTCAAGGACTGACTGGTTCTACAGCGGCTCGGTCCTCTATGCCGTCGATGATTATGAAGGGGCGATAAGGAGCTTCAGCAATATGACCGAACGTACCGATTCGATCGGACAGGTGGCAAACTATCATCTTGGATATTGTTATATCCAGACCAGGAACAAGGTTGCTGCCGTCGAGGCCTTCCGTGATGCGGCCCTGGCGGATTTCGATCCGAAGATAACTGAGGATGCGTATTTCAACTGGGCAAAGCTGGCTTTCGACATAAATACGGATACCTCGGTGTTCAATGACTACATCAAGAAATATCCTGCGAAGGAGCAGGAGGACAGGATCAACAGCTATATTGCAGTTGCAGCGCTTCACGACAGGGATTATGAAGGAGCAGTCAATGCATACGACAAGATCGATGAGCTTGATGAGGATATGACCCTCAACTATATGAAGGCCAATTATCTGCGTGCCGTGCAGCTTGTGGAAAGCGGCTCTTACAGGCTGGCGATCCCTTGTCTCAAGGCTGCGGCATATTATTCAGAAAGAGGCAGTCGCTTCAACCAGCTCTCACGCTTCTGGCTCGCCGAGTCATATTACCGGAATGACCAGTATGACGATGCCATCGAAGTGTTCACTGATCTTTACAACACTTCGGCACTTTACGGCCGTCCCGAGTCTTATCTTATTCCGTATAACATCGGATACTGCCATTTCAAGAAAGAAAATTATCCGTCTGCCCTGAAGTGGTTCGATTCATATATTTCCGAACCGGAATCGCAGTACAGGAAGGAGGCCCTCGAAAGAAGGGCGGACTGCTTCTTCATCCAGAAGAAATATAAGGAGGCTTGTGCCGCATACGATCTGGTGCTGAATGACTACTTCAATGTAAATGACATATATCCGTATTATCAGGCCGCTCTTTCTTACGGACTTGTCAAGAAGGCCGATAAGAAGGTGGAGCTTCTTTCCAACGTGATGAAGGCTTCTGCAGATGCGGAATTCTATCCGGAGGCGATGTTCGAACTCGGACGTACATACGTCGCGAAAGAGGAGGATGACAAGGCTTTCGAATGCTTCAGCCGTATGGCGGAAAAGGTCAAGGACAGCACATTCGTGGCAAGAGCCTATATCGAGATGGGATCATTGTCCCGCAACCAGTCGCAATATAACGAGGCTTTGGGATATTACAAGGCTGTGGTGGAACAGATGCCTATGTCCGGATATGCCGAGGATGCACTGGCTGCGATCGAGTCGATATATCAGACCAGGAACCAGCCGGACGAGTATCTTGATTATATCGAGGCGATAGGCAAGGGCGGAATCAAGACAGATGATGAAAAGGAAAGTATGCTCTTCAATTCTGCAGAGCAGATATTCCTCTCGGAGAATTATCAGAAGGCTCTTGTGTCCCTCCAGTCATATCTTGATAAGTATCCTGACGGTGCAAATGCTTATAAGGCTGATTTCTATATGGCTGAATCCTACAGGATGCTCGACAAGCTGGAGCAGGCCTGCGACAGCTACCGAAGAGTGATAGAGAAGGGAGAGGGCTCATTTGTAGAGCTCTCGATGTTGAATTTCTCAAATCTTTCATACCGGATGGAAAGGTGGGACGATGCATACGGAGGATATTCTTCTCTCTATTCTGCAGCCCTTCTGGAAAATAACAAGTATGCTGCGGTTCTCGGAATGATGCGTTCTGCATATAAGGCCCACAATCATACTGAGGCCATAAAGAATGCTGACAAGGTGATTGCTGACAGCCGTACTGATGCATCTGTGAAGTCAGAAGCATTGTACATCAAGGCAAAGTCTTACCTCTCATCAAGCCGCCGTCAGGAAGCCTACTCGATCTTTGCGCAGCTTGCAAAGGATGCTTCCACAGTCTATGGTGCCGAAGCTGCATATCTCATTATTCTTGACAGTTATGACAAGGGTGAGTTCGAGGCTGTCGAAACCAAGGTATATGCTTTCTCTGATGCAGGAACCGGTCAGATGTACTGGCTTGCCAAGAGCTTCATAGTACTCGGTGATTCATTCGTGGAGAGAGGGGAGTATGAGCAGGCGAAGGCTACCTTTGAAAGCGTCCGTGACGGATATACTCCGTCTGGAAATGATGACGATGTGCTTGATAATGTCAATATCAGGCTGAAGAAGCTTGCGGAACTTATGGCTGAGGAAATCTAAAATGTGATGAAGATGAAGAAGATAAATATATACAGGATGTTCATTATGCCGCTGTCCTCTTTTGTGTGTGCGGCGGCAGTGGCGCAGAATCTTGATCCGACTGTAGTTGTGAGCAGGGATTATGAAGGCAAGCTTATGGAAGTGCATAAGCCGAAGATAGAGATGGCGGTACCGGATTCTGTCCTGCGTTTCGATCTGGAGTTCGACTATTCGGTTTCTGACAGTCCGTATAAGGGTGCATACGATTTTACCCCATACGTATTGGATATGAAGCCTTCTCCTACATATCGTCATAACAGCCGTCTGTATCTGAATGCCGGTGCAGGATATCAGTTCCATCCTGAGCTTGACTTGGTGTGGAGCCCTGCTTTGAAAAGCGAGGCTTTCAAGATGAACGTTTTCGCTCATCACAGGTCTTATATAGGAAAGTGGTGGAATATCGCAGCTGCTGATACCGATGCAGGTATTGTGTTTGACCGTGTCGGAAAGGATGCCTTGGAGAGGGACTGGAGCGGCAAGGACCTTGTCTCAAATGCCGGATTCAATGGAAAATATGACTGGGAAGGCGGTGCGTTGAGGTTTGATGCGGGCTACTATGGTATATATCAGAATGACAGGAAAGAGGCGGGAAGGTCTTTCAATGCCTTGGATCTCAGCCTTGATCTTGCTTCAAAAGCAAAAGCGGGCTCGCGGTTCGGATATAAGGCAGGTGTAGCCTACAGATATGGATCTGATGCATACGACTCTCCGACAAGCGGAAGCCTTGCCCTGTCCGAGAATCTTCTGGATATCGACGCTTCCCTATATACGTCTTTCAGGAGGCATCGTCTCGGTCTGGATGTAGAGTACGGTATGGCTGGATATACAGGATTCCTTACCTCGAATGCAGCTCTTCTTTCGTTGTCTCCGCATTATACGATGAAATATGGACGCTTCGACATTGACCTTGGTCTTACCTTGTCCAAGGTATTCAGGGGTGCGGAGATGCAGGGTATGTTCCAGGACAAGATTCAGTCTCTTTATCCGGATGTCAAGGTCGGATTCAGGGCTCTTCCATCCACTTATATGTATGTGGAATTCGGTGGTGGGGCAAGGATGAATACATATTCTTCCCTTCTGCAGTCCGACCGTCGTATCGGTATCCTTTATGGAAGGGAAAGGTATCCTCTTCTGGATATGACGGATGAACGTATTTCTGCGGTAGTTGGTGTTGACGGAAATATAAGGTCGAGGTTTTCCTACAGTCTGAAGGGTGGTTTCGCAAACTATGGCAACGCACCTCTTGATGCCCTTTCTGCCGGATATGCCGCAGGGGGCACAGCCTGGTATCCGGCGCTTTTCTATGGAAGATATGGCAAGGCTTTCATCAGACTGCAGTGGATGCTTGATGCAGAAAGAATTGACTTCGGAGGATCTCTTCAGTATGCTAAGTACAGGAACAGGACCGATGCACCGGATCAGCTTGCAGTCTTTATGCCTGCTTCTATGACTGGAGACCTGTCTGTCAGATATAACTGGAAGAGCCGTCTTTATGCGGGCCTGGAGTGTGAGTTCGCATCTGCGAGACAGGGAAAATTCGGTTCTGCTCAGTCGGAGGAAGTAATGACTTATACGGCGTCCAGGATCCCGGGTTATGCCGATCTCGGCCTTGAACTGGAGTATATCCTCAACCGGAAGTTCTCTTTATGGGTCAAGGGCGGAAATCTTTTGAATATGACAATCCAGCGCAGCCTTATGTATGCTGAAAAGGGACCGTATTTTACCCTGGGATTCTGTTTGAATTTATAAGAAAAATTGCTAAATTTGTCCGTTTGTTTGGCCCGATCGGCGTTGGTGCCACGAGGGCTCTGGATTGAATAAGAACAGATAATTATAATGAACGAGAACGAAATCAACAATGCTGCAGCGGAGCAGTACTCCGCGAATAGTATTCAGGTGCTTGAAGGCCTTGAGGCTGTAAGAAAAAGACCGTCGATGTATATTGGAGATATCGGGGAACGAGGTCTTCATCATCTTGTATATGAGGTAGTTGACAACAGTATTGACGAGGCGCTTGCCGGCTTTTGTACTGATATCAATGTATTCATCAACGAAGATAATTCAATAACGGTAAGCGATAACGGACGAGGTATTCCGACAGGAATGCACGAGAAGGAGAACCGTTCCGCTCTCGAGGTCGTGCTGACAGTGCTTCACGCCGGAGGTAAATTCAGCAAGGACAGCTACAAGGTGTCCGGAGGTCTTCACGGAGTGGGTGTGTCCTGCGTAAATGCGCTTTCTGACTATCTCAAGGCTGAGATCCACAGAGAGGGAAAGATTTTCGTGCAGGAGTATTCCAAGGGAAAGCCTTTCAAGCCGGTAGAAGTAGTGGGCGAGGCTGATGATACGGGTACTACAGTGACATTCCATCCGGATCCTGAAATCTTTCAGGTGACAGGAGTGTATAAGTATGACACTCTTGCTGCCCGTCTTCGTGAACTTGCTTATCTCAACAAGGGTATCCGCCTGTCACTTACCGATAAGAGGAATCTCATAAATGATCTTGATGAGAACGGAAACGAACTTGAGACCACTCATTACAGAAGCGATGTCTTCTATTCAAAGGAAGGTCTCAAGGAGTTCGTAGATTATCTTGACGGTGGTGCCGAGAAGCTCATCGAGGCTCCGATATATCTTGAGACAGACAAGATAATCCCAATCGAGATCGCTCTCCAGTACAATACGAGCTACACCGAGAAGATTTATTCTTACGTCAACAATATCAACACGATAGAGGGCGGTACGCATCTTCAGGGATTCAAGATGGGTCTTACCAGGACCTTGAAGAATTATGCCGACAAGGCCGGAATGCTTGCCAAGCTCAAGTTCGATCTTGCAGCAGATGACTTCCGTGAAGGACTTACTGCAGTGGTTTCCGTGAAGGTGGCAGAGCCTCAGTTCGAGGGACAGACAAAGACAAAGCTCGGTAACGGTGAGGTCGTTTCTGCCGTTTCGCAGGCGACGGCCGCAGCCCTCGAGCAATATCTCGAGGAAAATCCTAAGGAGGCGAAGATGATTGTCGATAAGGTCATTCTCGCAGCTACAGCCCGTCACGCAGCCCGTAAGGCTCGTGAAATGGTTCAGAGAAAGACCGTGATGTCCGGTGCCGGTATGCCGGGCAAGCTTGCCGACTGCTCGTCCAGAGATCCTGAGGTATGCGAGCTCTTCCTCGTCGAGGGAGACTCTGCGGGAGGTACTGCAAAGCAGGGACGTGACCGTATGACCCAGGCCATCCTTCCGCTTCGAGGTAAGATCCTCAATGTCGAGAAGGCTATGGAGCACAGAGTGTTTGAAAGTGAGGAAATCAGGAACATATACACAGCCCTTGGTGTGACCGTGGGTACTGAAGAGGATAGCAAAGCTCTGAATCTCAGCAAGCTGCGCTACCACAAGGTCATCATTATGACCGATGCCGATGTCGATGGAAGCCACATTGCCACCCTCATCCTGACATTCTTCTTCCGTTATATGATCGACCTTATCAAGAACGGATATGTATATCTGGCTACTCCGCCGCTCTATCTTGTGAAGAAGGGCAAGGAGGAGATCTACTGCTGGACAGAGGCACAGCGCAAGGAAGCTACTCTCCAGCTCGGAAAGGGCTCTGAAAAGGGTGTATTCGTACAGCGTTACAAAGGTCTTGGAGAGATGAGCGCGGAACAGCTCCAGAGCACGACTATGGATCCAGAAAAGCGTCTTCTCCGTCAGATCACTATCGAAAATGCAGCTGAAGCAGAACGTACATTCTCAATGCTTATGGGAGATGATGTTCCGCCTCGTCGTGACTTCATCGAGCAGAATGCACATTATGCAAATATCGACGCATAATCTTACTGTCCGCTGTCCGTCAAGTGGGTGCAGGCGGTAATTTAAACAGAGTACAAAACCAACAAAACCAAATAGTTATGACAGACATTTTTGAAAGAATTGAGAAGCATTCGGGCGGTCCGCTCGGTCAGTATGCTGCAAAGGCTTTCGGCTATTATATGTTCCCAAAGCTTGAAGGTGAACTCGGACCTCATATGAAGTTTCAGGGCAAGGATGTCCTTGTATGGAGCTTGAACAACTACCTCGGTCTCGCAAATCATCCTGAAGTAAGGAAGGCGGATGCTGAAGCTGCTGCAAAGTGGGGACTTGCATATCCTATGGGAAGCCGTATGATGACAGGTCACACCGACCTTCACGAGCGCTTCGAGAGGGAACTTGCTGATTTCGAGAGAAAGGAGGATGCGTTCCTTTTCAATTTCGGTTATCAGGGTATTCTTTCGACTATCGACGCCCTTATGGACCGTCACGATGTAATTGTTTATGACTCAGAGGCTCACGCTTGTCTTATCGATGGCGCCCGTATGCATATGGGTAAGAGAATGACTTATCGCCACAATGATTATGAGAGTTGCGAGAAGACTCTTCAGAGAGCTACAAGACTCTGTGAAGAGACTGGCGGTGGTATCCTCCTCATCACAGAAGGAGTATATGGTATGACCGGTGCTCTCGGCTTCCTTGACAAGATCGTAGAACTCAAGAAGAAATATAAGTTCAGAATCCTTATTGATGATGCTCACGGATTCGGTAATATGGGCCCTACAGGCCGCGGTACATCCGAGCATTTCGGCGTTATGGATGAGATCGACCTTTATATAGGTGCATACGCGAAGTCTATGGCCTCTATCGGAGGTTTCGTTGCCGGTCCTAAGAAGATCATCAATTACCTCCGCTTCAATATGCGTTCTCAGATCTATGCGAAGTCTCTTCCTATGGCTCTCGTAGAGGGCGGTCTCAAGAGACTTGAGATCATCCGCAGCAAGGAGGGTGACGAGCTCCGTCAGAAGCTCTTCACTATCACAAAGGCGCTTCAGGACGGCTTCCGTAACCTCGGATTCGAGATCGGACCTGCTGAGGCCTGTGTGACTCCGGTTCAGATCAAGGGTGGAGTAGGCCAGGCTTCGAGAATGGCGGTTGACCTCCGCGAGAATTATGGCATCTTCTGCTCTGTGGTGATTTATCCGGTGATCCCTAAGGGTATGGTGATTTTCCGTATCATCTCTACTGCCGCACATACTATGGAGGATGTTGAGCGTACTCTCAAGGCATTCACCGACGTACGTGCAAAGCTTGATGCCGGATATTATGATGGAGATGAGGGCGATATCGTTGATATGGCCATCAAATAAAAATGAAACTTCAGTAATTTGAAAGATCAGTGTCGTTGCTTCGTGCAGCGGCACTGACTATGCATTTATAAAAGAACAGATCAAGGAGTAAGTATATGGAAAACATCAAGATACCACGCAGCCTCAAGGCATATCTGCCTTTGATAGGACTTTTCCTGCTTCTGGTGTTCATTATGCCGCGAAGCCCTAAGTTCAACTATGAATACAGGAAGGGCTCGCCTTGGATGCACGAAACTCTGCTCGCGCAGTTTGATTTCCCTGTGCTCAAGACAGATGTGCAGCTTCAGGAAGAACGTGACAAGGCAGGATCGGAGATAATTCCATATTACAGACTTGACGGAAAGGTCGCATCCCGCAGTAAGAATGAACTTGCTGCCCTCGATCTTGGTGAACATTCATCTTTGCGTCCATTTCTTGAAGAAATCCTTACCTCGATCTATTCCAAGGGAGTTCTGGCTCCGTCTGCCGGACAGAATGTTGAGGATCTCAAGCATAATCCGGGCAATCTGATTTATGTCCAGAAAGATCGTCGTGCCTTCAAGGTGCCTGTCTCTGAGGTGTTCACACAGGAGGATGCGGTTGCATATCTTTATGACTCTCTTGCAGAAGTCTATGCTGGAGACGATCTTGACTCGCTGTATGATGCGACATCTGTAGCGTCCCTTATTGTTCCTGATCTGGTGTTCGACCAGCAGACTACCGACCTGGTTCACGAAGAGAGGGTGAATTATGTTTCATCGACGCAGGGAGTCGTGAAAGCCGGACAGGTGATAGTGTCAAAAGGTGAAATGGTAACAGCGGAGATCGAACAGCTTCTGGACTCATACAAAGCTGAATATGACCTCAGCGTCGGCTACGGATCATCCCGGGCATATATGTGGGCTGGAAATGTGCTCATCGCATTCTTTATAGTCCTTGTCCTCTTCCTGGCTATCTGCTATTGCAACTTCAGGATCTTCGATGAGTACAACAAGTACCTGTATCTTCTGATGATCTTCGCCCTTGCGGCTCTGGCGTCATCGATTGTGGCAAAAACGGATCCGTCACTATTCTATATGATGCCGTTCACCCTCATCTCTCTGTATCTTCTTGCCTTCTTCACCAAGAGGATGGTCTTCTCGGTATATTTCATTTCCCTTTTGCCGATGCTGATATTCGCCCAGGCCGGAGTGGAGCTCTTTATGATGTACCTTGTCGCCGGCAGTGTATGTATGCTTGTCTTCGGCTTCTTCAACCGAGGCTGGCTCCAGTTCGTGACGGCTCTCATAGTGTTTGTCGTGATGGTGATAGTCTGGGGCGCTTTCCGACTGGTTGACGGTATCGAAGGTCTGAAAGATTACCATACGGTTCTGGATCTGGGACTTGGTGCGTTGCTGTCAGTTGCAGGATACCCGCTGATCTATCTGTTTGAAAAAATATTCAAGCTTGTGTCCAATACAAAGCTTACAGAGCTCTGCGATACGAATAACAAGCTTTTGCGGAATCTCGCGGACAAGGCTCCGGGAACATTCCAGCACTGTCTGCAGGTTATGAATCTGGCAGATGCGGCTGCGCGTTCCATCGATGCTAACGTGCTTCTTGTTCGTGCAGGAGCACTTTATCACGATATAGGAAAGATTGCCAATCCACAGTGTTTTACTGAAAATGAGAATCCGGGGGTACGATATCACGCGGGACTTACTCCTAAAGAAAGTGCTCAGGAAATAATAAGGCACGTCTCTGACGGCCTTGCGATGGCTGACAAGAACGGACTTCCGGGGATAATCAAGGAGTTCATATCTTCACATCACGGTACTACCAGCACCGGTTATTTCCTGACCCAGTATCTGAACAACGGCGGAAATCCTGATGAGGTGTCTGAATTCTACTATGATGGTGTCAAGCCTGTCACAAAGGAGCAGGTCATCCTGATGATCTGTGATGCGGTCGAGGCCGCTTCCAGAAGCCTTAAGGATTATTCACACGAAAGTATTTCCGCTCTTGTTGACAGGATTGTCGATGGTAAGGCAAAGGAGGACCAGCTGACTGATGCTGACATATCGCTCAGGGAGATAAACACGCTCAAGGAAGTTATAAAGTCTTATCTCCAGCAGATGTATCATTCCAGAGTGTCATATCCTAAACGTAAGGATAATGTAAGGAAATGACATTTTGAAATGTCGCTTAGAATTGTTATTTTTGCAGGCTTTAATGCGCCGCTTGCAGCGGCTTTATCTGAAAATGATTAAAATATTGATAATATGAAACTTGAACAGAACAGAATTGATGATCTCAACCTCGAGCTGACTATATCGGTTGCAGCAGAGGATTACGCAGACAGCAGAAAGAAGAAACTTAACGACTACAGAAAGAAGGCAGAATTCAAGGGATTCCGCAAGGGTATGGTTCCAATGTCTCTCGTTGAGAAGATGTATGGCCAGTCAGCACTTGTTGATTCTGTCAATGATGTAGTTGCCGGTGAACTCAACAACTTCATTAATGAGAACAGTCTTCGCGTGCTCGGCGAACCGCTTCCAAGCGAGGACCAGCCGGAGACAGAGTGGGTTGCAGGCAATGACTTCGTCTTCAAGTTCGATATCGCCGAGAATCCTGCGATCGCTTTTGAGCTTTCAAAGGATGATGAGGTCACTTATTATACCATCACTGTAACAGAGGCAGCCAAGAACGAGATGAAGGACAACCTTCTCCGTCAGTATGGTTCACTCGAAGAGGGTGAAGCTGCCAAGGAAGAGGATTTCATCATCGTTGACTTCGAGCAGGGTGAGACTAAGGTCGAGGGTACTTACGTGGCTCTCCGTAATGTAGCTGAGGCTGCAAGAAAGGCATTCGTAGGTGTCAAGCCAGGCGATGTACTCGATGTGAACGTAAACGAGGCATTCGAGAACGAGACTGACCGCGCTTCTATGCTCAAGGTCAGCAAGGACGAGCTTGCAACTCTCGATCCTATGTTCAAGATGACTGTGAAGAATGTGAAGACTTTCGTGAACGCTCCTCTTACAGAAGAGACTTTCGAGAAGATCTTCGGCGTAAAGACAGAGGCTGAGTTCGATGCAAAGATAGAGGAGAGGATCCGTGCCGAGTATGCTCAGGAGGCGGATTTCCGTTTCTCAAAGGATGCGAAGACATATATTCTTGAGAAGGCTGGCGTAAATGTAGCCGAGAAGTTCCTCAAGAGATGGGTATATGTTGTGAACGAGGGCAAGTTCACAATGGAGGACATCGAGAAGGATTGGGATCTCTTCATCATTGACTACAAGTGGCAGATGGTACGTAACTATCTGATGGATAAGTACAATGTGAAGATCGAGGAGGCTGACCTTCTTGCAAGTGCAAAGGGATTCGCCGCTTACCAGTTCGCAATGTATGGTATGAATAATGTTCCTGAGGAGCAGCTCGAGGCATTTGCAAAGAACATTCTTTCACAGGAGGAGCAGGGCAGAAGAATTCTTGACCAGGTGGAGAACGAGAAGACATTTGCTGCCGTACGTGAAGTTGTCACACTCAAGAAGAAGAAGATCTCTGTCGAGAAATTCCGCGAGTTGAAATAATTTGACTTAAAGGCCGGCTCGCAAAGCCGGCTTTTTTATACTTTGTCATCCTGAGCTTTGCAAAGGATCCCTAATCAATTCATTATGAATAAAGAATTTCAGAAATATGCAGTCCTTGAGCACGGTATAAGCTCGATGACTATGCACAGATATGAGTCTGTGCTTGACAGCTATATCAATCCGACTATCATCGAGGAAAGGAAATTGAATGTGGCTTCAATGGATGTATTCAGCCGTCTTATGATGGACAGGATCATCTTTCTCGGCGTTCCGATTGACGATGATGTAGCTAATATCGTTACAGCCCAGCTGCTGTTCCTGGCCTCAAATGACTCGACAAGTGATATCTCGCTGTATCTGAATACTCCGGGAGGACAGGTTTCATCAGGACTCGGCATATATGATACTATGCAGATCATAGAACCTGATGTCGCAACGATCTGTACCGGAATGGCAGCGTCTATGGGTTCTGTACTTCTCTGTGCCGGAGCCCCAGGCAAAAGATCGGCCCTCAGGCATTCACGTGTGATGATCCATCAGCCTTTAGGAGGCGCACGCGGACAGGCTTCCGACATTCTCATTGCAGCTCAGGAGATTGAGAAGACCAGGAAGGAACTTTACACCATCATCTCGGAACATACCGGCCAGTCGCTTGAGAAGATATATGCAGACGGCGACCGTGATTTCTGGATGACCTCTCAGGAGGCTCTCGAATATGGTATGATAGATGAGATCTTGACCAAGAAGAAGTAGTTTATGGCTAAATCTAACAAGAGCAACAGATATTGTATGTTCTGTGGAAGAGGGGAGAATGAAGTCCCTCTTCTTCTTCAGGGAATGGATGCCTGCATCTGTGCTGACTGTGTGAAGATGGCTGGAGACTATCTGAAGGATTTCGACAGATCATCTTCGGCCTCCAAGCCCTTAGGCAAAGTCGAGTCGCAGCATAAGCCAAAGGAAATACACGAATTCCTCGATCAATACGTGATCGGTCAGGACAGGGCGAAGAAGCTGCTTTCGGTGGCGGTATATAACCATTACAAGAGGATCAATAACAATCTTTCCTCTGACAATGAGTTCGAACTGGAAAAGTCCAATATCCTGATGGTAGGACCTACCGGTACCGGTAAGACACTGATGGCCAAGACTATAGCCAAACTACTCAATGTCCCTTTCACCATAGTCGATGCAACAGTCCTTACGGAAGCCGGATATGTGGGAGAGGATGTCGAAAGCATCCTGTCACGTCTTCTTCAGGAGGCTGATTATGATGTGGCCAGGGCTGAGAGAGGTATTGTCTTCATAGATGAGATAGACAAGATAGCTCGTAAGAGCGATAATCCGTCCATTACCCGTGATGTTTCCGGAGAGGGAGTGCAGCAGGCTATGCTGAAGCTTCTTGAAGGAAGTGTAGTCAATGTCCCTCCTCAGGGAGGGCGCAAGCATCCCGAGCAGGAGTTCCTACACGTCAACACTCAGAATATACTGTTTATCTGCGGAGGTGCATTCGAAGGAATCGAGCGCAGGATAGCCCAGAGACTGAACACTCAGGTGATCGGATTCGGAGCTGCAAACAAGCAGCAGATCGACAAGGATAATCTTCTTAAGTATGTTGAGGCCCAGGATCTCCGCTCATACGGACTCATTCCGGAAATAATAGGACGACTTCCTGTAATCACCTATCTTGATCATCTGGACAGGGAGGCTCTCAAGAGGATTCTGACCGAGCCGAAGAATGCCCTGATGAAGCAGTATGAAAAGATGTTCCAGCTTGATGGAATAAAGCTCGTGATAGAACCGGAGGTGCTTGACCTTATTGTCGATACATCCATTGAGAACAAGCTTGGAGCCCGAGGACTTCGTTCTATATGCGAACAGATTATGACAGATGCGATGTATGAAGCACCTTCTTCAAACAAGAAGACATTCAAACTTACTCTCGCCTACGCTAAAGAGAAACTTGCAAAATAACCATATATGAAACAGTACATTGAAACCAATAAGGAGAGATTCTTTGAGGAACTCTTTTCTCTTTTGAGAATCCCGTCGGTAAGTTCTTTGGAACAGCATAAGCCGGATATGCAGCGCTGTGCTGAAAGACTCGTCGAATTGCTTGTTGAAGCCGGTGCAGATGAGGCGGCTGTCTATCCTACGACCGGTCATCCGGTGGTGTTCGGACAGAAGATCATCGATCCAGCCCTTCCGACTGTTCTTGTCTATGGACATTATGATGTCCAGCCAGTCGATCCGATCGGACTCTGGCATTCGGATCCGTTTGAGCCGGAAATCCGCGATGGAGCCATCTATGCGCGTGGAGCCAATGATGACAAGGGACAGCTCTTTATGCACATCAAGGCATTCGAATTTATGGTACGGGAAGGTGGACTCAAGCATAATGTCAAGTTCATCCTCGAGGGTGAAGAGGAAATCGGCAGTCCTTCACTTGCAGCCTGGGCTTCAGAGAACAAGGAGCGTCTTGCCGCAGACATCATTCTTGTGTCGGATACTACGATGATCTCGGAATCCGTCCCATCAATCAACTGCGGTATGCGCGGACTTTCATACGTTGAGGTAAAGGTCACAGGCCCGAACAAGGATCTTCATTCCGGACATTACGGCGGAGCTGTCGCCAACCCGATCAATGTCCTCTGCGATATGATATCTTCACTTATCGACAAGGATGGACATATAACCGTCAAAGGTTTCTATGACGATGTTGTGGAACTTTCAGCCGAAGATAGGGCAAAGCTCTCAAGGGCTCCTTTCGATATGGAAGAATATAAGGAATTCCTTGACATCAAGGAGGTCAAGGGTGAGTCAGGATATACGACCCTTGAACGTACAGGCATACGCCCTTGCCTGGACGTGAACGGCATCTGGGGAGGATATACCGGTGAAGGTGCCAAGACTGTCCTTCCATCGGTCGCTCACGCGAAGATATCGATGAGACTTGTTCCGAACCAGGACAGCGCAACCATCACCAGACTCTTCACCGAGCACTTCCTTTCCATTGCTCCTGATTATGTGAAGGTCGAGGTCATACCTCATCACGGAGGAGACGGTTTCCTCATCCCTATTTCATCTCCTGCATATAAGGCAGCTGAGAAGGCGATGACTGAGGTCTATGGCATCGAGCCTGTGCCATCACGTGGAGGCGGCTCGATTCCTATTCTTGCTGATCTTCAGAGGATTCTCGGCATTGACCCGCTTCTGATGGGATTCGGTCTTGAAAGAGACACTATCCATTCTCCTAACGAGAGCTATCTTCTGAAGCAGCTCTTCGCAGGAATGGAGGCTATCGCATTATTCTACAGATATTACTAGACTATGAACAGAGAACAATTATACCAGCAGATCCAGGCAAAGAAAAGTATGCTTTGCGTAGGACTGGACGTCGATTTCAACAAGATGCCCGAGCATATCAAGGCCCTTGCCTCAAAGGGAGACCTTGCCATAAAGGGCGAGCTCTATAAAGGTAAAGCCCGCTCCATCATTGAGTTCAACAAGGCTATCGTTGACGCTACGGCCGCTCATTGTGTTGCATATAAGCCGAATCTGGCCTTTTATGAGTGCTATGGAATCGAGGGACTTCGCGCTCTCGATGCGACAGTTGACTATATACGTACCAAATATCCTGAAATCTTCCTCATCGCTGATGCAAAGAGGGGAGACATCGGAAACACAGCGAAGATGTATGCAAAGGCATTCTTCGAAGAGATGGATTTTGATGCCGTGACAATAGCGCCATATATGGGTGCCGACAGTGTTACACCGTTCCTTGAGTATAAGGATAAGTGGGCTATTGTACTCGCTTTGACATCAAACGCTTCCGCATATCAGTTCCAGAATGCGCAGAAGGATGGAAAGCCTTTGTATCAGGCAGTAATGGAGGAGATGATGGAGATCTCGACTCCGGACAATATGATGTTTGTGGTTGGTGCCACAAAAGCAGACAAACTGGAAGAACTCCGTAGCTTCTGTCCGGACAACTTCTTCCTCGTCCCTGGAGTGGGGGCACAAGGAGGTTCTGCCGAAGAAGTCATAGCTCACGGAGCCAATGACCACGGCGGTCTTCTGATCAATTCTTCACGCGGTATTCTCTTTGCTGACAGCACAGAAGATTTCGCATACGTTGCAGGCAAGGTTGCGGCCAGGACGGCTAATCTTCAGTAAGGGCCTGCATAAAGAATTTGCTGCGCATTCCTCGGGTTATCTCGTGGGATGCGCATTTTGTCGGTCTGCGCAGGCGGTCCACTTCTCTCAGGTCGCAGACGTACAACCTGTCAATCAGTGAAAGATACATCTTGGAATATTTCAGATCGAGATGGCGCTGAAGTTCGCTGGTATATTCCATAGTGAGCCTGACCTCCTCGTCGCTTAAGTTGTCCTTGCAGAAAATATACAGGCCGTACTCTTGGAAATCCCCATAGAAACCTGAGCCGACTTTACTGACCTTGCTTTCAATGATGCGCTTGAGCGGCTGTGCCAGCCTCCAGTACTCATACTCGATGTGACCGATATAGCGTCCTTCCTGAAGTCCGTATCCGTAACCGCTCTGCAATATGCGCTCCATTTCTTCCTTGTCTTCAGCCGGAACATTGAACCCTGCCATTTCATTCAGCAGTTCCTGTGCAACGTCCTTTCTCGGTTCCATAGCGCGGGTTACCTCGATCCCGAGAGAGTGGTCGGGTTTCTGAAGGTCCGGCCTGTCTTCATTGATCAGGTCGGAATAGTCTTCGCCTAAGATGCTTTCCAGAGACAGCTGTGCGTATCTTTCGAAAAAGCAGGTGTCAAATTTTCTCTTTCCCATATCTGTCACTCGTTAGTGAATAGACTCTTTCTGAATTTTCCAGGTGTGAGTCCTGTATGTTTCTTGAAGAACTTGCCGAAATGTGAAGGTGTGGCGAAGTTCAGGTCATAGCTTATCTCCTGAATCGTCAGGTCTGTGCTTCGGAGCAGTCTTTTGGATTCCAGAAGTATGTAATTGTCCATCCATTCAGAAGGATGTCTGCCGGTGCTTTTCTTTATCACGAATGCAAGGTGCTTGGGGGTCAGGCCTATTTCCCTGGCATAATCTTCTACACTTCTGTTCGTCTTGTATTCATCCTCCAGCATCTGGAAGAAATGCTGTGTTATGTTTCTCTCCTTTCTGCTGAGATTATCTTCACTGACCGTATCGTCCATAATATGGCAGGCTTCGTAAAGGAATATCTTGATATATTCAAAGATTATCATATCCCTGTAGTAATCAGACTTTTCCCTCACCATAACCTTCAGATATGAATGGATGATATGGAACATCATCAGCTTCTTGTCGCTTATCTTGTTTGTCGGCCTGTTTACTATCAGTTTCTCAAGGCGGTTCTTCAGTACATCATCGTACGAAAGATTGAATACGGAATCTCCTACACGGACCACATCTATATGGAAATCATCACTATGCTCTTTGATGAAGAAAGGGCAGCTGGTGTTTATCAGCAGATATGATCCTCTCTTGATTTCTACTTCCCTGAATCTTATGTGGAATGTAGCACTGCCTCTCATACATATAATCGCCAGCAGCGAATCACACATCTTATATTCGCCGTCTATCTGGAAAAAGTCGAAGTCTCGTTTCGCGCCGCTGTAATTGTCATAGATAGAGATGTCCATATACTGAATTTTAGGGTGGTTTGATAGAAATCCGACAAAAGTGACAGAAATGATGTGTAAAATGATACTTGGGGGGGGTAATCCTTACTATATTTGCATTGTTCCTGTGAAGGAATAATCTTTAACACACACACAATTCAAATTTTCTTTTGGCGGGATCCTCTATTGAGGTCCCGCTTTCTTCATTGTGTGTGCGGCGGTTTCACTCAAGTGCCTTTGCAAGTCCTCCTTCACTTGTCTCCTTGTATAATGAAGGCAGATCCGTTCCGGTCTGCTTCATAACCTTCACAACCTGGTCAAAACTGACTCTGTGCAATCCGTCTGTGTAGAGTGCATATATGCCGGCATCCATTGCTCTGGCTGCAGCGTATGCGTTCCTCTCGATGCAAGGGATCTGAACCAGTCCTCCGATAGGGTCGCAGGTGAGTCCAAGGTGATGCTCAAGTCCCATTTCGGCTGCATATTCGATCTGAGACGGGCTTCCTCCCATCAGCTGTGCCACAGCGGCTGCAGCCATCGCGCAAGCTACTCCGACTTCTCCCTGACATCCCACCTCAGCTCCGGATACGGATGCATTATGCTTTACTACACTTCCAATAAGGCCGGCTGTCGCCAGAGCTTTGATTATTCTCGCATCGCTGAATCCGTATCTCTTCTTCAGATGGTAGAGTACGCTCGGCATAATACCGCAGGAACCGCAGGTCGGTGCTGTAACGATAGTTCCTCCGCAGGCGTTCTCTTCACTGACGGCCAGAGCGAATGCAAATACGAGACCTCTGGTCTTGAAAGTATCTCCCTGTCCGAAAGCTCTTACGTGATAGCTGAGTGCCTTTCTCCTGATGTGAAGTGGACCCGGCAGTGCTCCTTCTTCCTCGATGCCACGTTCCACGGCTTCCTGCATAACTTTCCAGACAAGTTCAAGATGTTCCCATACGGGGCTGTCCTTCCCTTCGATCTCCTCTACATATTCCCAGAAGTTCTTTCCTGTGTTGTTGCACCAGTTCATTATGTCAGTGAGGGTCGTCATCGGATATATATCTTCGTTGCCTTCACCTTTAAGAGGATTTTCCATACAGATGATGTCTCCGCCTCCTATGCTGTAGTATGTCCACCTGTCATATAGATCTCCATCAGAATTTATGGATGCAATCTTCATCCCGTTGGGATGTAGCTGCAGGAACTCCTTCGGTTTCCATTCGATCGTCACATCGCCGCAACGTCTGCTCTTGCACTCGAGAGTTTCTTTGTCAGTGTAGCACCAGGTGGAAAACGCCTCCTGAATAGCAATATCTGTAAGGTGTCCCTTTCCGGTTGCAGCCAGCGAGCCATATAACGTAACGTGCAGGCGGTCTGTATCCTCGTGACTGTCAAGATAATGTCTGACAGCCTTGAACGGTCCCATAGTGTGACTGCTTGAAGGACCTTTACCTATCTTATATACATCTTTGATTGATTTCATATCATTCTTTTTATTGCTTTACTTGTCAGCCTCCATTAACGGCGCTTCGCCGTAATGCCGGACAGTAATCAACAAAGTTAGAACAAATATTCCGATTCAGGGCATACAACTTGCCTTTTTTAGATTAAAACGAATTGACAGATATGAAACGGATCGCTTTATATGTCGTATTGATGCTTGCAGGCAGAATTATGCTTGCAGCTCAGGAAAGGCGTGATACTTTGCCTCGGCCCATTCCTGATTATCTTCCTCCTCAGCTTTTCATTCCGGCTAAGTACCTCAACGGATTCCTTCCCTGGAATTATGCTCCACTTCTGAGGCCGGTGTTTCACATTATACCCGTAGATGGGTTTGACGGTAGCATCGGTTTCGGAGAATTCAATCAGGATCACCCGGATAAGTTCTTTTCCAACCTTCTGGTCTCCAATTATATAGATGTGCCTCAGCTCTTTGTTTCGGAACAGAATATGGTAGGCAATACATTGAAGATCGGCAGAAGATTCTACTTCCTGTCTGGAATAATGTATGGGGCCCAGCTTGGAGTCCGGGGAAACAACTGGGGGATGGGCACCAGGGAAGGCCTCCTCTATCGTCCCTCCGAAAATGTATCCGTAGCCTTCTGGACCCAATATTTCCAGTCGGTCGCAGTGTATTCCCCTGTACTCTTCCCCCGCAAGGACGGAGATATGGCGGCAATAAGAATGCCTGCGACGCCGGAAGTGTTTTCCTTTGGCGTGCAGGCATCCTTTGTTGCAGGAGAGTTCATTGTCGGTGTCGGCCTTTCTGTGGCTCCTGTACCATTCCAGGACCGGCACCATTCTGAATTCTATTATAAATAGTCTTCAAAGTACATAGATATCTTGTCGTGAAGATGCACCCTGTCCTTGCCCATCACATTGTGTTCGGCGCAAGGGTAAGGGAAATAGTCCACCTGGACATTGTTCTTGATGCACTCTCTGATGAAGCTCAGGCTATGCTCCCATACCACTACCGGGTCAATCGCGCCCTGGCATATCAGGAGCTTGCCCTTGAGATCCTTAGCCTTATTTATGAGGCTGGTCTTTGCATATCCTTCCGGATTCTGCTCAGGATGATCCATATATCTCTCTCCATACATTACTTCGTACCATTTCCAGTCTATGACCGGTCCTCCGGCAACTCCGACCTTGAATATTTCAGGATAGTTGGTTATCAGTGAGATTGTCATAAATCCTCCGTAGCTCCAGCCGTGTACTCCGATACGGTCTTTATCCACGAATGGGAGCTCCATCAGCATCTTGACGCCCTCGATCTGGTCAGCCATCTCTGCCTGTCCGCACTGTCCGTGGATGGCCTGCTCGAATGCGATACCACGGTTTTCAGTTCCTCTATTGTCCTGGACATAAACAAGATAGCCCTTCTGAGCCATATACATTTCCCATCTTCTGAGCTGCGCCATAAATGTATTCTGCACCATCTGTGAATGAGGGCCTCCGTAAACATATACAATTACAGGGTATTTCTTTAAAGGATCGAAATCCTTAGGCTTGATGAGGCGGTAGTAATTATCATAAAGTCCGTCAGCGCTCCTTACTGTTCCCAGGCTTATCTCAGTATATGCATAATCAAGAGTCGGATCTTCGGCAGTCAGAAGATTCCTGACCAGCTTTCCGTCAGCCTGACACAGATTCACGATCCTCGGAGTACAGAGCGAACTGTAGGAATCAATATAATGGCTGCAATCCGGGCTCAAGCTGATTTCGTGCCATCCCTCTTCGGATGTCAGTCTTTCAGGCTTGCCGAATCTGGCCTTTACGACTCCTTTCTTAAGATTATTTATCTCTATTCTGAAAAGATGGTTTTCTACAGGGGAAACCTCTGCTGAGGTGTAATATACGTATCTGCCGTCATTCCCGAGATATTTCACATCGGCATCGACAGCTGTAAGCCTTCTGATATTGCCTTGATCATCACAGAGATAGAGATTGCGGTAGCCGTCGCGGTTGGCTGTGCGGTAAAGGAACAAATCGGCAGATCCTTTGATGAAATAAAGAGGATCGACAGGCTCGACATATCGGTCGTTGTCTTCGGTCAGCAGAGTACCAGTGCAGTCTCCCGTTTCAGAGCAATATGCGTTGAGCTTGAGATGCTTCTGGCTTCTGTCCAGAACCTGAATATATATTTTTGAAGCATCAGGAGACCAGGTGATGTTGGTCAGATACCGGTCATATCCGAAATCATCCACATCAGCATATACAGTCTCTCCGGATTCCAGGTCGTATATTCCGAGCTGAACGTTCTCCGAATCCATACCGGCCATCGGGTACTTTATCTCTTTCAACGAGCCTGTGCGTGTGGTGATGTCCAGAAGAGGGAAGGAGGTCACCTTGCTTTCATCCTTGCGGTAGAATGCGATCCTGGTGCTGTCGGGCGACCAGAAGACTCCGTCAGTGATGCCGAATTCGTTTCGGCTTGTGAACTCACCGTATGTGATATCGGCATTCTCGCTTTCTGCAATCAGTTTTTCGGTGCCGTCAGCATATACGATATAGAGGCTTCTGTCTCTGGTGACTGCCTGCAATGCGGGTCGCATCTTTCCGGCATAATCTCCGTATGTCCCGGAATTTATGTCGAAGGTCTGCCATTTCCCGTCCTTGTGCATCAGGACTTCTTCCGGATTTTCCCAGGATGCCCAGAGATTGGCAGGGGAGAGTTCCCTTGAAAGTATGGTCTCTTCCATTGTAAGGATCTTGCCGTCCTGTGGATTGGCCGGCCTTGTGCTGATGATGCCAGACTGTGCTGACAAAGTCAATCCCAAGCACAGGATGCTCAGGATCAATGATGCTCTTTTCATATATGATTGATTTTTATTCTCTTACAGATACGATTCCGTCAACTATATATTTCTGCTTTCCCCTCCAGGGAAGGGCTCCCAGATATTCCTTGTAGCGAAGCTCGACTGTTTTACCTCCGCAGCGCATCAAGGAATCCGCGATTTCCTTGTCAGTGATGGAGAAATCGAATTCGTATGACTGGATCGCGCCGGCATTGGCACCCTTGCCTTTGCCGAATCCTGCCTGTATGACACGTCCCTCGTATGTCTTGAAGACATATCCTTTGTAAACCACGAAGTTCAGTTCCCCGGCCTTCACTCCTTCACCGAAAACGAAATAAAATCTGAAGAAAATGAAGCCGGCAATCAGAAGGATTGCTGCCAAAGAACCGAAGCCTATTAATTTCTTTCCCATAATCATAGCTTTTAATGATGCAAAGATAAAAAACTGTTTAAATTTTTCTAAATTTGGGAAATGCAACTTCTACGAATTATGAAAAAGATGATAATCGGCAGCATCATTACGCTTGCAGCATTTTCCTGTGATAAGTATGAATATGATGACTCTGCAATATGGGACAAGCTGGAAGAAATCGAACGTCATCGAGATGAGACCGTGCATAGCGGATATGAGACACTGTGTAACAGATTGAATGCCAATATATCTTCCATTCACACCATCCTTCAGGCCAAGACGGAAGGCGAATATGTGACGAACGTGATATCAATGATGGATAATGGCAAGGATGTCGGATATCTGGTAAATTTTCCTGTGACCGGTTCTGTGCCTGTCTATCTTGACCTTGAGGCTGATATGCTGCAGATTCCTGACCTCGGGTTGAAGCAGGATAAAGATGGGACTCATTACTGGACCCTGTATTCGGCCTGGCTTCTTGACAATGACGGCAACAAAGTCTCGGACCCACCTCTGCTGGATGTAGGATCCGGTTATTGGCATCTTTCCCTTGATGACGGAATGACGTGGGAGCAGCTGGAGAGCATCGGGAGCGATTCGGAGACATCTTCCGGTACTTTTCTCTTTGAAGATGTGGATATCTCAGAAAATGATGCCGTCGCCTTTGTCCTTGCAGATGGCACTGCCATTACCTTTCCGGTAAAGCAAGGATATGACCCTTGGGACGGATATCTTGATCCGGATGTCTATGAAGAGCAGGATATCATCAATCTGACCAATGTCCTGATGGCCAATATGTACAACTGCAATCTCGCTACGAGACATATAATGGAAATAGCATATAATTTCTGGAAACGCAGAAACGAATTCATATATTGCAGTCAGACTGCTCTTGACAGTCCCTGGGATTATTGGTCTTATGTGGGATTCAGGGATGGAAATACCGGCTTTACCGTCAGTGAAGGTAATGGAGGATACAAGAGAATAGACTGTTCTACCTTTGTCCGCTATATCGTCAATGGTATAGACTATTATTCTTCCCCGTATTACAATGCTTTGGAGTGGACAGAAGTCACCCAGGGCGCTTTGGACAGCAAGGGTAAGGAGACTTCCAGCAGTGACTCTGCTGTCTGCAGGACCGGAAAGATATATCTCAGACACGGCAGGCGGCATATCCTTGAGTCTGCATCTGCGTCAAAATACAGATTTACCAAAGTGTTTGCATACGACAGTTCCGGCAAGATGATCGAGAATCTCACCGGCAGGTCGGAATTCGTACTGCCTCAAGGCACAGAGTATGTCAGAGCAGAAATGAAAGTCAGGTCTGAAGAGGATTACCAGCCGGCTGTGAAAGGAACCTCACCGGCCCGTATCCTGAGATGCCTGAGAATCCGTGAAAATGAAAGACTGGCGGTCAATGCCGACTGTCCTACTGCAAGCAGAAGAGCCAATGCTATGAGCCGCTGGTTCGATGAGAACGGGTATGGTCTTGCTGCATTTGAAGATTATAATCCTCTCTTCTGGGAGGATTCGGATTTCGAGCCTGGTACAGTGGTGTTTATGGGAAAAAAGTCCGCTAAGGCTGAATATAAGGGCATCACTCACGTGACACTATATATAGGTGGCGGATATATTATTCATTCACAGGCTCCTAGAGGGCTCCTTGGAGGTGAAGGCATTATGATTGATAAGCTCCGGGATATGGAACTCAGGTACGACAGACCTTTCTGCTCTGCTGCTTCTCCTAAGTATCATACAAATTATGATGAAGAACGTTCGCTTCAATGATGCGCTGGCGATGATTTTACCTTTCTTCGTTTTTGCTGGTTAATCAATGTATTCAGTATTTTAGCATTCAAATTAAGTTCCTATGAAGAAATATATAACGCTTTTGTCTGCATTTATGTTTGGATTGACGGCGGCTGCGCAAAGCACTGACTGGCTTGCAGACAAATATTCTATGTTCATACATTTCGGATTATATTCTCATTTCGGCGGAGTCTATGATGGAGAACCGGTCCGTCAGGGATACAGCGAGCAGATCCAGTCTTTTGCCGGAATCTTCTCAGACTGGTATGCAGCTGAAGCCCGTGAGTTCGATCCTGCAGACTTCGATGCGGACCAGATCGCAGCCCTGGCAAAGGATGGAGGAATGCGCTCAATCGTCTTTACCTCCAAACATCACGACGGCTTCTGTATGTTTGAAACGAAGACAACCTCATATAGCAGTGTCGCTATGATGCCTTCCCACAGGGACTTTGTACGGGAATTGTCACAGGCTTGCGAAAGACACGGACTTCGTTTCGGCCTGTATTTCTCTTTGATAGACTGGAATTATCCGCACGCCTATCCTATCTCCAGTCATAATGCAGACTTCATTACTCCCGAACATCACGAATTCAACAAGGCTCAGGTAAGGGAACTTCTTACCAATTATGGCCCGATTTCAGAACTCTGGTTCGATATGGGCTCACTTCAGCCTCAGCAGAGCAGGGAACTGTATGATCTGGTGAAGGAAATACAGCCTGATTGTATGGTCAGCGGAAGACTTGGAAACGATTTCTATGATTTTGCGGTAATGGCTGACAACAGACTGCCTGAAAGTGCCCTGCAGGCTCCTTGGCAAAGCGCGGCTTCAATGTTCCCGGAGACCTGGAGCTACCGCAGCTGGCAGGAAAGAGGGAGTGTCGAGGACAAATATGCAGAAAAACTTCGTACCCTGATCAATGTCGTTGCGCACGGGGGAAATTATCTCCTCAATATCGGCCCTGCCTCTGACGGTAGCATCCTGCCTTTTGAGGCAGAGGTAATCCGTCTTATCGGCAGATGGCTTGATGATAATGGGGAGGCAATCTATGGCACAAGTCCCTCTCCTTTCAGGAACAATGGATTCGAGTGGGGACATATCACTGTAAAGGACAATGTGATGTATCTTCTGCTGACAGGGGTTTACCCTGAAGAAGGACTGAAGTTATACGCTTTCGATGGTCTGACTGCTGTCGAGGGGGCCGGATGGAACCTGAAAGACTCGCATTGCGAGATTACGGTCACTCCGGATATGTTCGGCAGCCCGGATGTCAAAGTGATCAGGATGATATATGACCGTCCGATGGAGTCATTCTTCCAATCTGCCGGAATATATGCGGATGAAGTGCTTTCGTGGCAGAATGCCTCTCCGGATTACAGCTATTCCTGCTTTGATTATTACAGCAATTATAGAAGCACAGTCGGGTATGGATGGAATGTCGGAGTGCGTCGTCCGGTATCTTCCGTGGAACTGACATATACTTCGGAGGATATCGGCCGCCGTATCCGTCTTGAAGTAGGGGATATGAGTCTTGATTTGACTCTCGGACAAGGGGAGGAAGTGCCTTTGGAGAATTATGCCGATCTGGACAGTCTGCTGATGGGAAGGATGCGTGGAGGAACATTTGATAATCCAGTCTCATTTCAGAGAGTCCGGGAGTGGGTATCTGTAGAGGAAGGGCCGATGACGGTTCCGTCCGAAGCCTTTGCAAACTATCTGTGGAGAGGGAAGGTTGCAGTGCAGAATGACTCCCGCTTTGTATTGGATGTGACCTCCGGCAATGGAGTGGAAGTGATGGTGGACGGCAGGACTATGATGAAACACCTCAATCCTTACAGGACAGTCGGGCGTACAGAGAAAGTCCTTATGGATCTGTCCGAAGGTGTCCACGAAGTAACAGTCAGGTCATATAACAGATTTGAAGATTATGTTCAGGGAGGTATGACCCTGGCTGATGACCAAAGGGTATATAGGATGAAGGTGACATTGCCGTATATGGTCGGCAGAGGTGCTGTACCGGTAAAGATTTCAGCTTCTGATTCCGAATCTGATCATAAAGATTGCGGACTTCATAATATCAGGCTCAGATTTGTCAGGTGATTTGGCCGTTTGGCATATAATTGCTATATTTACGGAATTGGGTTTGATTGTCTTGTATTATGGAGCATAATGAACTTAAGATAGATGTACGGTCGGAAATCGGCAGGCTGGATGCAGTCCTTCTGCATCGTCCGGGTGCTGAGGTGGAGAATATGACACCCAGGAACGTACAGAGGGCATTGTACAGCGATATCCTTAATCTGTCCATTGCCCAGACCGAATACGAGCAGCTTTCGGGAGTTCTTTCCAAACTGTCGAGAGTGTATGAAGTTCGTGACCTTCTGGTCAAGGTCCTCGATCAGTGGAAGCCTCGCGCCGATCTCATCCACAGGATATGTGCAGCTGAGGAAGTGCTTCCATATATCGATCAGTTGATGGCTATGCCTTCCTCCGAATTGGCAAGGGTTCTCATTGAAGGCCTTCCGGCGCGGATCGATACCCTTACAGCATATCTGAGGAATGAGTATTATGCTTTATATCCGCTTTATAATTTTTATTTCACGCGTGATGCTGCCGTAACCATCGGTAATCAGGCCCTTATCTGCCGTATGGCCAACAAGGTCCGTATGCGTGAGTCGCTGATAATGGATGCGATATATCGTTACAGCGGAGCTTTTGAATGCAGTGTCGTTGATGCGAATGCCGAGGAACCGGATTCGTCCGAGATAATAATGGAAGGCGGTGATATTATCATTGCGAGGGAAGATATCCTTATCGTCGGAAACGGAGTGAGGACGACTCCTCAGGGTATCGACTTCATCGTTGACCGTTTCTGCTGTTGTAATCCTGATGCCAGGATGAATGTCATTGTGCAGCAGCTTCCTTCGCAGCCTGAATCATTCATCCATCTTGATATGGTGTTTACTCTGCTTGATAAGGATAAGTGTATGATATTCAAGCCTTTGATAATGAGGGCCAATCAGTATCAGACCGTTCATATCGTCATAGAGGGCGGTAAGGTATCCTCAATACGTCCTGTTGCAGGTCTGCTCCCGGCTCTGAGGAGTCTCGGTATGGATCTCAAGCCTCTGGTATGTGGAGGAGATGATGACTGGGATCAGGAGAGGGAACAATGGCACAGCGGAGCGAATTTCTTTGCATTTGCTCCAGGAAAGGTAATTACATACGCAAGAAACATACATACTTTGGAGGAACTGGACCGATCCGGTTTTGAAATTGTGAAGGCTTCGGATTTCATTGCCGGAAAGCATCAGGACTGCATTTCAGGTGACGGCCTATGCGCCATCGCCATTGATGGTTCCGAACTGCCTCGAGGCGGTGGAGGTGCCCGTTGTATGACAATGCCGCTGTCAAGACAGAAAGTTAATTGGTAACACTATAAATGATTATGGAAAGAACATTAGTAATTCTGAAGCCGGGATGCCTCCAGAGAGGCCTTGTCGGCGAAGTTATCTCAAGATTTGAGAAAAGAGGTCTTAAACTTGTTGCAATGAAGATGGTACAGCTTGACGAGGAGATCCTCAAGGTACATTATGCACACCTTCTTGACAGACCATTCTTCCCTTGGCTCCGTGACGGTATGATGGCCGCTCCGGTAATCCTCTGCTGCTGGGAAGGTTACAGTGCTGTTCAGGTAGTACGTGATATGGCAGGTGCTACAAAGGCAA
>SUYP01000002.1 GCA_015060395.1 Bacteroidales bacterium
CCGAGGTAGCAACAGCGGCATACACCCTTACCACTGACAACAACGGCAACGCTTTCCTTTATGGCGTGTTTGCAGAGGATGCAACGGTAAGTGTAAAGCAGGGCGATATAACTCTTAAAGATTACACCTTTACCGCTGAGAAGAACCCTAATGGCACAGAACACAATAAGAGCTATGCGTTGGATGCAACACCTGTCATAGACGGCACTTTGGGTGGCAAGACTGAAGCTACCGAAGATGACATCACTACTTTGGTGGAATTACTCAAAAGCTATATAGAAAATGGACTTACCACAATTATCGTAACCGGTAGCCAACCTGCACTGCTTCTTAAGGACGGATATCTTATTCCGGTAGTATCCCTCGCTTTTGAACAACTAACTTATGCTTATCAGGACGAAAAAATTGACAGCTATTGGGGGGCAGTTGATTTAATTTATCAAGATGTTACGGAAATTGTAGAATATGAATTCTATGTTTGTGATGTGCTTAAAAGCATCACTCTCCCCAAAGTGACAACTGTAGGTGATAGAGGCTTTTGGGCTTGCTATTATTTGGAGACATTGACATTCGGTTCGGTGGTTACTGCCATTA
Source organism: Bacteroidales bacterium (assembly GCA_015060395.1). GTDB lineage: Bacteria > Bacteroidota > Bacteroidia > Bacteroidales > UBA932 > Cryptobacteroides. The sequence goes on from SUYP01000002.1 coordinate 595, forward strand.
ACGACAATAGTGGTGAGGTGTTTTACAACCTCGGATACAAAATTGACGGTTGTAACCTTGTTCTTAATAAGGATCAGGGAAATGTTGAAGGCCTTGCTCCCGACCTTGCCAACAATACATGGGCAGGATATACTTGGAAGAGCATCACATTGAAATAACCCATACAGGTGAGAATGGCGAGTGCGACGAATGTGAAGCATTACAGTAACATTTAGGGCAGGAAGAGGGTGATGCCTCTCCTGCTCGCTATGGGATCCCCGGTCGGGACCGGGGATGATGGCGAAGGAGCCGGGGAGGACGGGAAAAGGACCGGGGATGACGGATGGATGGAATCTTCTATAGCGCCTTTGAGGTCTTGACCAGGGCTTCGCCCAGGCCTATGCTGTAGCCCTGAGAGAAGAATACGACTCTGTTGAAGGTGTCGGCCAGCACGATAAGCGGCAGGCGGCCTCCCTTGTCCAATTTCATCTCGGTTGCGATCATATTCCTCATCTTGCCATCGATGTCTATACCGAAGTGCACTGTTGACGGAAGTTTGAAGTCCTGTGCACGGAACTTCCTGTAGTCATCTTCTGTAGCGAACACCACGAGGATCGGTCTGCCCCACTCCTCAAGATCGGCGGAGGCTGCCGAGATATCCATAAACGCGTGATTTACAGGCTCTGTGCCGTAATCAACCAGCGCTACGGCAAAGTAGCCACGGCCTGTGGTCTCAAGAACGGATTTCACGACAGCGTCCGATGCTGCCGATGGATCAGAAGACGGAAGCGAGAGGTATTTGATTTCAGAATCGAAGCTTCCGATCACGCGAAGCTGGTCGGCCGCATCCCTCATCACAAGATTCACATCCGTAATCTTGCCTTCCTCAATGGTAAAGAATTCCACATCGGCGAAAACATTGCCACCGGACATTCGCGAACCGCTCACAAGCATATAATATCCGCAATCCATTGCAGCCTTTCTGCTGAACAGATTAGACCAGGTATCAGCCTTGCCGTAGTTCTGAAGCACGAATGAAGTTCCGTCAAATCTGGAAATTGTGAAATGTGTCTGATATTTAGGATCGTCAAGGAGAGGAATCGCCTCATACTCCAGATGAAGCCATCCTTTCGGAGCTTCCTCCTGCAGCTGAGCATCGAAATCCACATCATAGACCTTTCCGTCCTTCAAATATTTCACCGCTCCTGTGACAGTATCCCTCCAGGCCGGAACACCGAGACTGCGGCACATCGCCACGAAGAAGATCTCTCTCGACACCTTGTCCGCAAGCCTGGTCTCCCATACACGGCGAGGTGACATCTGGACATATCGCAGACTTATCTCATCACAAAGAGTCAGGCTGTCCCGGCACCACGAAGCGAGGTAGGCCGGATCTTCCTTTACAGAAGATGAAAACTGCTGAGATACAGCTCCCTGGAGATAGCTTCTATATGGGGTAAGCAGCTCTGTCTCGACTCTCGGGCTGAGTACTTCAACGACAGGGGCCTCAGACGAAGTATTGTAAAGATGATCCTCCAGAACTGCAGCCGGAGTGTCACGAAGATCTTTTTCCGAAACGGAAAGAAGAAGATCCAGAGCCCTCCGTCCCATATTCCTGCGCGATGCTTCAGCCAGAAAATTCGCGATCTCATTATGATTTCCTCTCGAAGCCACCATAACCTTCACCACATCATCAGTATCCAGTCCGTGTCTGGCAGCGAATTCCTCTGCCTTTTCCGCATCAAAGAATGTAGCCACGTATGCATTCCTCAACGAGTCCTCATACTCCATCCTGCAAGTGTTAAGGTCCCTCTGTTCCTTGGTGACATCCGGAAGCTGGGCATTCTCCACAGGAGGCACGATCTCCATTTCGATATGAGGAATCACAGCACCTTCCTCATACTCCAGGACAATGGAAACAGACTCATCCTTTCCGTACGTAACCTTAGAAAAACCGAATCTTCCATCCTTGGCGGCATAGATCATCATATCTCCGAGTCCGGCTGTCAGAGAAGCCTTCCCCTCGGCATCAGAATACTTGACAGCCACGATGTTGAACTCCGAATAATTATATATCTTGAATTCCACCTTGGCATCTTTCACGGCATTCCCCGCCTTATCCATCACATTCACCTGAAGATCAGCCGATTCCGGTGCGTAATTGGATATGACATTGATTTCCGTATGTATAGGCGTCATCCGTACCTTGTCCTCCGGTCCGTCATAGCGTCCGAACACATTGGTATGCATAAGCATTCCCCTGCTTGCTGGGGCGTTGAACCATCCAAGATCCAGCACCGGCTCCGGCTCACAGGCACCAAGGAAATACCATTCTCCATCCACCCAGGCCTCTACCCAGGCGTGGTTGCTGTCGGTATGCGCCCATCTCGGAGTATAGACCTGGCGGGCAGGAATACCCACCGACCTGAGTGCCGCCACCAGAAGCGTCGATTCTTCGCCACAGCGGCCGTACGCAGTCCTAACTGTAGCCAGAGGTGAGCTTGTACGGCGGTCAGACGGCATATACACCGCCTTCTCGTGACACCAGTGATTCACTTCAAGGACAGCATCATACATCGACATTTCCTTTACCCTCGGAGCCAGCTCGCGATAAAACACTCTGCGGGACGAGTCAAGAGACTCGTTGTTGACTCTGACCGGAAGCACAAAATGTCTGAGTTCGCGTTCCGGAATGCTCTTTCCCCACGGCATCTGCCCGAGAGCCTCCCGGGTCATTCTGCAATGCTCCAGATAATACTCCGGAGACTGGTTTGCGATATCTCCCAGAGGCATATAGGCATAGAGGAACTCCATTGCCTCCAGTTCGTCTGTTTCCAGGTCCAACGCATCCAGATCGACTCCAGAAGCATCCAGGACGTATGCACGGGAAGCAAGATCCACCCTCACGGTCTGTCTGTAATCCGCATCGCTGATGAAGTGCGGTTCACAGCCGGCAGCGACACCGGCCGCCAGCACAAGAGCAAATAGAATTATTCTGTTCATTATCATAAGATTTCTGATATCCGTAGAATGGATTCCGTCAAGCCCGAAATCCTGTATCTGTTGTCTATCCTGACACAGGCCAAAGCCGCAATATGCTGACTGTCACACGATTCATCCGCAGCATCGCCAATAACCACAGCTGCATTCTTGCGGAACGAATCATACTTGAGGTCGGCAAAAAGGTCACTGACCTTTTTCTTTCCACGCATACCCAGCGGCACCAGCCAGTCCCCGTTCTGCCACAGCCTCATTACAAATGGAAAACGGAGACGGTCCGCATCCAGCATTATGACGCCCTCCGGCTGCTTCAATGGCATATCATCTGTCTTGGGCAGAAGTTCGACACGGAATGCCCGGCCATTGAAATGATAAGTACCAGGTCCCGGAATGCTCATAACCGGATCGGACATATATATATATGACGAAGCCGGACAATCCTTCATAATGTCTTCTGACGGCACTACGACCAGTCTGTCCCTCTGAGTCAAAAGTATATATTCCGCGGCTTCGAAACGCTTTCCGGACACCGTCCTGTCTGATGCCAGAAGATTCTCCACCGATGCCAGGGTCGCCGAATTGAACCCGAACGGTTCCAGAAGATGATATAGCAGATAGCGCCAATGCCTTACGGAAAGAAGGGCCTGAAGGGATATGGCAGCCACCGCAGGGGCCTCTGCCGTCAGAAGGACCGCCCCGGCTTTTGCCTCGCACCATTCCCCTACAATATCTCCAGCCTCAGAAAAATAGCCCATCTCACGGTTCAATGTCCGGACGAAGGATGGATTGATGTTCTCAAAGATAGGGAAAACCTCATTCCTGATGCGGTTGCGCTTATATTCCGAAGAAGCATTCGTACTGTCCTCTCTGTATTTCACTCTATGCGCCAGCATATATCCCTCGATCTGCTTCCGGGTAAATGCCAGCATCGGCCGGATCAAAGGTACAGAAGTACCGGGCACCTCCGACAAGAGAGACATTCCTGCAAGTCCGTTCAGACCTGAACCGCGGAGCATATTGAGCATCAGGGTCTCCGCATTGTCATTGGCATTATGCGCCACCGACACAGCGACATATCCATATTGACGGCAAATATCTGCAAACCATCCGTAACGAAGGTCACGGGCAGCCATCTCTATGCTTATTCCATTGGCAGAAGCATATTCCTCCGTATCAAATCCCATATTATGGAAAGGCACATTATGCTCCTCCGCCCATCTGCGTACAAGTGCCTCATCACCATCGCTTTCCTCCCCTCTGAGACGGAAGTTGCAATGAGCCACGGCGAAGGGGACCGGATGTTCCATAGAGCTGAACAGCTCTGCCATACACATCGAGTCTATCCCGCCGCTGACTGCGAGCAGGACGGAAGGTGGTCCCTCGACAAGTCCGGGAGGACAGAGAGGGGCTGACCATTCTTTGACCAGCCCCCTCAATCCGTTCAATGCTTCTGCAAATTTCTTCTGCATTATCTCTTTCTTGCAATTGTATATGTAAATCCGAACAGAAGTGATTCCTTGAACTGTACCCTCTGCTTGGTCAATCCATCGCTCTCGCTGAAGATCAGCACCTTGTCATCATAGATCATATTGGTAGTCAAGGTCAGAGAGAAATATTTCGCAATCTTCCAGTCGAAACGGTTATCCCAGTTCACACGGATATTTTCCGGATGGTCGAGGTAGTTCGAGAAGAGGACGAGCTGTGAGGTGTAGGCAAAGTCATCATTGACCTTCACTGCTATATCAGCCTTGATCTGGGCACCGAATTCGAAACGTGCACCTCTGTAATACTGTCCGATAAGGGCAGGATCGCCTGAATTCATATCTTCATTGAACTTCTCCTGAGCCTCAGGGGACAGTTTGGAAGCATCCTTATAGGCATCCTTCAGATCCATACCGTAGTTCTTCCTCAAGTCCACGTCCTTGACTATCACCACACCTCCGGTAAGCGGAGCTATATTGAGCGACAGCCATTTCCAAGGCTTGAGGTCGATACCGAGAGCGAGGTTGGTGTATGCCGGAGCCAGAAAACCTGATTTCGTCTTGCGGGCATCCTTCCAGAGCTTTATCTGATCCTTACGCTTCAGGTCGTCAAGACCTGTTCCTTCCGGATACTTGTCAGCCGGGATAGATGGGGTGAGATAATCATATCCTGTCGTGAACTGCGACTTGAAGTCATAGTTGGCAGAGAATGAGAAGTTCCTCATCTTTTCGTTCTTATATCCGAATTTGCTTTCGAAATATATACGGTCATCGCTCTTCTGGAGTATTGGCTTCGATGATGCATATACAAATCCGTAATCAAGCTGGAGACGGTTGTTCCAGAAAAGATCGTTCTTCTTGTAATTGGCGTTTCCGTCGATGAAAGCCTGAAGTGTGACCGTATTGTCACCACCGGCCGCCCAGTTTGTAAGGGAGGTCTGTCCGAACTTGATGTTGGTCTTGAGTGACTCGTCCCAATATTTTGGCTTTTCCTCTTCCTGCTTGACCTCCGGAGCTTCCGCGATAGCCTTGGCAGCTGCCGCAGCCGCCTTCTGGGCATCCGTAAGTTCCTGAGCGACAAGCACCTGACCAGCGCATACGCACAAAGCCAGTGACGCTATTATATAACTGATTCTATTCATTGTCATTTATATGGCAGCCGATTGCCGGCTGTTACTAATATGATATTGCGAAAAGTACCCTCTGGCTTGATGGCTTGCCGGTATAGATACACTTGCCTTCCTCCACGCACACTGCGCTGTCAACAGGGATGCATCTGATGGTAGCCTTTGTCTCTTCCTTGATCTTCTCCTCTGTCTCAGGAGTACCGTCCCAATGGCAGAGAAGGAATCCTCCCTTGGTGATCTCTTCCTTGAACTCTTCCCAGGTATCCACCTTGCGGATGCTCTCGTCACGGAACTTGAGCGCCTTCGCATAGATGTTGGCCTGGATATCATCAAGAAGGGCTGCGATAACGTCAGCTACACCCTCCTGAGGATGTGAAGACTTCTCGCAGGTGTCGCGACGCGCGAGCTCCACAGTACCGTTTTCAAGGTCACGGCCGCCCATTGCAAGACGTACAGGAACACCCTTGAGCTCCCACTCGGCGAACTTGAAGCCCGGACGGAGAGTGTCACGGCTGTCGATCTTGACGGTGATACCCTTGGCCTCAAGCTCCTTCTTGAACTCAGCCATCTTGTCGAGGATGCCGTTGTTCACAGCCTCATCCTTGCCTGTGATAGGAACCATCACCACCTGGATAGGAGCGAGCTTCGGAGGGAGCACGAGACCGTTGTCATCTCCGTGAGCCATAATGAGAGCACCCATAAGACGCGTAGAAACGCCCCACGAAGTAGCCCATACATATTCCTGCTTGCCCTCCTTGTTGGTGAACTGCACGTCGAAAGCCTTTGCGAAGTTCTGGCCGAGGAAGTGCGAAGTACCTGCCTGGAGAGCCTTTCCGTCCTGCATAAGGGCCTCGATGGTCATAGTATCGAGGGCACCGGCGAAACGCTCGTTAGGACTCTTGTGACCTACCACTACAGGAACACCCATATAGTTACGTGCGAAGTCAGCATATACATTCACCATCTTCATTGTCTCCTCTTCAGCCTCCTGACGGGTAGCGTGTGCTGTGTGGCCTTCCTGCCAGAGGAATTCCGCTGTACGGAGGAAAAGGCGGGTACGCATCTCCCAGCGCACTACGTTGGCCCACTGGTTGCAGAGGATCGGGAGGTCTCTCCAAGATGTAACCCAGTTCTTATATGTATTCCAGATGATCGTCTCGGAAGTAGGACGTACGATAAGTTCCTCCTCAAGCTTTGCGGAAGGATCGACAACGACTCCGTTTCCATCAGGATCAGCCATAAGCCTGTGATGTGTCACTACAGCACATTCCTTTGCAAATCCTTCTACGTGCTCTGCCTCACGGCTGAGGAATGATTTCGGAATGAAAAGCGGGAAATACGCATTCTGATGACCTGTTTCCTTGAACATCTTGTCAAGTACATCCTGCATCTTCTCCCAGATAGCATATCCGTACGGCTTGATCACCATACATCCTCTGACGGCTGAACGCTCAGCCAAATCTGCCTTTACTACGAGGTTGTCATACCACTGTGAATAGTTGTCAGACCTCTTGGTTACCTCTTTTGCCATTGTATTTTTGTTTTTTATTGTTTTTATCCGTATTATTGTATTTGAATCCGCAACTCTGCAGGGCCGGAAAACAGCGGTACAGTTATTGCATAACAAAACAGGTTGCGAAGATACGAAATTATTATAAATATTTAATGGAGAAAGACTATGAAAAAGAGTTCAGCGCTACTTATTGCGGCAGCCCTCATACTCTCTTCGTGTGGAGCTGTCACCCGGCTTGCCACTTCTGACGACGGCCAGCAGTTCAAGGACGGCATATACAGCAATACTCCTGCATTCAGGACAAAGGCTGAAAAAGCCGAGTCCGAGGCTGAGACACAGGCACTTGCGCAGAAGACCAAAGAGTCTGCCATATATCTTTTCGGTGACAAGAAGGACACCGTGGCCATTCCTCAGGATATGTCTGCAATGATAAGATACGACCAGAAGCTCGGAGGCACTGTCGTCACTGTCGGCGAGAATCCGTATGACTGGAGATATGACCTGGAGAACAACTACGGATATTATTACGGTCCTTACAGTCTCGGCAGTTCCTGGTACTGGAGCAGGCATTATTCGCCTTGGTACAGCTGGGATTTCGCTCCTTGGAGATATCGCGGATGGTATGACGGATGGTACTACGGAAGCTGGTACAATCCTTATTACTACGGAGGTTTCTACGGAGGATGGTACGACCCTTGGTACTGGGGAAGCCACTGGGGATGGTATGACCCTTGGTATAATCCTTACTACTGCGGATGGTATGGCGGATGGGATCCGTACTGGGGACATCACCACCATCACGGACACGGTCCGGACCACATAGGAGGAAAGCCTGGCCACAGAGATGTATGGTACGGTTCAAGACACCAGACCGGCGCTGACAGGGTATTCGGCAGCGGCTCATCCCTCAGAGGAGGAATCGGCACAAGAAGCACCGTGAGCAGGAACAGCAGCACAAGCAGGACCAGCGCAAGCCGTGCACAGGCATCCGGAAGCGTTTCTTCAGGAAGGGCATCCACCGGAAGGACCGTCACAGCAGGTTCGACCTCGACAGCAAACCGCTCATCCGTTGTCAGGACCACTCCTTCTATAAGGAACGAGAAGACCAGCGGACGCAACACAGGAACTGCAGCCAACGTTTCAGCGGGCAGAGGCAATGTTTCGGCAAGCCGCCCTGCGAGCTCGACAGGAAGGACAGGATATTCCTCACAGTCCAACCACCGCAGACCTGCAGCCGTATCATCTCCTGCAACATCAGGAAGCCGCGACAACAGCGCGACAGGCAGCGGCTCAGGATACAGAACCTCGACTTCAGACAGGTCTTCAAGCTACGACAGGAGCACGACAAGGAGCTCATCTTCAAGCTATGGCAGAAGCAGCAGCTCGTCCACAAGCAGATCAAGCTACAGTTCGGGCAGCAGCTCAGGAAGCAGAGGAAGCTCTGGCGGAGGATATAGCGGTGGCGGAGGATACAGCGGCGGAGGATCAGGCAGGAGCGGAGGATCATCCGGAGGAAGACGATAAGAAAAACATAAAACAGCTTAATGATGAAAAAGACAGCACTGACAATACTGATGGCACTCGCGGCAGCGGCAGCATACGCCCAGACGGCATACGACGCTCTCCTGTTCAGCGAGAACAACTACGAAGGCACAGCAAGGACTGTGGCTATGGGCAATGCATTCACCGCACTGGGCGGAGATCTGGGTTCTGTGGCCATCAACCCTGCAGGAAGTGCAGTTGCCGGATATTCACAGATAAGTCTCAGCCCGACTCTGACCTTCTCTGCAAGCACAACAAAGGGAGTATCTCCTTACAGCGACGGCACGCTGCCATACTTCGAGAAGCAGCTCAGAAGCAGCATCACGCGCTTTTCGATGCCTAACATCGGAGCCACACTCAACTTCGATACGCACAGGACTTCCGGTCTCAAGAATGTAACCATCGGATTCATCGTGAACAAGTCAGCAGGATGGGACGAAGACGTATATGCAAGCGGCACAAACTCATCCACCTCATTTATGGGAGCGATGGCTTACGAGGCCACCATCGACGGTCTTCTCGGAGCCGATCTCGGAGCTGAAGATGCATACGACTTTATGCCTTGGAAGCCTGTAGTGGGCTACCAGAGCGGTATGATCTCCACATTCGGAGGCTATGACGACCAGTATGTGGGTGCCAGCGAAGTGATCTATGACGACGGAGAAGTAGCGGTCGGAGGCCCGCTTTTGCAGTCATACGGAAGGACCGTACAGGGAGGGAAAAGCGACTATCTTTTCAACATCGGAGCGAATATTTCCGACTTCGTATATATAGGAGCCAACCTGGGAATAAGTTCTATCGAATACGGCTACGACGAATTCTTCAAGGAGAACGCTGTCGATCCTTCAGACTTCGAGATCGTTATGACGGACGGTGACAAGTTCTATTTCAAGGATATGAACTACAGATATTCATACAGCGCTCTAGGAACAGGTTATTACGGAAAATTCGGCATCATCATCACCCCTGGCGGAGGCCTGCGCCTTGGAGCTGCCATCCAGACACCTGTAGTAAACAGGATATCAGAGGAATGGCAGATGTCCGGAGAGACTTTCTATACGGATTCCGACTTCAACGCATACGCCAAGAGCCCTGTAGGCAGCGGTTCATACACAATGGTATCGCCTTTCAGAGCTAACTTCGGTCTTGCATACGCATTGGGCAATCTCGGCGTGATCAGTGCAGACTACGAGATGTGCGACTACGGCCAGATGAAGTACAAGACCACCAATATGGACAGGGATTATTTCGAGGCTGTCAACAGCGAGATCAAAGAAAGATTCGGTCTTTCTCACATAATAAGGGCTGGAGCAGAAGTGAAGCCAGTTAGCGGACTTGCAATAAGAGCGGGCTACTCGGCAGCGACTTCAGCAGAACTTTATGACACCTGGGGAGAAAAACTTCCGGTATCGCTGACACAGAACGTATCATTCGGTCTGGGATACAGCTCAAAAAAGTCATTCTTTGCAGACCTTGCTGTCAGAAAGACCATACTCGCAGATGAGTACTTTATGCCATATTCTGACTATATGTTTGATGAGGAAGGCTACGTGCTCGAAAACGCATACGCACCTGAGATCCTGAATCACAGAAGTCTTTGGAAGGTGTTACTGACCTTCGGATGGAGATTCTAACGAAGATTCTTGAGATAGAGGATACTGTCCGGTCCCTCATTGAAAAGGAGATCCATTACGGACAGATCAGATTTGAAGCCGTATTTCCTGGCAAAGACCTGGAAATACGGCTTTTCCAGATCCAGGTCGGAAAGGATGGAGTTCGGACGCTTGGGATGGATAACCTCACGAAGATCCTCACAAGACAGCACGCTGCCGTCCTCAGCCTTAACAAGCCCGTTAGGGGAATATTCATCGGTCAGGCGCAGGTCGATCCTGAGTCCCGTCTTGTCGATAAAGAAACGCAGCAAGGCCATATTCAGATCGATCAGTTTCTCCGGCCTGCTGTCCAGAAGTTCGAAAAGCTCGTCCTGATAATACTCGAAATATGCGGAAGTCCTGTAGGCCGAAACGACCGCACGCTTATGCTGGAGCAGCCACGGAGTGGAATAATCAACCTTTATTTCGGAGATAGGTATCTTATGCGTGCCGTTTTCGTGTACTACCGGGAATGAAAGAGCCTGAACTCCGTCCGCAGCATAGAAACGGCAGCGGTTCCTGTATGACTGCTTCTGATAATTCTCACAGGCCTCGATATATACGACTGACGGGGACAGTCCGATCGAACCGTCTCCGTCACGTCTGCTTATCAGACCTTCCATTTCCTGCGCCATCGCGGCAAAATAGGAAACGGGAGGGAAATATGCTGTTGAAAATAACTTCGGCACTTTAGTCAATGCTTCCCTTTGTGAGGGTGTCGGCACCTCTGATGATACCTCTCTTCGATCCTCTGATGAACTGGATGATGGTATCCCTTTCTTCTGACTCAGGGAAACCTGACTCGATCTTCGCAAGTGCATCAGAGAAATTGTTTCCGCTGCTGTAGATGATGTCATACATATCCTTGATGTTGCGGATCTGGTCTGACGAGAAGCCTCTTCTGCGCAGTCCGACGATGTTTACGCCTGCGTAAGAAAGAGGGTCACGTCCGCAAAGGATATAAGGCGGAACGTCCTTGTTGATCTTGCAGCCGCCACCGATGAAGGCGTGCTTTCCTATCCTTGAGAACTGGTGAGCCACCGAACTTCCTCCGATGGTAGCCCAGTCGTCAACGTCTGTTTCGCCGGCGATTCCCACATAACTTACAAGAATACAGTTGTTTCCGACAGTACAGTCGTGAGCGACGTGGGTATATGACATCAGAAGGACATTGTTTCCGATCTTGGTCACTCCCCTGCCGCTGGCCTTTGTTCCGCGGTTGATGGTCGCGCATTCACGGATATTCACGTTGTCACCGATTTCCACGTAAGTGACCTCACCGTCAAACTTGAGGTCCTGAGGAATCGCTCCGATCACTGCTCCCGGGAATACCGTGCAGTTCTTTCCCATCTTCACATAGTTGAATATGGTCGCGTGAGGAAGAATCCTGGTTCCGTCTCCGATCTCGACGTGTTCTTCAATATATGCGTAAGGTCCTACCTCTACGTTCTCTCCGAGCTTTGCTTTCGGATGTACTGTTGCGAGTGGATGTATATTTGCCATAATATTGTTTGTTTATATTGTTCAGTTCCCTCGACTATGCTCGGGATGACAGGAATTATGCCCGGGACAACATTGCGCGCACCTGTTTTGCGGCAGTCGTATTGATTCCGTGTCCAGCCTTCTCCGCTGTGACCTTAGCCTTGAGGAAGCCTCCGCAAAGCCTGAGGTCGCCGATAAGGTCAAGGAGCTTATGCCTTGCACACTCATTAGGGAAGCGAAGCACCAGATTGCTCAGATAGCCGTCCTCACGGACCTTCAGGGCCGGAACATCAAAGAGCTGGCTCATACGCTGTACCTGCTCGTCAGTAACCGGATGCTCGACAATCACTATCGCATTGTCAACATCTCCTCCCTTGACAAGGTTATTATTGAAAAGGAACTCGATTTCGTGGAAGAATACAAATGTCCTGCATATTCCGATCTCCTCCGGATATACGACAGAAGGATTCCACTGTGCGTGCTGCACTCCCAGAACCCTTGAATTGAAGTCGATCTTTATATCGTAAGAGAACTCTTCTGCCGGTTCGATCCGGACAACAGAGCCTTTCTCTTCGTTCCTGATCTCGACCGTCTCCTTGATCTCGATATATCTGCGCGGAGCATCCTGCTGCTCGAATCCATCCTTCCAGATCGCATCGATATATGGCTTCGCGCTGCCGTCAAGAATAGGCACTTCCACATTATCGATATCTATATAAGCATTATCCACTCCCATTCCGGTAAGAGCGGAAAGTATATGTTCTATGGTAGAGACCGAAGCCTCACCGGATGATATTGTCGTGCTTCTTGCCGTATTGGAGACATTCTCCGCAAGCGCAGCTACCGTCGCATCCTCTCCAAGGTCCGTCCTTCTGAACAGTATTCCTGTATCGGCCGGAGCCGGCTTTATCGTCATTCTGGCTATTCTTCCTGTATGAAGTCCTTTACCTTCAAATGAATAGCTTTTCTTAACTGTCTGTTGCAATTGCATTATCTTAAGTTTCCTTTATTCACACAACGGGCGATCCCTCTCGGGCAGTCCGGTTCATTTCAGCTTGCAAAGATAGTCATTATTTTTGTATATTCCTATTTACCAGCCTTTTTAAAAACAGCATAGCTTCTGAGATAGTCCTTGTAAGGTATGGCAGGAGTTCCCATATATGCCTGTCCCGGGGTCTTGATGCTTCCGAGTACTCCGGTCTGGGCTCCCAATGACGTATTGTCAGCGATAGTTATATGTCCTGCGATGCCGGACTGTCCGCCGAATATGCAGTGCTCACCTATCTTGGCCGATCCCGCCACTCCGGTCATAGCAGCCATAACGGTATTGGCACCGACCTCGACATTATGCGCAATCTGACAGAGATTGTCGATCTTGGCGCCTTTATGCACAATGGTAGAGCCCATCTGAGACTTGTCTATACAGGTGTTGGCGCCTATCTCCACATCATCCTCGATGATGACATTTCCGGTATGCTCGATCTTCTTCCAGGTCCCGTCTTCAAGCGGAGCGAAGCCGAAGCCATCGGCACCGATGACAGCATTCGCGTGTATTATGACATTATTGCCTATCTGCATTCCGGGATATATGCGGACACCCGGATAAATGACACAATGCGAGCCGATCTTGACATCATCACCCACATATACATTCTCGCATATCCTGGTGAAATCGCCTACCTGAGCCCTCCTGCCGATATATGCGAAATCACCGACATATACCTTGCGGCCGATCTTCGAACTCCAGCGGATCCTGCTCCTCAGGCCACGGTATCTGCGATACGAGCGTTTCTTCGCCGTCACATAGTCAAGAAGAGAAGCTACTGCCGAATAGGCATCCTCGACACGTATCATTGTAGCCGTGACAGATTCCTTCGGCTCGAATGTCTTGTTCACTATGATTATGTCCGCCTTGCAGTTATAGACATACTGTTCGTATTTAGGATTGGCGAAGAAGCATATTGTCCCCGGTTTTCCACTCTCGATGCGGGCAAATCCTGTGACGACGGCTTCAGGGTTGCCGTCAACAGTTCCTCCCAATATTTCTGCTATCTCTTTTGCTTTGAATTCCATTATATTGCAGGTTCAGTTCGATTCTTTTGCTAATTCTGAATTTATTACGTACATTTGCACCGTGAGAATGATTCAGGGGGCTGGAAAGCCCCCTTATTTTATGCATTATCAGGAGCAATGATTAAAACATCTGACATAATAGATGCAATCGGCGGCGAGATTGTTGCACGCGGATGCTTCATTGTTGACGTTTCGGTCAGCAAAGATAACGATATTGTTTTGACTATCGAATCAGAAAACGGAAAAATTGAACTTGACGACTGCGTTTCGTTGAGCAGATATTTCGAGACAAGGTTCGACAGAGAGGCCGAGGACTATTCGCTTACCGTAAGTTCGGCGGGACTCGACCAGCCTTTCAAAGTGTTCAAGCAGTATCAGAAGGCTCTCGGCACAAAGGTCGAGGCATCCCTCAAGGGAGGCAGGAAGATGGTCGCAGTGCTTGAAGCTGCCGACCAGGAGAGCATCACCTTGAAATATTCGGCTAAAGAAGCTGTTGAAGGAAAGAAGAAGAAAGAGATTGTGGAGCACATCGACCGGTTCACTATGGACCAGGTGAACAGCGTGAAGCCGTTCATCGAATTCTCCTGATCAAGTAAGAATAATCATAAAAATATAACATAAAAAATGGAAAAGATTGAACTTAAAGATGCTTTTGCTGAGTTCAAGAACCAGAAAAACATCGACAGACCTACAATGATGGGTGTACTCGAGGATGTGTTCAGGACTCAGATCACAAAGACTTACGGATCTGCAGACAACTTCGACATCATCATCAACATCGACAAGGGAGACTGCGAGATCTACTGGAACAGAGAAGTTGTCGAAGAGGTGGAGGATCCTAACACTCAGATCGCCATCGACGACGATTCTCTTGACGACGACTACGAGATCGGCGAGACTTTCGCAAAGAAGATCGAGCTCAAGGATTTCGGCCGTCGAGGCATCCTGAACATCCGTCAGAACCTCCAGGGACGCATTATGGACATCGAGAAGGCGAATCTCTATAACAAATATGTAGGCAAGATCGGCGAGATCTTCACAGGAGAGGTTTACCAGACCTGGGCTAAGGAAGTGCTTATCCTCGACGAGGACGGCAACGAGCTTCGTCTTCCAAAGTCAGAGCAGATTCCTGGCGAGCATTTCAAGAAGAACGACACCGTACGTGCGATCATCAAGAGCGTGGAGATGAAGAACAACACCACTCCATATATCGTTCTTTCACGTACCACACCTGATTTCCTTGAGAAGCTTTTCGAGCAGGAGGTTCCTGAGATCTATGACGGTCTCATCACCATCAAGAAGGTAGTGCGCATCCCTGGCGAGCGTGCCAAGGTCGCTGTCGAGTCATACGACGAGAGAATCGACCCTATCGGAGCTTGTATCGGTGTCAAGGGTGCACGTATCATCGGCATCGTACGTGAGCTCCGCAATGAGAACATCGACGTTCTCCAGTGGACAAACAATACACAGCTCCTCATCCAGAGAGCACTCAACCCTGCAAAGATCTCATCCATCGTACTCGGAGGAGAGGAGGACAAGATCAAGGTATATATGCTTCCTGACGAGGTCAAGAAGGGTATCGGTAAGGGCGGTTGCAACATCCGTCTTGCCGGTATGCTCGTAGGAAAGGAGATCGAAGTATGGAGAGAGCTTCCTAAGGATGACATCGACGCCGAGGAAGAGGATGTGCTTCTCAGCGAATTCGACGACGTCATCGACGTCTGGATCATCGAGCGTCTCCAGAGCATCGGCTGCGACACAGCAAAGAGTGTTCTTGCACTTTCTGCATCAGACATCGCCAAGAGGGCTGACCTCGAGGACGAGACCGTAGAGGAGATTCTGGACATCCTCCGTGCGGAATTTGAAGACGAAGAATAAGAATTTTAAAAGGGGTAAAGATAATGGCAGAAATCAGATTAAGTAAACTTACAAAGCAATTCAGCATCGGACTTGCACGACTCGTTGATTTCCTCAACGAGAAGGGAGCCAACGTAGAGATGAATCCGAACGCTAAGGTATCGGACGAGTATCTGCCGGCGATCGAGGCGAAGTTCGGTGAAGACCTTAAACTTAAGAAAGACTCGGAAAAGGTGACTATCAAGCTCAAGGAGATCATCGAGATGGGCTCCAAGAAAAAGCCTGGCCGTGAGGAAGAGGAAGCACCGGAAAAAGAGGTCGTCATAAAGAGCAATGTGCTCAACAACGAGCCTGCAAAGACTGTGCAGCCGGCAGAGCCTCAGCCGGAACCCGTAGCCGAGACAGTTCAGGAGCATCCTGCTCCTGAAGTAAAGGAGGAATCCAAGCCTGCAGCCCAGCAGGAGGGAGGACTTAAGATCGTTGACAAGATCGATCTCTCACAGTTCGACAAGAAGAAGTCTCCGGTCAAGGAGGAGACCAAGGAACCGGAACCGGCAGCAGAGCCTCAGACCGCCCCGACCCCAGCGGTAGAGCCAGCAAAGCCGGCAGAGCCTGAAGTTCCTGCAGCCGAACCTGTTGTTGCAGAAGAGCCTAAGCTTGAGGAAAAGCCTCAGCCACGTGAAGTCAAGATCGAGGTGGAACGCCTTGCAGGCCCTAAGGTAGTCGATAAGATCGACCTCTCCCAGTTCGACAAGAAGAAGAAAAAGAAGAAGAGAGAGAGAATCGGCAAGGAAGGAAGCCAGAAGGTCGATGTGACCAAGGTTGAGGCTGACAACAAGGTGAAGAAAGACAAGAACAAGGGAGGCCAGGGTCAGCAGCAGAACAATGGCCAGAAGCAGCAGCGTCCTAACGACCAGCAGCAGGGCAAGAACGGAAAGAAGAACCGTCGCGACAGGGGCGGTGACAAGTTCAAGCCTATGACTGAGGCGGAGCAGGAAGAGATGCAGAAGGAGATCCAGAAGCAGATCAAGGAGACATACGCCCGAATGAATGAGAACAAGAAGGGTAACTTCGGAGCTAAGCACAGAAAGGAGAAGAGAGAGGCAGCTTCACAGAGGATGCAGGAGGAGATGGAGATGCAGCAGCTCGAGCAGAAGGTGCTCAAGGTGACAGAGTTCGTGACTGTAAACGACCTTGCTACGCTGATGAACAACACTCCTGTGACCAAGGTCATCGGAGCTTGTATGAGCCTCGGTATGATGGTATCCATCAACCAGCGTCTCGATGCGGAGACTCTCGTGCTCGTAGCTGAAGAATTCGGATATGAAGTGGAGTTCGTGACTGCCAACCTTACTGACGCCATCGCTCAGGGAGAGACAGAGGATACGGAGGAGGACCTCCTCCCACGTCCACCGGTGATCACTGTGATGGGTCACGTTGACCACGGTAAGACTTCCCTCCTCGACTACATCCGTAAGGCTAATGTGATTGCAGGTGAGGCCGGAGGTATCACCCAGCACATCGGTGCATATAACGTGAAACTTCCTGACGGACAGAGGATAACCTTCCTCGATACCCCTGGACACGAGGCCTTTACAGCGATGCGTGCCCGTGGTGCAAAGATGACAGACGTAGCCATAATCATTATTGCGGCCGACGACTGCATAATGCCTCAGACAGTCGAGGCGATCAACCACGCCCAGGCCGCCGGAGTACCTATGATCTTTGCTATCAACAAGATAGACAAGCCGGGCGCTAATCCGGACAAGATCCGTGAGCAGCTTTCGAATATGAACATCCTCGTAGAGGACTGGGGAGGAAAGTACCAGTGCCAGGAAATTTCTGCAAAGAAGGGTATCAACGTGGATCTTCTTCTTGAGAAGGTACTCCTCGAGGCCGAACTTCTCGAGCTCAAGGCAAATCCTAACAGAAGGGCAAGCGGAGCCGTGATCGAGTCATCCCTCGACAAAGGCCGCGGATATCTCGCGACAATACTCGTCCAGAACGGAACAATGAGGGTGGGAGATGTTATGCTCTCAGGATGCTTCACAGGACGTGTCAAGGCTATGTTCAACGAGCGTGGACAGAAGGTAGAGGCTGCAGGCCCATCAACTCCTGTTTCCGTACTCGGACTTAACGGTGCCCCTACAGCCGGTGAGACATTCAACATTATGGCTGACGAGAAGGAGGCAAAGGATATTGCCAACAAGCGTGAGCAGCTCATCCGAATCCAGGGAATCAAGACCCAGAAACATATGACTCTCGAGGAAATAGGACGCCGTATCGCCATCGGAAACTTCAAGGAGCTCAACGTCATCGTCAAGGGAGACGTGGACGGATCGATCGAGGCACTTTCAGACTCGATCATAAAGCTCTCTACCGAGGAGGTTCGCGTGAATGTGATCCACAAGGCAGTGGGTGCGATTTCAGAGTCGGATATCCTGCTTGCAGCAGCTTCGGACGCCATCATCATCGGCTTCCAGGTCCGTCCTATGCCATCAGCACGCAAGCTGGCCGAGAAGGAGGAGATCGAAATCCGTCTGTATTCTGTGATCTACGACTGTATCAACGAGCTCAAGAGCGGTATCGAAGGTATGCTTGAGCCTGAACAGAAGGAAGTTGTCACTGCAACTGCCGAGGTTCAGGAGACATTCAAGATTTCCAAGGTCGGTACCATCGCAGGATGTATCGTACGCGAGGGCAAGCTCATCAGATCTGCGAAGGTGCGCGTAATCAGGGACGGTATCGTAATCTATACCGGTGAACTCGGATCCCTCAAGAGATTCAAGGATGATGTCAAGGAAGTTGCAATGGGTCAGGACTGCGGTCTGAACATTCAGGGCTACAATGACATCAAGATCGGCGATGTAGTCGAGGCTTATACAATCGAAGAGATCAAGAGGACGCTCTAGTTCTTGAATAAAACAGACAGACCGGATATTCCGGTGACCCCCGCCTCCCTATCCGGGAGGCACCCCCTAGCCGGGGGTGGCACGTCACCTTCATATCCGGTCTGTCTGTTTTATTTATTAAATACTATCGCTGAGATGCAGGAAGATAGATCATATTGCCGAAACGGCCGTGCTGAGGCTGTTTCAGGCCCGTATGACCGACAGGAATAGGTTCAAATGAGGCTGAACGGGTCGCAGGTGCATTAGAATGCGAAACTCCGATGATGTCCTCGTATGCATATCTGAGGGCCACATTGAAGCCCATACTGCCCCAGTCACCGAAAGAATACGGGAAGAGATTGTCCTTGTCGTCGGCATAGCTGGCGTTCTGATTGTTCACCACCACATCAGCAGGGAAGCCGTCCGGATAGTCTCCGAATCCCTTGGCATTCGCCACACGGAAGGTGATCGGTGAGAAGAGGTATGTACGTCCTTTGTATGATGTCTGGGTAGTGGTCATACCGACATTCTTGCCTTCTGTGCGTCCGCCATAGATATATACCGGGAAGTCAATGCCCCTGAGGGAGTTGATCACCAGCTCGGATGCAGAAGCCGTTCCATACGATCCGATGACATAGAGCCTGTCAAGGCCGAGATCCTTGGCTATTCCAAGACCGTCCTGGTCATTCGGTCCTCCCCTGAACTTCCAGTCCTGAGTATTTCCGTTTCTGAATGTAACCTTCACGAAGGTGTCGTCAAGATGGGAAGTACCGGCAATCGCCGATGCAAGATAACGGCTCTGAGCCACTGCTCCTCCCGGATTGAACCGGAGATCGAGGATAAGGTCGGTGATGGAATTTTCTGCAAACTGGTTGATGATGTCCTCAACGAATTCCTGACAGTTCAGGTCGAAATTCTCCAGCACAAGATAACCGATCTTATGCGATCCTTCTGAAAGGACTGCCGAATACAGCACCGGGTTATAGATGTAATTTGCGGCTGTCACCTCTGCGGTGTATGACGACTCCATATCTGCATCACGTATGAACTCAAAGGTATATGTTCCGGATGGATTATAATAGAGCTGGCTCATATATGTCTGATAGTTCGAGGAGGTCAGCGTCAGACCGTTCACCTTGAATATGGTGTCTCCCCTCTTCATACCGGCCGCGTATGCCGGAGATCCCTGATGGACGTATGCGATGGAAAGGCCCATAACCCCGTTCTCGGTTATCTGCGAAGCAAAGATAGGTCCGAATCCCAGGCCGCCGGTCTCAATCGCCTTTGTCGCCACCAGTTCCTGGATATTGGAATATATGAAGCGCTCACCCGGATTGGAAGTATTTGCCCTGTGATATCCGCCATCCTCAATATTGACTTCACCCAGAGACATTAGGTGATGATTGAGGTACTTTGTATAATCCATTTCCAGATCCACGTCGAGCTTCGCATATTCATCCGCCCACAGATAGTCCTCGAGGAGTATATCGTGCATATATCCGTTCAGGAACATATTCTGCTCTATAGCAGCTGTCTTTCCGCTAGGATTCTGCGTAAACACTGCCGCAGACACTCTTTCGAAACCATCCACGGTTATGAGAAGCTCAGCCTTGCGTTCGAGATCGGTATCGTTTTCCTCAAATACAATTCTTATGTTGTTGCGTCCTTTTTCTCCGGAATCACCCTTGGTCATCACCGCCCATCCGTCTTCTCCACTATGAAGCACAAGTTCAGCTTCGTATGACGCATCAGAAAACAGCACACAGGTGATGGTCTCACCTCCAGGAGTTATGACACGACCCTCAGCCGGATTGGTAAAGCTCTGGATACCTGTCTTGTCTTCATTGCCGGGAGGGGGCGTATTCGGCTCATCTACAGGCACATCTTCGCCACAGGAAAGAAGCATACAAAAAGTGATGAAAGCTGCCGCGAAGCGCAGCAGGATGGAATTCGATGTTTTATGGTTGATCATATCGAACAAGGGTTATAAACTGTTTTATTTTTTTTGAAGCTACAAAAATATGATATTTTCAACGAATTGCAAAAAAGAAGAGCGGCATCGCTGCCGCCCTTCATCATATCTATGTCAATGAAACTACACACCGAAACCTCCGGAAATGTCAAGTTTCTCAACGTATGTCTCATAGTAGTTACCCTGTGCATCGGAAATCACTGTATAGATATTGTATCCCTTGCTTGCGTAAGGCTGAACGTATGTCTCGCCCTCTACTACATCATACAGTTCGATATACTCGTATGAGAGGATGAACTGCACCTTATCCTTTGCAGTAGGTGAAGTTGAAAGATAATCCTGTGAGAAGCAGGTAGTCTTAGCAGTGAATCCCTCAGGTACATCAACAGACCAAGCGACAGTCGTGAAGTCACCTACCTGATCGATACTGTACTTGACAACTGGCTTTGCAGCTGTCCAGGCAGCGTTCTCATTGCCATTGTCATCGGTAGCATATACGAAGTTTCCGAGATTCATAGAAGGAGTGAACTCTACTACAGTAGCCTTGGTGAAGGTTCCGTCTGCAAGTTCTGCTGAAACTACGAATACCGATGGCATTCCGATAGAAAGTTTTGTCATCTCGATTCCATCTGCAGGAAGTTCAGCAGGGGTAACCTTCTTGAGAAGATAGCTACTAGGAGTCAAAGCGATGAATGCGCTTGCAGACTCAGCAGAACCGCCAAGATATGATGTGTTGGTCCACTGATATGAATCCTTTGAACCGAACCAGTAATAGTATTTCACTACATCTGCATCAGTTGAAAGCTTGACAAGACCTGTAGTTGACACAGTTCCGTTAATTTCAGCCTTCACTGTAGCTGCAGCATACTCGTAAGTCTTGGTTGTGTAATCCTGCTGGAGAACATCACCATAGCAACCGTACTGGTCAACTGCCATAGCAAGGAGTGTCCTTGTGGTAGCAGGAGACAGATTTGCAATCTGCACTGTCTGGGAAGCATTCTTGACCATTGCGCCGTTCTCAAGGAGATATGCCTGCTTGTCGGCGATAGTTGTAACCATCTCTGGCTCGATGAACTTGTAGTACATATAGACAGCATTCTCAGCTGAGATAGGAACTGCAATCTTCTTATAGTCAAGAGTCGGCTCGCCTGCTGTAACATTTACCTTACCGCCTGGCATAAGAGCCTCAGTAGTGAACTCATACCAATATACATCATCAACTGAATATACAGTCTTGCCCTCGATAGCCGGAATGATGTAAAGGTAGTAAGTTGCATCTGGTACGACTGACTGATATCCTGATACGAGGTCATTAGGATTACCTGTGAACACACCATCCTTCCAGCCCTCTACATACTCATCGTT
Organism: Bacteroidales bacterium; assembly: GCA_015060395.1. Classification (GTDB taxonomy): domain Bacteria; phylum Bacteroidota; class Bacteroidia; order Bacteroidales; family UBA932; genus Cryptobacteroides. Next base: position 22,529 of record SUYP01000002.1, read on the forward strand.
CACCATAATCGGAGAAGGACCATATCCGTATGAGAAGCCCTCATTGATCTGAGCAACGATATCTGCCGGAGTTGAAGCATAGCCAGGATACTGCTGCTCAAATCCGCCGTAGAACATTTCTACGCCTACGAACTCAGCAGAAATCTGTATGTCATTGAATGTAACTACAGTCTTGGCCTCATCAAGGTTGATGAATGCATTGAGGTATGATACAGACTTGATTTCACCTACAGTATAGCTGTATGTAACCATATCCATATTCAATGCTGCCGCCCAAACCATATACTGGGCACCTACTTCAAGAGGTTCAGCAAGCTTGAGACGCTCCATAGAATAGCCCTCTACAGAAGAGTCCAGATAATTGTCATCAAGCGGAGTAGCATTCATATCAGTGTACCAAGGTGACCAGGTGTATTGTGGAGTGAGTTCACCTGTCCACCAGTCTTCTACCCACTCTACAGCCTCAACTACAGACTTAAGTTCAGTCTGGATAGCCTCAGCGTCGAATTCTCCAACCTTGGAAACGCCAACAAGATATCCACCAAGACCATTGTTCATCTTGACGGTAAGATTACCCTTAGATGCAGACATTTCAGAGAATGCATTTGTGGTAAGAAGGCACTTTGCTGTGATGCTCTTGCCACCCTCTGCGATAGCGAGAACCTTGATATAACCCTCTGCAACAGCTGCGCCGGATGCAACAGCCTCGGCAGATGGAGCTGTAATGACAAACTCACCCATACCATACTGTGCGAAATCTGCCACATTCTCCTCAACTTTCCATCCTGAAGGTACCTCCTTGATCCAGCTCTCGATGTTAGTTCCTGCGAACTGGACAGTAGTAGTCTGGCCGAAAGGAATGTACTGAGAATCAGGAGCAGGACCCATATATGGATTGCCGAATGAGAATGTAGCTGCACCGTCAAGAGTTACGGTAATGGTATTGCCGTCAGCAAGAGTAAGCACTACATACATAGGAGTCTCGACATTCCACTCAGGATCAGCAGCTTCCTGCTCATCTGTATAGTTGTCTGTATATATGATCTCTGCTCCAGCAAATACGCAAGGCTCGCTTACTCCAGTAGGCTCCCAGGTATTGCCACCGTCAAAAGACACATAGAAAAGACCGTCTTCGCCCTTCTTTGTCTGAGGAACAGCGTCAACGACAGGAATCAGGTTGCCCTCAGCATCAGTCATAGCCTTAGGTGTTCCGTTCTCATCAAACATTGCCCAATAAACCACACCGTCGAGAGTTACGGTAGTCACGATACCCTTGTAGTCCTGTTCGAACTCAGGATATACAGTGAACTTGGTGCCGTCAGAGAGAGTGATTTCATACTCTCCGTTCGCATTGGTCTTGCACTCCTTCACGGTAACAAGGCCGTTCACCTTGCCGAGGAGCTCAGCTATATCGCCGTTGATGCCGTCGATTTCACCATTGATTGCATCAATCTGTCCCTGAAGGAGGGTCTGGAGAGCTGCGAGATCAGTGTTGAGTCGCTGTTCGAGAGCAACCACTCTATTCTCGAGATCTTCGAGATCACCCTTAAGGCCTTCGATGTCTGTACCGAAATCAGCACAAGAATTGAAGACAGGACACGCGAGAGCCGCAAGGATCATAGATCCTCCGACCATCTTCTTGAAAAACTGTCCGATTTTCATAAGAATTTGATTTTAAGTTAATAATAAAGTTATAGTAATGAATTACTTTTCAACATAATTCGGATAATAGTCGCTGATGAGCTTCTGCTGTCCGTCCTTGGTGAGGATGACGTATTCGAGCTTGCTGATCACCTCTGCTCCATTTTCGTCCCTTCCCCAGGCAACTGCGAGAGCTACGTGATCCTTACCTGGCTCAGAGACCTCGGTAACGGATTCGTAATTCGTCTCGAGACCGTTCATTCCGACGAACTGATCCCAATGGTCATAGAATTCGAATGCCCTCATTTCAGAAGTACCAAGACGATAGAGGTACATATTATCATCATTGTTCAGAGTATATTTGAACTTCTCGCAGTCCTTGACCATATTGAACTTGACTGTCCAGGTCTTTGTAGCCTCGTCCCAGGCAGGAATGATCTCCACCTCAGGATCAGCTCCCACCTGCATCTGCTCAAGTGTGACTGTCGCTACCTTGATCTCACTTGTAACACCATCCATATCCTCGGCATAATAAGCGTAAGCGACTTCAGCACCTGGCTCCAGACCGACAAGGGTATATGAATCGGTACCGGAAGCTGATCTCGGCCAAAGATTCATAAACAACGATTGATCCATTGTATTGAAGAATCTCCACAGGTCTTCCTGAGAAGCATCAACAGAAGGAACCTCCACCCAGCTATATGCCTCACTCAGATTGAAGTCACCATTCTTGATGCAGATGAACTTGAAGCAGGCTGTATTGGCTGGATCGTATGAGAAATCAAACTTGATGGATGTACGGGTCACGTCAGAGAACTCGAGCTTGATATTCGATTTGTTGGCTTCAGGAGTATCGGTTATAAGCTTCTTGGTACGGAAAGGCTCTGAGAAATGAAGTTCAGTGATCTCACCATAGAAGTTTTTGCCGCAGTATGCTATCACATACTCCGTATCTGGAGTAAGGTTGTAGTCAACCCATCTGCCGTCAAAGCTGTTTCCGATGGCTTCATTCTTCTCCTCGTCGAAGCTGAAGTTTGCGTTCGCTGTTCCATATCCGGCAAGCGCCAGAGCATTCGCCAGCTCAGCCCTCACTTCATCTGTACCCTCGATATAATATCTTGCAGGGGCGATATTGCCGTCAGCGGTGTAGTCGTCCATCTTGAGAGCATAATGATAGCCGGAACGGCACTCCTTGCCAAGAGTTATCTTGTATTCCGCGTATGTCGCAGAATAATTCTCAGGATCGAGTTCATACTTCAACATAGCCTCATCCGCATCCTGAGGGATCTCCTTCAGATGGAAGTCCTTGCGCGAGAACACCTTGCCAGGAGTTCCGTTGGCATCCACTCCGAATGCAACAGTGGTGATCATAAGATTCGGATCCGGATTATCCCAAGGACCTATCTGATACCATAGATTGTCCGGATTGTCAACCGGAATAGGAGTATTAGGGACATACCAATGGCGCATAAGGTCACGGAGCATCCTGTCGCCGAAGGCATCAACGTATGGATCGAGCATATCCTGATTGGTACCGAAATAATAGATTCCGGCGCAATCCGCATTAGGAGTATGCGAAATGATCGCCCCTCTGTACTGGGCATTCACATCGATATCGACACTCGGATTGCCGATGAGAGGCTTTGAATCCGTGCATACATACACAAGGGTAAGCTCGGTTGCAGCTGATTCGGAAGCACTCTCGTCGTAACATCCCGCCACAGCTATGATATACTGTGCATCCGGAACCGGAGCGAGCTGAGCATACTGGGAATTACCCCAGTCAATGGTGAATTCCTGATAATCAGCACCGAGGTCCTTGGCAGTGAATGCATATCCGCCATTTCCCTCCGCATTGAAAAGGTGAGAAAGTATGATCCTCTCCACAGTTCTTTCATCAGCACCGAGGCCGCCTTCATCTATCATATAATTATAGAGATTGGCAAGAGGATAGACATCAAGTTTATATGATGCCACATCCTTTCCAGGACGAAGTGTGAACTTGAAGTTGTTTTCTGTGATGTCAAACACCTCGACTGAAACACCGGCATCAGATACGACGCACTCCCTGTCATAGATCTTCATCGGGATCTCAGGATGTGGGACAGGATATTCTCCCGGTATCTGAATGGTATCCGGAACCGATATGGTGATCTCACCAGGAGCATTCGGATCAACTGGTTCCACCGGACTTTCAGGCTGAGGTTCCTTACAAGATAATGCCATTGATCCTGCAACCGCAGCAACGGCAGCAGACCAAAGGATCTTAGCAATGAAATTGTTCTTCATAATCATATACGGTTATAATCTGTATTTCCATTTACAGGGCATATACACATATTGTTGACAGCCTCCCTGTGATCGATTGCCAACGCATAGATATAGGTATTATCGAGATTCCAGGATGGATCGACAGCGAACTCATAGTCCTTGGAACCTTCCTCGCCGGCCTTTATGTCGCCAAGTCTGTCGCCCATATATGATGCCGACACGACTTTGCGTACAACGTGCCTGTGGTTATACTCGTTATGCGTCAGGCTGCCGTCCTTCTGATAATATTTCACATTGTCCTCGACAACGAAAAGAGCTATACGATAAGGTGCATACTGCTCCGAATGTACCTTCGCCGTCACCTTCACCTTGCCGTCGGCCACCTGTGAAGAGACCGCTACCGCACAATGGGAAGGATTCTCTTCGAACGCCTCTACCAGGCTTGCCTTGAACGAATTACCATCGGTCAAGCCTCCGCTTGTACGCAGTTCCGTAATGAACGAAGGGAAACCGTCCCCGACCTTAAGATCCGACATAATCTTGTCGGTCTCCGGTATTCCAAGTTCATCCTTACCGCCTGATGCCGAATGGAAAGCCATAATATGGACAGTCTCCTTGTAGGCATCGTTACGGGAAATGATGAAGTTCATATTGGAATATCCCGAAGGACAGAAGGTGCACCAGGCTCCGGTGAACTCGAATACAGCCACATTCTTCACGAACTGAGACACTATCTCCTTCACAGGCTCGGCCTCGATCACCACTGTATTGGATTCGGAACCATCGCATACAGCCTTGAAAGCATATCTGCCCGGAGTACCGGTCGAAAATGCATTACCGCTTATCGCCACACCGTCAACCGTTATCTTGGAACGGAAAGTAACATCCTTGCCATCAGCAGTAACGGTGAAGGTAACCTTGTCCGCACCATCCGCCACAAGGGCATCCTTGTCTGCCTCAAGCAGGATCTGCACTGTGTCCGGCTCATCTACGGGATCAGTACAAGCTGCAAATCCCGAAAAAACTGCTGCAATCACAAAATATCTGAATATATTCTTCATATCCTTTATCTTGTCTGATATCCGACAGACTCACCTGCCTTGCATTCATTGACATTCACGCATATCCACGTCTTCTCTCCGTCCTGTGATATGAGAGCGGCTACCACCACCCTCATATTCTCAAGATTCCATCCGCTCTCGACGTCAAGCACGTTCTCGGCCACGACCTCTACACCCGGAGTGAAATTCTTCTTTCCGTTCATATTGAAGCCGGTGACATCCGGAGCAGGCATCCTGCGCACCACATTGTCGTGACGATAGGTAAGGTCCGCACCCATCTGGGAATGGTCAAGTCCGTCCTCAAGAAGGAAGATATGGTATTTGTATCTGGCTGCGACATTGGAAGTAACCTTCGACTTCACAGTCAGCGCACCTGTCTTCTCATCGTATGAAGTCTCGATAGCGACTCCGCAAGTGGCAGGATTGGTCTGAAGTTCCTCCTCCACTGCAGCCTTCATAGTGGAAAGGAATGTTTCCACGCCAGAAGACTTATGGAAGTTCAGATTGAAATATGGAAGTCCCTGGAAGCCGTGATACTTCTGGAAAGCCGCTGTAGCCTGTATCGCCATCGGATCAGACACCGATGAGAAATCCTGATGGAAAGAGACCGGTACGAGAACTCCCGGAATCTCCTTCTGCAGTTCCTTGATATTGGCGCTCAGGGAAGGACAGCTCGTACATCCTGTGGAAGTATATTGCTCTCCCAGGATCTTCTTCACATATTCCTTCTGTCCCTCGACCTTGGCGGCGGTCACTTCTATCTCATTCTCGGAAATATGTTCTCCGCCTGAATAAAGATATGCCCTGAACCGGTATGTTCCGGCAGCGATAGTGCTGAACACATTGGCTCCGGCAGCCATATCCTCGGTCTTTCCATTATATTCCTTGACTATATGCATCGTATTCTTCGTGCTGACATCCTCAGAACCAAACATAACACGGAAAGTGACGCAATCCGCTCCGTCAGCCGCAATGGAAGTCTTGTCAGCAAATATCTTCAGCACACCGTCAGGCACGACCTCGACGTCTGTATCTGCAGGATCCCCGCAGGAAACCAAGGCGGCGAGGCCGGCTAAGAGCATAGCCATATATCTGAACATCAGCTTAATACCGTTATTCATTATATACATAATCAGATGTATTTCCATATCCGCACTTAGCGGCATTGTCCACCACAGCCTTTCCGCCATCGCCCTTCTTCAAGGCAAGAACAACAACACTGAGCTTGGAAAGCTGGCTCTGAGACGGTGCATTCTCACCAAATGAGAACTGGAACTCTCTTGTCATCTCCTCATCCTTGGAGAGAGAGAACTTCGTATCAGAGGCAAGGGTCAGGAAATTGACCGTATTGGCTGCTATGACCACATCATCATAAATGCCGTCAACCGCGTGTCCGTCAGGCTCGACAAGGCCGTCCGAAAGCACCGCACAGGTCAGGTCATACTCACCTCCGGTGCTGGACTTGACAGAAGCCGACACCTTGAGGTCACTGTCTTCAAGAGTGAAAGAGTTCACCTTGATACCCGATGTAGCAGGTGAAGATATCCTTCTGTCGTTAATGTTCCTGGTCACCATCGACACAGTCCTGGCATCATCAAGCTTAGCCATATCATATACATTGGTCGGGAGGCCGAGTGCAGTCGCTCCCGTATGCCTTGCCAAAGCAGCAGCGAGATCGCTCTCACCGTACGGCACACTGAATCGGTCTGTGTTGTGGCAGGCCAGAATGATGCTATGGTCTGCCGTCTCCTCATCAAGTCCAGCCAGCACAGTGGTCATAGCCGGACAGTACGTACACCAGGTAGCCGTAAGCTTGAACACAGCCACGTTCTTGTGGAACACCTCATATTTCTTACGGTTCTGGGCCTTCACCTTGACCGTATTGACTGTCCTTGTGCCGCTGACTATGCCGGCAAATTCGAAGTCACCGTCCGCCATAGCCGAAAATCCTGTAGAATATCGGTCAAGACGCACGCCATTGGCTACATTCTCATACCAGACCTTTCCCATATTGGCCTCTGTAGATATGACATTTCCATCCTGATCCTTTACTGTAAAGGTCGCGACATCCTTGCCGTCAGCCTCAATCACTTCCCTGTCAACATAAATATAATATCCCTCTTCCTTCGGGTCATCGACAGGGTCTGCCGGTCCTTCTCCGCAACCGAAGAACATTGGAACGGCAAGCAACAACAAATATAGATTCCTTTTCATCAATTGCCTAGAATGAAGTTGTTATAGAAAGATTAGCACCTGTATATGCCGGTATCTGACGGCACACTCCGCCTGAGCAGATATATCCTGCCTTATATCTTCCATAGCCGAGGGCTATCCTCGTACGGGACTTGGCATAGCTCACACCGGCATTGTAATAATGCACCTTCGAGCTGCCGTGATTGTACATATCGCTGGCGAAGATGCTCCAATGAGGTGCGAAATTGACCTCGAGGAGAGCTGCCATCCAGTCCTTCTTGTCCTGCTTAGTCTGAAGATACTGGAGCTCGAGACGGGTCGAGAATGTCGGTGTCCATTTGTAGAGAAGGTCAGCCACGAAGATGTTCTGGGTCATATACTCGTTTCTCGCACCATAGCTGTCGTTGTACTGCTGGAGCGAGTAAAGGAGGACCATCTTGAATTCCTTGGTCCACTGCCTCTCGACATCGAAGCTGAAGTCACGGAAAAGAAGGTTGCCCGGATTGCAGGTGCCTTCCTTCTCGATAGTGTAATATGTGGAGAAGTTGGCGTGAACCTTCATTCCCCTCTTTCCTCCGATGGCTGTACCACGACGGAAATTGTAGAACGCATCGATCTGACCGCCGATCTCACCGCTGTTGATGAAGTTACCGATGATATTGCCGGTCTGGGCATTGTACGGATGGTGAGTGGTGAGCATATATGTATATTGCGTACACATCGCAGGAATATAGTTCATCATATTCGATGTCGATGTATTGCCGGCGATGATCTTGGAATCCATCCACTCGAGACGGCGTCCGGTGAGTGTCACACCAAGGCCGCGGCCGTTGTATCCGAGTTCGAGGAGCTGCGCATTGCCCTTCTTCTTGAGATACCAGTTTCCATCGGAAGGATCCGGGTTGTTATAGTACTTGTCACCTGCTCCTACCCACTCTGCCTTTGCAAAGAAGCCGTTGGTCTCGAAATTAGCCCTTCCTGACCATCCGAAGGTATTAGGCTTGCCTCCTTCGTCGATAAGGTCTATGGATATAGGCTCATATCTGTTGAGCACCGAGCCCTCGAGTGCAAGGTAGGTGCTGTTCCATCCCACGAGATTGGAAAGGACAAAGCTCAGATCGGCTCCACGAACCTGTGTCTCGGTATTGGTGAGGGTCTTGGGCTGCTTGGTGTTGTTGGTAAACACTCCCATTCCGAATCGTGGAAGTCCCCAGAGAGCCTTGAATGCAACGATATCCTTGTAGTTCCAGGTGAATCTTGCACCCATAACGGCATTGTTCAGTCCCAGCGCCCTGTCCTCCCAGCTGCGGAAAAGAAGGCCGCTTCCGAACTGATCGTAGAACGTACCTGCAGTGATGGAGAAATTGTCATCCCTCCACATAGCATACACATTGCTCAGATTCACTCCTGAAAGTTCTACAGGATATCCGACAGTCGAAGGCATATATCCCTCCATCTGGATTCCGGCAGAGAACTTGCCCTTGTAATAATCAAGCTTGAGGTAATTGTTCGATCCGAAACGGTCGTCGCCTGCTATGGCGCCGGTCTTCTCATCATCAAAATAATAATGGTCGTTGGTCTCGAAGCTTCCTGTAAGGTAGCCCTGCTCCTGAGCCTGTGCAAGGCTGCAGAATGTCATAGCTGCTAAGGCTGTGATGATGGCTTTTTTCATTGTCTGAAGGGTTTCCGGTTATTTACATAATACGCCTATTTCGCGCACTTCTTCACAGCTTCGAAAAGTTCGATCTCATTGCCCGGCACGTATGATGTGTGCGAATAGACGATCTTTCCTTTTCCGTCAACTACAAATACGTGAGGAACGACAGAAACGTTCATCGCCCTCATAAAGTCCTGGTTCTTGTCAAAGAGAAGCACGTAGTCTTCACCCCAGCCACGTCCTTCCGCGAAAGACTTGGCCTTAGCAAGGAGACGGCTGTCGTCCGTTGACACCGCTACGACACGGAAATCCACTTCATCAAGCCAGTCTGGGAGAGCGTCATATACAGCGTCAAGTTCACGGATGCAAGGCTTGCAGGAAGTTGACCAGAACGAAATGATCATAGGTGTACCCTCTGCAAGAAGGGTCTTTGTGTTGAAAGCTTCGCCCTTAGCGTTCTCTACTGTCACTGAAGGCACCTGCGCAGCGCAGATGGCCGATACGAAGAGTGCAAGACTCAAAAGAAATGTTCTCATAATACTATATAAATGTATGATTTATGCTGATTTTCAACAGGGTATAGATTAACAAATCTCGGCAAAAATACGTATAATTTCTGTCTTTTTCAATTATTTTTCTGCCAATGAGACGAGAATCGCCTAATAAAAGACGGATTATGCCATCAGACGATAAAGGCTCAGAGTCCGCACAGCCTCAGCCACATCGTGGACACGGAGGATATCGGCACCGTTTTCAAGTGCCTTGAAATGGACAGCCTGCGTAGCAGGAAGAGCCTCTTCGGGAGAAATCCCCAGAGCCCTGTATATCATACTTTTCCGAGACACTCCGACAAGTAGCCTCCTGCCGCCGTCGATATCTCTGAAGGAACTGAGGGAGCGGAGCAGAGCATAATTCTGCTCTATGGTCTTGGCGAATCCGAAGCCCGGATCAATGATCCAGTCCCTGATTCCGTTTTCCGCTGCCTTTGATGCGAACTGTTCGAAATAGAGACGCACATCCGACACGACATCCCCGTAATCCGTAAGCTGCTGCATAGTCTGAGGATTCCCCCTCTTATGCATAGCGATATAGGTAAGCCCCAGACGTCCAGCCGTCTGAAGCATCAGCCGGTCATCCTCTCCGGCAGATATATCGTTCACTATGAAATCCCCTATCAGGTCATACGTCTTTTCCACCACCGAGGCACGGGTGGTATCCACTGATATCCTCGTTTCCGGGAACTCCTTTCTAAGAAACTCCAGAGCCGGAGCAAGCCTCCGCCATTCTTCCTCTCCGCTCACCGGATCGGCGCCAGGCCGGGTCGATACGGCTCCTATATCCAGGATGGAGGCACCCTCGGCGATATGACGGTCGGCAAGAGCCAGAGCCTGGTCGGGGGTAGCACAGCGGCTCTTGGCGAAATATGAGTCATACGTCAGATTGACGATGCCCATAATGTCTATTTGTCTGTTCGTGTCCATATACACTGCAAAGATACAAATCTTTTGATGTCATTTCGAGCCTGACGAGAAATCTTTTGACTATATTTGCAGGTTGAATCCTAAAATCACATACAATGCTTGTAGTACTTGAAGGTCTGGACGGAGCTGGAAAATCCACCCAGGTCAAGAAACTCAGAAATCATCTGGAATCGATTTTCGGTGAAATAGAATATATACACTTCCCTCGTTACGACGCCCCTGTTTACGGCGACCTTATAAGCCGTTTTCTCCGTGGAGACTTCGGCGGCAATGACACCGTACACCCGCAGCTGGTGGCGCTTCTGTTTGCAGAAGACCGTCACGGTGCCGCTCCTGCAATGAAGGAAAAGCTGGCAGAGGGAGGATGCGTGCTTCTGGACAGATATGTGTATTCCAACATAGCATACCAGTGCGCAAAACTTAAGGACGCGGCTGAAGCCGATGCCCTCAGAGACTGGATATTCAACACGGAATACGGCGATTTCGAACTGCCGGTGCCTGACCTGAACATATTCCTTGACGTGCCTATCGGATTCGTCGAGTCAAAGCTCAGGAACCAGCGCGGAGGCGATGACAGAGCCTATCTGGGAGGTGCCCAGGACATTCACGAGGCTGACATAGAGTTCCAGAAGAAGGTACGTGCCATCTATCAGAGACAGTGCGAACTGGATCCGAAGTTCATCAGGATCGACTGCTCGGACGAATATGGTGAGATGCTGCCTCCGGGAGCGATATTTGCGAAAGTGAAGGAAATCATTGACAACGCGGTAAGAAAATAGTTATGGCATATATATTCCAAAGATTGAAAAGATTCTGCTGCTTCATCGCAGGCTTCGTCTTCTTCATTTCCGGCATCCTGAAGCTTCTTGATCCTGTCGGAGCCGGGCTGGTGATGGACGAGTATTTCTCTTTTCTCCACATAGGCTTCCTGAGTTTTGCATCCAAGGCGGCAGGAACCGCATTTGCTCTTGCAGAGGCCATACTCGGAGCCGCGATGGTGACAGGAGTATGGAGGAGAAGCACCGCCATAGCAGCCTTCATATTCCAGGGCTTCTTCACGGTCCTGACCCTGATTCTGGTCATATTCAATCCTGAAATGGACTGCGGATGCTTCGGTGAAGCTATCCATCTGACCCATTGGCAGACCTTCCTGAAGAACATAGCCCTGATCGTGCTCCTCCTTATCGCATATATCCCGATGAGCAGTCTGGGAGAGCCTAAAAAAAGGAAGTACGTATCCTTCAGCCTGGTAGCCCTGTCTGTAGCAGCCTTCACCCTTTATTCACTGATGTACATACCTATGGTGGATTTCACCGAATATAAGCCGGGAGCGGTTCTGAGGTCAGCCAAGGCATCCGTACCCGAGGACGATATGTATGAGGCCGTATTCATCTATAAAAAGGACGGAAAGCAGGAATCTTTCACACTTCAGCATCTGCCCGATTCGACCTGGAGCTTCGTCAGCACCGAGACCGTTCTGAAAAAAGAATTCGAGGACAAGGGCGTAAATCTTTCGTTCTATGGCTCAGATGACGAATACCGCGATGAGCTTGCGGCAGAGGGAAAGGTGATGGTGATTTCTGTTTATGACACCGATATGAAGAAAGGCAGATGGACCAGGATAGCAAGGCATATCGAAGCTTCGGAGAAGGCCGGATTCCGCGTCCTGCTCCTGACAGCCTCATCTCCAGACCTTGTTACAGAGTTTATGGAAGAGGTCGGGGAAGAAAGTCGAGGCATCATCGAGAGGCATCTGTATTTTTCTGATTACAAGACTCTTATAACCCTAAACAGATCAAACGGAGGAGCGACATACTTCAGCGACGGAGAGCTTATCTGCAAATGGGCCTTCAGGTCTTTTCCGGATCAGAAGAAGCTTGAAGAAGTGAGCAGGGACAATGATACGGAAGCGTCTATGGGACGCAGTACAGGAAAGGATCTGGCATTCGAGGGATTCCTTCTCTATGTGACTGCCGTGATGCTTCTCTTGTAATTATCGTCTCCAGGCCCGGCCGTCTCAATTCCGGCACAAAGTTCCGCGCTCTGAAACGTTATCCGGAGGGAGCAGAGAAATCTCACAAAGCATTTCTATAGAAACGACAAGCCTGCTGTGGCTCGCTACAGAAGCATTGAGATATGCTTCGCTCGCGCACAGCAGGCTTGTCTGTAAGTGCTTGATTGATGATTGTAGAGGAAACTGCAGTTCGATTACTTGTACTCGAACTGCAGAACGCCGTCAATAGGACATTTCACTACGTTGGTCACTGAATATGACTTGTCGGTCTCACGTGATACGAACACCACAAGTTCACAGTTTTCCGGTACCCACGATTTCTTCATATTCATAATGAACATCCTCTCAGCAGTCTCGCCGGCCTTTATCTGACCAAGAGAGTGGCCGCAGAAATTCGAAGATGAAGCCTTGGAATCAGCGATCCTCACGCAGTCATCAAGGTTATGCATCCAGTCCTCGAGAAGTCCTGAATTGTCCTTCTGCTGTCCCTTGAGACCGTCTTCAAGAAGCCAGGCTCCGACGCGGTAGTTGCCTGTCTGGGCAGCCTTGACAACAGCCTTGAGAGTGATGACTCCGTCGGCATATTTCGAATTCACAGCGATTCCCGCGTATGCTTCCTCTGCATCGTAACGCTCGTTGATAAGCTGCTTAGCCACCTTTGAAGTGTTCGCTGTAGTCCTCTGATGGCCGAATGAAAGAGTCCAGTCGAGAATAACGGTAGGATATCCGTCTGCCGGTGTATAGAAGCCGCCGATATATGCAGGATCCTGGGCAGAGAAGTTATGTGCGTCAGCCTTGATCACCTTATCCGCAATCGATTCATCAGAAAGGGCATCCTTAAGTCCGGCTTTCATAACCGGGCACCAGCCGCATTCTGTTCCGGTGAACTGGGTAAGGAGCACCCTGCGTACGAACGAAGTGTTGGCCGGCTGAGGATCTTCCGGCGTCTCAGGCACCTCAGATGCCACTGCCGTAACCTTTACCTCATTGGACATCAATGTCTTATATTCCGCCCATATCGCATATTCCTTTGCCTCTGTGGTCGTGAACTTCATTCCGTCTGTCTTGATCACAGCATCTCCGGACTTGCTGTCACGGAACACGATATCACTTGTGATATCCTTGTCGTCAAGCTTGACCGTGAACGTTGCGGCATCAGACCCGTTCGACTGGATGATCAGCTTGTCAACCGACAGGGTCAATGTACCTGTCACCGGCTCCTGAGGCTGCTCCGGCTTTTCAGGGTTTTCCGGATTCTCTGGATTTTCAGGAGTCACAGGAGTCTGCGGATCTGCAGGATCTCCGCAGGAAACCGCAAGCATCGCTGCCGCAAAAAGCAGCGATGCATATCTTAAAACTTTCTTCATAATTATCTTCTATGATATCTTGAAACATATTCGTCAAGTGCCTTCTCAAGCTTTTCCATCGTTACGATGGCTGGCTCGGTCTTCCTTACCTTGAGAGGCTCCTTGAACTCTGTCATAGACTTCCATACGACAGGAGTGCAGTCCTCTGTCGATATCTCCGGTCTCTCGACATAATTCTTACGTGAAGCAGTACGAGAGTAAGCATTCTGGGTAGAAGTCTCTGTCCATCCCCTCTTGAGCGTGATGTCCGAAATGATAGGGCTATAGAGCTGAGCATCATAATTGCCCCATCCGCCGACCGCATTCATATAATGTATCGCAGTTTCAGAGCTTCCATCCGCCACAGCAGCCTCTACACCCTTGATCACGATAGTGTTTCCGTCAGCGGAGATCTCCACAGGGAATGCTCCAGGCATATTTTCAGCCGGAGCCCTGTAGCCGTGGTTGGACTGCTTGTCATACGCAGTGACAAAATACGGAGTATCACCCCAGTTAAGCATCGGTGGCATTGCCATCTGGTCGAACGGAACAGTGACTGTACCGTCTTCACCGATCTCAAGATACCACTTAGGACCGAAGTCATAAAAAATCTGATTCAGGTCGTATGACTGATATGCCTCGCTCGTGAAGAGATCGAAAGCCGACATAGTCTGAAGACGGCTGAACGAATAGATGTCATAGTCATACCATCCGACACAGAGAAGCCTGTTCCTGTAATGGAGCCTGTACTTGTTGAACTGGTCGGCACTCTTCTTGAAATCCTCATAATATGCGTCGGTCTCTTCCCTTGTCCAGTCGAACTTCTCATAGATATCATATACGTCCTCGGTCAGTTCAGGAGCCTCGATCTCCTGCGAAATGGTGATCTTGGCCTTGACGTTGGTGTTGTATTCTACAAGATTGTTGTCGTCGTCATAATCCCTTACAAATGCCTTTGCAGTCATAGTCCAGTCGCCCTCAAGCTGTTTGAAGAGAGGAGAGTTGTTGTGTACTCCGAGAGCAAGAAGCTTTGTCCTGGTGTCTGCGATTGCCGAACAGCCGTCGATAAGGATGTTAGGGGTGTATTCCTCATTATATCCGAGGACAGCAAGACGTGTAGTCTCTCCATCAAGGGAAGGAATGGATATGGTAAGACCGGCATCAGAATTGATCTGATCGAGCTCGTCCGCTGTAAAGTAATTCTGGCAAAGACTTGCGTATGTATTTCCACCATTGAGGGTCACGACCCAGTCTCTGATATAGTTGGCTCCGTAATAAGCTGAAACGAGATCCTTGTTAGGAGCCTTGATATTGAACTTGGCCTCATATTCGTGCTGGTTGTCCTCAACAGCAGTAACGTTGATCACAGGAGGATCAAGAACCTTTGCCTTTGTCGTGAACACCTCGTGAACGAATTTCTGAGTCGTTCCTTCCTCATTTCCTCTTGCAGTGATGAACACGTGGAAGTCAGACTGCTCATTGAGTGGTCCCACAAAGAAGGTATCGCTTACAGAGAACTGTACAGCCTCCGCACCGGCATTACCGATCATCAGACTGAACTGTGCGAAATACGATGATACGAACCATTGCATCCAGTCTTCTCTTCCGCAAAGAAGATTGATTATGCTCTGATATGTTCCATCATCCATCACGCAATAATTATATCCATAGACATTCTCGTCAGGAATTATCGTCACAACCGCATCAATTGCAGACAAATCCTCTACTCTGACCTCGATTTCTGCATCGAGAAGATCAGGCTGGTCAAGTGTGAAGATAAGTTTCTGGAACGCGCCTGTCCAATACGGATGCTCGTCAGAACCAGGTTCGATGTCAGTAACGACGCCTCTGGTCATCATAGCTTCAGGAGCATTCAGGGCTCCCCAGTCATCGCCATAATATCCCTTGAAGTCGTACATCGGAACAAAATATCCGAATCCATCTCCCGCAGGGCCCCAGTTTGCGATATAACCTTCTCCCCACTCGAACTCACCTGCCATAAACAGCACAGGCTCTCCAGGGACAATAGGCTCGTGGAGCTGAATGAACTGACCTGTCTGCTCATCAAACACAGGCTCTCCATTCTCGTCAAGAAGGAACTCGTTATCGACATTGATGTCGATTGTCTTGTCCACCCTCGTATCAACCTGCATATTCTGATACAGAAGGTCCGTATCGTGCATTCCGGTCAGTTTCTTTGATAGATACAATGGAATGCAGGAAAAAGCATATCTGATCGACCTTGTATCATCGTTCTCCACAGATTCAGGGACATTGATATGTACCTTATAGTCCCTTTTTCCGACCTCGACAAGAGTCAGCAGATCTGTGAACACGTAAGGAGTAGTGCTGGCCTCAACCTCGACAATCTCGTCATAATATTTGCTGCCGGTCTTTCCTGCAAAATAAAAATAATACTTGCTGTCAGCCTTGAGTTCCTCGATATTCACTGTTGACGAAGACTCTGCCTTCAACTTCTCTCCACGACGGAAGATGATAGATGCCTGAAGGGCATCCTGCTGTGACTCATAGCAGATATAAGCAAGTGAATCAAGTCCGGAGGTCTCGACCTTGATCTGTATGCTGCTCTGGTCAGAGGCCTGGAGATCCGCCCTGAGATATGTTTCCACCTGTTCCGGCTTTTCAGGATTGTCAGGATTATCAGGCTTGTCCGGTTCCGGTGTCGGTTCAGGCTGGCCACAAGACACAATACCACACATAACGGCAAGGATCGCCATTATGCGAAAATTAGTTAAAAGGTTTTTCATCAGATTGGTTTATATTAATTTATAATCTTAATCTCTACAGTCGAGTTATCGCGCAAATATAAGTTATTTATTCCATTCCGCAATCAAATCTTCTGTAAGATTGGGCTTTAAGCGTTTTTTACTATCTTTGCACCGCAAATCATAAGCTCTGATAAAATGGACAATCACTCACTTTTGGCAGTATCGCCTGTTGACGGACGCTATTCCCGTCAGACTGAACCTCTTAGGGAATATTTCAGCGAATATGCCCTCATCAAGTACCGTGTACGCATAGAGATCGAATATTTCATCGCACTCTGTCAGATTCCTCTTCCGCAGCTTGCGGATTTCGATTCATCTAAATTCGAGGCTCTCAGAGACATATACAGAAATATGACTCCGGAAGATGCAGCAAAAGTGAAGGAAATCGAGAAAGTGACCAACCACGACGTAAAGGCGGTAGAGTATTACATCAAGGACCGCTTCAAGGAGATGGACATCATCAGATGGGGTGAATTCGTTCATTTCGGGCTCACATCCCAGGACATCAACAACACTTCGGTTCCTCTTTCATTCAAGGAAGCCATCGAAGAAAGCTTTATGCCTCTTCTCAAGGAAGTCCTCGGACTGATAAAGGGTATGGCAGAAGAATGGAAGGACATCCCGATGCTTGCAAAGACACACGGACAGCCGGCATCACCTACAAGGGTAGGAAAGGAATTCAACGTATTTGCAGTGCGTCTCGAAGAGCAGATCCGCCAGTTCGAGCTGCTTACTTATCCGGCAAAGTTCGGCGGTGCAACCGGCAATATGAATGCGCACAAGGTGGCATACCCTGCCATCGACTGGATAGCGTTCGGCAATGATTTCGTCGCATCACTCGGTCTGAAGAGGTCGTTCCCTACCACACAGATCGAGCATTACGACAATCTCGCGTCGCTCTTTGACTGCCTCCGCCGCATCAACACCATTCTTATCGACTTTGCACGAGATATATGGACATATATATCTATGGAGTATTTCCGTCAGAAGGTCAAGGCGGGAGAAGTAGGTTCATCTGCTATGCCGCACAAGGTGAACCCTATCGACTTTGAGAATGCTGAAGGAAACTTCGGAGTGGCAGACGCGCTCTACACCCACCTGTCAATGAAGCTGCCGATTTCACGTCTGCAGCGTGACCTCACGGACTCCACCGTGCTCAGGAACATCGGTATGCCGCTTGCACACTCAATCATATCCCTGAACTCGCTAAAGAAGGGACTGGGCAAGCTCATCCTGAACGAGGATGCCATCAGAGCCGACCTTGAAAGGAACTGGGCTGTCGTTGCAGAGGCCATACAGACAATCCTCCGCAGAGAAAATTACCCGAACCCTTACGAAACGCTCAAGGCGCTCACCCGTACTGGTGCGGGCATCAACCGTGAAGTAATAGCTGATTTCATCGAGACGCTCGATGTATCGGAGTCAGTCAAGGAGGAGCTCAGGGCCATCACACCTTGGACCTACACAGGATTCTAGGACATCGTCATTCCGAGCTTGTCGAGGAATCTAATCCTCAATGATATATACATCTTCGCCAGGGACAGCAAAACCGAACTGCTCTCTGGCGAATTTTTCTAATGAGTCGCGATTGGTCTTCAGTTCGCCGATGTTCTGATCCATAGCCTCGATCTCGCTGCGATACTTCTCCATCTGTCTTTCCTGACGTCCGATCTCCCTCTTGGCCTCAACCCAATGGATTATGGTAGTGCCTGGCCCGACAAGCCACGACACCATCACGATTGTCGTGCTGATGACGACAAACCAGGCAAATTTCCTATGTTCACCCGTAAATATGTCCTTGATCTTTCCCAAAATAATGATTGCTGAATGAATAATTGTCAACAAAATTAACTATTTTTGACAAATATTTCATAAAAAAGCAGACAATATGAAACCAACATTACTTGTTCTTGCTGCCGGTATGGGCAGCCGCTACGGCGGACTCAAGCAGATGGACGGTCTTGGCCCGAACGGAGAGACTATCATCGACTATTCTATTTACGATGCAGTACAGGCCGGATTCGGAAAAGTAGTATATATAGTTCGCGAATACTTCAGAGAGCAGATGGAAGCTGTCGTGAAAGAGAAGTACAGCAATGTGAAATGCATTGACGGTGAGCCTCTTGAATTCCAGTTCGTAACCCAGGAACTTCACAAGATTCCGTCACAGTTCACCCTCAACCCGGAGCGCGAAAAGCCTTGGGGCACCGCACACGCAGTGCTTATGGGCAAGAAAGTCATAAAGGAGCCGTTTGCAGTCATCAACGGTGACGATTATTATGGAAAGGAGTCCTTCAAGGTCATCGGAGACTGGCTCAGGGCACACGAGAACACCACGGGAGAATATGCCCTGGTAGGCTTCGAGCTTGACAACACCCTTTCTGAGTCAGGCGGAGTTTCAAGAGGAATCGGCACGGCAGATCAGACAGGCTTCCTTACCGACGTTGTGGAACATCACAAGATCCAGATGTGTGAGGACGGAAAGATCCGCGGAGAAAACAATGTGACCGGAGAGACAGTCGAGCTTGCACCTAAGGCACTCTGCTCAATGAATATGTGGGGCTTCACGCCAGACTATTTCGACAAGAGCGAAGAGATCTTCACAAGATTCCTCGAAAAGAACATAGGGGAACTGAAGGCTGAATTCTATATTCCATACGCCATCGACTGCATCATCAAGGAAGGCACAGGAAGATGCGAACTGCTTTCGACACCGTCAAGGTGGTTCGGAGTGACCTTCAAGGAGGACCGTCCAGGAGTCGTAGCAAAATTCCAGGAATTCGCAGACCAGGGAATCTACCCTACTCCGCTCTACAGATAGTATCACATTCATCCCGGCCCGTCCCGGGGACAAACGCCACAGAATATGGGATTTTTCAAAAGACATAAGGGAAGAGCTTCGTACGAGCTCTTCTCTAACTATTCACACTATCTTCCGGGGTTCGGAGGTATGACGATGCTTTTCCTTCTCTTCATCCTGGGATCGCTTCTCGGCAGTCTCATAAGCGGAGTCTTCGTCCTGGCTATGGGAACTTCCGACGCTGTAACTTCTTACAGTATGCTCATATCATATCCGGTATCATTCATTCCACCGCTCCTGTACGCATCGGTCAAAAGCCGCAGAAACGAGATATTCGACACAGGATATGCCCTTGACAGCAATAATTTCGGAAGCAAGGGAGGTGTGGTGATCACGCTTACAGTGTCGCTGGCCACTCTCGCAGGCGCTTTCGTATGCGAACCTCTCAGCGCAGCCCTTCCGGATATGCCGGCATATCTGGAAGAAGCCCTCGAGTCAATGGTAAACGGTCCGCTCTGGGCATCACTTCTTTCCGTATCCGTCTTCGCACCCCTCTTCGAGGAGTGGCTCTGCAGAGGCCTGGTACTCAGAGGCTTGATGAGCAAGATGAACCCTACAGGAGCCATCTGTGTATCCGCAGCATTCTTCGCAATCCTGCATCTGAACCCTTGGCAGGCCATTCCGGCATTCATCCTCGGACTTCTCTTCGGATACGTCTATTACAGGACCGGATCACTCAAACTGACTATGCTTATGCACTGTGTGAACAACACATTTTCTACCATATTCAGCAGGATACCGGAATTCAGGGAAGCTGACACATTTATGGACATACTCAGTCCTTGGAAATATGCAGCGACATTCGTATTGTGCATACTCGTCCTTGCGAGCGCGATTGTCATAATAAGAGCCATCCCGACAAAGGATGACAGGATGGGCAACTGCGACAAGGTCGATCCGTTATCGATCGCTAGCTGATCTTCTTTCCGAAAGGTATAAGGGCAAGAAGCGCCATCTTGAAGTGCTGGAGGCCGAATGGAATACCGATGATCGTTATGCAGAGGAATACTCCAAAAGTGAGGTGAAGCATAGCGATCTCGATTCCTCCTACCAGTATCCATATCACATTCATAAAGATCGAGAGACAGCCGCCGTCATTGGTGTCTGACTGGATTTCGTGTCCGAAAGGCCACAGGGCAAATCCTGCCAGCTTGATCAGCTGAAAGCCGAAAGGTATGCCGATGATCGTTATGCAGAACAAAAGTCCTACGATAAAATAATAAATGCTGACGATGAATCCGCCAAGCACGAACCAAAGGATGTTTCCTAAAAATTTCATAGTATAGTTGTATAGTTTTTAATTCTGACTTACTCTGGAGATTTCCTTCTCCGCAATTTCCAAGGTGTCAAGCTTGCCCACATCGACAAGATGCAGGCCGTCTGCCTCCACACCGTATATTTCATACAAGGCGCAGGCCGAAAGATAGAAATCCATTATCGGGAAACGAGGATGCTCAGGATCCAGTCCCTCTCTGCTGACAAAGTCTTCAAGAGCTGCAAATGCGGTATCCGACATAATGTGGATGCCGGAAAAAGCCAGCCTGCGGCATTGCGTCACATCCAAATCAGGATAAGGCGAACGTACCTCTCCCGTAACCACATTGGTCCATCCTTTCAACCGCATCGTATCAGGATCAAACAGAAGATAACGGCTTGTCACACGGTCACTTACAAGAAGCGTAGCCATAGCATCCCGCCTTGTCTGAGAGGCCATCCACCTTATATCAAGATCGGAGATTATATCCACATTATGGATGAGGAACTGCCCGCATCCTTCCAGATACGGCTTCGCATTCAGCACCCCGCCGCCCGTCTCAAGCAGCTGTCCCCTCTCGTCGGAAACTTCCATCGGCAATATATCCTGTGCACTCACCCACTCCTCGATCATATCGGCAAAATGATGTACATTCACCACGGCGCTCTCCACTCCCGAGGCCTTGAGCTTGCGGGCGATGTGCTCTATGAGAGGCTTGCCGCAGACCGGCACAAGAGCCTTCGGAAGAGTGTCGGTTATTGGTTTAAGCCTGGTCCCGAGACCGGCCGCAAATATCATTGCTTTCATAAGAGTTCGGTAATATTCTGTTCACGATGGATAAGACGGACACGGACAGCAGGAAATTTTTCCGCAATATGACGGGCAAGATGCTCGGCGCAATAGACCGAACGGTGCTGTCCTCCTGTGCAGCCGAAGCTTATCATAAGGCTGGTAAATCCACGTCTGGCGTATGTCCCGATATGCGGGTCTATGATCCCGTATATATATTCAAGATACTGCAGGATCTCTCCGTCATCCTCAAGGAACCTTATGACCGGCTCATCGCGTCCAGTGAGTTTCCTGTACGGCTCATACCTGCCCGGATTATGGATCGAACGGCAGTCAAATACATATCCCCCGCCGTTTCCTGACATATCCTGAGGTATTCCTTTCTTATATGAGAAACTGCAGACACGGACTTCCAGGACTCCGTCTGAAGCCTGTTCCTGAAAACGAGGAAGGGCGCACAGTCTCTCCAGAGTTCCGGTCATATACGGATACAGGCCTGAGAAGCCGGGAACTATGGATTTCAGCTCCGATATGGCGGCAGGAATGCTTGTGACGAAACTTGACTTCTGTTCCACCAGTCCTCTGAATCCGTATGCGCCCAGCACCTGAAGCAGACGAAAGAGGATGAAAAGATCCAGTCTTTCCATAAATGCATCACGGTCCGGATCACGATATCCTGCCAGAGCGGTCAGATAGCTGTCCAACATCCTTTCCTTCGATCCTGCAGGATATTTCGCTCTTGCCTGCCATACGAAAGAGGCCACATCATAATACACTGGGCCACGCCTTCCACCTTGAAAATCAATGAAATACGGTTCGCCGCCACATATCATAACATTCCTCGCATTGAAGTCGCGATACAGGAAAGTGTCAGTATCCTCCTTCAGCAGGTCATCGGCAAATCTTTCAAAGTCATCCTGAAGAAGCACCTCATCGAATTCAAGCCCCGACGGCTTGAGGAAGCAGTACTTGAAATAGTTCAGGTCGAACATCACCATCCTCCTGTCGAAAGAAGGCTGTGGATAACATATCGAAAAGTCCAGTCCTTCCGCTCCGTCATATTGGATCACCGGGAGCATTGACATAGTCTTGTCCAGCAGGGCCTCGACCTTCGCGATGTCTTCATCACCGCGGCGGGCGGCCATAACCATATCGAAAAGTACGCAGTCCCCAAGATCTTCCTGAAGGTAGGCCGACATATCTTCGCTCACGGCATAAACCTCAGGAACATTTATTCCTTTGGCACGGAAGTGGCGGGCTAGCGTCACAAATGCATTGTTCTCCTTCACATCGGTCCCGATGACACCTATGCAGGTGCCGGAATCAGAGGTCATCCTGAAATAGCGGCGGTTGCTCGCGGATCCTGTCAGCGGTGTCACGGAAACAGGAATGCAGCCATATTCAGACTTATATAATATATTCAAACGTTCCATTTATACTTTCAGATTGTCCCGACAAGTTCGGAATGAAAGGGGTTGGTGTCAATTTATTTGCGAATTTACGAAAATGTTCAGACAAAAAACTTAAATTTGTATGATTTATCATAAACATATAACCGCAATGCTAAATTTTGCATACTGTTCGGACAAGTACCAATACACAATGGGAAAATCCTTCTATGACAGCGGAATGAAAGACCAGCACGCTGTCTTCAATATGTTTTACAGAAAAGCTCCGGAGAACAACAACTGGGCTGTGGTCAGCGGTACCGACGAGGTGATCGAAATGATCGAGAACCTCGGCAATATGGATCCCGCCTTCTTCGAGAAGTTCCTTCCGGGCGAAGAATACGCCGAATTCCGAGGCTATCTTTCCGCAATGAAATTCACCGGAACCGTATATGCGATGCGTGAGGGCGAGATCGTATTCCCTAACCAGCCGATCATCATAGTGGAAGGGCCTCTTATCGAGGCTCAGGTCCTCGAGACTCCGATGCTCTGCATTATGAACCATCAGATGGCTGTCGCGACAAAGGCTTCAAGGGTATGCCGTGCGACAAACCGTCCTGTAAGCGAATTCGGTTCAAGAAGGGCACACGGTCCTTGGGCGGCCACTTACGGTGCCAAGGCAGCCATCATTGCCGGATGCAGCGCAACCTCGAACATCCTCACAGGAGTTATGTACGACTATGGTTCGACAGGCACTATGGCCCACAGCTATGTTACATCCTTCGGATGCAGCGTGGAGGGTGAGCACAAGGCATTCGACACATATATCAAGACACACAAGGGAGAGCCCCTCATACTCCTCATCGACACATACGACACACTGAAGTGCGGAGTCCTCAATGCCATCAGGGCATTCCGAGAGAACGGCATAGATGACAGCTATGAGCCAGGATACGGCATCAGGCTCGACAGCGGAGACCTTGCCTACCTTTCTATGGAGTGCCGCGAGATTCTCAACGAGAACGGCCTGAAGGGATGCAAGATATTCGCTACCAACTCATTGGACGAATACCTCATCACCGATCTCGAGCGCCAGGGAGCCTGCATCGATTCATACGGAGTGGGCGATGCCATAGCGACAAGCAAGGCTGCCCCTTGCTTCGGCAATGTATATAAGCTCGTCCAGATAGACGGAGAAGGAGTCCTTAAAAGATCGGAAGACAAGATCAAGCTCATAAATCCAGGATTCCAGATCACATACAGAATAATGAAGAACGATCCGGCCAAAGGCGAGATATACAAGGCAGACGTCACCTGCCTCAGAGGCGACGAGCTCTGCAGACAGATCGAGGCCGGTGAGACCTTCACGATCTGCGACGAATTCGACCGATATAAATACAAGACTTTCGAGGCTGGGGAATATACAGCACTGCCTCTGCAGCACAAGGTTATGGAAAACGGCAGGAGATGCGTCCCATACCACACCCTCGCAGAGAAGAAGGCGTATTACAACAATACACTTATGCATTTCAGTCCTAGCGAGAGACGTCTGATCAACCCTCACTACTACAAAGTGGATATCTCAGACGACCTCTACAACCTCAAGATGGGCATCATCAACCGTATCGTCAAGGAAATAAAAAGCTTCAAGATATGAGAAACAGCGCACTCGTAGTCGTAGATATGCTCTATGACTTCATCGACGGAAGTCTTGCCTGTGCCAATGCTGAAAATGCAGTCAAGGCCACTCTGGGTTTCATCGATTCACAGACAAAGGGACAGAAAGGAGAAGATCACGAGATCCTTGACACCTTTCCAATCCTCTTCATCCGCGACCACCATCCTGCCGATCATTCTTCGTTCAAGGAGCAGGGAGGGATATGGCCTCCACACTGCGTTGCCGGCACCAAAGGTGGTGAAATCCACGAAGACCTTGCTCCGTATGCCAGCGAGGAGCTCACCTTCGACAAGGGATGCGACAAAGCGACAGAGCAATATTCCGGATTCGACGGAGTCAATTATGCAGGCCAGTCACTCGGAGAGGTGCTGGAGCTTCTTGACACCACTGACGTCTATGTCTGCGGCATAGCTACGGAATACTGCGTACGCAACACCTGCGAAGACCTTCTCAAGGCAGGCTTCAAGGTGCATCTTCTTCAGGACTGCATAGCATACGTGGATCTTCAGGGACATAAAGATGCCATAGCAGAGATGGCGGCAAAAGGTATAAGTATTGAATAATCAATATTTTTTCGTACCTTTGCTGTCTTGTTATGAAGAAAGTTGTGGCTAAAATATGGGTACCGATGCTGCTTGTACTTACAGCAGCCGTACAGTCCTTCGGTATCGATGCGCATAGAGCGGTGAGACTTCGCGGTCTCGCTGACTCTCTTGCACTTACCCGTATCGAGGACTCGACTGACACAGGAATCGCGGTTGCAGACAGTCTGACGGCCGATTCGCTGACGCTCGACACCCTATTCCTCGCAGCCCGTGACACAATCAAGGTTCCGGACTCGCTCCAATACACCGACCCTTTCTTCTACAAATATTATATCGCCGTAAAGGACTCTGCTACAAGAGCTCAGGTGCGCGACTCCCTTATTATGGCAGGAGACACCCTCGAGCTTATGAAGCTTGACTCACTCTACATCAAGGATTCGACAGAGGTCGCCATAGCAAGGCACAATGCCTGGTACGCATCGCTTACCCGCAAAGAGCGTAAGAAGTATGATGCCGAGCAGAAGCTTCCCGCTCTGATCGCTGCAGCCAACCGAAAGCTTGAGATCAAGGACAGCATCAAGGCATACAAGGACAGTGTAATAGAAGCCACTCCGCGCATCCTTGAGACTTTCGCTTTCCCTGACTCGATGCACTACAAGAGGATAGTGACCTGGAATCACGACAGATATTTCCATAACCTGAACGATCTGAGAGACCAGTCTGCCGATTCGTCATTCAATTACAACTTCCACGATTATCCGTTCTTCAAGGAGGACGTCAACGCCACCTGGCTCGGAGTTTCAGGCTCTCCGGTGCAGCTTTACGACTATTTCAAAAGGCAGGAGATAGACAACGCCATCTTCTACACGCCTTATTCGATATACACCTATACTCCGGAAAACCTTCCGCAGTTCAACACCAAGACTCCTTACACCGAGCTTGCGTATTACGGTACCCTGTTCGCAAACAAGGAAAAGGAGGAGTCGAACATAAGGATACGTACGACCCAGAACATCACTCCTGAACTCAACATTTTGCTTGAGTATCACAGGTATGGCAGCAACGGTATGCTGAAGAGAGAGGATACCGACAACAGAAATGTCGTAATGGCCGCCAACTATACGGGCAAGAAGTATCTTATGCACACAGGATACATCTATGACAGGATCGAAAGAAGCGAAAACGGCGGAGTCGTCGATACCAAATGGATCAGGGACACGACCGTTGACTCACGAGAGATAGATGTATATCTGCGTGATGCAAGCAACAAGCTCAAGAGAAACACGCTTTTCCTTGACCAGACCTACCGAATTCCTTTCACTTTCCTCGACAAGGAATATCGCGCGAAAAAGAAAGCCGAAGAGCTGCGCATCGCCGAACGTGACAGCATTATGGCCACCGGAGACTCCGTGGCCATAGCAGCTTACAACGAACGCGAGGCAGACCGTCTTGAAGCTCTGGCTGAAGCCGGTGCAGGATCCGACACCCTCAATACCGACATCACCACAGCCTTCATCGGACACAGCAGCGAGTACTCGGTGTTCCGCAAGACCTACGAGGACAATATTACAGATGATTTCGGAAAGGCATTCTACGATGACCGTTTCTACATCAATCCGACCCAAAGCAAGGATTCGATGAGGGTTATGAAATTCGAGAACCGCTTCTTCATCAGGCTCCAGCCTTGGAAGAGCGACGGCATCGTATCGAAACTCGACGTAGGTGTGGGAGACAAGCTTGCGAACTATTACAGTTTCAAACCTGCTGACTACATCCAGGGCAGCCACAACGTGCTTCTGAACACGGCCTACCTCTATGCGGGTGCACAGGGCCAGTACAAGAAGTATCTGGAATGGGATGCATTCGGAAAGTATTCGTTCCTCGGATATGAAGTCAATGACTTCAACATCAATGCGAATGCTGTGTTCAAGGCATATCCTTTCAGAAAAGACAGGCAGAGCCCTCTGGAACTCAGGGCGCACTTCGAGACAAGTCTCAAGGAGCCGGATTACTATCAGCAGCATCTGTTCACCAACCACTATAAGTGGGACAATGACTTCGGCAAGATATCTACGACCAAAGTGGAAGCCTCTCTCTCGGTTCCAAGATGGAAACTGGCAGCTTCATTCGGATATGCCTTGCTGAGCAACAACATATATTACGACACCCTCGGCATTGCCCGCCAGAACACAAAGCCGATGAGTGTTATGACAGCCTCACTCAGAAAGGACTTCCAGTTATGGAAATTCCATTTCGACCACAGGCTTCTTTTCCAGCTCTCATCCGACAAGGATGTGATGCCATTGCCGATGCTCGGCCTCAACCTGAGGTATTACGCGGAATTCGACGTGGTCAAGAACGCTATGACAATGCAGATCGGCGCCAACGGAACATTCACGACAAAATGGTATGCGCCCGCATACAACCCGGTCCTTGGAGTGTTCCATAATCAGAACAAGGAACAGTTCGGCAACTGCCCTTATATTGACGTATTCGTCAATGTACAGTGGAAGAGGGTATCGGTGTTCCTGAAGGCAGTCAACCTCAATATGGGATGGCCGAATGAATCGGCCGACTATTTCTCTGCTGCGGGCTACATAGCCCCTCAGAGGACATTCAAGATAGGTGTGACCTGGCCTTTCTATGTTCAAGCGGGTAAGAAATCAACCAGTGCAAGCGGAGGGAAAGGTACCGCGGGAGGCGGTAGAAGCGGTGGAGCCGCGCGAGGCGGCGGGGCAAACTCCGGACTGAGACCAGGAGCACCTGGCCGGTAAGCACAGAAAGTAGTGTAAGATGAGAATCAATTTTAGTGAAAAAAGAAAAAGAAGAGTAAGAAACGTAATCATTTCAATGCTGATAATATGCGCGATGCCGCTGCTTGAAAGCGGAAGACCGCTCAGCGGAGCCAGCACGACCGATGTATTTGCAGGACAGGAAATCGTCTGTGCCATCGATCTTTGCGACGATATGTACGGCTCACACGGCCTTGAGACAGGCTTCAACTATCAGCTTCTGAACAGATTTGCTCACGACAACAGATGTAATGTAAAGATAGTTTCTGCCGGAAGGAAAGAGAACTGGAAAGACTCTCTGGCCCAGGGAAAGGTAGATATCGTCATTATGCACGATGCCGAGGCGCAGGAGGCGGAAGGCCTCAACCTGTCCCGAAAGATCGACGAATGCACCGTATGGGCGGTGAAGGAGGGGGATCAGCTCCGCCAGGTCAACACCTGGATAAGCCATATCACGTCTTCTGAATATTTCAAGACATCAAAGGCTTCATATACAGGCACTTTCAATCCATACAAACGCGCTGACAGAGGTGTTGTGACAAAGACCCTGAGTCCATACGACGACATCATCAGGAAGTACGCCTCAGAGCTCGGATGGGACTGGAGGATGCTTGCGGCTGTCATATATCAGGAATCAAAGTTCTCCATCAACTCAACATCGCACAGAGGGGCCAAAGGCCTTATGCAGGTAATGCCCCAGACTGCAAGATATTACGAGATCGACGACCTTCTTGACCCAGAAAAGAACATCAAGGCAGGAACCAGCCACCTCAAGAGGCTGCAGAGGCTTTATGCAAAAAGCGGTATGGAGAGCCTCGAGATGGTAAAGTTCACTCTTGCCGCATACAATGCCGGAGAAGGCCGCGTAGCAGACTGCCGCAACTTTGCGGAATCCAGAGATGTGAACAAGAATGTATGGGATGACATCGTCAATATAATCCCTCTTATGAGAGAGGACAGTATCCTTGAGGAAGAGTCCGTAAAGCTTGGAAAATTCGAAGGCTACGAGACCATAGCATATATTGACAGCGTAATGTCTTTGTACGAAGCATTCTGCAGGATCTGCCCTCAGGCCTGAAATTCTATCTGACCCTTACGGTATCTGCAGGATCTACCTTGGAAATGAACAGACAAGGGATAAGCAGCAGAAGCATAATCAGGACAAAGGCCAGGATATCGGCCGTAAGGATCATACCGAAATCCATTTTTACAGGAACGAATGACACAAAATAGTTCTCAGGATTCAGCCTGAGGACTTTTGTCGTATCCTGGATGATGCAGAAAAGTATCGCTAGCGCATTGCCTGCAAGCATACCTTTGGCCACAAGAATGGCCGAAGACGACAGAAATACCTTGGAAATGGCCCCGTCCGTCATACCGAGGGATTTGAGGAGGCCTATCGTAGATATGTTCTCAAAAAGCATTATCAGCAGACCGGATATCATATTGAAGCCGGCGACTATCGTCATCAGGATCAATATGAGCAGTACATTGAAGTCTATGAGGCTGAGCCAGTCGAAGAGCTGCGGATAAGAGGAAACCGATGACGATGCTATCACTGACTCCTCGTCATCAGAGCTATAGGCGTTGATCAGGGTTCCGATCCTGTCATTGGCAGACTCTATATCTGACTCGTTTCTCATATCATCTTCCAGAAGGATTTCAAGACAGGAAACCTCTGACGCGTTCCAGCCGTTAACCCTCTGAAGGTCAGAGATATCCGCATATACTACAAGCTTGTCATCAGCCTCAACCAAGGCGTCATAGACAGACGTAACCGTGAACTGCCTCGCCTTTACCGACTCTCCGACAAAATATGTGAGCATCCTGTCGCCAGTCTTGAGACCGGCAATTTCCGCAAGACGCTTGGGAACTGACACTGCCAGAGACACCGTATCATCGTTCTCCATTCCTTTGAAAAGCACTCCCTGAATATTGTCTCCGCTCTTGACGATTC
Source organism: Bacteroidales bacterium (assembly GCA_015060395.1). GTDB lineage: Bacteria > Bacteroidota > Bacteroidia > Bacteroidales > UBA932 > Cryptobacteroides. The sequence continues at coordinate 52,246 of SUYP01000002.1, forward strand.
CGGCCTTATATACCACAGGACGGATTTCAGAGACTCCCTCCACTTCTTCGATATACGGTCTGTATGCCGCATCAGCCTCGATCGGAAGGGATTCATCAAGTACGGACAGAGTCGGAGGAGTTATCCTTATGTCTCCGGAAATATCTGAAAGCCCCGAACGTATAGCGTGCCGGAAGCCTGAAGAAACGGAGACGGCAATGATCATAACAAGAAAACTTACCGCAATGCATATCATCGCGATATTCCCCTTGAATCTGAGTCTTCCGGCTATGAAGAACGAGGCGTCCATCACTTCCTGTTCAGCGCATCGAGACGTCCCTGGGCAAGGAGCTTGTCCTTATCCGAACCATACTTCACGATCAATGCGAGATATTTCTTCTCAAGCTTCAGATTCTTCATCTTCCTCGAGGCAAGAAGTCCGTTCTGCATCGCGGTGTAGTCGTCGGGCTGTTTCTTGAGCACCTTGTCATAATACTTCAGGGCAGTCTTGTACTCCTGCCTGATCAGATGATATGAGCCTATATTGTTCACAAAGCCCATATTGTCAGGATAGAGTTTCGAAAGCTGCTGCGACAGAGCAAGAAAGGCCTCGTATGACGCCGGGCTTCCTATCGAATAGAAACTGAAGCAATATTCCTGCATAGCCTCCTCGAAGAAACCCTTGCCGGCCTCAGTGCCGTCGTATTCCCAGGGCCTCTGTCTGGACATATTCTCTGAAATCAGGTCCTGAAGATACGCCAGAGCCATATCAGGGCTTTCTTTTTCGTATGCAATATATGCATTGGCCTTCATAAATCTGAAATCAAGCCTGTCAGGCCAATACTGGATGGCCTTGTCCGCAGCCTTTATCGCCTGCCCGTACAGTTCATCATCGAAGATGTTCTCCTGATAATAATATATGTCATTGCCGAGACTGTCCTTCAAAGAGAGGATCGGCTCCATACCGAGATATCTTTTGGAAGAACGCGACACGACCTCAGAAGTCTGAGCCTTGGTAAAAAGATAGCTGAACTTTCCGAGAAGCATCCTGGCATCGGTAGAATCCGCCTTCTCCCAGTTGTTCAATATGGTCTCTACACCGAGTCCTGCCGGTCCCAGTTTCGAAACAAGAAGATCATATCTCTGCGCATACCTTTCAGAGTCGGTCTGTGCAAAGACTGTGATATATGCAAGTAGTGCAAATACTGCCGTCAGGATCCTTTTCATATAATTCTTATTTAACATTCATTCTTATTCTTCTGCTCTGCGGATACAGATTGTTGCATCTGTTGCCGAGATTCTTCACAAAGCCTAGCGGAAGGCCCTCATAAACAATTGTCACATAACCTTTTGGCAAATCAGGAAGAGTAATCGCATCCCTGTGCAGATAAGCCAGAGCCGTCTCACGGTCAACATCGGCTTCCGGAAATGCGCCTCTTTCAAATACAAGCGAAAGAGCCAGATCGGCATCCGGCACGAGAGTCTTTCCTTTCAGCATACCCACTGCGCATCCTGCCGCAATTATATGCAAAGCCTGCTCCAGAGCGGCAAGTTCCGACATTATGGACTTAGGCACTGCTATCAGAGTCTCTCCTCTCTGCCTGAATACTGAGTCAACCTTCAGAAGTCCCGGTGCACTTTCAGGAACAGCTGCCGCTTTGGCAGGACGGCCTCCTCTGGACTTCATATCGCGGATTTCCACATCCGAAGTCTTACGCAAGGCGCTGCAGTACTGGCCCTCCCCTTCGACGTGTCCAGGAACAAGGCTGTAGCCATATCTGGTCTTTATCACCTTATCACCTGCATTAAGGGCATCATCCCCGAAAAGAGGCTCCGCCCCAAGCTCCTCTGCAATCCACCCCACATTTCCATCGTTTTCATAGCGGTTGAATGTACAGGTGGAATAAATGAATACGCCTTCCTGCTTCAGGGCAGGCCATACATCCGCCACAATCCTCCTCTGCCGTGCCTCGCATAGGGCCACATTATCCACAGACCATTGCTTCTGCGCCTCGGCATCCTTACGGAACATACCCTCGCCGGAGCAAGGGACATCGGCGACGATTATGTCGAAATATCCCGGCAGGGCAGCAAAGGCCTTAGGATCATCCGATGTCACCACGACATTCGGATCTCCCCACAATGCCACATTGTCGGCAAGGATTCCGGCACGAGCCTTCATAACTTCATTTGCGACAAGGACAAAACCGTCTCCGAAGGCATCCCTCAGAGAAGCTGCCATATCGGTAGTCTTTCCCCCGGGAGCGGCACAAAGGTCCAGCACCCTCACCGGACGTCCCTCCGGACGGGAAATCCCCTCAAGAAGCCTTCTGAAGGCATATCCCACAAACATCGAAGACGAGTCCTGTACATAATATCCGCCGGCGTGAAAGTGCGGATCAAGAGTAAACAGAGGCCTCTCAGGAAGTATCCTTCCGTAAGGATTCCAGGCAACAGGACGGCCGTCAGGGCATATCCCTTTCTTGAAAGGATTTGATCTGACAGCAGTTGAAGCCGGGCTTTCAAAAGCAGAAAAAGCGACAAGGGCATTATCGCTCCCTATCGCCTCTTCAAGATATTTCCTGAATGACTCGTTGATCATAATTTCATCTTTGACGGATCGAAACCCTCCGGATACATAGACGGATCCACACCTTCCGGCATCCTGCCTTCTGACATCGCCACGAGGGAGTCAACAACCTTGTCCAGCGCATCCTTGATCTTGCTGCCGAGCAAAGTCTTCATCATAAAGTTAAGTTCCGCATCCACGACGATCTGAAAATCAGTCTTGTACGGATCCGATGCAGCATCAAAATGCAGGGTAAGGAAGAACTTGAACGGTGCCCCGTCATCCTGGAACTCGATCCTCGAATACGGAATCCTCTCCTTTACGCGGACACCGATGCTGAAGCCCTGGACCATAGCGTGGATGCTGTCATAGTCCGCAGTGACATCAGCCTTCTTTTCCTCGGGAAGGAACTGGATGAAGTTACGCATATCCACAAAGGCCATATACAACTCGTACGGAGCCTTTGAGACAACGGCTTTCTTACTTCTGAACTCTGCCATAGCTATTCCTTCTTTCCCCAGGTTGATGGTGATATGCGCCACTCCTTAAGCACCTCGATATCAGACTCCTTCACATAACCTATCTCGTGAGCCACCTGGATAAGGGCGTCATAATTGGAAAGTGTAGTAAGTTCCACATTGGCATCTTCGAAAGCCTTGCGGGCGTGGAGGAAATTATATGAGAATATTGCCACCATACCCAGAACATTCGCTCCTGCATTCACAAGGGCATTCTTTGCGGCAAGGCTGCTCATTCCGGTGGAGATGAGGTCCTCTACGATGACGACCTTCTTTCCCGGCTCGAGTATTCCCTCGATCTGAGAGCCTGTACCGTGATCCTTCGGTTTCGGTCTTACATAGCAGAACGGCTTTCCGAGGATATGGGCGACGAGATAGCCGTGAGCGATCGCTCCTGTGGCAACACCTGCGATCACCTCTGCATCGGGGTACTGCTTCCTTATTATATCCGCCATCCAGCGACATACGTTCTCGCGGATCTCGGGATATGACAATATTCTTCTGTTATCACAATAAATCGGTGACTTCCATCCTGAAGCCCAAGTAAAAGGGTTCTCAGGTCTCAGCAAAACGGCCTTGATCTCCATCAGAGACTTGGCCACGAGCTTCTCAACTGATTCCATATTGATAAGTTTTGATTATATTTCACTTCTTCTGCCTATATTTGCAGCACAAAAAATATGCTATAGAACAGGTATCGTGCAAAGTTAATAAAATTATAGGTCAAATGCACAAGATATATTTCGAAAAGAGATGTATAATCATCTGCAGTCCCGACGACCCGGCCCTTTCCGACCCCAACGCCCTCCAGTTCAGGATCGGTGATTCAGCCGACATCCACACACTCGTAGAAATGGCTGAAGCATCGGCTTCACTGCACAGGGTATTTGTCCCGACCGCAGACGTAGAGGACACCTACAGGAAGATCTGCGCCGAATTCAAGGAGGTCAATGCCGGCGGCGGACTGGTTTCCAACAGGCGCGGCGACTATCTCCTGATATCGAGAAACGGGCTCTGGGACCTGCCCAAAGGGCATCAGGACCCGGGAGAAGACATCGAGACCACTGCAATCAGAGAGGTAAGCGAAGAAACCGGAATATACGAACTCGAACTCCGGGAACTGATCTGCATCACCGACCACTGCTACAGACGCGACGGGATTTGGCACCTGAAGCATACCTGGTGGTACGATATGCTTTACACCGATCCCATTGACCTCACTCCGCAGCGCGAAGAGGACATAACCAAGGCTGCCTGGGTCGCGAAGTCAAGCCTTCCGGCATTCCTCATCAACACATATCCTTCTATAGCAGAGGTATTTAGAGAGGCCAAGATATGATTTTTCAGAAAATTTCGCCACCGAGTGAAACAAAAACTGCGAAATTTCGTATAATGTAATGTATTTTGCAGTTTAAATTTGCGACAGATATATGAAACTCTCACAATTCCAATTCAATCTTCCTGCTGAGAAGATTGCGACAGAGCCGCCGAGATGGCGCGACGAGGCAAAGCTTATGGTTCTTCATAAGGCTACCGGAGAAATCGAGCATAAACTTTTCAAGGACATCATCGACTATTTCGGCAAGGGTGACACATTCGTCCTCAACGACACGAAGGTATTCCCTGCAAGACTTTACGGAAAGAAGGAAAAGACCGAGGCCGACATAGAGGTATTCCTGCTCCGCGAACTCAACCGCGAACAGAGACTCTGGGACGTGATCGTCGATCCTGCAAGAAAGATCAGAATCGGAAACAAGCTGTATTTCGGTGAGGATCAGAGCCTTGTAGCCGAGGTGATCGACAACACGACTTCAAGAGGACGTACCCTCCGCTTCCTTTACGACGGCAGCTACAACGACTTCAAGGAGAACCTTTTCTCACTTGGACACACGCCGGTTCCTGACTGGGTGAAGAAGGATGTCACCGCCGAGGATGCCGAGAATTTCCAGACCATATTCGCGAAGCACGAAGGAGCTGTGTCAGCCCCTGCAGCAGGACTCCACTTCAGCCGAGAGCTCTTCAACAGGATGATTCTCAAGGACATCAACAAGACATTCCTGACCCTCCATATGGGCATCGGACATTTCAGGGAAGTCGATGTAGAGGATCTCTCGAAGCACAAGATGGACTCCGAAAGGCTCATCATTCCTGAAGAGACCGCAGAAATCATCAACAGGACAAAGAAATCCGGCCACAAGGTGCTTGCCGTGGGAATCACCGTCATCAGAGGACTCGAGACATACGTCACAACCAATGACGAGGTCAATGCATACGACGGATGGACCAACAAGTTCATCTTCCCTCCATACAGATTTGCGATCCCTAACGCGATAGTGTCCAACTTCCATCGTCCGGGCTCGACAATGCTTATGTCAGTTGCCGCATTCGGAGGATACGATAACGTGATGAAGGCATACAAGATAGCATTGGAGCAGGACTACAAGTTCGGTCCTTACGGTGATGCTCTTCTGATAATCTGATGCAAGAAGGACATTGGACATAAGAAAAGTTCAAAAGACATAAAAAAGAGAAAAATCTCACATAAAAAAGATTAAAATCGGCCTCCTGAACAGCTCTGGAGGCCGATTTTGATTTTACTTTGCAGCTATGGAAAGTTTTGAAGAAATAGTCTGCACCTGTGCGCTCAACCGGATCTTCGGGTTCGCTCCGAAGATCGGGACAGGTCTGATATCCTGTTTCGGAAGCGCATCGGAAGTGTTCAGAGCCAGCCGCAGGACACTAGAGGAAATCCTCGGCCGCAATTCACGCTATATAGATATGATAGGTCCGGAAGCTGTAAGGTCGGCGGAGGCGGAAATGAAAGAACTAAGCCGCTCCGGGATCAGTTTCGCCTGCCGCTTCGGTCAGGGATACCCGCCTCTTCTGAAGGAATGTCCCGATGCTCCTGCCGGATTATATATAAGGAGCGTAACACCTCCGCAGGAGCTATGGACACCCTCCAGAAGCATAGCCGTGATCGGGACACGCGACATATCCCCATACGGAAAGGAATGGTGCACCAAGACAGTTTCCGCACTCGCATCAGCACAAGAAAAGCCACTGATAGTCAGCGGATTGGCCTTAGGCACAGATATATGTGCGCATAAGACGGCTCTCGAATCCGGACTGCCCACCATTGGGGTTATGGCCACAGGACCCGAAACCGTATATCCTTTCAGGCACAGGGATTTCGCAGAGAGGCTCTGGCGCACCCCGGGATGTGCTTTGATATCGGACTACCCTCCCGGCACGGCACCTCTGGCCCTGCATTTCCTTAGAAGAAACAGGATCATAGCCGGTATATGCGACACGACGGTCCTTATCGAGTCAAAGATAAAGGGAGGCGGTATGATGACATCGAGGCTGGCATTCTCATACAGCAGGGACGTATATGCTCTGCCGGGGAGGATAGATGACATCCGCTCGCAGGGCTGCAACAGACTTATAAGGGAAAAAGTGGCGGAACCCCTGACCTCGGTTGAAGACCTGCTCGACAGCCTTGGTCTCAACAGCAGGGTCACAGCCAGGAAAATATGCACCAGAGACATCCTGAAGCTTCATTTCGGAGATATGCTCTCTCAGGATATGCTCAATGATCTGGAATCCGTGCTCAACGTGATAAGGTCAGAAAAGGGCATAACCGTGGAAGAAACGGCAGCAGCCGCGGGAGTGGATTACGGAAGGGCGGCGCACCTGACCGGGCTTCTCGAGACAGAAGGACTGATATGCATCGACCTTCTGCAAAGATGTTTCCCTGAAGTGAAGATATTCGGATAATTTTTTCTAAATTTGCAAGATAGCGATTTAGAACCGACAAATGGAATTCACAGATACCCACGCCCATCTCTACGACGAGGCGTTCATTTCGGAAGAGGATCAGGCGGTTGAAAGGGCCGTCCGGGCCGGAGTCACACGGATGATACTTCCGGACATCGATTCTCAGACAAGGGAGGCTATGTTCTCGCTTGCCGACAGGCACGAAGGCAGGATATTCCCCTGCCTGGGTCTTCACCCCACATCGATCGGAGCAGACTGGGAGAAGGAACTCGCGGCACTCGAAGGATGGCTGTCCAGAAAGATATATGCCATCGGAGAGATCGGTATGGACTGCTACTGGTCAAAGGAATTCATCAAGGAACAGCAGGAAGCCCTGCGCATACAGCTAGAGCTTGCCGACAGGCTTGACCTGCCTGTCATCATCCACTCCCGCGAATCCACAGAGCTGATAATCAATGTCTTGAAAGAATGCCGTCATTTGAATCTCAGAGGAGTGTTCCACGCCTACAGCGGCAGCATAGAGACATACCGCCAGATAGAAAGGCTCGGAGACTGGTACATCGGCATCGGCGGCGTCCTCACCTATAAGAAAGCCTCCATCGCCGGAACTGTCAGGGACATTCCTCTTGACAGGATCCTCCTCGAGACAGACTGTCCATATCTCACTCCCGTACCTTTCAGAGGAAAACGCAACGAAAGCAGCTATATCCCTCACATTGCCGCAAGACTGTCTGAAATACTCGGAAAAGGCATAGAGGAAATCGCAGAAACGACCACTGCCAACGCAGAAAAACTATTCAGGATATGAAGCTGATAAACGCAACAGGAAAGAAATCCGCAATACTCCTGATATACACAGGCGGAACCATCGGTATGAAGGAAGACCCTTCGGTGCAGGCTCTCAAACCATTCAATTTCAGCCAGATACTGGAAGAGGTCCCGGAGCTCGGCAAGTTCGCATACCGCATCGACTCATATACTTTCGATCCCCTCATCGACTCTTCCGATGTAGAGCCGTCGCTATGGCTGGCCCTTGCCGGACTTATCGAGGAGCGCTACAACGATTATGACGGATTCGTCATACTTCACGGCACGGACACTATGGCTTATTCCGCTTCAGTGCTGAGCTTTATGATCGAGGGCCTTACAAAGCCTGTCATATTCACGGGAAGCCAGCTTCCGATCGGAGCTCCAAGGACAGACGGAAAGGAGAACCTCATCTCTTCTGTGGAAATAGCCGCCGCCAAAGATGCCGAAGGACACGCCATTGTACCGGAAGTCTGCATATATTTCGACACCGTCCTTATGCGAGGCAACAGGGCGACCAAGATAAATTCCGACAATTTCAGGGCCTTCCGTTCTCCGAACTGCCCTCCTCTCGCAGAGGCCGGCATCCACATAAAATACAACTCTGGCATCATCAGGAAGCCTGAGGATTGGGATGCAGAACCCGTCTTCCACACCTCACTGGACACGAGGGTATCTATCCTGAAGATGCACCCCGGAATCACCCCTCAGATCGTCAGGACCATCATCTGCAGCCAGGACACCAGAGCCGTGATCATAGAGACATACGGAGCCGGAAACGCTCCGTCGAAAGAATGGTTCATATCGACGGTCAGGGAGGCATCCGGAATGGGAAAGATACTGCTCAATGTCACCCAGTGCCCTGCCGGAAGCGTGAATATGGACATATATGCCACAGGAAAGGGGCTGAAAGAGGCAGGAGTAACAAACGGATATGACAGCACGACGGAAAGCGCACTTGGAAAGTTGTTCCATCTGCTCGGACTTTATGCTGAAAACGACAAGGTGAAAACCAGCCTGGAAATAGATTTAAGGGGAGAAATATCAAAATAATTATTGCCGTTTGGAAATAATTTGCTAAATTGCACCGCATTTTATAGAGCAGGCGTGGTGCGTCTGAACGTAAAGTACAGAATATTAACTAATAACAATTCAATAACTTTAATTTAATCAAACACACAAAAACAATTATGAAAAAAATTTTCATGTTTTTGGCAGCAATCGGCGTTATGGCCCTTTCTGCACAGAACGCAGTAGCTCAGGACGAGCAGGCTGCTGAACCAACAGCTACTGAAGCTGCAGCTCCAGCTGCTGAGGCTGAGACTCTTGACGGACCTGAGGAAGTGCCAATGCACCAGGCTCTCAAGACTAAGTTCATCGAAGGTGGTGCCGGCTTTATGGCTCTCGTTATCGCCTGCCTTATCCTCGGTCTCGCTCTCTGTATCGAGCGTATCCTCTACCTCGGTTTCTCTAAGACCAACACCAAGAAGCTTCTCGCTAAGATCGAGGACGCTCTCCAGAATGGTGGTGTAGCAGCTGCTACTGACGTATGCCGCAGCACTCGTGGTCCTGTAGCGTCTATCTTCACTCAGGCACTCATCCGCCTCGCTGACGGCCAGAGCCTTGAGGAAGTTGAGAAGTCTGTTGTATCTTACGGTGGCGTTGAGGCCAGCAAGATGGAGCAGAACCTCTCTTGGATTTCTCTCTTCATCGCTATCGCACCATCACTCGGATTCTTGGGAACAGTTATCGGTATGATCCAGGCATTCGACGCTATTATGGTTGCAGGTGATATGTCTCCAGCAGTCGTAGCAGGTGGTATGAAGGTCGCTTTGATCACTACTGTGGGTGGTTTGATCGTTGCCGTTATCCTTCAGATCTTCTTCAACTACATCCTTTCACAGGTTGAGTCCCTCACTATCGATATGGAGGATGCTTCAATCTCTCTTATGGACATCTTGGTTAAGTATCAGGGAAAATAACATTTGAAAATTCCATAAAATGAAATACGATAAAATCATTAAATGGGTCCTGGTCGCATTGTTCATCGTGGGTATCGTGTTCAGTGTTTACGGCTTTATCGTAGGCTTTGAATCTAACGGTAGCGCTCCGGTTGACAATATACTCTACTGCGCATACGCATTTGCAGCAATAGCATTGCTCGCTGTATTGCTTGGCGTAGTGGTTATCGGCGGCATCAACAATCCGAAGAGCTTGCTTAAGCTCCTGATCGGACTTGTAGCTGTCGGAGCTGTTGTCGCTGTTGCGTATGTACTTGCCCCAGGAACTCCAGCCGTAGGATACCTCGGTGACCCAGTGTCAGAAGGCACACTCAAGCTGACAGATACAGTTCTTAATCTTACTTACTTCACATTCGGCCTCTCAATCGTAGCCCTCATCATTGGCTGGATTGTAGGAGCAGTTCGTAAATAAAACACGCCATGGCTAGAAAAACACCAGAAATCAATTCGAGTTCAACGGCGGATATGGCATTCATTCTGCTCTGTTTCTTCTTGATGACTACAACTATGGATCAGGACAAGGGTCTGCAGCGCCGTCTGCCTCCTATGCCGGATCCGAATCAGAAGGCACAGGACCAGAAAGTTAATCGCCGTAACATCATCGTTGTGAAGATCAACTCTGCCGACAGACTGCTTGCTGGTACTGAGCCTATGGACGTCAGCCAACTTAAGGACAAGATCAAGGAATTCCTTTCTAACCCTACCAACGACCCTAATCTTCCAGAAAGAGAGGAGAAGGAAATCGAAGGATTCGGACCTTGTATGGTCTCTAAGGGCGTAATCTCACTTCAGAACGACCGTGGTACCAGCTACCAGGCGTACATCGCAGTGCAGAACGAGCTCGTGAAGGCCGTTAACGAACTCCGTGACGAGTTTGCGATCGCCAACTTCGGAAAGCTTTATTTGAAGTGCAACGAAGATGAGCAGAAGGTTGTCAGAGAGGCAGTTCCACAGAATATTTCAGAGGCAGAGCCTAAGGATGTTTCTAAAAAGTAATAGGAGATAACAATATGTCAAAATTCAAACAGAAAGATAAAAGGACAGTGCCAAATCCACCTTCAGGATCACTTTCCGACATCGTGTTTATGCTCCTGTTCTTCTTTATGGTAACCACCACAATGCGTGAAACAGAGAGCAAGGTTCAGGTAAGGCTTCCTGAAGCTTCTGAGATTGCAAAGCTTGAAAGAAAGGACTTGACTTCATACATCAACATCGGTACACCTACAAGAAACCTTCAGGCTCAGTTCGGTACCGAGTCACGTATCCAGCTCAACGACTCATTCAAGACTACTGCCGAGATCCGCGACTTCATCGCTGCAGAGCGTGACGCTATGTCAGAGGCCGACAGATCATTTATGACAGTTGCAATCAAGGCTGACGAGAACACCCGTATGGGTATCGTTACAGATGTTAAGCAGGAGCTCCGCAAGTGCTCGGCGCTTAAGATTATGTACACAGCAAGAAAACCAGCTGAATAACAAGATCAGCAAATCATAATTAAAGAAAGCAGTTCTTCCAGAAGAGCTGCTTTTTTTATTGTCACGGGCATACAAGGTAAGGAAAAAATCGGTATTTTTGTATGATAAACCTATAAATAATATGAAAAAGACCAGCATAGTCATATCAGTACTTCTGATATTCGCCGCTCTGATATCCACAGGATGCTGCAACAAGGAAACAGAATCGAGACCTGCAAAATACATTTTCCTCTTCATAGGTGACGGTATGGGACTTGACCATATAACCGTAACCGAATCTTATCTGTCATACAAGCAGGATACCCTAGCAGGAGCCAGGCTTACTTTCACGCAGTTCCCGAATATGGCATTGTGCTATACACACTCCAACAACAGGATGATAACCTGTTCTGCTGCAGCTGCGACAGCCATTGCCTGTGGTGCGAAGACAGACAATGAAAGGATCGGAACAGCTCCAGACGGGAGCAAGCTCAAGAGCATCGCTTACGAACTCCAGGAAAAAGGATACAAGATCGGCATTATGACGAACAATCCTGTCAACCACGCCACCCCAGCAGGATTCTATGCGCATAATGACAGCAGATATGGCTACTATGAAATAAGCCGCGAACTAGCTGAAAGCGGATTCGAGTTTTTCGGTGGCTCAGGTTTCTATCAGTTCAAGGGCCGCAAAGGCGATCTGGAGCCTGTAGGAAACTATATTGAAGAAAAGGGATATGAAGTATGCTACGGACCTGAAGAATTCGAGGAGAGGTCTGCAGAGGCTGAAAAGGTCGTGTTTATCCAGGAAACCGGAAGGGAGCAGGATCCTGAATACTATGTGAGCGACGGAGAAGAAGCCGAAGACGTGAAGATAAAGGAGATCCTCGATATGAGCCTGGAGTTCCTTGGTGACGATGAGCCTTTCTTCATAATGTGCGAGGGAGGAAACATCGACTGGGCAGGCCATTCGAACAAGACTATGGCTATGGTGAAGGAAGTGATCGATTTCGACGATGCGATAGCCCGAGCTATGGAATTCTATTACGAACATCCGGATGAGACCCTCATAGTCGTGACTGCCGACCACGAAACCGGAGGTGTATCGATCGGCCAGGGAGAGGAGTGGAGACCGGAATTCGTGAACTGGGCAAGACTCGAGCAGCATTGGATCGACTCTGGAGAAAAGAATATTCTGGACAAAGAGGAAAACAGGGAGTTGAACGAAGAATGCCTCATCGGCTGGACTTCATTCCACCACACAGGATCGCCCGTTCCGCTATATGCAATAGGCAAGGGAGCGGAGAAGTTCAAAGGTATGATCGACAATATCGATATTAAGGGTGAAATTTTAGGCGAATAGAGCCAAAACGATTATCTTTGCAAATTGTAAAATCAGCATCATAATAATGGAAACAATTATCAGAACCAAGATCAAAGACCTGCTTGCATCAGAGGCAGGCAAAGAGGTTCTTGCAAAAGGATGGGTAAGGACCAAGAGAGGAAACAAGAACGTAGCTTTCATAGCGCTTAATGACGGTTCTACCATCAATAATATACAGATCGTAGTTGACAAGACACCTGAAAACGAGGCTGTCCTCGCAAAGGTCACCACAGGAGCCTGCATAGCTGTGAAGGGTATGCTTGTGGAGTCTATGGGAGGCGGACAGGCTACCGAGATCCAGGCAAGCGAGATTGAAGTATATGGAGAATGCGACCCTGTGCGCTACCCTCTCCAGAAGAAGGACACTTCGTTCGAGTTCCTCAGGACAGTGGCTCACCTTCGTCCAAGGACAAATACATTCGGAGCTATATACCGCGTAAGAAGCAAGATGGCGTATGCTATCCATCAGTTCTTCAATGAGAAGGGCTTTGTATATGTACATACCCCGCTCATTACAGCTTCAGACTGTGAGGGTGCAGGTCAGATGTTCCGCGTGACGACTCTCGATATGGAGAACCTTCCACGCAACAAGAAGGGAGGCATCGACTATACAAAGGATTTCTTCGGAAAGGAGACAAGCCTTACAGTGAGCGGACAGCTCGAAGGCGAGCTCGGTGCTATGGCTCTCGGAGACATCTACACATTCGGTCCTACATTCCGTGCAGAGAACTCGAATACACCACGTCACCTTGCCGAGTTCTGGATGATCGAGCCTGAGATGGCATTCTACGACATCAAGGACAATATGGATCTGGCAGAGGAATTCATCAAGTATCTCGTGAAATATGCACTTGACAACTGCTACGACGACATCAAGTTCCTCAACGACAGATATGACAATGAGCTCCTCGAGCGTCTCGAAGGCGTGGCTGACACAGAATTCGTACGTCTGTCATATACAGAGGGTATCAAGATCCTCGAGGCTGCAGGCGTAGAATGGGAATATCCTGTAAGCTGGGGAACAGACCTCCAGAGCGAGCACGAGAGATACCTCGTGGAGAAGCATTTCAAGAAGCCTGTGATCCTTACAGACTATCCTAAGGACATCAAGGCATTCTATATGAAGCAGAACGAGGATGGAAAGACCGTACGCGCTATGGACGTCCTCTTCCCTAAGATCGGTGAGATCATCGGAGGCTCGGAGCGTGAATCATCACTTCAGAAGCTTGAGGCACGTATCGACGAGCTCGGAATGAGCAGAAAGGGTCTCGAGTGGTACCTCGATACACGCCGATTCGGTTCGGCACCTCACAGCGGATTCGGCCTCGGTTTCGAGAGACTTCTCCTCTTCGTTACAGGTATGAGCAACATCCGTGACGTGATTCCTTTCCCTCGTACACCGAAGAACGCGGAGTACTAAAATTTAGCAAACAGATATAAGGATATGTTGATTATCGGAATAGCCGGAGGATCCGGTTCAGGAAAGACTACTGTAGTAAGGGCAATCACAGAGCAGCTCCAGGAAAATGTTGTCGTGATCCCTCAGGATTCTTATTACAAGGATCTGAGCCACTACACTGAAGAACAGAAAAGGGTACATAACTTCGACCATCCCGATTCAATAGACTTCGATCTCCTCAGAGCGCAGCTCAAGGAGCTGCGCGAGGGAAAGGTCGTGGAACAGCCGGTTTACTCATATATCACCTGCGGACGCTCGAAACACGAGACCGTGACAGTGAAGCCGGCAGACGTCATCATCGTCGAAGGCATCCTCATCTTCACAGATCCTAAGCTCCGCAAGCTTATGGACATAAAGATCTTCGTTGATGCAGACGATGACGACAGACTGATGCGCGTAATGGCTCGCGACATCGTGGAAAGAGGAAAGACTGTAGAGTGGGTGATCGAGCGTTATTCCAAGACCGTAAAGCCTATGTACCTGCAGTTCATCGAGCCGAGCAAACGTTACGCCGACATCATCATTCCTCAAGGAGGTCACAACAAGGTGGCAATCGACGTGATTTCGGCCACTATCGAAAAATCTCTTGCGGACTGCAAAAAGAAATGACATTGCCATTCAGGCGGAAGTGAAGAATCTATGAGCAGACAGGAAAACAGAGCAGGACTTTATCTCACCGTGATATTCCATCTCACGGTGATTATTGTCTTGTTGTTGTATTCCATCGACACTACGCTCAGAAGGGAGGAAAGCTTTGTCCTGGACTTCTCGAAGCAGGAAGAGATCGAGAAGAGAGAGAAGGAAGAGGTGATGAAGAAAGACATCAGTCAGAAACTGGAAGAAATGATCGCTGCTGCCCGACAGCAGACCGCCGGCCAGATCCGTAACATCGCCGTTGACGCAGGATCCCAGCTCAGAGACGACCGAGGCACCGATGCAGACCAATTATACAAGGACGCGGAAAAACTCGCCAGAGAGCTCAGAAACGGCCAAAAAGACGGAATCGAAGAGAATGCTCAGGATGAAACTGTCGAAATGCAGCATCAGAAGAAGCCTGACAACAGCAGTCAGAAGGCATACAGCGGCCCGTCCGTCCTTTCATATACACTGGACGGCAGAAAAGCCAGCCACCTCCCTATTCCGGCATACCGCTGCTATGGTGCTGGAGATGTGACCGTAATCATAACAGTCAATCCTCAGGGACAGGTGACTAACGCACAGATAATGGATGAGATTTCATCCCCTGACGACTGTCTTCGTAAATTCGCGATACGTGCAGCCCGCCTCTCACGTTTTTCGGCATCAGGCACCGCCCCGGCCAAGCAGACCGGAGAAATCGTCTATAGATTCATAGCTCAATAAGAGGTCACCTCACGACTGGAGGCGGAGGAAGGATATGCCCGGAAACATCTGCGCGTGTCTGAGGGACTGATGTAGAAAGGTCATACGCCGTGAAATCATCGAAGGCATCACGGTCATAATACCACTCACTTCCATTGGAAATACTCTGAGCGCGGATCCATATAGCTTCGCGGGACGAAGCATTGAACTGCTCTGAATTACCTTTCATTATGCTCTTCCAGGTTGGGGTCCATATACCTTTCGAATATCCGCAGGCCCCTTCATATACACCGATATGCTCTGATGAATATCTCTCATCCAGAATGAAATAAGACCACTTGACCTGATCGGGATCCGATGTAAAATCGACATTGTTCCACCAGCCGGCATTCTCAAGTTCCTTCATCTGCATCACGGTTTCGGCCGGGATTTCACCATTGGAAGCACTGGAATATTCATCTGCAAGCTTAGCAAAGCCGTGTCCTATAGCCTCGTGCTGAAGTAGGAAGCGGAATTCATCCTGAGTAGCACACAAAGGGATATATGCTACTGCGTAGCCGCTGCCATAGCCTCCGTCTTCGGGAGAATACATATAGGTGGTGCCTCCATATCTCTCGGAATTCATCAATACGATTGTCAAGGCGTCGTCAATCCTCTCTTCCGTCACGACAGATGCCGTATAGCTGCGGCAAAGCTCATCATCGCCACCGACTTTGGAATCTTCACCATACCAGCAGCCCAAAACTGTCGATGCGCCGGAAAAATAATCTCCATCCCTGGACGGGAGGGATACAGAATAAATATTGAAACGGTCCCTCAGTCCCCTCAAGGTCCTGTCCGCAAATATATGCTCCACAGCGGTTGAGACTGCCCTGTCATAGATGCCTTCCGCAATCATTTCAGCAGTAAATGCATCACCAAGAAAGACTATGTCAATGCCGTTCCCCACTGATGCTTTCTGAAGGGTCTTGGCAACTCCCTGAAGCGGAGGATGAATCTGGCCTCCGACCGGACCGAAGACGCTCTCCATAACCTCCAGGACATCATCAATATCTTCAGTAAGAGGATTGACGACTATATTTCCCTCACTGTCCACCAGCGTTACGGTCGTCAGGGAATGCTGCTGGACATAGCGCCAATATTTAGGAGAAGTATATGCATAATGCCATCCCAGATCAGGATAGTCTCTCAAAGCATATCGGGAGCCGAGGAAAATCACGTCAAACCCATCCTCCTGATATGCATCATACATATCTCGGACAATATCGATAATCCGTGAATCAGCTGTATATGAATAGCTCGTGACAACTGCAGTAAGCACATTGCCGGCAAATATGTCTGACGACTTACTGTAGTAGTCATTGACAAAGAAAAGCGGCATCGGTATCACGGCATCTTCAAGATCGAATCCAAGACCTTTTTGAGAAATGACGGACGGCCAGGCTTCCTTGAACCATTCAGAATCAAGGACTCCCTGAGGTATTTTTCCGGAAAGGAAGTTATTGTTTAGAATAATATGAACGACATCCAGACCGGAGTAGGACCGAGGGATCTCTCCAGTAAAATAATTATAGCTCAGATCGGCACTATGAAGCATCGGGAGACGGGCTATGTCTTCGGGCAGACTGCCATCCAGACGGTTCTCAGCTAAATTGAATGATCTGATGAAGCATTCATCAGGATCCGTGATTTCCTGTATGGAAATAAAGGAATTCCTGGACAGATCGATATCATTGACACGGAATGCCGAAGAGGGCACTTCCCCGGAAAGCCCGTTGGACGACAGATATATATCTATATAGCCCAGATCTCCTATGCTCTCCGGCAGTTCTCCTACGAGTCCGTTGCCATCAAGAACCACAGCGGTAACACTACCGTTCCTGTCCGTATATATTCCGTACCATTCTTTCAAAGGAAGGTCCGAGCCCCAGTTATCATTATAATGCCAGTCATCACCGCCTGTAGCATCGTAAAGATCCATCAAAGCCTGCCTCTGCCTTTCCGGATCAGCCTCAGTACTGCCGTACTGAAGAAAATTGAACTCCAACGAAGGGATCCTCTCAGGCACATCTATCCTCAGTCTTCCCAGACGAGGCTCGCCGGAATTGGCTCCGAAAGACAGGACTACCCTGGAAGTATCCGAAATATGTTCTTCTGCTATCGTAAGCCACTCTGACCCCTTGGTTATGCTTGCCCTGGCCTGAACTGACGACTTGTACTTAATCACAAGCCTGTATCCTTCCGAAGGTATATAATGCTGACTGTCGGTCAGTGAAACGAGACTGATCTCCTCCGGTTCTGCATCTACAGGAGGTACAGTACAGGAAAAGAACACAGCCATAGCCGTCAGCAGCAGGGAGAGTCTTGAAGCATTCATAGTCAGAGAACAAGGCGGTCAAAGGAATCAGTCCACTATGCTGGAATTCTTCAGAGCAGCCTGTATCGTGTCATCAACAGGAAGATAGAAGCGGTAGAAAGCTTCATCTCCAAGCTTCGAAAAACGCCCTACAAGAGCCTTGAGCTGAGGCATCATATAAGACTCCGTCTCCGCCCACTCTCCCTCCTCAGGCTTCAATCCATCCACTCTGGAAGCATATTCAAGGAACTGGGAAGCGAGTCCGACCTCATCAAGCCACTTGTCCAGCCTGTCAAAATCATTGATGCCGGCCAGAGTTCCGCGGTATTTATCGAACATCGACTGGGCAAAACGCATCTGCGTAGCCTTCTTGTTGCAGTTTATATAGAAAGTCGTAGCCTTGGTGGTATCCATCGGCACGAAAACATCCGGAATTATTCCTCCGCCGCCATAGACCCTTCTGCCCTTGACGGTATAGAATACGGCTGTCGTATCCACCTTCATACTGTCGGCCGACGTCATCTCCCCGTGTGCATATCTTTCATATATATCATACGCATAATCCTTGTCATACGGTTTCTGGATGCATCTTCCGGAAGGTGTATAGAAGCGGGACACGGTGAGACGGATTCCCGAACCGTCAGTGAAATTGACAGGCTCCTGCACCAGGCCCTTGCCGAAAGAGCGGCGGCCCACGATCACTCCCCTGTCATTATCCTGGATGGCACCGGAGAAAATCTCGCTTGAAGAAGCCGTCCCCTCGTCGATGAGCACGGACAGAAGGACATTTTTCAGACTGCCCCGGCCGTCAGCATCGAAATTCTGACGCGGGCGATGGAGACCCTCCATATAGACGACTTCATCACCTCTTTCCAGGAACTCGTTGGCAAGCTTCCAGGACTGGTCGAAATAGCCTCCCGAGTTATCCCTGAGGTCGAATATGAGTCTGGTCATTCCCTTGTCCACGAGCGACTCAGCAGCTTCCGTAAACTCCTTGTATGTGGTTCTTGTGAACTTCGAAAGCTTGATATATCCGGTAGTGTCATTAAGCATAAAGGATGCATCAACGCAATTCACCGGAATCTTGTCGCGGATGATATCGAATGGTATCAAGGTTCCACCTCTGCTGACAGTGATCCTGACCTTCGAGCCTTTAGGCCCCTTCATAAGCCTGATCATACTGTCCTGAGGCATCTTCACACCGGCTATATCCTTGTCATCCACACGGACTATCCTGTCTCCCTGCATAAGACCCGCCTTCTCCGACGGTCCGCCCGTAATGGGATTCAACACGACAGCTGTATCGTTAGGCACATTGAAGGTTATGCCGATTCCCTCGAAATTGCCGGCAAGTTCAGTCTCGGACTCGGTGAGTTCCACAGGAGGAAGATATACGGAATGCGGGTCAAGCTCTGCGAGGGCAGCCACTACAGCGGCATCAGTCATTCCTTCCATATCGATCGTATCGACATAGTTGTTCTGGACTTCCTGCAGAATGAGATTGAGCTTGCGCCAGCGGTTGTAGTCACCGTCGAACTCCTTGTTCAAGCCAAGAATCCTGGATGTCACCAAGGTAAGAAGCACTCCCAGAATGATTCCGAGGAGTGCTATAATGATGTTAAGATCAAATTTCTTCATAATCAGTCAACCTGCTCCACTTCGATTCCTGCCTTTTTAAGAAGATCAATACCGTCCGTAAGGCGATAGGCGTCACGATATACGACTCTTTTTATTCCGGCCTGAATTATGAGCTTGGCACATTCAAGACAAGGCGATGCAGTCACATAAAGGGTGGCGTCATTGCTGTTGTTGCCGGACTTCGCCACCTTGGTTATGGCATTGGCCTCAGCGTGAAGAACGTATGGCTTTGTGACCCCGTTCTCATCTTCACA
The DNA here is from genome assembly GCA_015060395.1 of Bacteroidales bacterium. GTDB lineage: Bacteria > Bacteroidota > Bacteroidia > Bacteroidales > UBA932 > Cryptobacteroides. The sequence continues at coordinate 71,806 of SUYP01000002.1, forward strand.
TATATTCTCGAATCCGGACGGAGTACCGTTGTATCCGTCCGAGATGATCATTCTGTCCTTGACAAGCAGAGCACCGACCTGGCGGCGCTTGCAATAGGAGTTCTGTGCCCAGACTCCTGCCATTTCAATGTAACTGCGATCGAACTTGTTCATATCAATTGCGCTGGTATAGATATCTCTTTATACTCTTCTTCGGTGTCCTTTCGAAATCTTCGGACATCACCTCTATCTTCTTGAGCTTCGCATAGTTAGGAAGCTCCTTGTTCAGTTCAGGAAGCAATCCCTCGATATACCTGATGAAAGCATCCTGAGACATACCGTCCTTAGCTCCCTGCTGGAAATCCGGATAGATAAGGGCTGTAAGACCTCCGTTATCCTCTACTACAAGCGACTCCACCACGTAAGGCTGGCTGTTGAGCACTGTCTCGACCTCTTCCGGATAGATATTCTGTCCGCTAGGACCGAGAATCATACACTTGGTACGTCCCTTTATGAACAGGCTTCCGTCTGCATCGAGGATTCCCATATCTCCTGTCCTGAACCATCCGTCATCAGTGAACACGTCCCTGGTAGCGTCATCATTCTTATAGTAACCGAGGAAGACATTTGCACCCTTGATCTGGATCTCACCCGGAACGACAGCTGGATCAGATGAATCGATCCTCACCTCCATATTCGGAGCAGCCTTTCCGCAGGAATAGAGCTTCTCATCCTTCCAGTCATCATACGTAATGATCGGAGCACATTCCGTCATACCGTATCCGACGGTGAACGGGAAGTTCATCCTCTTGAAGAAGGCCTCGACCTCCTTGTTGAATGCGGCTCCACCGATGATCACCTCGATGAATTCCCCTCCGAATGCATTGATGAGCTCTGTCCTGACCTTGTTCAGAACGATCTGGTCCAGTCCCGGCACCTTCATAAGGAACTTGATGCCTTCCTTTTCCAGAACAGGCTTCACCTTCGATTTATAGATCTTCTCGATGACCAGAGGCACCGCTATCACGATATTCGGCTTGACCTCTGAAAGAGCCTGCATAATGATCTTCGGGCTCGGCAGACGGGAAAGGAAATGAACGTGGCATCCGGCAGATAGCTCATAAAGCACCTCGAACATCAGTCCGTACATATGCGCGCAAGGCAGCATCGACACGACCCTTGACTTGTCATTGAGCTGCGGAAGCACCTTCTTCGCGAACTGCAGATTGGAAAGTATTGCACGATAAGGGATCATAACACCCTTTGAAAATCCGGAAGTTCCTGAAGTGTAATTGATTACCGCAAGCTCATCCTCGCTGTCCTCATAATAGTCCAGCATCTGAGGCTCGAATGACTCCGGATATTTCCTTCCGAAGAGTTCGTTCAGATGGTTCTTGGCCTCGACGATCCTTTCATCTGCAGCATAGAGGATCTTGAATGTATTGACCTGTATGATTGCCTGAAGGTCTGGCATTTCCGACTCAGAAAGTCCTTCCCAGATAACATCATCCACAAAGAGGATCTTCGCCTCCGAATGATTTACAAGATGATGGATGTTGGCAGACTTGAATTCGTGAAGGAGAGGCACAGGCACTGCACCGTATGTCATAATAGCCAGAAAAGTCACAGCCCAGTTTGCCTGGTTGCGCGAACAGATGGCCACCTTATGTCCTTTCTCAAGACCGCATTCCTCAAACATTATATGGAGCTTCTCCATTCGCCTTGCTACATCCTTGTAGTGGAGAGTCTCTCCGTGATAATTGGAGATCGCAGGGCGGTCCCAATTCTTCTTGAAAGCTTCCTGATAAAGCTTGTTTACTGATGTGAATTCCATTTTATTTCTAAGTTAAAGCATATTTCAATTTCTATTTAAGCTTCACCGTCCTGGTCTTGCCGTCGTAGCAGCTGACATTCACAGAAACGGGATCCGCGACCGTAACCTCGCTGTCCGGTCTTATCATCTGATCACCCTTGAATGACGTCAGGGCGCTTCCGCCCCCGAAAGGATAGATCAGGGTCTGGATCGAAGTCCTTACGATCCAGAAGGTACTGCCTCCCACCTCGATACGTTCAGGAAGGCCTTTTATGGTCTCAGGGGCCGTGATGGTCTTCCAGGAAGAAGGCTTCTTTCCCTTGAGATTATACATTTCGATTGTGTTGTCCTTGTGAAGGACCATAATATTATAGGCACGTGCTCCGTTGAAGTCATACACATCCGGTCCCAGAAGGATTTCCTTGCCCAGATCCACCGGGAAGCCGTTCACATAGTGCCCGAGCCTGTCTATAAGATAGATGCTGCTTCCCGAACCGAAAAGGATCTGAAGCTTGCCGTTGGCATAATAATCAAGGGTCTGCGCCGTACCGCAGAGCTTTCCCTTGAAAGGTACTCCCCATATTCCTTTGCCATCCTCCTCCTGAAGGCATACAGCCCCGTGGGAATTCTGATAGAAAAGATTCATTCTGCCTGTACCTGAATTCTTTACGCGGAAAGGTCCCTGAGGGATCTCAACCGTCGTATCACGCTCGTGAGCGGGAGCCTTGGTCTTCAGAAGAGAAAGTCTGGGAATCTTAAGACTCATATCCAGATCCTTCTTGGCCTTAGTCAGCGAAAAGACCATCGGAGAATAGTCGGCCTCCTCCCAAAGAGGAGCAAGAGCCTTGGCGAGATCTGCCGTGAACATATCCTTGTGTCCCTGCGGGTATCCGCCAAGAGAATAATATGCGGTCAATACCGATGCCGGAGCCAGAAGATCCTTCTGACCTGCATCAGCCATATACTCGACCAGAGTATAATCTAGAGCTGCCCCGTTCACATATTGCTCCACAGCCTCAAGACTTCCGGAAACGATCCATCCGTCCATATATGTAAAGCAGGATTCATCCGGCAGCTCGAAGAATTTTCCGAAAACCGAAGCTATATAAGAAGAATACGGCCAGGCGTGGATGGAAGGGACATAATTCTCGAAAGACTTGTTATCCGTTCCTACGAATATCAGTGTATCCTGCCTGCCGATACGCAGAAGATTGACGTATGAGAGTCCGTCACCGGCAGGGAACGATGCTTTTCCCACCTCTTTCACATCAAGTCTTCTGACAAAATCCTCCGGCTTCACACCTGCCTTGGTCTCAAGGTCACGATGTCTGCGCTTATAAGTCTGAAGGGACTGCTTATAGTCCATATATGACTGATAGGCAGATATATACGAATCCATATTCTTTATCGGCAAAGAGACCGCCGATACCGTATATGACGGCAGTATCTGAGATATCCTGGACACGGCCGGCTGCGCTTTGGCAAAGACATTCAGGAAATCCGACGGATCATCCTCGAATACAGCCGACACCGACGCATAGAGTCCGGAATCGTCAGCCTTGGCAATGTCCGCCACTGTCCACTGGGCCAGATCGGCCACGAAAGGGTGGCTGGCGGAATGTTTCTTTGTGAACATACCGGACATCAGCACACGAGAGTGAGAATTCGAGAAGAAGAGGACATCGCTCCCCGAAGCTGAAGAAGCCGCATCAGCGAAACCTGACGCATCCATCACTGAAATTCCCTTTTCAAGGTGCCTCAGGGACGATTTTACAAGGAGATCCGACTCCGAGATTATAACAAGCGAACGCTTTGAGATATCCCTGCCTCCCTGTCCGAGAGAAGAACAGTCAACGAATTCCGCCGTCATATTCCTCCTGCGGGCAAATTCCATCAGAGCCACAGCATTCTCCGAAGGTTCTGACGAGGCCCGTCCGGCATCAAAGACATAAAGAGGCTGAAGCTTACCGCTGTAATGAAGCGAAGCCACCATAGCAGAGGATGCTATGGATCTGAAATTCCCGGCAGAGAGCGTATCTGCAAGCTCCGACGGGAATCCGAAACCAGAGAGCAGTCCATCAAGAGCATCTTCCGTATCGGATAGACAGGCGACAAGAACAGCATCAGCAGGAACGGCCGGCAGGAGCATATAGCGTTCCTGATCCGGCACGACATTTCCGCCGCGGGTCTTCTCACCTCCGGTTCCGGAATAAAGTACCGCCACGGCAACACCTATTCCCAGAATCATCACAGCCAGTACGGCCAGACAAAGTATGATGGACTTCCTGCTCATTATTTTACTGCGATAGCCTCGATTTCTACCTTCACACCAAGAGGGAGCGCAGCAGCCTGATAGCAGGCTCTTGCAGGCTTGTCACCTGTGAAATACTCTGCATACACCTCGTTAACAGCCTTGAAATCAGCGATATCCGCAAGAAGAACAGTTGTCTTGACTACATTGTCGTAAGTCATTCCAGCCTCCTTGAGGATGGCACCGATATTCTTGAGAGACTGATGTGCGGCAGCCACGATGTCCTCCTGAACCTTACCGTCGGCAGGATTCACGGGGATCTGACCTGAAATATAAAGAGTTCCATTCACTTCAATTGCCTGTGAATACGGGCCCACCGCCTTGGGTGCATCCGGAGTTGCGATTACCTTTTTCATCATCAAAAACATTTGGTTTAACATACAAAGATAATCATAATCGGACAAATATCAAACACGAAAAGGGGGATGCGTCAATGCATCCCCCTTTCGTAGCCCCGAGCAGAATCGAACTGCTATCTAAGGTTTAGGAAACCTCCATTCTATCCGTTGAACTACAGGGCCATAAAAAGAATCAGATTACTCTGCCTTCTTCTCGATGATCTGACGGCCTCTGTAGAAACCGCACTCAGGACATACTCTGTGATACATAATTGTAGCACCACAGTTTGAACAAGTTGCGAGTGTAGGAACTACAGCAACGTCGTGTGTTCTTCTCTTGTCACGTCTCTGCTTTGAGACTTTGTGTTTTGGATGTGCCATTATTCTATATTTTTAATTATTTGTTATTCTTATTGCTTCATCATTTCCTTCAAAGCGGCAAAGGGATTATCCGCATCCTCCCCCGCCTGAACCGGCTCACCTCCGGAGAGATACCTCATCGCTTCAGGATTACACTCTCCATCGTTATGGTGGCGCTGCATCGGAAGGGCAAGACACACATAGTCATATATGACCTGGCTCAGATCAAGTTCCGCATCGCCTTCCGGTACGAACACTATCTCCCTTTCACCCTCCTGATGATCTTCCGAAGACTCCTCCTCACCGAATTTGACACTGAGCATTATATCGGTGCCTATCGGCATACGAAGATCCTCAAGACATCTGTCACAGGAAACAGTCACATAGCCGTCAACCGCACAATCGACCCCCACATACCGGCCTGACTTCTCCACCGATACCGATACATCCAGTTCGGCATCAAGGACTTCCGTATTCTCAAAAGCTTCGAAGAACTCCTTGCCGGCGTGCCACGAGAAAGTGTTTTCTCCGGCAGCCAATCCATTTAAAGGTATTATAAAATTATCGTTCATAGCGACCCGTAAACAGATTTGAGCCCGCAAAGGTAACAAAAACTTTTATTATTAGCAATTTATATCAGAACTTTTTCTCTTGCGCTCCAGCTCACTGAGGAGTATCTTCCTGAGTCTCATAGATTTAGGTGTCACCTCAACCAGTTCATCCTCCTGAATATACTCCAAAGCCTCCTCAAGAGAGAAGACGATCGGAGGAGGAAGCATAACCTTGTCATCACTTCCTGAAGCTCGCATATTGGTGAGCTTCTTCGTCTTGCATATATTGATGGTAAGGTCACGCTCACGTGTATGCTCTCCAACGACCTGACCCTCATAGATTTCCACGCCAGGCTCTATGAAGAAACGTCCTCTGTCCTGAAGCTTGTCCATCGAATATGCAACGGAAAGTCCCGTCTCGAGCGAAACAAGCGAGCCGTTTGTACGGCGCTCGATATCACCCTTGTACGGTTCATATCCCTTGAGACGGTGAGCTACGACAGCTTCTCCCTGTGTCGCAGTGAGAAGGTTGCTCCTGAGTCCCATAAGTCCGCGCGACGGAATATCGAACTCGAGATGGGTACGGTCCCCCCTGCCCTCCATCTGGATGAGCGCGCCCTTCCTGCGGGTAACCATCTCGATAGCCCTTCCCACGAACTCCTCAGGGACGTCGATGGTGAGCATCTCGATCGGCTCGCAGCGCTGGCCTCCTATGACCTTGTCGAGCACCTTAGGCTGTCCGACCTGAAGTTCGAAACCCTCGCGTCGCATCGTTTCGATGAGGACCGAAAGATGAAGGACTCCACGGCCATACACAATAAAGGAATCAGCATTAGGGCCCGGTTTCACCCTCAGGGCGAGATTCTTTTCAAGTTCCTTCTCAAGACGCTCCTTCAAGTGCCTTGAAGTCACGAATTTACCTTCCTTGCCGAAGAAAGGAGAATTATTGATGCAGAAGAGCATACTCATCGTAGGCTCATCGACCTCGATAGGAGGCAGAGCCTCAGGATTCTCGAAATCAGCGATTGTATCGCCTATCTCAAAGCCCTCAAGACCCACTACGGCGCAGATGTCGCCGCACTGTACCTCTTCCACCTTCGCCTTGCCGAGACCGTCAAAGACCATCAGTTCCTTGATCTTCTGCTTCTGCATTATATCATATCTCTTGCAGAGCGTTATGTTCATTCCAGCGCCGAGGGAGCCTCTGGTGACACGTCCCACAGCTATACGTCCCACGTATGGAGAATATTCAAGAGAAGATATGAGCATCTGAGGGGTACCCTCGACAAACTCCGGAGAAGGAATCACTTCAAGAATCGTATCCAGAAGAGCCGTGATGTCATTTGTCGGCTGCTTCCAGTCGTATGACATCCATCCCTGCTTTGCACTTCCATAGACAGTGCGGAAATCAAGCTGATCCTCAGTAGCTCCGAGGGAGAACATCAGGTCGAACACCTCTTCCTGCACCTCGTCCGGACGGCAGTTGAGCTTATCGACCTTGTTGATGACCAGAACCGGCTTCTTTCCCATCTCGATAGCCTTCTGGAGCACAAACCTCGTCTGAGGCATACATCCCTCGAATGCATCCACAAGAAGGATGACTCCGTCCGCCATATTGAGCACGCGCTCGACCTCACCTCCGAAGTCACTATGGCCCGGGGTGTCGATCACGTTGATCTTTACGCCTTTATATATAACCGATACATTCTTTGCCAGAATAGTGATGCCTCGTTCCCTTTCGAGGTCGTTGTTGTCGAGGATCAGCTCTCCCAGCTTCTCCTGCTCGCGCGCCTGACGCGCCTGATAGATCATCCTGTCAACCAGAGTAGTCTTGCCGTGGTCAACGTGCGCGATGATCGCAATGTTTCTGATTTCCTGCATATATGCCTAATAATTAATCATTTGACAGCATACAGCTGCCCGACCGGAAAACCCGTTCGAAAAAGATTTGCAAAATTAGATATTTTTAGAAAAAAATTGAAACACTTTTTATATTTTTGCGCCCGAAATAAACTATTAGTGACTATGAAACAGGATATGATCGTTATTCTTGACCTTGGAAGTCACGAGAACACAGTTCTCGCAAGAGCGGTACGCGCATTAGGCGTTTACAGCGAAATCCACCCTCACGACATCACAGCAGAAGAGCTGAAGGCTCTGCCTAACGTAAAAGGCGTCATCGTCAACGGTGGTCCTAACAACATCATTGACGGAAAGGAGATCGACATCCTTCCGGAAATCTATCAGACCGGCATTCCGGTTATGGCTGCCGGCCACGACAAGGCCCTCTGCGAAATCAAGCTGGAGCAGTTCGGAAATGACGAAGAAGCAATGAAGGAAGCCATCAGGCCGTTCGTATTCGACATCTGCAAGGCGGAGGCCAACTGGAATATGAAGAACTTCGTTGCAGACCAGGTAGAGCTCATACGCAAGCAGGTAGGCGACAAGAAGGTGCTTCTCGCGCTTTCAGGCGGAGTTGACAGTTCTGTTCTTGCCGCACTCCTTCTCAAGGCCATCGGAGACAAGCTCTACTGCGTTCACGTAAACCACGGACTTATGCGCAAGGGTGAGTCTGAGAATGTGATCGAAGTATTCCGTAACCAGCTTAGCGCCAACCTCATATATGTTGATGCGACCGACCGTTTCCTTGGCCTTCTTGAAGGCGTAGCGGATCCGGAGCAGAAGAGAAAGATCATCGGTGGAGAATTCATCCGCGTATTCGAAGAGGAGGCACGCAAACTTGACGGAATCGATTTCCTCGGACAGGGCACAATATATCCTGACATAGCGGAAAGCGGTACAAAGACAGCAAAGGTCGTTAAGTCCCATCACAATGTAGGCGGTCTTCCTGATGACCTTCAGTTCGAGCTCGTAGAGCCTCTGAAGCAGCTTTTCAAGGACGAGGTACGTGCCTGCGGTGTTGAACTCGGTCTTCCGTACGAGATGGTTTACCGTCAGCCGTTCCCAGGTCCGGGTCTCGGAGTACGTTGTCTCGGAGCCATCACACGCGACCGTCTCCACTCTCTCCGCGAGGCTGACGCGATCCTCCGTGAGGAATTTGCTCTCGCCGGCCTTGACAAGAAGGTATGGCAGTATTTCACCGTGGTTCCTGACTTCAAATCAGTGGGAGTACGCGACAACGCACGCTCATACGACTGGCCTGTGATCATCCGCGCCGTAAACACCATCGACGCGATGACAGCAAGCATCGAGCAGATCGACTGGCCGATCCTGATGAAGATCACCGACCGCATCCTCGCAGAGGTTCCGAACGTGAACCGCGTATGCTACGACCTCTCGCCGAAGCCAAGCGCAACCATCGAGTGGGAGTAAGGATATGACATTGTCATCCTGAGCGTCAGCGAAGGATCCTGATATAGGAGAACACCTTGGACGGAAATCATCACGAAAACGTCCAAGGTGTTCTCTTTATTGGCTTTTTGCAATGGTTTCAGATACAGCTCGGACGTTTTTTCCCGTATTTCCGTCCAAGGTGTAAAATGATTGCGTTTTCAAGGAAGAAAACTGAATAGTTATCAATTGTATTTCATACATTTGCATATCATAACATCGTGAGAAGGATGTGAAGAAGGAAAGAAGCGCCCGAATGTGGAAAAGATATAATGATATGAAAAAGACTTACCATTTATGCCTGTCGGCAGGAGAAGAGGTCCTGTTCAGAGACCTTGAAGATTACAACAGAGGATTCAACTGCTTTGCTATCGCCCTATACAAGACCGGATCTGCCGGACTTGTCGAATCATTTATGTCCACGCACTGCCACAAACTGGTGCAGACTGAAGTCCCGAAAGATCTTATGTATTTCTTCCGGATGTCATATAGTATGTATTTCAACAGAAAGTATCATAGATCTGGCAAACTCGGAGAAAAGAGGCATTTCACTATGGAAGTTGTCGGCTACCACCATCTTCTTGCAGCAGCAAGTTATGTCCTTAGGAATGCGCTCCATCACGGTATCGCACCGATTCCATACGGATATCCACATTGTTCGGCAAATGCGATCTTTATGAAGGAAATGGGGAAGACACCTTGTCAGAGACTTATCGATCCAAGGCACTACCGCCAGTTCATAGGAAAAGCTGCAGAATACCCTGCTACATATAAGATGAGTGAAAGTGGAATCTTCCTGAGAGAAAGCGTACTGGACATCCCGCAAGTAGAAAACCTTTTCGTCACTCCACGCGCATTCAACTGGTATATGAGCCGGAAATCATCAGAAGAATGGGAAGCAGAACAGAAGAAAGACCAGAACAATCAGCCCCCGATCAACATTGCGACTATAGAATCCGGCGTAAAGACTGACAAGACAGAGAAACTGCTGATATATGAGAACGGCAAGGCAGACTATAGAAGGCCCTCTGACATTGACATCTGTACGGAAATTGACAGAAACATACTTCCTAAATACGGAAAACCGTCTATCTACCTGCTGACAAGGTCTGAGAAACAGCAGATTGCCGAACACCTTTACAGAAAATTGCATATCAGCGAAAGTCAGATCCGTCGTTGTCTTGCAATGTAGCTTGGTCACTTTTCTCACTCTTTCTGACCGAGGTCAACGGATTTCCAACCAAAACCGCCTATATGAAGAACACCTCGGATGCTTTTTCAATCAAAAGCGTCCGAGGTGTCAAATTATCTCACTCTGATCTTTCGGCCGATCTTAAGAGTGGTTGTCGGCTTGATGCCGTTGAGGCGGCAGAGGGCGTTGACGGTAGTGCCGTTGTTGATGGCGATGCGGCCAAGGGTGTCACCAGACTTGATGGTGTACCAGCGCATTGCCTCTCTTTCAGCATCCTCTTTCTTGTCGTCCTCCTCGTTCTTTATTTCATCGTCGAAATCCTGCTCGTAGTTGCTGTAGATATTGAAATACTTCTTCTTCAGGACGAAGAGTCTGTGACGGAGAAGTCCGTTTTCAAAGTCTATAAGCCACTGAGGGTCAAAGGCGAAGCCGTTATATCGCGTCTCGAAATGGAGATGAGGGCCGGTTGAGCGTCCAGTTGAACCTCCGAGGCCTATGACGTCACCGGCATTGACCCAGTCGCCGACCTCTACATATCTCTTCGAGAGATGCGCATAGAAGGTCTCGATGCCGTTATCGTGACGGATGATCACAAGATTACCGAATGCTCCCCAATACTTGGAGACCCTGACCTTGCCGGTGAATGCGGCGTATATCGGATCGCCTGTCTTGAGCGGCAGATCCACACCCTGATGACGGCGGCCGCGGCGGACACCGAACTTGCCCCTGTGATATACCGAGCCCTGGAACGGACAATGATATTGATCAAGGCTGTCCACAAGCCAGATCGCCCATTCGTCCGGAAGATCCTTCTGCTCGATTCTGTAAGGATTGGTCGAATTGTCTTCCCAATTGGCATCATAAACGCCTGCAACCTGCTGATAATCAGGGGTCTTGTAATAATGCCAGGTATTGTCGGCGTGAAGTATCACCTTGATGTGCTCGTTGGCTGTGTCCAGCGTGTCGATGGCATCTGAAGTCGATGTCACCAGTGACTTGATAGGCTCCAGAGCCGGACGAGGAATCACGAGATGAGTCTTGGTTGTGTCGATCCTCACCGGACGGACAGCTTCGGAAGTAAACGATATTGCAAAAAACGCAATCAATGCGGTCAGGATATGCCTCATAACTCTCATATTATTTTGCTCCGAAGCGTTCTGTCAGTATTTCTCTCACCTTGGCGACCTTCTCTTCAAGAAGTTCCTGTGAAGTGGCCTCACACAGGAAACGAAGGTAAGGTTCTGTATTTGAAGGTCTTATATTGAACCACCAGTCAGGGAACTCCACACGGTAGCCGTCGAAATCCATATATGCGGTCGATTGTTCCGACGCTGTGAAATAATCACGGACTGCATCCATAGCACCTTTCTTGTCCTCCAGGCGGAAATTGATCTCACCTGAATTCTGATACTTCTCGATACGGGCGATAAGCTGACTCAACGAGACACCCTGAGCCTTCATCTTCGCCACAACGTTGATTATCAGTATGGCGGCAAGAAGGCCGCTGTCTGAATAGAAGAAGTCACGGAAATAATAGTGACCGGCAAGCTCGCCGCCATATACGCCATCGATTTCGCGAAGCTTGAGCGCCGCATACGCACGGCCGACCCTCCAGGTATTCATCACACCGCCCATCGGCGCAAGATATTCGCCTATGGCCTTGGAACTTCTGATATCCTGATGGATATACCCCTTCTCTCCCCTTTCTTCAAGGAAATAATGTCCGAGCACGGCAATCATAAGATCCGGGGATATGAATCTGCTGTTCTCATCCACGAACATCACACGGTCAGCATCTCCGTCGAAGATGACTCCGATATCAGCCCCGGTCTCAGCCACAAGATTCTTCAGGTCCTCCACATTCTTCTGTACCAGCGGGTTAGGTTCGTGATTCGGGAAACGACCGTCCATTTCCTCATATATATATGCAGGCTGATCTCCGAATATGTCACGCACAAAAAGCGACGCCATACCGTTCGACACGTCCATCGCAATCTTGAGCGATGACCAGTCACCCTTGTATTTGAGAAGGAATTCAAGATAATCTGCCTTTATATCCATCTGTCGGACACTTCCCCTGACAGCTGCAGGCACGCACTCGCGTCCGCTCTCGATCCACTCCTTGATCTGTCCCAGTCCGGTGTCCAGGCCGACCGGAAGGGCATTCTCGCGAGACACCTTCATACCGTTGTACTCGGCAGGATTATGTGATGCGGTTATCTGCACAGATGCCTTGAAGCCATAGTTCGCAGTACCGAAATATACCATCGGAGTCGTGCTGAGTCCGATGTCATATACATCCGCGCCCGCATCTGTGAGACCCTTGAGAAGATACTCGTGGATCTCATCGGAAGAGACTCTGGCATCACGGCCCACCAGCACCTTGTCTGCCGAAAGGAGTTCAGGGAGGAAGAAGCCCACCTTGTAGGCGATATCCTTATCGAAGTCAACATTATAAACTCCCCTTATATCGTATGCGTGAAATGCTCCCATTATTTCTTTGATTTATATCGTGTCTGGACTGTACCCTTTGAGATGGCCTGAAGCTTTCTGGCAATCATCTTGCGACGGATCGGCGACACATTGTCAACGAAGAGATTTCCTTCGAGATGCGACAGTTCGTGCTGTACCATACGGCAGGCGAAACGATCGAACTCCTCGACTACCTTTTCGAAATTCTCGTCATAATACTCGACTTTGATCTTAGAGGGACGTGTTACCTCCGCATAGATTCCAGGCACGCTGAGACAGCCTTCAGAGAACTCGCAGGTCTCCTCGCTCTCCTCAAGCACGACCGGATTGATCATAACCCTGCGGAAGTCCTTGAGATAGTCGTATGTCTCGGTAAGATCTCTTCCGTCAACAATCACCAGACGGAGGTTTACACCCACCTGGGGAGCCGCAAGACCGCAGCCGTCAGCCTCCTTGAGGGTCTCCTCCATATCGGCTATGAGCTTCGTCAAGCCTTCCCTGTCCTGAAGGTCCGCCTCCTGATTCTCATTGCGGAGCTTTGCAGAACCGTATAAATAAATTGGTAATATCATAAGCTTATCTTCTTTTTTTCTTTGTCACTTTAGAGGACATAGAGTCCGGCACAAGAAGAGGATCTACTGCAAATTTCGCGCCTCCGGAAGCCTTATCCATATAGCTCTGAAGAATTATAGCTGCGCTTATCTTATCGACCGACTCCTTGTCCTTGCGGTCCTTCGCCTTCATTCCACCGTCTATCATAGCCCTGTGCGCGAGAACCGAGGTGAAGCGCTCATCTTCAAGGGTCACAGGCACTTCAGGAAAGGCCTTGGCCAACTGTTTCAGAAAGACATCCACATCCTTCGCCGCTTCAGACGGAGCACCGTCCATATTCACCGGATACCCCACGACGAAACGCACTACATTCTCATTTTCAGCATATTTTTTGAGATATTCTATTATCTTTGCAGATTGTACCGTCTCCAGGGCAGACGCGAATATGCCGAGGGGGTCGCTTACCGCAACACCCACGCGCTTCCTTCCGTAGTCTATACCGATTATCCTGTCCATTCGGGGGCAAAGTTAAGAAAAATTATGAGCAAAGCCAATAAAGACAACAGGCCCAGCAAGTTCCGCCTTGCCTTGATCGACGACAAGACGCACGAGCATCTTCTCAACATCCACTTCACAAAGACCAACTTCTTTGTGGCCATTGTCAGTATCATAGTGGTCCTGACGGCCATCATATATTCAGTCATTGCATTCACTCCGGTAAGGACATTCATCCCTGGTTATCCTGATGCACACTCGAAAAGGGCCGCCATCCAGAACGCCATACGCATCGATTCCCTCGAGAATGTGATCTACCGCTGGGAGCTGTATTCGGAAAACCTCAGAAGAGTGGTGGAAGGAGAGGAGCCTCTCAAGATCGACAGCCTCATAAACGCAAGCCGCAGCAAGACCGAAAACACGTCGGATGCCTCTGAACTAGCCCTGAAGGACTCGCTTCTGAGGCAGCAGGTAAAGGAAGAAGAACAGTTCGACATCTCCGGCAGAGACAAGAGGAACCTTCCTATCGAAGGCCTGCATTTCTTCACCCCTCTCAAAGGTGTCGTTTCCCAGGGATTCGACCCGGCCATACATCCTTATATCGATATAACAGCACCGGAAGGATCGGTCGTAAAGGCGACCTTGGACGGGACTGTCATCAATGACGGATGGAGCGAAGAAGACGGATATACTATCCAGATACAGCACGACGGTGACATCATATCCATCTACAAGCACAACGAGAAGCTTCTGAAGAAGACCGGCGACAAGGTCACTGCAGGTTCGCCTATAGCCCTTATCGGCAACACCGGCAGCCTCTCCACAGGAGACCATCTCCACTTCGAATTATGGTACAAGGGCGAAGCCATCGATCCGTCCAGATATATAAGTTTTTAAATTATGGAAAAAAGGCATATAGCCATATTGGGATCTACGGGTTCGATAGGAAGGCAGGCTCTTGACGTCATAAGACAGCATCGCGACCTTTTCGAAGTGGAGCTGCTGACAGCCAACAACAGCTCTGAGCTTCTGATACAGCAGGCTGTCGAATTCGATGCGAACGCTGTAGTGATCTGCAATGAAGAGAAATACAATGAAGTCGCAGAGGCCCTGCAGCCGCATTATATAAAGGTATTTGCCGGAATGCAGTCTGTCTGCGACCTCGTCACAGGAGACAATATCGACATCGTCCTAACTTCAATGGTAGGATTCAGCGGCCTGTCATCGACTGTTGCGGCAGTCAAGGCCGGCAAGACCATAGCACTGGCCAACAAGGAGACGTTGGTTGCAGCCGGCAAGATCGTTATGGGCCTGGCAGAAAGGCACGGCGCAAGGATACTGCCTGTGGATTCTGAACATTCCGCGATCTTCCAGTGCCTTATGGGTTCGGCAGGAGCGCCTATAGAAAAGATCCACCTCACCGCATCCGGAGGCCCTTTCCGCACCTGGAACCGCGAAGACATAGCCAAGGCCACAAGAGCCCAGGCGCTCAACCATCCTAACTGGAGTATGGGCAGCAAGATAACCATCGACTCCGCCACAATGATGAACAAGGGGCTTGAGATCATCGAGGCACGCTGGCTGTTCGGAACGCCAGGAGACAAGATACAGGTGGTCATACATCCCGAATCGATCATCCATTCTATGGTGGAATATGCCGACGGCTCGGTAATAGCCCAGATGGGGCATCCGGATATGCGCGAAGCCATCCAATTCGCATTCAGCTACCCGTTCAGACTGCCTCTGGACAACCGCAAGCTGAATTTTGCAGAACTCGGAAAGATGTCGTTCTTTGCACCCGATCCGGAAAAATTTCCCGCTCTCGGACTGGCCTACGAAGCATTGGAAAAAGGCGGAAATATGGCCTGCATAATGAATGCAGCCAATGAAGCGGCCGTAGCGGCATTCCTCAGAGAGGAGATCGGCTTCTATGAGATCACCGACATAGTCGGTCAGTGTATGAATGGTGCGGATTTTGCAGCCGACCCTGATCTTGAAACCATTTTCGAAACAAACGAGACCATCCTTGCCAGAGCTTCCGAACTGATCGGAAAAATCTCGGGCAGGAAATCATTCTAAACCAGCCTGTAAATGATCGTAATCATAAAGACACTTCAAGTAATACTTGCTCTTGCCATACTCATACTCGTCCACGAATTCGGGCACTTCATCTTTGCAAAGGCATTCGGCATAAGGGTTGACAAATTCTTCCTGTTCTTCGATGCCGGAAACACAAAGCTCTTGAGCACAAAGACCGGCTGGTTCGCCCGGCTGTTCCCGAAAGCCGCAGGATGGGAGACAGAATACGGCATCGGATGGCTTCCTCTCGGAGGCTACTGCAAGATTGCCGGTATGATCGACGAATCTATGGACACAGAACATCTCAAGACCGAGCCTCAGCCTTGGGAATACCGTGCAAAGCCGGCCTGGCAGCGTCTCTTCGTCATCGCCGGAGGCGTGATGTTCAACTTCATATTCGCCATTCTGATGTATTCAGTCATCCTTGACATCTGGGGAGAGAGCTACCTCCCTAACAAGGGCAACAAGATATATGTCAACGAACTGGCATACGAGATGGGCTTCCGCAACGGAGACGAGATCCTGAGCTTCGATGACTATATACCGGAGGATTTCGGTATGCTTCAGGCAGACCTCGCAAGGCAGACCGCCAGCAAGGCAAAGGTGCTGAGGGACGGAGACACAGTCAATATATATATAGACTACAGTATGATAGGTCAGGTGCTCAACACTCCGGGAATGTTCGACCTGGCTCTGCCGTTCAAGGTCCAGTCTGTCTCCGAAACATCACCTAACGCCGGTCTTGACGTCAGGAAGGGTGATATGGTCATAACAGTTGCCGGAGAAGAGGTGAATTATGTCCAGGAAGCCTGGCCGATCCTCGAAAAACATCCGGGAGAAGAGATTGCTGTGGCATTTCTCCGCGACGCGGATACGGTAACATTGGATATGGCCGTTGACACGACCGGACGCCTCGGAGTCCTGCTGATGCAGCCGGACATACTCTCAAGGGAATATACATTCCTCTCGTCGATCCCGGCAGGCTTCAGAAAGACTTTCAGCACGATAGGAGGATATATCCAGGACCTGAAGCTCGTGGCTACGCCAAGCACAGAAGCCTACAAATCTGTCGGCAGTTTCATAGCCATAGGCCAGATATTCCCGGCCAGCTGGGACTGGTACAGCTTCCTGAGCATCCTGGCTCTCCTGTCCATTATGCTCGGCGTGATGAACCTTCTGCCGATCCCGGCTCTGGACGGAGGCCATATAGTGTTCACCATATATGAAATGATAACAGGCCGTAAGCCTAGCGACAATTTCCTGTATGCGATGCAGATCATAGGAATGATATTGGTATTCGGACTTATGATTCTCGCCTTCGGGAACGACATAGCACGATTATTCAGATAAAAAACACAAAATATGAAAAGATTCCTTACATATCTGGTGGTGGCTGTGACAGCAGTCCTTACCATAGCTTCCTGCAGCGAAGATAAGCGCAAGAAAGCCCTCCTCCCGAACATCAGCGGAAAGGCCGGCGAAGTAATCGTCGTGATTGACAAGGGTCTGTGGGAAGGTGCAGTGGGCACAGTGCTCCGCGACACACTCACAGCAGACTGTCCTTTCCTTCCGCAGCGCGAGCCTCTCTACAACCTCGTCGATGTGGCTCCAAGCGGATTCAACAATATGTTCCAGATACACAGGAACATCATTCTCGTGAACATTGACAGCAAGGTGACCGAGCCGGGAATAGTCATCAGGAAAGATGTATGGGCGGCTCCTCAGTGCGTCATCAACATCAACGCCAACGATGCCGAGACTGCCGTGACACTCATCAAGGAGAACAGCCAGAAGCTGATAACCACTCTCGAGCAGGCTGAGCGCGACCGCGTGATCGCCAATGCGAAGAGATACGAGGAAAGGGCACTCGCCCCTGCGACAGCAGAAGTCATCGGAGGGTCCCCACACTACCCGTCAGGCTACCAGCTCAAGATGAAGACATCAGACTTCGTATGGATAACATACGCGCCACAGGGCACCCAGCAGAGCATTCTGGCCTTCAAATACCCTGTAGTGGAAGGTGAGGATATGATGAGCAGGACTTCCCTCATAGACAACATCAAGGCTATGCTTCAGAAGAATGTACCCGGTATGTTCGAGAATACATATATGACCATCGCCCCTGTCATAGATCCGTCAGTGAAGTACCTCAATTACAAAGGACACGCATTCGCTGAGATCAGAGGCCTTTGGGATGTTCACAACGATTATATGGGAGGTCCTTTTGTAGCACACGCATTCTACAGCCAGGACGGAAAGGATATGATCGTTCTCCTTGCTTTCGTTTATGCTCCGAAATACGATAAGAGACAGTATCTCAGACAGGTAGAATCAGTTCTCTATTCTTTCGAGTGGTCAAAAACTGAAAATGATGCAATAAAAGAATAAAATTATTTTGTATTTTACAAATTAATTCATACCTTTGCACTCCCATTTGTAAAAAATGGTCAGTTTGGTCGGTTCGTCTATCGGTTAGGACTCAAGATTTTCATTCTTGCAAGAGGGGTTCGATTCCCCTACCGACTACAAGAAATATAAAAAATAAAAATAATGGCAAATCACGCATCAGCAGACAAGCGCTATCGCCAGAGCGAAAGGCGCAGATTGCATAATAAGTATTATGCAAAGACTACAAGAAACGCAATCCGTGCGATTCGTAACACAACCGACAAGGCAGCAGCCGAGGCTAACGCTCCAAAGGTCTATGCAATGATCGACAAGCTCGCAAAGATCGGTGTTATCCACAAGAACAAAGCTGCAAACCTCAAGAGCGGTATCGCAGTTTATATCAATAAACTTTCATAAAGAAAGGTTCCCTTTTAAGGGTTTTTCTTATAGCTGGAGAGCGGTGGTCAATGACTGCCGCTTTTTCATTTCCAGCAGGGCAGATATCACATTACGCCGACAAAGCAAGCGGTCGGTTCCTTCACAGGGACCGGCCGCTTTCAATATTTATGTAAATAACCAGAAGGTTCAGGTAGTATTCCAGATCAGAACCTGACCCCTATTGTGGCACACAGGGTGCCTGATACAGGGCCGGAAGCTATCAGATAAGCCGCCGACAACGAAATCATAGATATGTCGAAACCCAAGCCCGCCGACATATATGAAGGTGCAGCTTTGACATCGGTAGAATAATGGTATCCGGCCCTCAGTGAGAACATATCGAACATTCTGAAGTCCGCTCCGGCATCCACTACTACAGCCTTGTTCGGTGACTGCGCAAGGTAACCGGCTCCAAGACCTATCTGAAGACCGAATTTCTCTCCAAATGCAAAGTCATTCTGGACACCTGCCTTGATAAGCATAGGGAGAGGAGCACTTGATGAGGAGTAGTTCAGCTTGGTTCCGAGGTTTGCGGCAAGAAGTCCCACTTTGAGACTCTTCACGGCATACACCACATTGACATCAGCACAGAAGGCTGACGCCTTGGCTTCCGGAGCAAGGCCGGAACCCACATATTTAGCCAATACAGACACTGCAAGACCATCAATGATGGAATATGCCGCGCCAAGCCCTATCGACTGTTCCAGAGGCTTATATGAGCCCGTCACGACACCTGAAGCATCACTCATCGGATAAGAACCGTATGTATTGAACCTTGCCTGTGCAAGTATTGCGACCTTATTGAAACGATAACTGACATCAGCATCGATAATGTTGCTTCCGACTCCCTTCGGGCTCCAGCTGAAATACGACACCGATGCGTCCACTACTGTCGTATCTATAGCCCTTGCGGCATCACCTACAGCCTTGATACCGCCTGTAGCCATATCACGTGCATCATCAGGAAGATTAAGGAAAGAGGCCGTCTGAGCGTTCATCGACAAGAAAGGGATTGCCGACATCACACATAATATCAAAAATCTTTTTCTCATCATAGCTTGACAACATTTTGAGAGAATGACTTGCCGGACTTGGAAGTCACCTTTACATTATACACTCCAGAAGTAATACCGGTAAGATCCACAACCGCTGGGTTAAATGGGTCAGGGTTCACCTTCCCGTCAAACACAACAGTTCCGGAAGCTCCTGAAATCACGACATCCACCTCATCAGCCTGGGCACCTCTGACATAAAGTCTGCCGTCTGTGATCGGATTAGGATAGAGGTCGTATGCATTCGAACCGTCCCTCACCACTACGTTGAAAACAGCAGAAGCAGTCTTGCCGAGGGCATCGGACGCTGTGACAGTTATCTGGGCCATACCATATCCTATGGAAGTCAGAGTGAGGACATCTTTGGCGACCGAGCCTTTTGCTACGGACTCGGCAGAAGATTGGATCGAATACTTCAAGGTCTCGCCATCCTCATCTGTGAAATGATCAGACAGGGTAACCGTCTTGGTCTTGGTTTTAGAATTGAAAAGAACGTTTTCAATCGGCTGCGATGCTGCAGGAGCATTGTTTTCTTCCACTGTGAAAGTAATCTCACACTCCGCCTCGACGCCATATACATCGGAAGCGACAATACGGGACTTATATGTTCCTGCAGGAATTTTCTGAGCGTCAATATCTATGCGATAGATTCCATCCTCGATATAGAATGTCTCGAATGCGGTCGCCTCTTCATAGCGGACCTCGCCAAGTTCATTCTCCGGATCGCTGATATTGAACTGAAGTCTCGGCTGCATAAACTGCTTGAAAGTGTGCTCTGTGCCGTCAAGTGCCTGAATGACAGGAGGCAGGTTATCGAGGGTACGGAGGGTTATATTCTCCGTAAGAGCAGAAGCATTGCCAAAGACATCATAACCTACTGCTGAGCAATAGTATGTTGAATTGAGGGCCAGTTTATCAAGCATTACCGAAAGAGTATCTCCGACAGCCACCTTGGAAACGGTGATCGGAATCCTCTGGAGAGAAGTGGTGATTTCGGTAAACGGTTCTGAACTGTAGAGAAGCTCGGCAGATCTGCATTCAACGCCCTCATTGTCTGCCGGCATAATGAATTTGATATTGAAAGATGAGCCTGAAGTCAATTCAGCCTTCGCGAATTCCGGTGCCGGTGGGAGGACTTCGCCATAATGAGCGACTGCAGCCGAAGCATCTACCAATCCTGCACCCATAAGTTCCGGCTGCAACGCAATGTCTCTGGCCGTCTTAAGAAGACGCTCTATGAGCTGGTCGCGGGTAAATCCAGGGCCTCCGAATTCAGAAAGAATAAGGGCAGCCACACCGCTGACGTGAGGACAGGCCATAGAAGTTCCCTGATATCCGTCGTATGAATTGCCCGGTACCGTACTGAGAACCAGATGCATTTTGCTCGATTCTCCACCTGGAGCCGCTATATCGACCCATTTGCCGTGATTGGTATAAGATGCAGCCTTGAAATCACCGGCTATGGAAGAGACGGCTATACAGCCCTCGTATGAAGCTGGGTATCCGTACGGTTTTGACTCATTACCGGCAGCAAAGACGACGATACCACCCTTCATCGGACTGTCCGGGAGCTGATTACCATTCTCATCGCATCCGGCGAACTCATTGAAATAGTCAATAGCATCCTTAACATACCTAGGGGTATCTCCAATATCAGATCCGTCTTCGGTCAGATAGCCCCAACTGTTCTGGGCTATGACAGCTCCATTGTTTGCAGCCCATACAAAGGCATCCGCCTCATTACCGCCGTTATCCCCTGCCATTGTCTGACAGGACATAATGCGGACACCCTTTATTCCTTTGGACGCGTCACCTCCTGCAATACCGCTTATACCGATCGCATTATTATTGACCGCTGCAATGGTTCCGGCGACGTGCGTTCCGTGATCCTCAGGAATGATGTTATAATTGCCCATAACGAAATTATATCCGTTAATAGGGTTGCCGTCCGGATCCGTTCCCTGCCAGATATTGTCTTTAAGGTCTTCGTGGTTTACATCGACACCGTGGTCAAGCACAGCAACGACGACATTTTCAGATCCTACCACTCCGCGTTCCCAGGCCGGCCTGACATTTATATCACAGCCCGCCACAAGACCTGTAAGTGGGTTTCCGGCATTTGTATAATGCCACTGCTTCCTCAGATCCGGGTCATTGAAGAAATGTGAGGATTCAGAAGAGCGTACGACAGGAACATATTCCACCATCTCGATTCCCGGAATGCCCATCAGGGACTCGCCTGCCTTAGTCAAAGGAGTAGAAGAATCAAATTCGACATCATACCACAGATGAAGCCCGGACCTGCGCATCCTTTCTTCAAATCGGCCTCCGTGAGAGAAAGTTCTTTTAAGAACTCCGACCTCTGCCAGACCGGCCGGCTCCTCACCTGCCTCAAGTCTCTGAGAAAGTTCTTCTGTAACCTTGATGCAGGCCTTTCCCGGTATGTAGAAATGCTGGTCCACAGGATCAGGAGCTGCAACGTCATAGACTTCGCTACGCTGGCAGGATACCACAAGAGCGATAGCCAGCAAAAGTAGGGTATGATACGGTCGTTTCATAGAATAAGAGAAAAAATAAGGGCGTATGTCTTAAATACGCCCTTATCATATCAAGTTATTAGAGTTCCAACAATTCTGCAAGATCAGGGCCGCCTGGGAATGAGATGTAAGCCTGAGATGTTACACCCCACCAGCTGAATGCTCCGTTGTTGTAATTGAGAATAGGATACCATACGAACTGTGCCACATTCTCCATTACCATCTTGTTCTGTGCAACGCTTGCCTCATCCTTTCTAGCAGACGGATGGAGGAGATGGACAGTCATACCCTGCATCCTGAAACCAAGATTGATCATAGAAGCGTATGAAATAGAACCGTCCTCGTTGATTACGAACTCGATGTAAGGGATCTCGTTCACGAACTCCATTCCGATTCTCTCAACGGTTGCCTTGTCGTAAGGATTAAGGAGTCTGTAAGTCTCGGTTCCATCCGGTGCCTTGATAAGCTGCTTCTCAGTAATAAAGAGACCATCGGCATCCTTATACCACCAGGTATCACAGTACTGTGCTATTCCAAGGTTCTGCCAAGCCTTCTTGCAGGTGAGCGGGAGAGCCGTTGCAGTATATTCTGAAAATTCACCGGAAGTAAGGCTTACAATGATGCTGTATTCGATGTCAGGAATGAGAGCATCGTATGAATAAGATAGTGCCGCAGTTGCAGTAGCCTCACCAGCTGCGAAAGACACTGTTGAATTCTTGAGAGTGAACAGTCCTGATGTATCGGTAAGAGCGACTGTCACATCAAGAGCACCTGATGTATTGGTTCTTACAAACGGAACAAGAATGTCAGCTCCGTCAATATCAAGATTTCTAGGTGCTGTTTCGTCAGCCCTTACGTATGTCTTGGACGCATCTTCCTGCGGTGCAGGAACGTATGCTTCTTCTGTACAAGCCGCGAAAGCTATGCTCAGAAAAGCGCCAAGAACGACCTTTGATAATATATTTGTCTTCATTTCTTTACCGTCTTAATTAAAACTGTGTTGTAGAATTCTCAACTGAAGAAGTTGGGTTAGGGTTGTTGAGAGTAGTCATAACTCCGTCAATCTCGCTAGGTACGCCTGTCTCGTCGAGGATATAGTCGTTGTTCTCGATCTCGTTAAGCGGAATAAGGAGGTTCCAGTATGGGCTCACTTCCTCAATGTCATACTTAAGAGTTGAGTGGATTACGTTAGATCCCTTGTACCAGGTCTTGACACCAGGTCTGATACGCTTAGCATCGAAGAAACCGACACCTTCGCCCCAGAACTCTACTCGCTTCTGATAAAGCACCTCCTCCTGGAAGTTCTTTACGAAACCTTCGCCGAAAGTCGAAGAAGCGATAGTATAAGAATAATTAGGGTCACGGTACTCCTTCATAAATGCCTCAAGCTTAGCTGCACCAGCTGCCTCACCTTCAGTCATTCCGATAGCCTCAGCCTCGATGAGGTACATTTCCTCAACACGCATCATAGGCCAGTCAACAGCACCACCGATTGAATATGTCTCCCAATCGCCACCCTTGCAACGTATCTTGAGTGACTTATAGTCAGGAAGGCTTTCAAACGGATAAGCCGCGAGATAGTTTGTAGCGTCAGCCCATTCATAGTATGATGCAGGATATGTCTCTCTGTCTGGATCGATGAATGACCTCTTACGGAAGTCTGTTCTGTTCATACGGTCATACAGCCATCTCTGGATAGCCAACTGGGTAAGAGAGTTGTATCCCCAGTCTGACTCACCTGCGAGGAATCCTGTAGGGTTACAAAGGTTACCCATATTGTTTCCTGAGATATTATAGTACCACATCCAAGAGTTGTTGCCGGCTGCATCGCAGAATGCAGTTGCAGGATCGTGCCACTGAGCCTCTGTCAATGGGGTCTTGCCTGAAGCATCGATAGCCATACGTGCATACTTTGCAGCGTTTGCATAATCCTCCATAGCCAGATACATACGTGCCTTCAGACCGTAAACAACTGGAAGGCCTGGATATCTTCCTGTAGGAGGAGTATAGTCAGCAAGGAGCTGCTCAGCCTTGTCAAGGTCAGCGAGAACGAATGCAGACATAGCCTCCTTAGGAGCACGTGCAGTCTTGTACTCTGTCTCCTGCTCTGCGCTTGAAACGATGATCGGACCTGTAAGACCGAGCACCTTCGAGCAGTCAGTATATTTGTTCTGAGCAGGGAGGTAGATGTTATAGATATCGTGGTACATCAATGCTCTGTAAACGTAAGCGATACCGAGGTATGCCTTCTGGTCAGCATTCATTTCCTCAAGCTGGGCAAGAGGTCCGATGATGTCGTTTGCAGACTTGATGATCTTATAGAGAGTCATAAAAGGAATCACCATACGATAAGTGTTGTCCTTCATTGAATATCCGTAAGATCCGGCATATCCGGTCCACCAGTCATATCCCTCAGTCGATGAGTTATTTACAACATCGTTCAGCATACGAGCGTATGTGATGAGAATTCCAGAGTAAGACATATCGAACTCCTGCTGTACGGATGAACCGTAGAAGTAATATGGCTGATACATCTGTGCAACCAATCCGTCCACAGACGCCGCCATACCGGCAGCTGACTGGGCAAGCTGGTTAGAAGTTGCCGCTCCCTCAAGAGGGAAAGTTTCCTTGATACATCCGGTAAGCAGAGAAACTGAAGCAACAGTGACAAGTATAGTCTTAAAAATATTTTTCATTGTTCTATCCTCCCTTAATTAGAATTTAAGTGTAATACCGCCAGATACAGTTCTCATAGGAGAGTATCTTGTAGCAGTTGTTGAAGATGAGAAGCTCTGACGTGGGTCGAATCCCTTACGAGCAGACCAGTAGTAGAGGTTCTCTGCAGAAACATACACCCTCATTGAGCTTACCAGGAACTTCTTGGTAAACTTCGCAGGAAGAGTATAACCGAAGTTGACATTCTGAAGGTTCAGATATGAAGCTGATGTCAAGAACCTTGTAGATGTCGCGTTATTGTAGGTCTCAGCATACTGGAAACGTGGGATATCCGATGTAGGATTCTCTGGAGTCCAGGAGTTGAGGAGGTCCTTATGATAGTTGAAACCTGTGCTCTGTGATGTTGGAGAGTACATAAATGTAGCGTATGAACCATCCAGCTGACGACCGCCTACCTGATAAGTGAAGTTGATTGAGAAATCAAATCCATAAGCGCTGATCGATGTTCCGAAACCACCGAAGAGAGGTGCAAGAGTTGACTTGCCTGTAAGATACTTGGTAGCCTTTGAATAGTCATCAGTTGTTTCTCTTTCGCCTGTTGGATTTCCTTCATCGTCGAGGATGTTCTTCCACCAGAGGGACTTACCGGTCGCATCATCTACACCTGCATATTCGTATGTGTACCAGGTGTACATTGAAGCGCCTTCTGCTACGAAGAATGAACCGTTTGCGAAACCGTCATACTGATTGCCGTTGGCATCGTATGCCTTTGCATCCTTTACATTGTCAGCCAATGATACGACTCTGTTCTTGAGATATGAAGCGTTGAGATTGAAATCCCACTGAACGTTCTTGTTGTTGAGGAGAACGAAGTGGAAGTCACCCTCGACACCGTAGTTGTTCATATCACCGACGTTCTTGTAAAGCGAAGTATAACCCTGTGAAGGAGCTACCGGAGTCGGGAAGAGCATATCTGTAGTCATACGGTTGAAGTACTCGATACCTCCGGAAATGCGACCGTTAAGGAATGCGAATTCAACACCGGCGTTGAAGTTTGTATTGGTCTCCCAAGTGATGTCTGGATTACCCTTTGAAGCGAAGATTGTAGAAATCTTTCCGTCAGAAGGAACGATAGAGAATACATCTGTATATCTGTATGAACCGATAGAGTCGTTACCCTGGCTACCGATAGAAGCCTTGAGCTTGAGTTCGTTCATCCAACCTACGTTATACCAATTCTCCTTGCTGAGGATCCAGGCTGCACCGGCACTCCAGAAGTTACCCCAACGATATGAAGGGTGGAATCTAGAAGAAGCATCTCTACGGAATGATCCTGAAACGAAGTAACGCTCCATATAATCATACTGTGCACGTGCGAAGAAACCCTCGTTGTTGTATCTGGTCTGGTATGAAGTCGAGCTCTGGCCGTCAACTACAGCACCGTCGAGTTCCTTATTGTCCTGTGAGAACATCTGGCTCTTTGAACCGCCTACATAGTAGCCTCTGTTGTCGTAATACTCGTGACCGAGGAGGATACCTACGTTGTGGTTGCCGAACTTCCTTGAATAGTTGAGGAGCTGCTGGGTGTTCCAAGCATAGCTGCGGCTGTGTCCTACTGAAACTGTACCACCTGTAGAACGGAACTGTCCGTAATATGGGTTATAAACGTAGTTTGATCGAGTCTCGTCGAGAGTTGCAGAAGCGTTTACAGTGAATGTAAGGCCCTTGCAGATGTCGATATCGATATAACCCTGAGCCGAGAGTGCGTTACCCTCTGCGTGGTTTGTATTGTAGAGGTTCGCAAGAACAGGGTTCGCGTCAGTGATGAACGGACGTGATGTACCTGGGATACCACCATTACCGATGTTACCGTTACCGTGGTCAAGGAGTGCGATACCGTTTACATCATAATACTGAGTTCCGTCAAGATTTCTGATGTAGAGAGGGTAAATAGGAGCGATCTGAGATGTGAACGCCCAGATGTTCGCTGTAGAACCGTCGTTACCGTTATTTCCGAGAGAGTTGAAGCCGAACTTTGTGTAAGACATATTTGCACCGATCTTCAACCAGTTCTTAGCCTTGTAGTCAGCCTTGAGACGTGCAGAAAGACGCTGGTGGTCAGACTTGTCAGTGATACCCTTGTTATCAAGGTAGCTCAAAGATGAGTAGAAAGACATTCTTTCCTGAGCACCTGAAACAGAGAGTGTGTATTCCTGACGGACACCGTTGCGATATACATTGTCAGCCCAGTTATCCGGCTTTACAAGGAAGTCACCCATTGCATAACCCTCTGTTGCAGCAGGGTTGAAGCGGCCGTTACGTCCGATTGCATACTGTCCTTCAGGAACGGTATATGTCTGATAACCGAGACCGCCTGAAGCTGCATCGAACAGGTTCTCATTAGCCCTCATATATGCTTCCTCTGAAGAAAGTCCGAGACCATCCTCTGAAACATAGTAGTTATAGAGAGCCTTGTAGTGCTGCTCATAATATGCGCGTGGGTCATCGATAGTCTCATATCTCTGGAGAGCGTTTGTATTGACACCGACCTTTGCATCGAATGATACGACAGCCTGTCCCGACTTTCCTCTCTTGGTGGTGATCATAATCACACCATTGGCACCACGGGCACCGTAGAGAGCATTCGAAGCAGCGTCCTTGAGGACTGTCATACTTTCGATATCACTTGGAGCGATGTTGTTCATATTGCCGTCGAACGGAGCACCGTCCACGATGATGAGTGGGTCATTTCCTGCATTGATTGAAGAAATACCACGTACACGGATTGTTGCAGAAGAACCAGGGGCACCGTTTGAAGAAACGAGCTGCACACCGGCTACCTGACCTGCGAGAGCATTTGTGACGTTAGATACCTGCGACTGAGCAAGCTTCTCGTCATCAAGGACTTTCGCAGAACCCGTGAAGGCCTCCTTGGTTGATGTACCGAACGCGACAACGATAGTCTCGTTCAAAGTCTCGGTATCCGGATCGAGAGTCACGTGAAGAGTCTTGCGGCCATCCACTGGAATCTCAAGTGTGTGGTATCCGAGAGAAGAGAATACCAAGATACCGTTTGCTGGTACTGTCATAGAGAACAAACCATCAGCATCTGTGCTGGCTCCTGTCATTGTGCCTTTCAGCTGAATGGATGCGAAAGGCACATACTCATCTGTTGCTGAATCCTTTACACTTCCGGTTACAGTTACATCCTGTGCAAATGCCGCATAACCGATCAGAACAGCCAACACTGTGAAAAATAGTTTCATTTTTCTCATAGTTGTTACTTTTAGTTGTTAAACATAAATATTGATACTTCGTGTACACTACACTAAAAAACCAATTGCACTAATAATAGGTGGTTTTTATAGCACCATTTCCTACAAAGTTAACTAATGTTTTTTTAATTTTCAAACATTCTTAAATCAATTATTTATGGCGATTGTTAAGTTTTTGTTACATAAAGCCAAAAAAACTATAAGACACGGGCCACCTAACACCTTACAATTCACTTCCGTGCACGGTCTCAAATTTACGATTTATAAGTTAAATTTATTTTGCTTTTTTTATCGATATGACGAAAAAGTCCTGTTTAAAGGGTGATTTTCGCCCAATATTCATAGAAAAACAGCGTTTTGAAACCGCAAAGGTTACAATTCTGAACCACAAAAGCGGCCGATTCCAGCAAAGGAACCGGCCGCTTCTATATTATATAGGTATAAATAAGGCTACATCATTCCGCCCATTCCGGCACCGGCAGGCATCGCAGGAGCTGCTGGCTCAGGAATATCAGCGATAGCGCACTCTGTCGTAAGGAACATACCGGCAACAGAAGCTGCATTCTCGAGAGCCACACGTGAAACCTTTGTAGGATCGATGACACCGGCCTCGAACATATTCACATACTCCTCAGTACGGGCATTATATCCGAAATCACCCTTATTCTCACGGATCTTGTTGATGATCACACTACCCTCGACACCTGCATTGGCAGCAATCTGGCGAAGCGGCTCCTCGATGGCACGAGCAACAATGTGGATACCTGTGGTCTCATCCTCATTTGCACCCTTGAGGTCCTTGATAGCTTCCGAAGCACGGATATATGCGACTCCGCCACCTGGTACGATTCCTTCCTCCACTGCGGCACGTGTAGCGCTGAGAGCATCCTCCACCCTGTCCTTCTTTTCCTTCATCTCCACTTCTGTCGCCGCACCTACATAAAGTACTGCCACACCACCTGCGAGCTTGCCCAGACGCTCCTGGAGCTTCTCACGGTCATAATCCGAAGTCGTGGTCTCGATCTGCTTGCGGATAAGGTCGGCACGCTCCTGGATCGCATCTGCAGAGCCTGCACCGTTCACCACAGTGGTATTGTCCTTGGTCACAACCACCTTCTCAGCCTTTCCGAGCATATCCGGAGTCGTGTTCTCGAGAGTGAATCCCCTCTCCTCCGAAATCACCATACCGCCGGTAAGGACTGCGATATCCTGAAGCATCTCCTTGCGACGGTCGCCGAAGCCCGGCGCCTTTACTGCCGCGATCTTGAGGGTTCCGCGGAGCTTGTTCACCACGAGAGTGGTAAGTGCTTCACCATCAACATCCTCAGCAACAATAAGGAGAGACTTTCCCTCACGTGCGATAGGTTCGAGAACAGGAAGAAGATCCTTCATCGTCGAAACCTTCTTGTCAGTAATAAGGATATACGGAGCATCCAGAACAGCCTCCATCTTGTCACCGTTTGTCATAAAATACGGAGAGATATATCCTCTGTCGAACTGCATACCTTCAACGACCTTGACCTCTGTCTCGGTACCCTTTGCCTCCTCTACTGTGATGACACCGTCCTTCTTCACCTTCGACATTGCGTCAGCGATGAGCTTTCCGATATAATTGTCATTATTTGCAGAGATGGTTCCGACCTGCTCTATCTTCGCATAATCCTCGCCTACTTCCTGGCTCTGCTCGCGGAGGCTCTCCACTACAGCTGCCACAGCCTTGTCGATACCTCTCTTGAGGTCCATAGGGTTTGCACCGGCGGTGACATTCTTGAGACCTACGTTGATGATGGCCTGGGCAAGGACAGTAGCGGTAGTAGTACCGTCACCGGCCTGGTCATTTGTCTTGGAAGCAACTTCCTTCACCATCTGCGCGCCCATATCGGCAAACTGATCCTCGAGCTGGATCTCCTTTGCCACGGTCACGCCGTCCTTGGTCACCTGAGGAGCGCCGAACTTCTTGGCGATCACCACATTACGGCCCTTAGGGCCAAGAGTTACCTTTACTGCATCAGCAAGTGCGTCAGCGCCTTCCTTCATCTTGGCGCGCGCATCGATATTGAATTTTATTTCCTTTGCCATAACTGTTTACTTTCTGTCATATTGAACGAAGCGGAACATCTCTACCTGAAAGATCCTTCGCTAAGCTCGGGATGACAACATTATTAAAGAATTGCCAATATGTCAGACTGCTTCATAATGAGGTAGTCCTTTCCTTCCACTGAAACCTCGGTACCTGCGTACTTGCCATAAATGACTACGTCGCCCACCTGCACCTCCATAGGCTCATCCTTCTTGCCAGGGCCTGCCGCTACGACTGTTCCCTGCTGTGGTTTCTCCTTTGCTGTATCAGGAATAAAAAGTCCTGAAGCTGTCTGTGTCTCAGCCGCTTTCGGCTCGATCACAACTCTGTCTGCTAATGGTCTGATCATTGTTATTGAATTTAAAACGTTTTCTTTCAGTGTCTCCGACTCATCCGGAATATATCCGGAGGATACTGGATACGGACAAATATATCGGCAAAAGAAGTGCCAGCCGCGCCCGACTGACATTTTGTCACTTTGCGCATAATTTTTGTATCAATTTACAGATAAAGACGTATATTTACAGACAACGACCAATCCACCCCTGTTATGACTAGAATCCTAAGACTCTTCAATGCGGCTCTGATTTCAGCGATCATCTGCCTTTCATCCACTTCCTGCAAGGAAAACAAGCGTCAGACAAATGACCCTTCAACAGAATTCGCCACCTATATCAAGGCATACACCGGCAACCTCATAAATGCCGGCACCCCTGTCAAGGTCGAGTTCACCACACAGCCGGGCAATCCCGACATAACGGATCTATTCTCTTTTTCTCCTTCGATAAAGGGAGAAACGAGATGGACCTCCGCGACAACGGTGGAATTCATCCCGGACGAAGGCGCTATGAAGCCAGGAAAATCCTACAAGGCAGTCTTAGCACTCCACAAAATCTATGACATCAAGGACAGCGGGCTGAAGGAGTTCCGCTTCGGCTTCGTCACCGCTGCAAGGGAAGCCAGAATATCTGTCGAAGGCGTTACACTGACCGAAGCACAGAGCGGAAGCGCAAGCGTCAAGGGACACCTGGCTCTGAGCGAGCCTCTGGAAAAGGAAAAGGCCCAGCAGATGCTTTCGGTACATTATCCGGCCGGCAAGGCAGAGATAGCGCTCGAAGGAGAAGGAACTTCATACACATTTACAGTCACAGGACTTGAGCAGGCGGCATCAGACAGAGATCTCGAGATCAGACTGGACGGGAAGAAAGCCGGTTTCTCTTCAGAATCCAGACAGACTGTCGTCATCCCCGGCACAGGAGAATTCAAAGTGCTGGGAGCCAGGATTATGGAAGGAGAAGATCCATACGTCGAGATACGCTTTTCCGAGCCATTGGATCCTACGGCCGATTACACAGGATTCTTCACTCTCATCGGAGCCGGACGCCAGCATATAGACATACAGGACAACATCGTGAAGGTCTATTTCGAGAGGATAGAAGGGGAAGAGACCGCAATTCTGGTCAGCGCCGGCACAAAGAGCATAAATGCCAACAAGACCGGCAGCGACTGGTCCTATAACTTCGGAGCATCTTCGCCGAAACCGGCCGTGGAAGTGCCTCTGGAGGGCACGATACTTCCTGACGCCGCATCCCTCACGATACCTTTCAGGGCGGTGAACCTCGCTGCCGTTGACCTCAGCATAATCCGGATATATGAAGACAACGTCCTGATGTTCCTTCAGGACAATACCCTTTCCAGCGGGTCACAGATCAGGCGTTCCGGAAGGCTTGCCTACAGAAAGACCATCAGACTTGACTCTGACCGTGACAAAGACCTGAGCAAATGGCAGAATTTCTCGGTCGATCTTAGCGGCATCATCAAGCACGAACCTGGAGCCATATACAGGGTACGCATCTCATTCAAGCAAGAGTATTCTCTCTACGGCAAGGATGCCGCAAGCATCCTCGCCGACAATGCGATGATAAGTCTCACCTCCGGCGACCTGACAGAAAAGGATATGGCCGTCTGGGACGCTCCGTTCCCATATTATTACGAAAGCGCATACGACTGGAGCAGATACGACTGGAAGGACAGGGACAACCCTATGACTCCTTCATATTATATGGAGTCGGAAAGATTCCCTGAATTCAACCTTCTTTCCAGCAACATCGGCATCATCGCCAAATCCGCAGATTCCGGACATTTCTGGGTGAATGTCAACGACATACTCACCACTGCACCTATGGCAGGAGTGAAGGTGAGCGCATATAACTTCCAGCTTCAGAAGGTAGGTTCTGCAGAGACCGACGGCGAAGGATCCGCAAAGATGAAGGTAAGCGGCAAGCCTTTCGTCATCGTGGCTGAGAAAGGCCGCACCAGATCATATCTGAAGGTGACTGACGGAAACGAGAATTCCCTCAGCCGCTTCGACACCGGCGGAAAGAAGCTCGAAAAAGGGCTCAAGGGCTTCGTCTATGGAGAACGCGGGGTATGGAGGCCGGGAGACACCCTGCACCTTACACTGATAATCGATGACATCGAGAAGAGGATTCCGGCGAATCATCCTGCGACAGTGGAAATATATACCCCTCAGGGCCAGTTCTACAGCAAGAAGGTATGCTCTGAAAACATCAACGGATTCTACAGATTCGACATAGCTACGGCTGCAGACGACCCTACAGGCACCTGGAACGCATATTTCAAGATAGGAGGCGCTACATTCCACAAGGGCCTGCCAGTGGAGACCATCAAGCCTAACCGCCTGAAGATCAGCACCGACATAAGGACCGGCATCCTCGTCGGAGGGGAACCGGCATTTGTAGAAATCGCTTCATCCTGGCTCACAGGACCGGCGGCTGCAGGCCTGAAAGCCACTGCGGAAATGTCACTGCGTCCTCAGAGCGGCACTTTCAAAGGATTTGAAGGCTATACATTCAGAAACCCTTCTGCTGAATTTTCATCAAAGGCACAGCAGATCTTCGACATTACGCTGGATGCCCAGGGAAAGGCCCGGATGAATGTGACAATGCCTGCCGCAGCCAATGCACCAGGTATGCTTACGGCAGACATCGTGACAAGGGTGACAGAACCGGGAGGCGACATCAGCATCACGTCACAGTCTATGCCATTCTCCCCTTTCAAGGGATATGTAGGCATCAAGATGCCTCAGACCGAAAACTGGTATGAGACAGACACTTACCACGACTTCAACATAGCTACCGTGGATATGCACGGCAAGCGCATCAGCGGACATAACATCGAATATGTAATATACAAGGTCGGCTGGAACTGGTGGTGGGATTCGGACGGAGCTTCCTTCGATTCATACGTCAACAGCAGCAATGCCAAGGTGCATACTTCCGCAAGATATGTCTCCGGTGCGAGGGACGAGATCGTCAGATTCAGGCTCGACTACCCGGACTGGGGCAGATTCTATCTCTACGTAAAGGATCTCGACAGCGGGCACTCGACCGGAACCTTCTTCACCGTTGACTGGCCGATGTGGAGAGGAAGGGCCGACCGCACTGATCCTGAGGCAATTACAATGCTCACATTCACCACAGACAAGAAGGAATACGAAGTCGGAGAGCAAGCAACGGCATATATCCCTGCCGCCAAGGGAGGCCGTGCGCTTGTCAGCATCGAGAACGGAAGGACCGTCATATCCAGGACCTGGGTGCAGACAAAGGAGGAAGGTGACACGCCTTTCCGATTCACCGTCACCAAGGATATGGCTCCTAACTTCTACATTCATATAACCCTCCTGCAGCCTCACAAGCAGACAGCCAACGACCTGCCTATCAGGATGTACGGAGTGCAGCCTGTGACCGTAAGCAACAAGGCATCGGCACTTCATCCAGTCATAGAGGCTCCTGAGGTCATACGTCCGCAGGAATCTTTCAAGATAAAGATCAAGGAAAAGAACGGCAGGGCGATGACCTACACCCTTGCGATTGTGGACGAAGGACTTCTGGACATCACAGGATTCAAGACTCCTGACCCTTGGAAGGCTATGTATGCAAGAGAAGCCCTCGGCATAAGGACCTGGGACATCTACGACGATGTGGCCGGAGCATTCGGCGGAAACTTCCCGGCAATGTTCAGCATCGGAGGTGACGAATATATGATCAAAGGCGACAAGAGGGACAACAGATTCAACCCTGTCGTGAAATTCCTCGGTCCTTTCAAGTGCAACGGAAGCGCCACACACACCATCACCCTCCCGATGTACGTCGGTTCGGTGCGCATAATGGTGATTGCAGGGCAGGACGGAGCATACGGATCGGCAGAGAAGGCCGTGCCGGTACGCTCCCCTCTTATGATCCTCCCGACAGCTCCGCGCGTACTGGGCATCGGTGAGACCGTGGCCCTGCCTGTCAATGTATTCGCTATGGAAAAAGACGTCAGGAACGTCAAGCTGACAATCAGCGCTGAAGGCCCTGTCAGGATCACATCCGAAGCAGTGCAGAACATTGAGTTCCAGGAAGTTGGGGACAAACTAGCAAGATTCACCATACAGTCTGAAGGAGAGGGCGCCGTCAAGCTGACCGTCAAGGCCGAGGCCCAGGGCTTCAAGGCTCAGGAAACCATACATCTCGAAAGCCGCAACCCTGATCCTGGCAGACTCAGAATAGAAAGAAAAGTCATCAACGCAGGTGAAGAGGCTGTCTTCAGATGGGACAAGGGCGATGGTCTCAGCTTCGAATGGGCAAGAGCAGAAGCTGCAGGCTTCCCGGCAATCGACTTCAACGGTCTGTTCAGCTATGTTTACGGCTACAGACACAACTGCACCGAACAGCTCAGCGCCAGAGGCATCAGCCTGCTCAACATTATGGATATGCTCGACGAAACCAACAGGCAGAAGGCTAAGGCTATGGTAGAATCGATCCTTCAGCAGCTCTACTCAAGGCAGCTTCCGGACGGAGGATTCAGATACTGGCCGGGCTCTCGCTCCGCTGACGGCTGGGTGACTTCAATGGCGGGGCATTTTATGACAGAAGCCGCCGCTAACGGATACAGCGTCAGCAAGAGCGTCCTGAACAGCTGGAAGAAATACCAGAACAAGGCTGTCAAGGAATACAGACATACAGGCAGATATGACCACAACGACCTCGGTCAGGCCTACAGGCTCTACACCCTTGCCCTGGCAGGAAGCCCGGACAACGGAGCTATGAACCGCCTGAGAGAAAGCATCTCCTGCTCCGACCAGGCGAAATGGATGCTTGCCTCGGCATACGCCCTGAGCGGCAAGAAGAGCATAGCCTCCCAGATGATATCCGGCACATCATCCGACATCTCCAGCTATCCTGAGACCGACAACACATACGGATCGGCCACCCGCGACAAGGCGATTGCCCTCGAAGCCTTCATCCTCGCCGACGACATCACAAAGGCTATGGATATCGCCGAGGAAACAGCCGCCGACCTCAATGCTGCCGGCTTCACGACCCAGACTGCCGCATTCGCAGCCATTGCTATGAACAGGCTCAACAAGAAGATCAGCGACAAGTCAATAGACATCGACATCATCCAGAACGAGACCTTCAAGGCCAGGAGCGCCAAGGCTTCAGCATCCTGGGATCTGGACGCAGCACAGGGCAACGTGACGATAAGGAACAACGCTGACGAGCCTATATACATCAGCGTCTCGTCATACGGCAGGCCTGCATACGGAACGGAAATGCCGGCCGAGGCTTCAGGACTTATGCTGCAGGTGACATACAAGGACTTATCAGGCAATGTCATTTCTCCATACAGCATAGCTCAGGGAACAGATTTCATCGCAGAAATGACGGTTGCAAACACCTCGTCCGTCAACGACTGCCGCGACCTGGCACTGACTATGGCCATACCTTCAGGATGGGAGATATTCAACGAAAGGCTCTTCGGCGGGGCTGCGGAAGCCGAGGAGGCGTCATACGCATACAACGACATACGCGACGACAGCACCTCATATTATTTCGACCTCCCGAAGGGACACCGCAAGACCTTCCGCACAAGACTCACTGCCGTATATGAAGGAACATATATCCTTCCGTCGGTCAAGTGCGAGGCTATGTACGACAACAAGACATTTGCATACACAGCTTCCGGGCATACATCCGTGACAAGATAGGATGACGCTCAGGTCTGTCATAGAGTATATCAAGGCCCACAGGATCAAGACATTATGTCTGACGGTCCTGTGCGTCTTGTCTGCAGCCTATATCTTCTGTCTGCCGGCCGACCTGTTCGAAGGCACCAGCTTTTCCACAGTGGTAACCAGCCGGGAAGGAGAGCTGCTGGGAGCAAGGATTGCCGATGACGGGCAGTGGCGTTTCCCTCCGTCGGACACGGTGCCGGAAAGATTATCCCGATGCCTCATCGAGTTCGAAGACAGATATTTCCGTCTCCATCCCGGAGTCAATCCCGTATCCGCAGTACGCGCATTGAAGGAAAACATCCGGTCAGGAAGGATAGTCAGCGGAGCCAGCACCATCACGATGCAGGTGATCAGGATGTCGCGAGGGAAGGAAAGGAACATAAGGCAGAAACTGACGGAAGCAGTCCTTGCGACAAGACTCGAGCTCAGGTGCAGCAAGGACGAGATTCTGGCCTTATATGCAGGCCACGCCCCCTTCGGAGGCAATGTCGTGGGTCTCGAAGCGGCATCCTGGAGATATTTCGGAAGATCGCCGGAAGACCTGTCCTGGGGAGAGGCGGCCGCCCTTGCCGTGCTCCCGAACGCTCCGGCAGCCATACACCCCGGCAGGAACAGGGATGCGCTCAAAGCCAAGAGAGACCGGCTTCTGAAGAAACTTTACGACAGGGGACATATAGACTCCACGACCTTCGTCCTGTCACAGGAGGAGCCCCTGCCGGACGCTCCCCTTCCGCTGCCTGACTATGCATTCCACACCGTTCAGAACATACACCGCACAGCTCCGGGGAAGAGAACAGCTACAGACATAGACTTCAGCCTTCAGAACGATGTCGAGCAGATCGTGGAACGGTGGAATGCCGATTTCCAGTCGAAAGGGATCAAGGACCTGGCCGCCGTCATAATCGACGTCCGCACCGGCAGGACCGTAGCATACGTCGGAAACGCATCCCCGGAATCCGGCCGTCCCGGCAGCAAGGTGGACATAGCATCATCCCCTCGCAGCACCGGAAGCGTACTGAAACCTATTCTCTACTGCGCACTTATGCAGGAGGGAACGATACTTCCATATACCCTTCTTCCCGATATACCGGTGAATATCAACGGATTCTCCCCGCAGAACTTCGACCAGAAGTTCGCCGGCGCCGTACCGGCCTCCGAGGCTCTCGCACGAAGTCTCAACGTCCCTTCCGTATTTATGCTCCGCAAATACGGAGTGCCGAGATTCAAGGAACTTCTCATCCGCAGCGGTATGACGACCCTGACCAGAGACGCATCCCACTACGGACTGTCCCTCATCCTCGGAGGTGCCGAAGGAAGGCTTGACGATATGACCAGGATGTATGCGGCAATGAGTGCATTCTATCAGGACAGCACATTCTCCGGATGGGACAGGAAGCCAGAGGACTGGCCCCTGACCGACCGTATGGCCCTGCATTACACCTTTGACGCCCTGAAGGAGGTCAACCGTCCGGACGAAATGGACTGGAGGATGATCTCATCGGTGAGGAAGGTGGCCTGGAAGACCGGCACAAGCTATGGATTCAGAGACGGCTGGGCAATAGGAGTGACCCCGGACTATGCTGTCGGCGTATGGGCAGGGAATGCATACGGAGAAGGCAGCCCGGGACTTACGGGAGCCAGAACTGCCGGGCCGGTAATGTTCGACATATTCAATCTTCTGGACAGCGGGGAATGGTTCGGATTCCCTCTCTACAACGACTGGATCGAGGCAGAAGTATGCACTGCCTCCGGACATCTGAAGGGCATACACTGTACGGAATGCGATACGCTCTATCTGCCTAAAAACGCTCTCAGAAGCGATTCCTGCCCATATCACCGTGTAGTCAGCATCACCGAAGACGGGCGCTGGCGCACGAACACTCCGGAAGCCGGCACCAGGCTTCAGACAATGTTCCTCCTTCCTCCTGGAATGGAATGGTTCTACCGCCGTCATCATCCCGAATATACTCCCCTGCCTCCTTTGAAGCCGGGCGGCAATACAGGCGAGGGATATTCCCCGATGGAATTCATATATCCTGAAAACGGCAGCGAGATAAGCATACCGAGGATGCTGGACGGTTCGCCGGGAGAAATAGTGTTCAACCTTGCCCACAGCAATCCCGAGACGGAAGTGTTCTGGCATCTCGACCAGAACTTCATCAGCAGCACCAGACATCTCCACCAGCTCTCTGTAAGGCCGGAAGACGGTTTCCATACTATGACAGCTGTGGATGAAGAAGGATATACAGTGTCGGTTTCTTTCACCACGCGCTTTTCTTTATGATTTTTTGTGATAACTTTGTCATTGTCTGAAACCTTTACGCTATGCATATACTGAACATCATCCTGCTGGCAGCGAGCTTCTGCCTGATTCCCGCAGGAGTCCTATGGCTCTGCCGCCGTCTGCCCTGGCTCGGCAAGATAGGCCCGGTCTTCACCTTATATATCATCGGCATCATCATCGGCAACATCGGCCTGATGCCCGGACAGATGCCTCTGGTGCAGGATATACTGTCGAACGCGATGGTACCCCTTGCCATACCTCTGATGCTCTTCGGATGCACTTTCAAGCTCAGCGGGGCACGCTCGCAGCTGCTTGCACTCATCACGGGAATGATTTCCGTGGCGACGGCAGTAATCATAGGCTATCTGATCTTCGGGAAAGACCTTCCGGAAGGAGCCAAGATCGGCGGAATGCTCACGGGCGTATATACCGGAGGCACGATCAACCTCGCCGCACTCAAGACTATGCTCGGAGTGGATGAAGAGACATATATCCTTGTCAATTCCTACGACATTCTGGTCAGCTTCCTCTACCTCTCGTTCCTGCTGGCATTCGGCATAAAGCTGTTCAGGAAATTCCTTCCGAACCAGTCCGGAGCCTATTCGAAGGAAGACGAAGCCGCCATACAGAAGGAAATGGACAGGAATTCCGAGAATCCTTACAAGGGGCTGTTCACAAAGAAGGGGATGATTCAGGCCGGAAAGCTGCTCGGGCTCACCCTCCTGATTGTCGGCCTGTCAGCCGGAGTGGCTCTTCTGCTTCCGGAATCTATGTTTATGACCGTGTTCATCCTGCTTCTCACCACTTCCGGCATAGCCTGTTCGTTCATCAGACCGGTGAGGGAAATGAAGCAGAGCTACGACATCGGAATGTATTTCATCTACATATTCTGCATCACAGTGGCCTCTATGGCCGATCTAAGCAAGCTCGACCTGGCCGGAGGCCTCGGCCTTATGGGCTATCTGCTCGTCGCCGTATTCGGCTCGCTGATGCTCCAGGTGATATTCGCAAAGATATTCAGGATAGACTCGGATATGATGGTCATCGCATCCGTGACCTATATAAACTCACCGCCTTTCGTACCTATGATGGCGGCCGCTATGAAGAACAAGGACGTGCTCATCCCCGGCCTTACGATAGGTGTCATCGGATATGCCGCAGGAAACTACCTCGGCTTCCTTATGTCCCAGCTGCTGGGACTTCTTTAGAAACTGTTTAAGAAAAGAGGCGAAAGTGCCAGAGGATCACGCCCACGCTTACGGAGACATTCAGGGAGTGCTTTGTGCCGAACTGAGGGATCTCCAGGCACATATCGGCTGCATCTACGACATCCTGCCGCACTCCGGCCACCTCATTTCCGAACACCACGGCATATCTTCGCCCCGGCTCGGGACGGAACTTGTCCAGCATCACCGAACCCACCGTCTGTTCGGCGCAGACGACAGTATATCCAGCCTCTTTCAGACGACGTACCGCATCCATCGTATCATCCGTATGCTCCCACTCCACGCTGTCCTCCGCTCCGAGGGCTGATTTGTGGATTTCGGCCGAAGGGGGAACGGCACAGATTCCGCAAAGCCACACCTTGTCGATCTTGAATGAATCTGCAGTGCGGAAGGCAGACCCGACATTATGGGCGCTGCGGATATTGTCCAGGACTACAACAATGCCTGAATCAGGCAGTTCCTTATATTCTTCAGCAGAGACCCTGCCGAGTTCGATGTTCAAAAGTTTGCGGTTTGCCATAGAAATCCAAAAAGTTTTCAACACAAAGGTAGTAAAAATAAAAAAATGAGTATTTTTGTATCCGCTTAAAACCAGAAATATGAAACAGGATCTACAGATTTTCAATCTCATCAAGAAGGAAGAGGACAGACAGACCTCCGGAATCGAGCTCATCGCTTCGGAAAACTATGTAAGCGAGCAGGTGCTGACAGCTCTTGGCTCCATCTGCACTAACAAATATGCAGAGGGCTATCCTGGAGCAAGATATTACGGAGGATGTGAGGTTGTCGATCAGATCGAGCAGCTCGCAATCGACCGTCTCTGTGAAATATATGAAGCAGAATATGCCAATGTGCAGCCTCACTCGGGAGCACAGGCAAATATGGCCGTTATGATGGCCTGCCTCAAGCCGGGCGAGACATTTATGGGTCTTGACCTTGCACACGGAGGACACCTTACCCACGGTTCTCCTGTAAATATGTCCGGCATTCTCTACAACGCCGTCGCATACGGCCTCAGCGAGGCTACAGGTATGATCGATTACGACCAGATGGAGCAGAGAGCCCTCGAGTTCAAGCCGAAGCTCATCATCGGAGGTGCATCGGCATATTCAAGGGAATGGGACTATGCACGTATGCGCGAGATCGCAGACAAGGTAGGAGCCATCCTCTGGATCGATATGGCCCACACAGCGGGACTCATCGCAGCCGGTCTCCTCAGCAATCCTGTGAAATATGCACATATTGTGACATCGACCACTCACAAGACCCTCCGCGGACCTCGCGGCGGTATCATCCTCCTGGGAAAGGACTTCGACAATCCTTGGGGCCTCAAGACTCCTAAGGGAGTGGTGAAGAAGATGTCCCAGATCCTCAATTCAAGCGTATTCCCAGGCGTTCAGGGCGGTCCGCTCGAGCACTGCATCGCAGCAAAGGCAGTTTCGTTCTACGAAGCTCTCCAGCCTGAATTCAAGGAATATCAGAAGCAGGTCGTCGCTAATGCCCAGGCAATGGCAGAAGCCTTTGCATCAAGAGGTTATAAGATCGTTTCAGGCGGTACAGACAATCACCTTATGCTCATTGACCTCCGCACCAAGTTCCCTGAACTCACAGGAAAGGTGGCAGAGAAGGAGCTCGGAAAGGCAGACATCACCGTCAACAAGAATATGGTTCCGTTCGACTCACGCACTCCGTTCCAGACTTCCGGCATCCGTGTAGGTACTCCGGCAATCACATCACGCGGATTCGTTGAGAAGGATATGGAATTCATCGTAAAGCTCATCGACCAGGTGCTCGCCAATGCAGTCGCCAACCTCGACCTCATCGCAGGCAAGACAGAGGAAGGACGAGAAGCATACGAAGCTGTCATCGAGAAGGTGAAGAAGCAGGTACGTATGAAGACCAACGGAATGCCTCTGAACAGATACTAGATCAGAGATTTTCAAGCAACTGAAGCATAACCTTGCGTGCCTGGATCGTATCGATCCGGGCACGACATTTTTGTGCCTGTTCCTCGAATGCGGCACGATGCTCCTCACGGAGAGGCTCTGCCGGAGGAGAGTCCATCTTGAGCGGGTTGATAGGAGTGCCGTTCTTCCACACACGGAAGTCAAGATGAGGGCCGGTAGAACGGCCTGTAGAGCCCACATATCCGATCACCTCTCCCTGACGCACACGCTGTCCGGCCTTCAGGCCCTTAGCATACTTCGAAAGATGGAGATAGGCGGTGGAATACACCGAATTATGTCTGATCCTGACGGTATTTCCGCCGGCTCCTTCATATTTGACGCTCGTCACCACACCGTCACCTATGGTCATCACCGGAGTGCCCTTAGGAGCCGCATAATCGACTCCGGTATGAGGCTGCACCCTGCGCGTTACCGGATGCCTTCTGGCGTATGAGAAGCCGGAGCTTATGCGGGAATACTGCAGAGGAGCCTTCAGGAAGGCCTTACGCATACTCTCTCCCTTGTCGTTCCACCAGATATTTCCGCTGTCACGCTGGTTATACATAATCATAGGAAGATCCTCGCCACCGTGCGAGAAGACGGCATATCTCACCGTATCGACAGCCAGAACTTCCCCGTCACACATCTTCTCGTCATACAGGACTCTGAAGCGGTCCCCTTTCTGAAGGCCGAAGAAGTCGATTGTCCAGGCATAGATGTCCGAAAGACTGAGGATCAGCAAAGGAGAGACATCGGCTGCAAGCATATCGTTCCACAGCGAAGTGTTGATGGTGACATCCGCATAGCGGCTCTCCACCGTCACAGGCTTCGTATAGACCCAGGCCTCATACGGAGGACGGCATCTGAACACGATGCTGCTGGCCCTGTCCCTCTCATATACAAGATATTCAAGCGAAGAGGAACTATAGGCCTTATAGGAATTTCCCACCCTCAAGGTCTTGACATCAAAGACAGAATCGCAGGCCATAGTAAGGTCGTAAGCATCCTTCTGACTCATACCGAGTTCGGCAAGAAGGGTCGAAAAGAACTGTCCGCTGCGCACCTTTCCTTCCTTCACGTCCAATGAATCAGGGCAGAAGCCCAGCACCTGAGAAGCAGAATCCGCTGCCGCAGTCACCTGTCCCTCATCAGCGGCGACATCCTTTTCATCCGAAGAACCGCAGGAAGCCGCAAAGAGACAACATATTGATAATAAAACACTTATATTTCTTCTCATAATCTCAGTCAAATAGCATCGCAAAGTTATGAATTTTAAGAAAAAACAAAAAGGATTGGTTTAGATAAATATTTTGTCTAACTTGCGGAATTGTCTGAAACTAACTACATAAACATACAACTATGATCAGAAGAGATTTCCTCAAAAGATGCGGCCTCATCGCAACAGGAGTCGCATTGACAGATCCTATGGCAATGGCCTCAGAAATGCTTGGCGGCACATCACCTGCAGAAGCCGCAGATCTCGCATTTGACGACGGCCAGATCAAAGCCAACATCCGTTCGCTCACTCCAAGCACCAACAAGCAGATCACCGCAATAGTGATCGGCGCCGGCAACCGTGGAAGACTGTACGCAAGCTACGCGGAAAGATTCCCGGATCACCTCAAGATCGTGGGAGTATCCGATATCCTCGAAAGCAGAAAGAATGCAATGGGTGACAAGCACGGAATCCCGCAGGAGCATCGATTCGGACATTATCGCGAAGTTTTCGAAGTTCCTAAATTCGCAGACGTCGTGATCATCTCCACACCGGACGACA
Organism: Bacteroidales bacterium; assembly: GCA_015060395.1. Lineage (GTDB taxonomy): Bacteria > Bacteroidota > Bacteroidia > Bacteroidales > UBA932 > Cryptobacteroides. The sequence goes on from SUYP01000002.1 coordinate 115,060, forward strand.
AGCACATCGAGCCTTGTCTCAAGGCTATGGAATTCGGATATGACGTCCTCCTCGAGAAGCCTGCCGCACAGACAGAAGCAGAGTGCCGTCAGATCCTCGCCCACACAAAGAAATACAACCGTATCGTGGCCATCTGCCACGTCCTCAGATATGCCCCTTACTTCATCGCGCTCAAGCACGCTGTCGCTACAGGAGAGATCGGAGAGCTCGTAAACATCCAGCATATGGAGCCTATCCAGTATGCGCATATGGCCCACTCATACGTAAGAGGCAACTGGAGAAGCGAGAAGGCCACCACACCTATCATCCTTGCCAAGTCCTGCCACGACCTCGACATCATCAGATGGATCGTTGACAAGCCTTGCCTCACCATCGCGGCAGACGGATCTCTCCACCTCTTCAAGAAGGAGAACGCTCCGGAAGGCGCTCCGCTCAGATGTACAGACGGATGCCCTCACGAGAGCACCTGCCCTTATTCTGCAATCGACATCTATGTGAACAGAAAGCAGCACCTCGGAGTATTCGACCTCAAGGACAGGAAGGACGAGAACGAGATTATGGAGAAGATCAAGACCACAGGCTACGGAAGATGCGTATATCACTGCGACAACGACCAGCCTGACCACTACGTATCCCAGATGACATTCGAAGACGGCAAGACCGCTTCATTCACAATGGACGCATTCACCCCTTGGGGAGGCCGCAGGACCAGGATTATGGGTACGACAGGCTTCATCGAGGGCGACGGAAAGACATTCACCGTATATGACTTCCGCTCCAACAAGAAGAAGGTCTGGAATATGGACGTAGTTGACGCCGAAGAGTACAAGGGTTCAGGTCACGGTGGCGGCGACTTCGCCCTCGTGAGAGACTTCATCGAGGCAGTAGCCACACAGGACAGCTCACGTCTGAGCAGCACCATCGAAGCATCCATCGAAAGCCACATTATGGGCTTCGCGGCAGAGAAGAGCCGCAAGTCGGACAAGAAGGCCAAGGTGAAGCTTTAAGATACTGAAATACATATTGAATACCATCCGGGAAGCCTCGTCAATGAGGCTGCCCGGATGCGTTTTATTGCACTGCGGTGGCCTTGTTGAAAAAAGTGTGGAAAATTTTGGAAGAAAGTGTAAGAAAGTGGAAAATTATTCTTACTTTTGCATCGATTAGCGTGTGAAAGACTATGATCAAATTCATCGGCGAATATAATGTTAAGGTTGACGACAAGGGAAGAGTGATTTTCCCTGCCGCCTTCAAGGGCATTATGCCTGCCGACGGAGATATGAGATTCGTGGTCAGGAAGGATGTTTTCGAGAAGTGTCTCGAGATGTACACCTTCGCCGAGTGGGAGCGCCAGTCGGAGCTCGTGAGGTCGAAGCTGAACATCACATTCAATGAGAAGCACGCAAGATTCTGGAGAGCATATATGCACAACAGCGCCATAGTGGAGCCGGACGCGAAGCTCGGACGCATCTCCATACCAAAGAAACTCTTGGAACTGATCGGTGTGACCAAGGAGGTAGTCTTCTCGGGCAACGACCATAAGATTGAAATCTGGGCCAAAGAGAACTTTGAGTCCGGAATCATTTCAAACGAAGAGTTCACTGCCATCGCCAATATGCTTTCTGATCTTTAAGAGGAGGGCCGGACGATGTCAGAATATCACACTTCAGTACTGCTTGATGAAAGCGTTTCAGCTTTGATCGGCTCAGCATCAGGAATTTACGCAGACGCCACTTTCGGCGGAGGAGGACACACCTCGGAGATTCTCAGGAGACTTTCTCCCGAGGGAAGGGTCATTGCCTTCGACCGTGACAGCGACGCCATAGCCAACAGGCCGGACGACAGCCGCCTGACCCTCATCAGAAGCGACTTCCGATGGATCCACAACCATATCCTTCATCAGGGCTATGCGGAAGGGATCGACGGAGTCCTCGCCGATCTCGGAGTATCGTCCCATCAGTTCGACACGGCCGAAAGAGGATTCTCATTCCGATATGAGGCTCCCCTGGATATGAGGATGAACCAGGAGGCATCGCTCAATGCGGCCGACATAGTGAACACATACAGCCAGGAGGATCTCGAGAAGATCCTGAGGCTCTACGGAGAGGTTGACAACAGCCGCAGGATAGCCCAGATGATATGCAAGGCGAGGGATCTGTCCGCGATAGCGACCACCACCGACCTGGACAAGGCCATAGAAGCGGCTCTGCCTAAGTTCGCCGAGCACAAGTTCCTTGCGAAGGTCTATCAGGCACTCAGAATCGAGGTCAATCAGGAGATGAAGTCGCTTGAGAAGTTCCTCAGCGGAGCCACGAAGTCGCTCAGACCGGGAGGAAAGCTGGTCGTGATCACCTACCACTCCCTCGAGGACAGGATGGTGAAGAACTTCATCAAGTCGGGCAATATCGAAGGAAAGGTGGAGAAGGACTTCTACGGCAATGCCACAGCTCCTCTCAAGGCTGTCAACAGGAAGCCTATCCTCCCTCAGGAAAGCGAGATTGCAGCCAACACAAGGGCAAGAAGTGCCAAACTCAGGATAGCGGAGAAGGAGGAGGGACGATGAAGGAGAAGATGTCGGTAGTAAAGGTGCTCAAGTCCATCATAAGCGGAGACATTCTGCTCGTGATGGGCGTGCACAGGCTGTTTCCATACATCCTGTACGCATTCATCCTGGGCTGGGTGAGCATCTGGATGAGCTACAAGGCCGAACAGACTATGACTCTGGTGGAGGCCAACAAGAAGGAACTTGAGACACTCAAGATACATCACGCGCAGAAGACCTGCGAATATGTAGGGCTGGACAGGATCAGCACGATCGAGGAGATGCTGACCGAGAAAGGTTCGGAAGTGAGGGCGCCGGAAAAGCCGGCAGACATTATAAAGAAGTAACGGCAGGATATGAAGAACAAGGAAGATAAGGAGATAAGGAGGGCCAGCAATGTGCTGAGCGCTTTCCACGTCGTGTTCCTGATCATCGCCATAGCCGCCGTGACCAAGATCGTCATCACTCAGTATTTCTGGGAGCCCGATCCTGAATATCTCCACTATTTCCAGCCGAGGAAGAAGAAGATGGACATAGATCCGGACAGAGGAGCCATCATCGACCACAACGGCAACCTGCTGGCGATGTCCACTCCGATGTATAATATATATATGGACTGCTATGTCCTGAAGGAGGCCCACGACGCCGACACCAGGAACGGCGCCAAGAACGAGGAAGAATGGGTAGAAAAGGCGAAGAAGCTGGCGGCTATGCTTCCACGGGTGCTGAAGGAGGAAGGCAAGGACGAGGCATATTATAGCACTCTGATATTCAACGGAAGAAGGAACAAGCGCAGATATGTTCCGATAGCTAAGAACATCGATTATGACGTCCTGACAGAGCTCAAGAAGCTCCCGCTCTACAATGAGAAGCAGCACAAGGGCGGTCTCATAGTGGAGAAGGTGGAGACAAGGCAGTATCCTTACGACGAGCTTGCGAGGAGGGTCATCGGATATGTGAAGCACAACAACGACACTCTGTCCAGACATATCGGCATCGAGGGCAAATACGACTACATTCTTCACGGAAAGAAGGGTGCGGAGTGGAAGAAGATCACCGACAAGAAGAAGATGATCAAGGATGTGGACAGCAGCATCGTGGATGTGGAGCACGGATACGACATCAGGACGACCCTCGATATCAACATCCAGGACATAGCTGACAGAGCCCTGAGAAGGAATATGAGCAGCGAGGAGAACCTTGTGGGCGGCTGCGTGGTGGTTATGGACGTAGAGACCGGCGCCGTGAGGGCTATGGTCAATCTCCAGAAGGACAAGAAGGGAGAGTACAGGGAGATATTCAATATGGCCGCAGGAACTCCTGCAGAGCCGGGTTCGGTATTCAAGGCTGTGACTCTGACAACCCTTCTCGAAGACGGATATGTGGAGCTGGAAGACAAGCTTCCTACCAACCACGGACGTATGAGCGATATGCCTAAGATAAACCAGGACACTTATATCACCACATACGAGAGCAGGAACAAGACTGACGAGATCCCGGTGATCGACGGTTTCAAGATTTCGTCGAACTATGTGTTCCGCAGGCTTGTGAAGGATCACTACGGCGAGAATCCGGAAGAGTTCATCAACCGTCTGCACGCATATAACTTCGGAGAGGCATACGAATTCGACCTCACGGAAAGCGGAAGCTCGAAGCCGAGGATTCCGGATCCTGCAAGCAAGGGATGGACAATATATGACCTCGTATCGGTGGCTATCGGATATTCGGCAAGGGTGACTCCGCTTCAGGTGGCGACATTCTACAACGCCATAGCCAATGACGGCAAGATGATGAAGCCATACGTCGTGGAGAGCATCGAGCACAACGGAAAGGTGGAGAAGCAGTTCAAGCCGGAGATCCTCAACGGATCCATCTGTTCAAAGGCTACGGCTGACACCCTGACCAGGGCTCTGAAGATGGTGACGCTCGAAGGAACCGCCAGCAAGCTGAAGAACGCGAAATGCGTCGTGGCAGGAAAGACAGGAACATCGAGGATACACCTTACAGCCGAGGAAAGACAGGGAAGCAAGGATCCATATTCCGACAAGGACGGCCGCAAGAAGCATCAGGCCACATTCGTGGGCTTCTTCCCGGCAGACGAGCCTCAATATACGGCTATCGTGGTGGTCTATACCGACCTGATCAGTCACAACGTGTATGGAGGAAGCATCCCTGCCCTGACATTCAAGGAGATAGCGGACGAGCTCTGGGCATATAGTCCCGGCTGGGGAAAGGAGCTGAAGAAGAGAGGCGAGGTGCCGCAGATGCTTGCAGACCACATCGCCACAAGCACATCTCCCGACAGTCCGGTGCCTGATCTGAAGGGACTGGGTCTGAAGGATGCGCTCTACGCGATTGAGAACAACGGCTACAGATGCAGCCACAGCGGCACAGGACACGTCGCGAGCCAGCATCCGGCAGCCGGAACCAGATTGAAGAAAGGAGAAACGATTACCATAAAGTTGCGATGAAGCTTGACAGTATAATAAAGGACAGCGGCAGCGTCATCACCTCCGGAAACGGAAGCATTGAGATCAGCGCCATCTGCTGCGATTCGAGGAAGGCAGTCCCCGGATCGCTTTTCGTGGCTGTAAAGGGATTTGCAAGCGACGGACACGACTTCATCGCCGGAGCCATCGACAAAGGTGCGGCCGCTATCGTCTATGGAGACCAGGAAGCAGCTGAAAGACAGGTGATTGCTTCAGGCAAGGACGGAATCGTGATGATCAAGGCGGAATCGGCAAGATACGCGCTTGCGATTATGGCCGCCAACTTCTATGACAATCCTTCACGCAAGCTTACCCTCGTGGGCATCACCGGCACAAACGGCAAGACCACGACCGTAACCCTCCTTCACAGGATGTTCACGGCAATGGGATACAGCTGCGGACTGCTTTCGACCATAGCAAACTATGTGGGAACAAAGGGAACGGAAGCGATCAACACGACTTCCGACCCTCTGACCATCAACTCGCTTCTCGACGAGATGGTGCAGGCAGGCTGCGGATACTGCTTTATGGAAGTCAGTTCGATAGGCGTGGAGCAGGAAAGGATAGCTGGTCTGGAGTTCAAGGTGGGAATATTCTCCAACCTCACCCACGACCACCTCGACTATCACAAGACTTTCGCCGAGTATCTCAGGTGCAAGAAGCTGTTCTTCGACAACCTCAGTCCAGAGGCATACGCCATCACCAACATTGACGACCGCAACGGAATGGTGATGATGCAGAACACAAAGGCACAGGTGGTCACATATTCCTGCAGGAAGATAGCCGATCACACCTGCCGCATCATCGAGCAGAGCTTTGAGGGAATGCTTCTGAGGATCGACGACAGAGAGAGCTGGAGCTGCCTCATCGGTATGCACAACGCCTACAACCTGCTTGCGATATACACTACAGCCGTCACTCTCGGAGCGGATCCGCAGGAAGCCCTGATCGCTCTGAGCAGCCTCAGACCTGCACCGGGACGTCTGGAGAACATAAGAGGTCCGAGGGATATTTCCGTGATCATCGATTACGCACACACCCCTGACGCTCTCGAAAACGTGCTCAGGACGCTACGTGAGATTGCTCCCGACCACGAGCTTATATGTCTTTTCGGATGTGGAGGCGACAGGGACAAGACCAAGAGGCCGGAGATGGCGGCAATAGCCCAGAAGCTTGCAGACAGGATAATCGTGACATCAGACAACAGCCGCACAGAAAGGACAGCCGACATAATGGCCGACATCAAGGCCGGTATGGACACCGCGGGAAGAGCAAAGTCGCTGTTCATCGAAGACCGGGAAGAGGCAATAAGGACCGCTATTATGATTGCCGGACAGGGAGCGACGATACTGCTTGCCGGAAAAGGCCACGAGACCTACCAGATCATCGGAACAGAAAAGAGACATTTTGACGAGAGAGAGATCGTCACAGGAATTTTTGAAACACTTTAGAAAATGATATACCACCTTATAGAATACCTCAAGGAGATCGGGATAGACATTCCGGGACAGGGTCTCTTCGGCTATCTGTCCTTCAGAGCCATCATATCTTTCACCACTGCCCTGCTGATATCCATATTCGCCGGAAGGCGCATCATCAGATGGATCCAGAGGAAGCAGATCGGTGAAGAGATCAGAGACCTCGGGCTCGAAGGCCAGATGCAAAAGAAAGGCACCCCTACAATGGGAGGCATAATCATATTCCTCTCCATCATCGTGCCTGTACTCCTGTTCGCCGACCTCACGAACATCTATACCATCCTCCTGATTGTCAGCACAATATGGTTCTTCATCATCGGATTCGCCGACGATTACATCAAGGTATTCAAGAAGAACAAGGAGGGTATGAGCGAGAAGGGCAAGCTGATCGCGCAGGGTGTTCTCGGACTGGTCATAGCACTGGCTGTATGCTTCAGCGATGACATAGTGGTGAGAGAGAAGGTGAACCTTCAGGACAACATAGCCATCGAGGCTACCAGCGACAGCACTTCGATCACAGCTGCAGCCGGCATCGCCGGAGTTGTCGAGAACCACGACGTGATCAAGAGCACCAAGACGACAATTCCGTTCATAAAGAGCCACGAGTTCGACTACAAATGGCTGTCACCTTTCAAGGGCAAGTTCGGATGGTACTGCAAATGGGCCATCTATATGCTGATGATCATCATCGTCATCACAGCCTGCTCGAACGGTGTGAACCTCACAGACGGTATGGACGGCCTCGCGACCGGAACATCCGCTATCGTGGGAGTGGTGCTTGGAATATTCGCCTGGCTCTCCGGAAATATCCTGAATGCGGAATACCTCAACATTATGTATATACCTGGAAGCGGTGAGATTGCGGTGTTTATGTCCGCATTCGTGGGAGCGCTGATAGGATTCCTGTGGTACAATTCATTCCCAGCACAGGTGTTTATGGGAGACACCGGAAGCCTTATGCTCGGAGGTATCATCGGAGTATGTGCCGTATTGATCAGAAAGGAGCTTCTTCTGCCGATCCTCTGCGGAATCTTCTTCGTGGAGAGCCTGTCGGTGATTATGCAGAGATTCTATTTCAAATATACAAAGAAGAAATATGGTGAAGGCAGGAGGATATTCAGGATGGCTCCTCTGCATCACCACTACCAGAAGGAAGGCGTACAGGCACTGATACAGTGGCCTAAGAAGGCACTTCCCGAGGCAAAGATCGTGACAAGGTTCTGGATCTGCGGAATGATCCTCGCCGTCATAACAATCGCATTGTTGAAGATAAGATAAAGCACACATATATTTATGTCCAGATTAGTAGTACTTGGTGGAGGCGAGAGCGGAGTAGGTTCCGCAGTGCTCGCGAAGGTTAAAGGTTATGATGTATTCCTCTCCGATATGGGTCAGATAGCGGAGAAATACACAGCTGTGCTCGACGAGTGGGAGATCCCGTACGAGCAGGGAAAGCATTCGGAAGACCTCATCCTCAATGCGGACGAGGTGGTGAAGAGCCCGGGAATACCTCCGAAGGCTCCGATGGTGCAGAAGATATCCGACAGCGGCATCAACATCATCTCGGAGATCGAATTCGCAGGGCGATATGACAATGCGAAGAAGGTGTGCATCACCGGAAGCAACGGAAAGACCACTACCACATCGCTGATCTATCACCTTCTGGTGCAGGCCGGTCTGAATGTAGGACTCGGAGGCAACATCGGAAAGAGCTACGCCTATCAGGTGGCGACAGAAAAGCACGACATCTATGTACTGGAGCTCAGCAGCTTCCAGCTGGACAACGTATATGACTTCAAGGCCGACATAGCCATAATCACCAACATCACGCCGGACCATCTGGACAGGTACGACTACAAGATGGAGAACTATGTCAAGTCGAAGTTCCGCATCACACGCAATATGTCGAATGACGACTGCTTTATCTTCTGCTCTGACGACGAGATCACCATCAGGCACCTCGACCAGATCGTTATGAAGGCACAGAAGCTTCCGTTCTCTCAGAAGGAGGAAGTGGAGCAGGGTGCATTCGTGAAGGACGACAGGATGATCGTCCGCTACAAGGAAGACGAGTGCGATATGTACCTTCAGGAGCTGGCTCTCGGAGGAAAGCACAATGTATATAACTCTATGGCGGCGGCAATCGCAGCCAAGGCTATGGACATCGACAACGAAGTCATCAGAAACGGACTTGCGACATTCCAGGCAGTCGAGCATCGCCTCGAGAAAGTGCTGAGCATCAGGGATGTGCTCTACATCAACGACTCCAAGGCTACAAACGTGGATGCAGCGTGGTATGCTCTCGAATGCCAGACAAGGCCTGTGGTGTGGATCGTAGGCGGTACCGACAAAGGAAACGACTACAGCAGCCTCCTGCCGCTTGCCAAGGAGAAATGCAAGGCTATGATATGTATGGGTCTGGACAATGCGAAGTTCCACGAATCGTTCGAGGGCGTTGTACCTGAGATCCACGACGTGACTTCGGCGAAGGATGCAGTTCAGCTCGCAAGCAGACTCGCAGCGTCAGGTGACGTTGTCCTGCTCTCGCCTTGCTGCGCAAGTTTCGACCTTTTCAAGAATTACGAAGACAGAGGCCGCCAGTTCAAGGAAGCCGTAAGAAACCTCTAGGTAATGGAAGACAAGGACTACAGAGAGCCGGAGACCGAAAAGAAAGGCCTCTGGCGCATAATAGACAGTATCGAAGGAGACAAGGTGATATGGATCATCGTTCTCCTTCTGATTCTTATATCGGTACTGGCGATCTTCTCATCGACCCCGCTTCTCTCCCAGGAGAGCAGGATCGAGATTATGAAGAGCCACGGCAAGGTCGCCATAGCAGGCCTGGCCCTGATTTTCGTTCTGTACAAGTTCGTGACCAAGATAGGCATATACAGATTCTTCTCACAGTTCGGTTTCTTTGTATCACTGGTTCTGCTCATCCTGCTTGACGGGCACTGCAAGCTGGGCTTCATAAATGCTCAGTATCTGAACGGAGCCTGGAGAACCCTGTCTCTGATGGGAGTGCAGATACACGTGTTCGAAGTCGTGAAAGTGGCGATGGTTATGTACCTGGCCTGGGCGCTGCACGCCCTCAAACAGGACAGGGAAGCTCTGGAAAGGGGCGAGAAAAGCCCTACCTTCTGGTTAGCCAACAGTCTTGCCGAGAAGAAGGGATTTGAATTTATGGCGAAGCCGTTCGCAAAAAGATCCCTGTATATCTATCTGCCGTCACTTCTTGTGTGCGGACTCGTTATGCCAGGAAGTAACTCCAGCGCCATATTCATAGCACTCATCCTCATCGGAACTATGCTGATAGGAGGCATCCCTTTCAAGGAGCTTCTCGCAGCAGGAGCGGCGATGATGGTGATGGCAGGCATCCTTTTCGGGATATACAAAGCGTCTGACGGCCAGCAGATGAGACGTATGGCCACATTAGAAAGCCGTATGAAGGCAAACTATGACACGGAAATCCTCGAAAAGTACAGGAAGGAAAGCCCGGAATTCTACCACGCCCTGGACTCGATCAGACAGCCATACGGCGCAAGAGTGGCCGTCCACGAAGGCAAGCTCATCGGAAAGGGCATCGGCAACAGCACGCAGAAATATTCTGTCACACACATTTATTCCGACTATATGTTCAGCTTCATCATCGAGGAGTACGGACTGCTGGGAGGAATATTCATCATCATCCTGTATCTGAGCCTGCTGGCCAGAAGTTCGATGACTATAAGGCTGTGCAGCAACGAATTCGCGAAGATAGCCATAGGAGGGCTCGCCTTCCTGATCACCGGACAGGCCTTCCTCCACATTATGGTGAATTCCGGTATAATCCCGATGACGGGACAGACCCTGCCTCTGCTAAGTGACGGTGCGAGTGCATTCCTGACTTCCTGCCTTGCATTCGGTATCATATTGTCAGTGAGCCGAATGGCAAAGAAAAAGACCAGGAGCGTCGAGGAGGCTCAGTTCAAGAGCAGCGATGACATCCAGGCAAGACTCAGCATACTTGAACAGATTGACGACGAACAACAGCTGTAAAGAAATGGGAAAATATAGAAAGATAAAGGCGATAATAAGCGGAGGCGGCACAGGAGGTCACATCTTCCCTGCCCTTTCGATTGCGGACAAGCTCAAGGAACTTAACCCCGAGACAGAAATCCTGTTCGTGGGAGCAGAAGGCAGAATGGAGATGGACAGGGTACCGGCAGCAGGCTACGAGATCATAGGCCTGCCAGTGGCCGGTCTTCAGAGGAAGCTCACGCTGTCGAATCTTGCCCTTCCGTTCAAGGTGATCAGAAGTGTCAATATGGCAAAGAAGGTCATCAGGGAATTCCGTCCTGACATCGCCATCGGAGTCGGAGGATATGCCAGTGCTCCCCTTCTATGGGCGGCGGAGCGTATGGGAGTGCCCGTACTCATCCAGGAACAGAACGGATTCGCAGGCCTCACCAACAAGATCCTCGGAAAGAAGGCAAAGGCTATATGCGTGGCGTACGAGGGTATGGAACGATTCTTCCCTGCCGACAGGATAGTCCTTACAGGCAACCCTATCAGAAAGGAGATCGTCCCTGCAACGGCACAGATGAAGGAGGAGGCGATCAGGTTCTATGGTCTTGACCCTGAGAAGAAGCACATATTCATAGTCGGAGGAAGCCTCGGAAGCGGCACATTGAACAACGCTATGAAAAAATGGATCACCGACGGATGCCCGGGAGGCGAAGGTCTGGAGGTGATATGGCAGTGCGGAAGATACTACAAGCCTGGCACTGACGCATTTATGAAGGAGGCTCAGGAGAATGGGCTTGGAGGAGGTTGCCTTGGATATATCCATCACAGCGATTTCATAAAGAGGATGGATCTGGCTTACGCTGCAGCCGACATAGTTATCTCGAGATCGGGAGCAAGTTCGATCTCGGAGCTCTGCGCGGCGCATAAGGCAGCGATCTTCGTACCGTCTCCTAACGTGACCGAGGATCATCAGACCCACAATGCGATGGCTCTGGTACGCAAGGATGCGGCTATGATCGTAAAGGACAGCGAGGCGGTGGAAAAACTTATGGAAACAGCCTGCTCGCTGATAGAAGATCCTGAAAAGATTGCTCTTATTGAAAGAAATGCGGCCGCTATGGCAAAGACCGATGCGGCTCAGACCATCGCGGACGAAGTTTATAAAATAATCGGATGATGTACACCAATATATATTTCATAGGTATCGGCGGAATCGGAATGAGTGCGATCGCCCGCTACTATCATTACAAAGGCCTGAAGGTGAGCGGATATGACAAGACGCCTTCAGAGCTGACTGCCGCTCTGGAAAGCGAGGGGATCGAAGTCCATTACGAGGACAACATCGGTTTCATCCCGAAGGATGTGGAGAATACGCTTGTGGTATATACCCCTGCCATTCCTGCCGATATGGGAGAGCTCGTATATGTGCAGGAACACGGCTACCGCGTCATCAAAAGATCCAGGACGTTGGGTGAAATCGCCCAGGGACAGAAATGTCTCGCAGTGGCCGGCACACACGGGAAAACGACCACCAGCACACTTCTGGCCCATATTTTCCAGAACAGCGGAGAAGGATGTTCAGCCTTTCTCGGAGGTATTTCGAAGAATTACGACACGAATCTTCTGGTCAGCCGCAATCCTGTGATAGTAGCCGAGGCAGACGAATTCGACCGTTCGTTCCTCCAGCTCTTCCCTGAGATTGCCGTGATAACATCGATGGATGCCGACCACCTTGACATATATTCAGACATCAGCAATATGCACGATGCCTTCAAGGCATTCGCTTCGCAGGTAAACGGCACGGTGATCGCGAAATACGGTCTTCCGATAGAACAGAAAGACACCAAGGCGCAGATCCTCAGATATGCCTACGACAATGCTGGAGCGGATTTCTATGCCAGCGGCATCAAGGTCGATGAATGCGGATATTTCACCTTCGACCTCAACTGGCCGGGCGGTACGGTCAAGGACTGCAAAGTGGGAATACCGGGCTGGATAAATGTCGAGAACGCCGTAGCGGCATCCGCAATAGCACTGACATACGGTCTTGACCCTGAGAAAGTTAAGAAGGCACTTTCTTCATTCCAGGGAGTGAAAAGACGCTTCGACATCCACCTCAACACACCGGGATGCGCATATATAGACGACTATGCCCACCATCCTAAGGAGATATCGGCGGCCATAAGCTCTATGAGGGACATCTTCCCGGGCAGAAGGCTCACAGCGATATTCCAGCCTCATCTCTATACGAGGACTAGGGACTTCGCTGATGAATTCGCCGAGGCCCTGAGCGGAGTGGACAAGCTCATACTCCTGGACATCTATCCTGCTAGGGAAGAACCGATACCGGGAGTGACATCAGAAATCATATTCGAGAAGGTGACGGCTCCTGAAAAAGTGATTATGAAGAAAGAGGAGCTGATGGAATATCTTCAGAATGAGCCGGTTGACACCCTCATCACCTTCGGAGCAGGAAACATAGACAGATTTATCAGACCTATAACTGAAATGCTATGTCAAAGACAGCAAGACATATAATAAACATAGTATCGGCAGTTCTGCTGACCGCCGTCCTGACGGCCGGATATATAAGCGGAGTGTCCTGCAGGGCACCTCTGAAATGTACCGGTCTGAACGTGGTGATCAAGGACAGCTCGGCCAACCGCTTCGTCACAAAGGCTGACATCGAGAGATTCCTCAACAGAGAATACGGGGAATATGCCGGAAAGCCTCTTGACAGCCTGGATCTTACAAAGGTGGAGAAGATCGTGGATTCCAGAAGCGCGGTGTATAAGAGCGAGGCCTTCACGACAAGGGACGGAAAGCTGAACATCACCGTGACCCAGAGGACTCCGGTCGTACGTTTCCAGAAAAGCGACGGTGGCTTCTATGCCGATGCAGAAGGCTTCCTCTTCCCTCTTCAGAGCAGCTATGCCTCAAGGGTGCAGGTCATCGACGGCGATATACCTCTCAAGGCCAACAGCGGCTATAAGGGAGAGCTCAGCGACCCTAAGGAAAAGGAATGGCTTATGAAAGTGCTGAATGTCGTGAACTATATGGAAAGCAGCAAGTTATGGAGAGACAAGATCGTCCAGATAACGGTTTCTGACGGAGGAGAGCTTTCCCTGGTGCCGAGGATAGGTCAGGAGGTCTTCCTCTTCGGGCAACCGGACGACATAGAGGACAAGTTCCGCAAGATGGAGATGTACTACAGGAACATCGTTCCGGAAAAAGGGGCCTCTCATTACACAAGGGTGAGCGTGGAGTACGAAGGACAGATAGTATGCAGATAGAAAACAAAAGATAACATATATGGAAGAAAAGAATATAGTGGCGATAGATCTGGGTACATCCAAGATCGCTCTGACAGTCGCCAAGGTGAACGGAAACGACGTGCAGATCGCATACTACAAGGAAATGCCATCTGCCGGAATAAAGTACAGCAGCGTCTGGAACATCAACCAGGCCACAGATCCTCTCTCAAGGATAATCCGCGACGCTGAAGAGGCTCTTGACATCAAGATCACCCAGGCTGTGATCGGTATGCCTAAATATCCCGTACGTCAGGAGAGCAACAGCGCCATCGTCAAGGACAGAGGAGAGGACACTGACATCACGGCAGAAGACATAGCGGACCTCAAGAGCTACGCCGAGGATTCATATCCGCTCGATGATCCTGCAAAGGAGGCGATCTATGGCGCCGTGGCTCAGTCATTCTCGGACGGAGAATATTTCCAGATCATCGAGAACGACATCATCGGTATGGCAAGCGATACGCTTGAAGGCAATTTCAAGATCTTCATCGGCAAGAAGAGCGACCTCAAGAAGATCGACTCCGTGATGACGAAGACCGGAATCGCGGCAAGGAAGAAATATTTCACAGCAGACACCACAGCCAAGGCCGTACTCACCGACGCAGAGATGGAGAATGGAGTCGCACTGATCGACTTCGGCGGCGGCAGCACATCCGTATCCATCTATCACGGCAACATTATGCGCCACTATGCTTCTATCCCGTTCGGAGGAAAGAACATCACCGACGACATCAAGAGCGAATGCCAGATTTCAGAAAGGCTCGCAGAGAACATAAAGCTCGCGTATGGAGCCTGTATGCCTGAAAAGCTGCAGAGTCTCAGCGAGAAGGTGCTGCAGATCAGAAGCAACAACACCGAACCTGACAAGCAGGTTACAGTCAAATATCTTTCCGAAATCATCACGGCAAGAATCGAAGAGATCATTATGGCAATGCTCTACGAGATCAATGAGAGCGGATTTGCAGATATGCTCAGAAGCGGCATCGTGATCACAGGAGGCGCGGCACAGACAGCCAATCTCGGTAATTTCATTTATGAGCTCTCCGGCTACAGGGTAAGGACCGGATATCCGAAGCAGCATTTCTCGAATGCAGGCTGTGACGGTCTGAAGGACACTACGGCAGCTACTTCCATAGGTCTTATCCTCGCTGCAAAAGACGAACTCGGAGTCAACTGCGCATATAATGACGAGCAGGGCGGAAGCAGCGTGATCATCGAAAACGGGGAAGAGGACGTGGAAGTGGAAGCTCCTGCTGAAGTCCAGACAGAGCCGGCAGAAACCGATCCGGCACCTCAGTCAAACGGCAAGCTTTTCTCTGACGACGAGATAGAGGTGGTGGAGAAGCCAAAGAAGAAAAAGAAGAGCGACATCTTCGCGACTTGGAGAAAGGCCAAGCAGAAAGTGGAGGAAGCACTTGACAAACTCAGTGAAGAACAGGTATGAAACGAATAACAGGAGAACGCTATGACTGATTTTATTGAAACCAACGATATAATGCCAAACGACTGGATACCCGAGAATTCCATTATCAAGGTGATCGGAGTCGGTGGCGGCGGATGCAATGCCGTCAACTATATGTACCATCAGCGCATCGAGGGATGTACATTCATCGTCTGCAACACTGATGCACAGGCACTTGAAAGCTGCGACGTACCTGTAAAGATACAGCTCGGCGAAGGCCTCGGAGCAGGCTGCAACCCGACAGAAGGTCGTAATGCGGCCCTGAATTCGCAGGACGAGATTGCCGAGAAGGTCATAAACAACAACACCGATATGCTTTTCATCACAGCCGGTATGGGAGGTGGTACAGGTACCGGAGCGGCTCCTGTCATCGCTGCGATGGCAAAGAAGAAAGGCATCCTCACAGTCGGAGTCGTGACCATCCCGTTCAAGAGCGAAGGCAATGAGTCTATGTCCAAGGCAATCGACGGCATCAACGAACTCGAGAAGAATGTTGACAGCCTCATCATCATCAACAACGAAAAGCTCTACAAGGAATATGGCGACCTGCTTATCCGTGACGCATTCCCTAAGGCTGACGAAGTGCTTGCTACCGCTGTCAGGGGCATTACCGAAATCATAAAGAAGAAGGGCTTCATCAACGTTGACTTCAAGGATGTGAAGGCTATGATGACAGGAAGCGGAATGGCTCTGATGGGCTGCGGAACAGGAAGCGGCAAGAACAGGCTTCAGGATGCCGTGAAGATGGCTATGGACTCCCCTCTCCTCAACGACTTCGATATCAAGACAGCCAAGAATGTCCTGATAAACATCACATCAGGCTCAAGCAAGGACGGCCTTATGATGAAGCAGCTTGACGAGATCGACAAGATGATCAAGGAATATACCGGCAACGCCAACAACTTCAAGAGAGGCATCGTCTTCGATGATGACCCTGATTTCGGCGACAAGGTAAGCATCACCGTGATTGCGACAGGCTTCAAGATGGCCAGGATAATCGAGATCACTGAAGGAAATCTCGGCAATATCATACAGATCGACAGCAACTTCGTTTACAAGAAGAACGAGAGCGCCACAGACGAGGGAATCGAGCTTCCGGAGGTCAGAAGCCAGAAGATCGGCTATAACAACACAGCCATCAGGAAAAGGATCTCATTCGAGGAAGGCAGAAAGCCGGCCCTTCTGATCAGGGAAGGTGAGGACAAAAGCGAGCTCGAAAACACTCCTGCCATCAAGAGAGTGGCAGGAAGAGGCAAGGAATAGGATTTTTTTATTATTTTTGCGCCCGATTAAAACTTAAGGATATGGAACGCAAGACAAGGGTCAGATTCGCACCCTCTCCGACAGGACCTCTCCATATGGGTGGAGTGAGGACTGCACTTTACAACTATCTCTTCGCCAAACAGCGCGGAGGTGATTTCATAATAAGGATTGAAGACACTGACTCTCAGAGATTTGTCCCTGGAGCAGAGAAATATATCATCGAAGCACTCAACTGGTGCGGCATCGTGCCTGACGAAGGAGTGGACGCTTCCGGAAATGTCGTGGAGACCGCTTCCGAGCGTCATCCGCACGCTCCGTACAGGCAGAGCCAGAGAAAGCCGATATACCGCAAGTATGCAGAGGAACTCGTTGCAAACGGGTTCGCATACTACGCATTCGATACAGCCGAAGAGCTTGGTGCAAAGCGTGCCGAGATGGAGGCTGCCGGTCAGACATTCATCTACAACCAGACCACACGCCTGGGTCTCCGCAACTCCCTCTCCCTCCCTGAGGCAGAATGGAAGGAGCTTCTCGAGACACGTACCGACTGGACCATCCGTTTCAGGATGCCTGAGAACAGGATCGTCAAGATGGACGATCTCATCCGTGGCCACGTGGAGGTCAATACTGACACACTCGACGACAAGGTGCTCTGGAAAAGGGCCGACGAGCTCCCTACATACCATCTTGCAAACATCGTGGATGACCACCTGATGGAAATCACCGAGGTGATCCGTGGTGAGGAGTGGCTGCCTTCGCTTCCACTCCACTATCTGCTTTACGAAGCATTCGGATGGACTGAGACCCAGCCAAGATTCGCTCATCTCTCGCTTCTTCTGAAGCCTGACGGAAAGGGCAAGCTCAGCAAGCGTGACGGTGACCGTCTCGGTTTCCCTGTATTCCCGCTCAAGTGGGTCAATGCTGAGGGTGAGGTTTCACGAGGATACCGTGAGGACGGATATTTCCCTGAAGCATTCGTGAATCTTCTCGCAATGCTCGGCTGGAATCCGGGCAACGACCAGGAGATCTTCTCACTTGAAGAGCTCGTACAGGCATTCTCGCTCGAAAGAGTCGTGAAATCGGGAGCCCGCTTCAATGCCGACAAGGCGAAATGGTACAATAAGGAATATCTCCGTACCAAGAGCGTTTCGGAGCTTACCGACCTTTATATCCCTGTGCTTGAAGAAAAGGGCATCACTGTCAGCGGGGAGTCTGTGGACTTTGCCGGCAGGACTTTCCCACGCCAGTATGTAGAGAGGATCGTAGCGCTTATCCAGGAAAGAGCTACCTTCGTGGCAGACTTCTGGGATATAGCATCATACCTCTTCATAGCTCCTGAGACATTCGTCGAGAAGGATGCCGCAAAGTTCTGGAAGGAAGAGAATTACACTCTGGCACTCCAGGTGGCGGACTTCATTCTCGGTTTCGAGGGTGAATTCACAAAGGAGTCTCTCGAAGGACCGCTCGAGGAGTATATCCGCGGCAACGAATGGCCTATGGGCAAGGTAATGAACTGCCTCCGTCTGGCACTCGTGGGAGCATCCAGCGGACTCGGTATCGCCGACATCGTCACCCTCATCGGAAAAGAAGAGTTTGCCAAGAGGATCGGATATATAAAGGCAACGCTTTAAAACTGTTTCTTGATATTATGAAGATCGGTATATGCAACGACCACGCTGGTGTGGACTATAAATTCCGCCTGTCGGAATATCTGGAATCAAAGGGATATGAGATGGTGAATTTCGGCACCGACACAACCGACAGTATGGACTATCCGGATGTAGCGCATCCTCTCGCGACAGCAGTTGAGAATGGCGACGTAGATCTGGGTATCGCATTCTGCGGCACAGGAAACGGCATCGGAATGACCTTGAACAAACATCAGGGCATACGCGCAGGCCTCTGCTGGAATGCAGAGATAGGAAAGCTGATCAAGCAGCATAACAATGCAAACGTCCTGGTTATGCCGGCACGATTCGTTTCTTTCGAGACCGTTCTGGAAATCACTGACGCCTGGCTCGGAGAGACATTTGAAGGCGGACGCCACCAGAAGCGCATCGACAAGATACCTTATAATAAATAGATGGAAATAAGCGCAAAGATACTGACTCCGGAAGACGAAGTCCTTTCAAGGGACATCAACGACTATCCGGAAGGGATAATAATCCCGATAGACAAGCCATACAGATGGACATCGGCGGACGTGATCAGAAAGGTCAAGTTCGCCGCTATCCGTCATTTCGGCAAGAAGAACCTGAAAGTAGGTCACGCAGGCACCCTCGACCCGCTCGCCACCGGCATCCTCCTCGTATGCATCGGGAAAGCGACCAAGCTGGCCGAACAGCTCCAGGCCCACCATAAGGAGTATATAGCCGGAGTGACATTCGGTGCCACAACCCCGTCGTACGACCTTGAGAAGGACATCGACAGATTCTTCCCGTACGAGCATATAACCTCAGAGTCTGTAGCCTCGGCATTGCCTTCATTCATCGGTGAGCAGGATCAGATCGCTCCCCTTTTCTCAGCCAAATCAGTCGATGGCGTACGCGCATACGAGCTTGCCAGAAAGCTTCATAAAGAGGGCAAGACTCTTGACGAAGCTGCGGAAGAGCTGATACGAGTATCCAGAATCAATATTACGGAGTTGAAACTGTTGAAGTTTGAAGGTCGAGATGAGGAAATCGAGGACCGTGCCACCCGCGGCACGGAAGCGGGGGGACCACGAGCGAAGCGAAGTGGTGGGGTGAGCGAAGCGAACGTCCAAGATTCCTCATCCGACCTTCAAACATCGGATGCCTCCAGCCGAATCAACGTGACTGACAATTCGGAACTTGGCCTCCCGCGCGCAGTCATCAGAATTTCCTGCAGCAAGGGAACATACGTCCGCGCATTTGCCCGTGATCTGGGCGAGGCACTCGGCAGCGGAGCCCATCTGGACAGCCTGCAGCGCAGCCGCAGCGGACTATTCCGGATAGAAAACGCATTAACGGTCGATCAGACCATAAACCTGCTCACAGCGTGGCAGGCAAACCAGTGAATCACAAGCATTTAGCTGCACATTATAGGTCAAATCAGCCATATAGCCAACACATAAAACACTAAGTATCAGGCAAATAAGTGCCACACCGAAAATGACAAAGACAACAGGTACATACTCATACAGGAATATCTGGAAGGTAGCCTACCCAATTCTGATAAGCCTTGTGATGGAACAGATGATCGGCCTCACCGACACGGCATTCCTCGGAAGAGTCGGCGAGATAGAGCTGGGTGCATCTGCCATTGCCATTGTCTATTATATGGTGCTGTTTATGATCGGCTTCGGATTCAGCATCGGAGCACAGATCATAATAGGACGACGTAACGGTGAAGGCAGGTTCAGGGAGACCGGAAAGGTATTCTGGACCGGCCTGTATTTCGTGCTGGGACTGTCGGGAGTGATAATACTGCTTTCAGAACTTTTCACTCCGTGGATGATGAAATATATGGTATCATCTGCGGCCATATATGATGCGGCCCTGAGCTATGTACGTTGGAGGCTTCCCGGTATGATCTTCGCGTTCATCACCGCTATGTTCAGAGCATTCTACGTCGGCACCACACAGACCAAGACGCTGACACTCAACTCGATAGTGATGGTGGCCTCCAACATCCTGTTCAACTGGATCCTGATCTTCGGTAAAATGGGATGTCCTGCTCTTGGCATTACCGGAGCTGCAATAGGCTCGAGTCTGGCGGAACTTGTCTCACTGATATTCTTCATCGTATATACAGCCCTCAGATGTGACCGTACCAAATACGGTCTCGACAAAGCGGCGAGATTCGACAAGGACGAACTCAAGGGAATGATGCCGGTGTGCATCTGGACAATGATCCAGCATACCATATCCATATCGACCTGGCTGATCTTCTTTCTCTATATCGAGCATCTCGGAGAAAGGGCCCTGGCGATTTCAAATATCACCAGAGGAGTATCCGGACTGATATGGGTAGTCCTCCAGGCATTTTCATCCACCTGCAGCACTTTGGTCAGCAATATGATAGGCGAGGGACATCAGGATAAGGTGATGTCACTGGTGAAAAGAATCCTGAAGCTGTCGTACGGCATAGTCAGCGCACTGATACTGGTCATCTGCCTGTGCCCCGAGACTATAGCAAGGATATATACGGACATACCTGATCTCATCACGGCATCACTTCCGGCGATGGTCGTGATGGCATCCTCATACTTCGTAAATGTCGGTGGACAGGTACTCTTCCTTGCTGTATCAGGAACAGGAAGCACCAAGACCGCATTCAGGCTGGAACTCGTGGCGCTTGCAGTGTATATGGTCTATTGCACCGTAATCATCGGATGGCTGAAGCTGGACGTGGCCGTATGCTGGACAGCCGAACACGTCTATGCCGGTATGCTCCTGATATGCAGCTGGTGGTATATGCGAAGCGGACGCTGGAAGAACCGCAAGATCTGACCGATGGCATCCAATCCCCTATCTATCAGTAACTTATGCGAGATGCCTGCTGTCAAAGTACAGCAGGCATCTCGCATAAAGCATTATCAATCAGGCGATTAGGCGCCATCACTATACCAGAGGAAATTGCTTGATTGCGCGAGTGATGGTATAATCCAACGGATATCGCGCCTTTGAGGTTGCCCCTTTACGCGCGATCTCCACCGCCAGAGCCCGGTCACCTTCAGAAACGGGCATATCTCCGGACATCAGTTTCAGAATATGGTCTGTAAGGACGTGCTCCAGAAGCAGATGGAAGGCCTGGCCGTGATTCTGATGCCTCAGATGGCAGAGTTCGTGCAGAAGCACATAATCCTGGAAGATACGCGGAAGACGTACGATATTGAGGTTGAGATTTATATTTCCCTTTGAGGAACAGCTGCCCCAGTTGGTAGCATTGTGCTTGATTGTCACATTGTTATATGCAAAGCCATATCTGAGTGCCAGTTCACGGAGCCGCGGCGGTAGTTCGGCCTTGGCCTGACGGCGGAGGGCCTCAATTTCGGCTGACGACGGAACCGGAACATCCTTGTACTTCTCACTCTGCCGGGCGATGGTCCGGATGACCCAGTCACGTCTGGCCTGGAAAAAGAGCTGGGCAGCGGCATAAGGGACAATGTACGGCACTGTCACTGTGACACCTTTGACCGGATGTACCCTGATGCTCATACGGCTGCTTGCGGCGCTTTTGCGGAGCGTCACCTCCCCGATCTGCGGGTCAATGAATTTCTTTGATGAGGTCTTTGGCATTTCGATGGACGAAGGTACAAATTATATGGAAAATTTTATTGCATCGGGTTGTTTTCTTGGAATTTATGCGTATCTTTGCGCCCGCTTAATCCCTAAAGTCGGGTGCGGGCACGAAAATTTATTAATTAACCTCTAATTTTTTCAAAAGATGGCTGAATATTTGGCACCAGAGAAAAAACAGGAGCTTTTCGAGAAGTACGGAAAGTCTAATACTGACACAGGTTCTCCAGAGAGCCAGGTGGCTTTATTTTCCTACCGTATCGCTCACCTTACCGAGCATCTTAAGAGCAACAAGCACGACTATGTGACTCGTCGTTCACTTCTTAAGCTTGTAGGTAAGCGTCGTCGTGTACTTGATTATCTCAAGGCAATTGACATTGAGAGATACAGAGCTATCGTCAAGGAGCTTGGTCTCCGTCGATAAGCTACATCATAGTAGGAACCGGCGAAGGGGGAATTCCCAAAAGATGGGACTCCCCCTTTTTTCACGCAAAGACGCTTCCAAGGCGCTAACACATCAACCTGCGGCGCCGATGGAGCAGAACAATATATAATACGTAACTGTATGTAGGAGCTTGGAAATAAGCTCCGTATGGGCGGAAAATGACAATTTGTATAATGACTCCCATAGGGGGAGGCAGGTTGAAAACGGAAAAATGAATATCGTAAAAAAGACAATCGAATTATCCGACGGAAGGATAATTGAAATCGAAACCGGTAAGCTTGCAAAGCAGGCTGACGGCTCTGTAGTCGTAAAGATGGGCGGTACAATGCTCCTCGCGACAGTTACTTGCGCAAAAGACGCAAAGGAGGACGTTGACTTTATGCCGCTTCAGGTGGACTACAAGGAGAAATATGCTTCTGCGGGACGTTTCCCGGGAGGTTTTATGAAGCGTGAAGGAAAGGCTTCCGATTATGAAATTCTTATCGCACGTCTTGTTGACCGTGCCCTCAGACCTCTTTTCCCAGAGGATTTCCACGCTGAGGTGTTCGTAAATGTAAATCTCATCTCAGCTGAGAAGGACATCCAGCCGGATGCATTGGCAGGTCTTGCTGCATCATCAGCTCTTGCTGTCAGCGACATTCCTTTCGAGGGTCCTATCTCTGAGGTACGTGTTGCAAGAATCGGCGGCGAGTTCAAGATCAACCCTAACTTCAGCGAAATGGCTGATGCAGACCTCGACATTATGGTTGCCGCTACATACGACAACATTATGATGGTGGAGGGTGAGATGAACGAGGTAAGCGAGCACGATATGCTTGAGGCCATCAAGTTCGCTCACGAGGAGATCAAGAAGCACTGCAAGGTGCAGATGGAGCTTACAGAGGCTGTAGGCAAGACCGAGAAGAGAGCTTACTGCCACGAGGAGAACGACGAGGATCTCCGCAAGGCTATCCAGGAATTCTGCTACGACAGATGCTACGCCATCGCCAAGTCAGGCTCGGCAAAGCACGAGCGTTCTGACGCATTCGAGGCACTCAAGGAGGAGTTCTATGCAACTCTCCCAGAGGAAGAGCAGGAGGAGAAGAGGATGATGATCGAGAGATATTATCACGCAGTCGAGAAGGCAGCGATGAGAAATATGATCCTCGACGAGGGTGTACGTCTCGACGGCCGTGACACCACTACAGTCCGTCCTATCTGGTGCGAGACAGACTATCTCCCTTGCGCACACGGTTCAGCGATATTCACCCGCGGTGAGACTCAGTCACTTTCGACTGTAACCCTCGGTACAAAGCTCGATATGAAGGAGCGCGACGAGGTTCTCATCCAGGACACAGACCAGTTTGTACTCCACTATAACTTCCCTCCTTTCTCAACAGGTGAGGCTCGTCCTCAGCGCGGTGTAGGCCGTCGTGAGATCGGACACGGAAACCTTGCATACAGGGCACTCAAGCCTATGATCCCTATGGCTCCGGAGAATCCATACGCAGTTCGCGTAGTATCTGACATCCTCGAGTCAAACGGTTCATCTTCAATGGCTACAGTATGTGCAGGCTGCCTCGCCCTTATGGACGCAGGTGTGAAGATCAAGAAGCCTGTTGCCGGAGTTGCAATGGGTCTTATCACAGACAAGGACAATCCTAACGAGCGCTACGCCATCCTTACCGATATCCTCGGTGACGAGGACCACCTCGGAGATATGGACTTCAAGGTGACCGGTACAAAGGACGGTATCACAGCCACTCAGATGGACATCAAGGTGGACGGTCTTTCATACGACGTTCTCGAGAAGGCTCTCGAGCAGGCACGTCAGGGCCGTATGCACATTATGGGCGAGATGATGAAGACCATCAGCGAGCCACGTGCAGACTACAAGGAGTTCGTTCCTCGTATGATCCAGATCCGTGTTGCAGGTGAATTCATCGGTGCAATCATCGGAAAGGGCGGCGAGACAATCCAGCGTATCCAGCGTGAGACCGGCACAACAATCACCATCACCGAAGAGCAGATCGACGGTGTATCACAGGGCGTTGTTGACATCTTCGGTCAGGACAAGGAAGCTATGGACAAGGCTCTGAACTGGATCAACGGCATCACCGCAGTTCCTGAAGTAGGTACCGTA
Organism: Bacteroidales bacterium; assembly: GCA_015060395.1. Taxonomy (GTDB): domain Bacteria; phylum Bacteroidota; class Bacteroidia; order Bacteroidales; family UBA932; genus Cryptobacteroides. Next base: position 139,444 of record SUYP01000002.1, read on the forward strand.
TATCACGGAAAGATCGTTTCAATCCTTGAGTTCGGTGCTTTCGTTGAGATTCTCCCTGGCAAGGAAGGCCTTCTCCACGTATCAGAGATCGACTGGAAGAAGACCGAGAAGGTAGAGGATGTACTTCACGTAGGCGACGAGGTGGATGTAAAGCTCCTCGAGATCGACGAGAAGACCGGCAAGATGAGACTTTCACGCAAGGCTCTTATCGAGAAACCTGAGGGTTATGTAGAGCCAGAGCGCAAGCCAAGAGGCGACAGAGGCCCACGCCGTGACAACGACCGTCGCGACAACCGCGGACCACGTCGTGATGACAACCGTGGCCCACGCCGCGATGACAGAGGTCCAAGAGGTCCACGTCGTGAGCGTCCGGCTGAGGCTCCAGAGCAGAACAACGAGCCTGAGATGTTCTAATCTATTGACATACAGAAAAAAGGAGGCTGACTTTCGGGTCGGCCTCCTTTCGTATATGGCACAGTGGTGAAACTACCTTGTAAATCTGCACGGCAATGTAAGAAGCTGGTAATACAGGCACTCGGCGATACGCCTGTGACCGTCCGTATCGGGATGGAGCCAGTCGTTTCCTCCCGGGAAGAACTCAGCCTGTTCCTTATGCATAGGAAAGAGACCGCTCAAGGAATAGAGATCGATGACAGGAACCGACCATAAGGAAGACGCTTCATTGATTGACTCGATATATGCATCAATATACTCGCCGCAACTGTTCTGATAGCTTTCATCCGGCTGTATATTATAGTCACTGAACCGGGCGAATGCCCTATGTACAGGAGTCAGCAAGACGATCTGCTTGGATGGATATGTCCTTTTAAGACTGTCCAGAGCGAAATTTATCCTTCCCCTGAACGTACTCAGGTCAAAGACAGGCGTCCTACGTACACGCTCCACCATCTTTCCGTCAGCATTGACCTGCACGGTTTCCTCCGAGAACCATTCTCCGATCGGAACTCCTGCATTGAAATCGTTAGTTCCCAGGAAGATGATTATGGCATCGAAACTGTCTCCGTGTTCTTTGGTCAGCCTTGCAGCCTGACCAAGGAGCTGATGCCACTGATGCCCGCCTTTACCATAGACCAGCGGGGTGATGTCCAGCCATTCCTGAAGGTAATTCCAATAGATGGGTGTTTCTCCCAACGTACCGGGATCCGTAATCGAATCGCCTAGGTATGCAACCCGGACTCCGTACCAGGGATGAGACACATAGAGAGTGTCTTTCCGGGTCTCTTCTGGCTCAGCGGCCTGAAGATGCTGTACAGGAATGCCTGCAAACGCAACGGCAATCAGAAATCTGAATAATATACGATGTTTCATACCTCAAAGCTACAAAAAAAATCCAGACGGACAAAAAAGCGGAAACTAACGTGGCAGACAAGCTATTATAGCTCAGGCAGTTACGTCTTGCCTATCGGGCATTTCAGCCCTGCAACAAAAGCATAACTAACTATCAACCAGAGCATTAGATGCCACGAGAATTCTCCTCGGTCATCAGGACAGATCTGGAGAGAAGCAAAAATAGAGACTCGAACGCGGAAAGGACTTAAGAAAAAGAAAAACAGGACATAAGAAAAACACAAAAAGGATAAAAAAGCGAAAAATCGGACAAGTGGGTGGTTTATTGAAGGAAAAAATCTAACTTTAAAGGTTAATTTGAAAATTCATAAAACTTATAACCTTATATATGGAAAGAATCATCGAGTGCGTGCCTAATTTCAGTGAAGGCCGCAATATGGAAGTCATTGACGCGATTGTCGCATCTATCGAGAAATCAGGAGGTGTAAAGGTACTGGATGTGGATCCGGGTGAGGCTACGAACCGTACCGTGGTAACTTTTGTCGGAAGTCCTGAGGCTGTCACAGAGGCTGCCTTCCAGGGAGTGAAGAAAGCAGGAGAACTGATCGATATGCGCCAGCATCACGGAGCGCATCCACGTTCAGGTGCCACAGACGTGCTTCCGCTAATTCCGATTTCAGGAATTACCCTTCAGGAGTGTGCCGAACTTGCACGCAAGCTCGCAGAGCGTATCTACAATGAGCTTGAGATTCCTTGCTACTGCTATGAGGCTGCGGCTCAGAAGCCTGAGAGAAAGAATCTGGCCGTATGCCGTGCAGGTGAGTATGAGGCGCTTCCTGAGAAGATGGGTGACCCTGACCGTCAGCCTGATTTCGGACCGGGGAAATATACCGAGCGTGCGGCACAGGCTGGTGCCACCAATGTAGGAGCACGCGACTTCCTGATCGCCGTCAACTACAACCTCAACACGACATCTACACGCCGTGCCAACGCGATTGCATTCGATGTACGAGAAAAAGGCCGTCCTAAGAGAGAGGGCAACCCTATCACCGGCAAGATCGTGAAGGATGAGAACGGTAAGAACGTGATGATTCCTGGTACGCTGAAAGGTTGCAAGGCAATCGGATGGTTCATAGATGAATACGGCATAGCCCAGGTGTCGATGAATATCACCGACATAAACACTACCCCGCTCCACGTGGCATTTGACGAGGTCTGCAGGGCAGCCCAGGCCAGAGGTTTGAGAGTCACAGGCACCGAGATAGTCGGTCTTGTGCCGAAGCGTACTCTGATCGAGGCCGGACGCTATTTCCTCGAAAAGCAGCAGCGTTCTACCGGTATAGCTGAGGAAGAGATTATGAAGATTGCGGTGAAGTCTATGGGTCTTGACGACCTGAAGCCGTTCAACCCTGCAGAGAAGGTGATCGAATATCTCATTCAGGATGAGAAGGAAGCTGCAGCTCGCGAAAGACTGGTCAGAATGACCTGCAAAGGCTTTGCACACGAGACAGCATCAGAATCACCTGCACCGGGTGGCGGATCCATATCAGCTTATATGGGAGCCCTCGGAGCTGCACTCGGCACTATGGTGGCCAACCTTTCATCACACAAGGCCGGCTGGGATGCACGCTGGAAAGAGTTCTCTGACTGGGCAGACCAGGGACAGGTGCTGATGTCAAGGCTCCTGGCACTCGTAGATGAAGACACTGCAGCATTCGACAGGATTATGGCCGCAATCGGTATGCCTAAGGGATCCGATGAGGAGAAGAAAGCACGTGCAGAGGCTCTCGAAGCCGCTACCCTTTATGCTACTGAGGTTCCGCTCAAGACTATGAAGGCTGCCCTGGAGGTATTCCCTATCGTACGTGCAATGGCTTCTGAAGGCAATCCGGCTTCTGTATCTGATGCCGGAGTTGGGGCATTGGCAGCCCGCTCAGCTGTTCTCGGAGCCCAGCTGAATGTACGCATCAACGCCGCAGGCCTGAACGACCGCGAAGCAGCAGAAAGGCTTTGCGCAGAAGCTGCAGAGATCGCTGCTAAGGCCATAGCTGAAGAGGCAGAGGTTCTCGCAATCGTAAACGAAAAGATATAGCAGAAGGCTGGCACACAGCAGCCTGACACTCAACGGCTTACGCCGGACGCCTGCTGCAAAAGGGACGCAGGCATCTAAAACAAACGATTGGTTTTCAAACAGTTACTTGACAGAGATATGAACAGATTCAAAGAAGATATATTGGCGGGCATACCGGCGGTGCTTCCGGAGCCGAAGCCATACTCGACAGAGGTGAACCACGCGCCGAAGCGCAAGGAGATTCTCAGCGCAGAGGAGAAGGTGCTGGCGATAAAGAACGCCCTGCGATATTTCCCTGAGGAGCATCACGCGACGCTTGCCGCAGAGTTCGCTCAGGAACTTAAGGACTACGGACGCATATATATGTACCGTTTCCGCCCGGATTATGAAATGTACGCACGTCCTATCGACGAGTATCCGGCACAGTCAAGGCAGGCAGCTGCCATTATGGCTATGATCCAGAACAATCTGGACTACCGCGTGGCGCAGCATCCGCACGAGCTTATCACATACGGAGGCAATGGAGCCGTGTTCCAGAACTGGGCCCAGTACCGCCTCGTGATGCAGTATCTGGCAACTATGACGGACGAGCAGACCCTCGTGATGTATTCCGGACATCCGCTCGGACTCTTCCCTAGCCACAAGGATGCGCCACGCGTGATCGTGACCAACGGAATGGTTATTCCGAATTATTCGAAGCCTGACCACTGGGAAAAGTTCAATGCTCTCGGAGTGTCGCAGTACGGCCAGATGACAGCAGGATCATATATGTATATAGGTCCTCAGGGCATCGTGCACGGAACGACCATAACAGTGATGAATGCAGCACGCAAACAGCTCAAGGCCAGAGGCATAGCAGCTACTGAGGATAATATGAAGGGTATGCTGTTCGTGACCGCCGGGCTCGGAGGAATGTCAGGAGCACAGCCTAAGGCCGGAGTCATTTCAGGCGTTGTAAGCGTATGCGCCGAGGTCAATCCTCACGCCGCACACAAGAGGCACAGCCAGGGATGGGTGGATGAGATCCACGAAGATCTCGACGAGCTCATTCCTCGTATCCGCAAGGCGGTTGCAGACAAGGAAGTCGTATCGATAGCATATCAGGGCAATGTGGTGGACCTCTGGGAGAGGCTCGCAGATGAAGATATACAGGTGGATCTGGGCTCAGACCAGACATCGCTTCACAATCCTTGGGCCGGAGGATATTATCCGGTGGGATACAGCTACGAAGAGTCGAACAGGATGATGGCAGAAGAGCCGGAGAAGTTCAAGGAATGCGTCCGTGAATCGCTCCGCAGACACGCTGCGGCAGTCAACCGCCTGGCTGACAGGGGAATGTATTTCTTCGACTATGGAAACGCCTTCCTCCTCGAGGCATCAAGAGCAGGCGCAGACGTGCTTAAGGAAGACGGACGCTTCCGCTATCCATCTTACGTTCAGGACATTATGGGCCCTCTTTTCTTCGACTACGGATTCGGTCCGTTCAGATGGGTATGTATGTCGGAAAAGCCGGAAGATCTCGCAAAATCGGATGCATTGGCGGCTAAGGTGCTGAGGGAGATTATGGTCGAGGCACCGGAGGAGATCCAGGGCCAGATGATGGACAACATCAGATGGATCGAAGAGGCCGGAAGGAACAACCTCGTGGTAGGCTCGCAGGCACGTATCCTTTATGCCGATTGCGAAGGACGTACAAAGATCGCCCTCGCCTTCAATGAAGCCATCCGAAAGGGCGAAATCACAGCTCCGATTGTCCTTGGACGCGATCATCACGACGTATCAGGAACAGACTCGCCTTTCCGCGAGACATCAAATATCTACGACGGATCGCAGTTCTGCGCGGATATGGCCGTGCATAACGTGATCGGCGACGGATTCCGAGGAGCGACCTGGGTATCCATCCACAACGGCGGCGGAGTCGGCTGGGGCGAGGTTATGAACGGTGGATTCGGTATGGTGATCGACGGATCGGAGGATTCTGACCGACACATCAGGGAAATGCTTCTGTGGGATGTGAACAATGGCATCGCACGGCGAAGCTGGGCGCGTAACGAAGGCGCTATGCACGCGATCAGACGTGAAATGGAGCGCACACCGGGCCTGAAGGTTACCCTGCCTAACATAGCCGATGAGGATATGATCAGGAAACTGTTCTAAGGTCTCCGGAAAGATCCGCCATAAAGGACCCGGAGGCTGAGGCCGGCGCTGTTGCGATAGACCTTGCCGAAATCGCCGTAGGCTCCGATGGCGAAAGTCAAGGGAATATTCGTCACTTGTTCTCCAAGTTCCACTTCGAGGGCAAGTGACAATTGTTTAGGGCGTGAGGCGAAGAAACTGTCGTCCTTATCTGAATATCTTCCCCAGTTGCTGCTGAATGTAGCTCGAAACGAATACGGAACAGGGCCGGCGAGTCCCTTTATGCCGAAATGATGGGCCCTGACACGGTTGCAGATCAAACCCATAGTGACCCCCTTGTCATCCGGAGCGAAAGGTATCATCAGAGGCAGTCCCATTGCACGTCCGAAATATGTCCAGCCCGAACGATATTCACCATTGTTGAAATAATTGTCAAGTCCTCCCTGTACGAATCTGCCATAATAATGATGATCCGGATCCTGCCAATAGACATATTTGCCGTAATCCTTTGTCATTTCCTCTTCAGTAGCAGGCCTATCGTGAACAGGACCCGATTGCCAGGTCGTGTGTATATATTCATATAGGACGTCCGTAACAAATGACGTCCTGTCATTGAAGGAAAACTTCAATGTATATACGCCGTCAGGGATAGGCTCGTTCTTTATGATCTGACCTCCGTCATCGAAAGGCATATCGTATTGAAAATTCATTGTAAATGCAGAGGCTCTCCAGGTAATACGTATATATTCCCTGCCAAGGTGATTGCCCAAGGCATTAAGCTGATCGGAAAGGGTAGCTCCAGCACCACCTCGCTGCGCCAGAATTACCCTGATATAGTCCCTGAATGATGAAGGGCGCACCCCTGTCTCAGGCGAGGTACCGCCCCACTGGACCCAATGATCCAGGCCGGCCTCGAAGTCAACCTTCCTGCCTAGAGCGACCTTGAAAGCCAGGGACTTGTTGTGTATCATCGTGCCGCGGACATAGCGGTTGTCAAGAGTCTGATAATGAGCGAAATTGCCCCTGACGCCGAACCAATGTCCCTTTTCGAAATAGATCCAGTCGGACCAGGCGTTGATTCCGGGCATATTCCGGGCGTTTCCGGTAAACATTATATTTCCTCCGGTGACGGATAGGTCGCCGAATTCTCTGATTCTGGGCTTCATTCCGATATCAAGATGGAGCATCTTCCAGCTTCCGGATATATATAGCCTGTCAACGAAGCCTTTAACTCCCCTGCTGTTCCAGGGACCTGCCGTGATAGCCTGGCCTACGAGGTTTGCTCCGGCATCCATACGGATTCCGTTCACGGATTCATATCTGAAATCAGCTCCGGCCGACAAGATTGCAGCAGATGTATATGGCATAATTCCGTCATATCCGGTTCTTTGCCAGAAAGGCAGATAATCCCCGGTCCCGCCGTTCATATACAGATCTGCATTCCAGTCCACCTTCCATCCCGGCTGGGCATTAGTAAGGACACAGAGCAGCAGAGATGTCAGAAACGATGATATATGCAATAGGCAATTATTTCCATTCATACCGGCAAATATAACCATATATTTCATATCTTTGTGTGATTTAATAACATCTGAGACAATATGGACCATATAATTTCGCACAAGAAACTCACTATCGACTATGTAAAGACACTTATTGACGGGAATGCTCGTCTGGAGCTCGGAAAGGAAGCTGAGGCTGCTATCGTAAAATGCCGTAAGTTCCTGGACACCAAGATGGAAGACATCGGAAGGCCCGTATATGGAGTGACTACCGGATTCGGCTCGTTATGCAATATATCCATTCCTGCCGAAGACCTATCCCAGCTGCAGCACAACCTCGTGATGTCACACGCCTGCGGCACCGGTGAGACAGTTCGTCCTGAGATCGTGAAGCTTATGCTTCTCCTTAAGATCCAGTCGCTTTCGTACGGATATTCAGGCGTACAGCTTGTGACTGTCCAGCGTCTTATCGATATGTTCAACAACGACATTCTGCCTGTGGTGTATCAGCAGGGTTCTCTCGGAGCATCCGGCGACCTCGCTCCGCTCGCCCACCTCTGTCTGCCGCTTATCGGTATGGGAGAAGTGAACTACAAGGGAGAAGTCCGTCAGGCTGCAGAACTCTGGAAGGAGCTGGGCTGGGAGCCGATCAGACTCCAGTCGAAGGAGGGTCTGGCCCTTCTGAACGGCACGCAGTTTATGAGCGCGCACGCAGTGTGGTCGCTGATCCAGGCGGAGAGGCTTTCTGACTGGGCCGACAAGATTGGAGCTATGTCACTTGATGCATACGACGGCCGTATAGAGCCGTTCTACCCTCAGGTACACGAGGTGAGGGCACACAAGGGCCAGATAGAGACCGCCGCACGCATCAGAGAGCTCCTCGAGGGCAGCGAGATCATCAAGCAGAAGAAGGTGCACGTACAGGATCCATATTCTTTCCGCTGCATTCCTCAGGTGCACGGAGCCAGCAAGGATACCATCAGATATGTCAAGTCTGTCATCGAGATCGAAATCAACAGCGCGACCGACAATCCTACCGTTTTCCCTGACGAGGATATGATCATTTCTGCCGGAAATTTCCACGGACAGCCTATAGCCATTCCGATGGATATGCTCACCCTAGCGCTTTCAGAGCTTTCCAATATTTCGGAGAGACGTATATATAAGCTCATATCGGGCCAGAGAGGCCTTCCTAACTTCCTCGTGGCGAAGCCGGGTCTGAACAGCGGATTTATGATTCCGCAATATACTGCTGCATCTATCGTCAGCCAGAGCAAGGGTCTGTGTATGCCTGCGTCGGCTGATTCTATTCCGTCTTCTCAGGGTCAGGAGGATCACGTGAGTATGGGTGCGAATGCGGCTACCAAGCTTGTGCGCGTGGTGGAGAATACGGAGCGTGTGCTTGCCATCGAGCTTTTCAATGCGGCTCAGGCTCTGGAGTTCCGCAGGCCGCTGAGGTCATCGTGGAGCATCGAGAAGATATTTGCGGGCTATCGAAAGGTGGTTCCTTTCATCGATGATGACCGTTATATGCATCCGCTCATTGAAGCATCGGTAGAGTTCTTGAAGTATTCTAAATAATTAACTAATAGCGAGTTATCCGTTCTACGTGCCTCACTTTAGGGAGCACGTAGAACGGGTAGAGTGCTGATATACAGCAGATTAACTTTCTTCGGGGCTATATGAAGACAATAATATACAATATAGGGACATTGGCGGGGATACTGCCGGAGGGAGTCCTGAAGCTGGAGGGCGAGGAGATGAAGCAGGTGGAGTGCATCGAGGATGCGTATCTGGTGATCGAGGATGGGGTTATCTCCGAATTCGGGGAGGCTTCCGGACACTGTTGTACCGGAGACAACCCCTCCCGCTTCGCGGGTCCCTCCCCCTGCGGCCAGGGGGGTAGCACGGTCTCCGGTACAACAGTGTCCGGAAGCTGCGAGCCAAAGATTGAGTATATAGACGCGAAGGGAGGATTTGTGCTGCCTTGTTTCTGCGACAGCCATACGCATATAGTTTATGCCGGATGCCGTGACGGAGAGTTCCGAGACAAGATTGCAGGACTGAGCTATGAAGAGATTGCGGCACGAGGAGGCGGAATCCTGAATTCGGCCGATCTTCTTCACAACACTTCAGAGGATGAGCTTTACAGGCAGTCGATGGAGAGAGTGAACGAGATTATGGCTATGGGTACCGGAGCTGTGGAGATCAAGAGCGGCTACGGACTGACCGTCGAAGATGAGCTGAAGATGCTCAGAGTCATAAAGAGGATCAAGGAGACAGCACCAATCACCGTGAAGGCGAATTTCCTTGGCGCGCACGCTGTAGGCAGGGCATATAGAGGACGTCAGAGCGAGTATGTAGATCTGGTCTGCGACGAAATGCTCCCGAAAGTGGCAGAAGAAGGCCTTGCAGACTTCGTTGACGTGTTCTGCGACACTGGGTTCTTCACAGTGGAAGAAACGGCCAGAATCCTCGAAAAAGCAGCAAAATACGGCATTCGTCCGAAGATCCACGCAAACGAGCTGGAGGTTTCCGGCGGAGTGCAGGTGGGAGTGAAATATGACGCGCTTTCCGTGGACCATCTGGAGAAGACTACGGATGCCGAGATAGAGGCTCTGCGTGGAAGCGGCACAATGCCTACGATGCTTCCGGGATGCTCGTTCTTCCTCGGACTGCCATACGGAAGGGCAAAGGATTATATCGAGGCCGGACTTCCTGTGGCACTGGCATCAGACTACAACCCAGGATCAAGCCCTAGCGGAAATATGCGCTTCGTGATGGCTCTGGGATGCATCAAGATGCGTCTCACACCAGAGCAGTCCCTCAATGCCTGCACCATCAACTCCGCATACGCAATGGGAGTCAGCGACATCCTTGGCTCGATTACGGTCGGCAAGAAAGCCAACCTCATCATCACAAAGCCGGTTCCGTCTCTAGCCTTCATTCCTTACAGCCACCAGACACCGGTGATTGAGAGGGTTATCATCTCAGAATAAAGGGCCCGCTGCTCTGATCCGTGGAAAATGTATGGATTCCGGATGAGGTCGGCAGCATTGCTGACTTCATCCGGGATTTCATTAAATTCTAAGGATGAGGTTCATTTTTTCCAGAGCAGAAGAACTGATTTCGATTTTTTCTTCTATATTTGTCAATCATAGGACTATTCTGGTTCGCCATCCACGATCAAATGGCAAGGACTTATAAACATTTGATTATGGACAAGTTATATCTTAACGTCAAGGCTGTACCTGCCTTTGATACGGAATTCCTGCAGGAACATACCGCATTCACCGTATTCCACTACAACGGGAAAAATCTTCAGACAGCATCCGGATGGACCCTGAAAGATGCAATAGAGCTATTCTCCAAGCTATATTCCTATCATAGGGAGGACCTTGGGGTCAAACGGCCTTTCGCCTCACAACACTGATTTGTAATCCTGAGAAACATCTGTATTCACGGATAACACTATCACAATATGAGCGACATCAAAATTCTGACTTTCTTTGACAAAGAAAGGATATGTGAAGAGAGATTTCGGAGGGCAGGCCAGTTCTGGCACCTATATTCTGACGGGACAGTTATGGAGAACATCTTCTTGAATGATACTGAAATGAAGGCAGGCCTATCAATCTTGGCGGCTTCGGTACAGATGGTCAAACCAGATATAAGACTGGTGACTTTCGCCTTGATGAAGAATCACATTCACCTTATACTATGCGGGCATCGCGAAAAATGTCTGCAGTTGTTCGACATCTTTAAAGACAAGATGAGAAGGATATTCAGGAAAACAATCAGAGGTATCGATTGGAAAAGATTCAACGCCAAGATTCTTCCTATAGATTCGCTCAAGGCATTGAGGAATGAAATCATCTATGTGCATCGTAATCCATTTGTCGCGAATCCTGACCAAACTCCTTACGGTTATCCTTGGAGCGGGGGATGTGCATACTTCAATCCCCTGATATACGATATCGGAACGGACGACATCCGTTCATTCAGTTTCGACAGACAGAGAAAGCTGACATACAGCCGGAACATCAGTCCTATGGGCGGATTGAAATTCGCGGGGGATAAGGTTTTCATTCCGTCATTCTGCGACATAGGTCTGGGAGAAGGGATGTTCACAGATGCCCGAAGCTACTTCCTGCTTCTCACGCGAAATGCAGAGGCATATAGCCAGATTGCGACAAGGCTGGAAGATAAGATATTCCTTACTGACGATGAGATGTTCATTACAGCGGTACATCTTGCTGAAAAAGCATACCATACAAGCAAGATCACTACTCTGTCCCCAGAGCAGAAAGTCAAGCTGGCCAAAGACCTTCATTTCAAATACAAGGCATCCAAACAGCAGGTGAGAAGGATTCTGAGACTTGAAAATACGGTTCTGGACGAACTGTTTCCGATATAGGGCCTGCCTCAACATCCACGATCAGATGGGAGCGCACTGGGGAATAATATGTAATCATCCGGAGGAACTGTCGATTTCCCGGACGAGGTCGGCGAATTGGTCCAGGTCGTCCGGATAATGGCAGGATATCCCGGATCGCTTACTGAGTGCCGGCAGAACCCATCCATCAAGAGTGTACATCTCTTCAGGAGAGAGT
>SUYP01000003.1 GCA_015060395.1 Bacteroidales bacterium
ATATCATCCCTGACGTGGGCTAGCTGCGTTGCTTATCCTCCAAGTAGGCAGCGAAGGCCTGAGTTAGGGATAAGCAGAGTAAGACTCCCACGTCTTTTTTTGTGCATCTTCGATTCCGGGAGACTATCGAGATGAGAGGCACGGCCCTAAAACTTAATGATCACCGATCAGGAAATAGTGAAAGGAATCTTATGTAGGGATGTTGCGATGACAAAGCAGTATCTATACATAGAGTATTATCCTCTGTTCAAGTCTGTATGGAATAAGTACTATACGGATTGTAATTCCTGCGTGGAGTTCATCAATACAATCTATGTCTATATAATGACTCCAGGTCCTCAGTCTGGAAAAAGCCCTCTTGAATCATTCGGATTCCGTTGTCACTTTGTCCTTTGGCTAAAGATCGTAGCAGAAAACTACTGCAAGCAACTATTTCAAAAGAGACTGGAAATCGCGAATGGATCAGAACCAACTGATAGAAATGTCGGAGAACCATCCACTTTAGATATAAGTTCAATAAACCATAGAGACATCGAAATCGTATTGGCGCAGATGCCTAATATGAGATACAGGACTCTCATACGCTATCGTTATTTGGAAGAAAAGAGTAACGAAGAAACGGCCCAGCTGCTGGGAATGTCAATGGACAACTATTACAATAAACATAAACTGGCTAAAGAGCAGTTTGTCACAACGCTCAAAAAGGAGGGAATATGCTGAAACATTTACAGCCGCTGCCAATATCGGAAGAAATGCTTGGAGCATATCTTGAGGGCAATCTGACTGCGGATGAAGTCGGATATGTGGACTCTGTTCTGCAGACGGATGAATTGTTGAAAGGAATAGTTGAGGAAGTTAATAGTGATGGGATTGAGTTGGTTGAAAACTCTTTGGGTCAGGGACTATGTGTTATTGACTTTCAATTACCAGAGCTTACATCGAATGCTATATACGATGGTATTACAATAATTGATGTGCCGCAGACTATGGAAACAGCAATGCTCTGTTCTTTGGTTGATAATGAATTTGTTGATAGTTTCTGTGGTTTAGAGATAACTGACAATGTAGATTTAAATGATGTGGTATCATCCGAATATCGTAGTATAGAGGATGACTATGATAATATTGATTTATCAGATATATAAAAATAACTATAATTAAGAATTACTATGGCAATTTATTCACCTGCAACTACTATTCATGGTGATGGACCTGTGAATATTCTATCGGATGATGTTCGTCAATTATACGACGATACGTGCGCGATTAAATCTCAACAACTTATATTACAAGATTTTGGTATTAATATATCAGAGGATCAATTGCGCCATGAGGCATTAGTAAATGGATGGTATAACAATGGAACGAGCCCTGCTGATGTGGGTAAACTACTAGAATTACATGGTGTTGGAGTATCACAATACGATAATGCTAATATTTTCAATCTTGTCAATGAGTTGGCACAAGGACATAAGGTGATTGTTGGTGTGGATGCTGGTGAATTATGGGAGAATAGTTTATGGGATAGATTGTTTGAAGATTCACAGGCAGATCATGCTTTGATTGTATCTGGAGTTGATACGAGCGATCCCAATAATGTGAAAGTCATATTAACAGATCCTGGTACTGGTGATTTATTGAAAGAATATCCAATGGATCAGTTTGTTGATGCTTGGCAAGATTCAAATTGCTTTATGATGACTACGAATGATGCGGTTCCAGATATTTTTAATCCATTCAATGATTTTCCCGGTTTTGATATGCCGATAAATAATCTTCCAATGATAGGACAAATGCCATATGATATGTTTTACAATGATTTGGCATTTTTAAACTATACTAATGACATTCCATATTGTGTTTATGATGACTTCTCTGCTTATGTTGGTGGTGATATTCAGATGTTCTCTCCAGAGTCTATTGGGTTCTTTGATGAATTCAGTTGTTGGAATGGATTTGAAATGATGGGATAAACATATGGAACCTTTTACAATGATGCTGGGCTATGGGTTGATTAACTCCTTGTCCCAATTAGTAGTTCGTCCATTAACGGATAAAATGACATCATCATCTCGGCAAGCTGAAATGATGTTTCAGATGGAAACGAAGCATGCTCTAGATTTGGAATCAGTTCGTTTAAATAAACAGATTGAATTTGAAAACCAAATAAGAGTTCAAGAGTTTTGTCATCGCCATAGATTACAAGAGGCTCAAAGTCAGTTTGAAAAACAACTGCATATGTGGCAGTTAGGCCATTTCAATGATAAGATGTGGCCATTACGTACACCTTATGATCATCCTTCACTACGTTTGGGTTATCATCCGGACCAACATATTCCAATAAATGTCTTTCTTGCTGAAACTGATCCTAGGTCTCCGTTCAGTATGAATATTAAGCCTGATTTAAAAACACGTTTAAGTAATTTTCTCCAAACAGTATATGTAAATGATCCAAAACAGCACCATCCTGTAATATGCCGCATTGGTGACTGGAAAGAAGGATTCCAGGATGCCGCTTTTATAAATGCGTTATGGTATGGAATGCAGGGACAACCAACAATTGTCGTAAATCCCATAATGGCAGAGTATGGTGAGACCTTGGATCTTAATGTAAGTATTTGGGGATTAGGAGAATTAGGTTTTTCTCCTAGAACGGAGAATGTTATCTCTGGCTCTTTTGCATCTGCAATAGGTAGAATTAAACGCGAAAAAACACAAGAATGGATTTCTCACGGTCTTCCTGTGGATTCAAAAGAGATGATATATAACCGTGAATTATTGAAGAGGGAAGCAGATATGGTGGCCGAAGGCAATGGAGCATATATAGATAAATTGCTTATTCAATATCAATTACCTAAGGAAATTCAGGCGGAAGTATATACTAAATTTTCGAGAGAATACAACCACCTGGTTTCATGTGTAACCGGAATGTATGCAGATATATATCATTTGATAGAGTATGGTTCTGAGCCCTATATGCCGATAGCGATTAATCAATATAATCAAATAAATGGTAACACTTTCCAAATACCCCAAATTGTAGCTCAGCATTATCGTAAAACTCTTACAAATATGGTGTGTACTAATTATTTGCAGGATAAATTACCGGGTGCATTTATGGGCGTCGCAAAATCACTGAGTTTCAACCCAACTGATGCAATGGGCGTTTTTCAGGAAGGTGTCGGACTGTGGGCAAACAAGAAATTGGACTTAAACTGTGAAATAGATATTCCGACATCAATAGATGAGTGTCTAAAGCTTTTATATGATAATTCTAACGATTCGGATTATAAATATTTGGAGAAGGCAAAGGAAACTTTGATTTCAATGAATCAGTTAGATGCAGCGAATGTATTAAATAGAAAAATTTCTGTCTTAGTTAAGACCGATATAAGAAATGATACTGAAGAAAATGAAGAGGTTGATTGGCCAGTACTGGAAAAAGTAACATTTACTGATGTTGATTTTTACTTATGGATTAAAGAATATGAGACAATCGCAATGAAAAATGGAGCAACTTACGCAGTTGCGTATTTTCGAGATTATTACTTTGCCCTCTTTTTTACGAACAAAGATGCTAAAGCCATTTGTAACCGTAGTATCACAGGACAATCAATAATTGCTCAAAAATACTATTTCCCGTATGACATAATGCCTAATAAGATCGCAGTGTACGATCTTCTACGTAAGAGTTATAATGTAAAATCAGAACAATTTATGGAAAAGAAGGAATTTGATTCATTTGAAAAATTAGGACGCCAATTAGATGCCCTGATGAATAATTTAGGAAGGTTATCTTCAAGACCGGCAAGAGTCAGAGAGAATAAGGGGAATGTAGAACTGAATGATTTTGAAAAGCGTCTTACAGACATATTTCTTAATAGCCGATGGCTCAGTTTGGAATCAGACACTTGCGATGTTGCAGAGTTTGTCTCAATTAAGAATTGGATAGAATCAAAACGAGTTGCAGTTATAGATGCAGCAAGTGCTCATATTTTCAAGACCGCGACTAATGATAAAACTATGATATGCGTTTTCTTTTCTGATTTTGACGAGAATGCTTTGCTAGGAGATTCGTACCCAATGAAGCGTATTCTATGCAGTAAGTGTGATTCAGATATTGAAGTCTTTTTAAATGGTTTAAGTTTTGGAACAATAAAATTATAGTATTATGGGAGTTTTGAGTGAAATCGGACGCTTTGTCTGCAATGTGTTCGAATTGATTGCGATTGCTATTGGAGCATTAATCGCTGCTGCTATCTGGGCTGTTGGACAAGTGATAGATTTAGCAACAGACATTCTTTCATGGATTAATGGAAATATTGAGAGTTTGTTGGATGATGGTGCAAAAGATGTTAATGTTGTAAGAGGTGATGCATTGTCTGATTTTATAAAGCAGAATCAAGCGACAGGAAAATATACCGAGATTTCTTTAGATCAACTGAATGCAATGCATAATAGTGTAATCAATGTGGCAACAGATAGATCTGGTAATGTTGTGGATGATCAAATGATACGGTCTGATAAAGGCCTGTCAAGAGAAGCGAAGACTCAGTTTAATGGACAACCTACTTTGAAAATTAAAATTGCGGCGTAATGTGATGGAATGGCTAATTGAGTTTATTAATAAACTGAAGTTATTCTTTGGTATAGTGTCGAAAGATTCTTTTGGACTAGCATTAAATAAGTTGATATTAACTGCCATTTGGGCTGTTGACCAGATGATAGATTTTACGTCAGATATCTTTTCATGGATTAATGGTAATCTTGAGCGTTTGCTGAATGATGGTGCGAATGATGTCAATGTTATCATAGGTGATGCCTTATCAGATTTTATAAAGCAGAATCAAGAAATGAAGGGGAAATATTCTGATGTCACTTCAGGGCAGCTAGATGTACTATGTAATAGTGTAATTAATGTGGCAACGGATATCTATGGTAATGTTGTGGATGAACAGATGATTCGATCAGATAAAGGCTT
This sequence comes from Bacteroidales bacterium, assembly GCA_015060395.1. GTDB lineage: Bacteria > Bacteroidota > Bacteroidia > Bacteroidales > UBA932 > Cryptobacteroides. The sequence goes on from SUYP01000003.1 coordinate 4,982, forward strand.
GTCGGAAAACACTAAAGCAGTGTTTAACGGACAGCCTACCTTGAAAATTAAAATTGCTGTATAACATTAAAATAATATTTATATGATAATGGTTGTTTTGACAGTTGTGAAGTGGATATGCTGGGTGGGTATAATAGGAGGCTTGCTTTTTATCTTCTGGAAAAGAAATAAGCCGAAATGTGTTACTCTTAAGGAAATTGTTTTATGGGCAAATGAGCATAAAGGTGAAGGAACTAATGTCTATATCTCTAGATTGAGCATAATGCCATCAGAGATAAGGAAACAGGTTCAACGAGAAGTCGGTGGAAAGAGAATCCTAAATGGTTACCGAGATGAAGCATCTATTTTCGCGACAATTCTTGATGCAGATAAGCAGGTTGTGACATCTTGGTATTTCTTGGGAAATCAACTGGATGAGGAATTAATAATTGCGCTGGGTGATAAGACCGGCATTAACATAGAATTATAGTAGGTATGCTTGATATTTTATTCGATTTCTTAGGTGATATAATAGAAGGGGCTGGAGATGTAATAGGAGAGATTTTCAGTTCAGTTGATATTGGTGAAGTTATTAGTACGGCAGCATTAATTGCAGGTGTTATAACAGTTGCAAATCTTACTGAAAATGCGATACGAAACGAACTGAATCGTAGGCAGGAACTTAAAAATAAAGGTGTGACAAGTGCTGTCATTACTGATTTTATTCAAAGTAATGGTTATACTGAAATTACACTATCAGCGTTAAATAATAAGAACGAACAAGTTGGTACAGTAAAGATGAGGGGTAATAATGCGTCTGGCATTAAGAAGGGGGACAAAATTAGGTTGTAATGCAGAATTATGTTACAGTCGTATCTGACGATACGCAAATATCGAGGCATATATTGAGTAAATTGTTGTCTCAAGTTTGTTGTTTTCTATCGGAGTCAAACTTGCTCACAAACTCAATTAATTTCTCTGGAATAAACATTGTTGTTAATCCAGATCAGCAAGATTTTGCACAAGCAAATAGAATTAACTCAAAATTGTTCTGGAGTTTCAATTCTTCCGACGTACAGTTGTCTGAATCTTCATTCAGAAACTTTCAGTTACGCTGTCTTCATTTAGATATAGATGAGAGTATTTCATCAATACTCTTAGTGTTTATGGAGGAGCAGTGTAAAAATAATTGTAATAATTCAGACGATGATGATGCAGATGGCAAGACATATTTGGCAATAGAACCCAAATATAGTTTGGAGAAAGTTGTCATGCCGGATGATACTAGAAGTCAAATTGAACGTGCAATAATCCTTATAAAAAAACAGCATAAAATTTTTGAAGAATGGGGATTTTCGGAAATCGACCCACATACTAAGACAATTTTGTGCTTTTATGGTGCTCCAGGAACAGGGAAGACTATGTGTGCTCATGCCTTGGCTAGAGAATTAGGTAAGAAGATACTTATTGCAAGCTATGCTTCGATTGAATCAAAATGGGTGGGAGAAGGGCCTAAAAATCTTCAGAGGATATTCAAGGATGCTGAGGAACAAGATGCAGTCTTGTTTTTTGATGAAGCAGACTCATTCTTAAGCAAAAGGGTGAATAATGCAGAGACTGGGTCGGACAAACATTATAATCGAATGTCAAATGAGATGTTCCAGCTTTTGGAGGACTATAATGGTGTGATAATTTTTGCTACAAATTTAGTCGTTGATTTTGATAAAGCGTTTAAGTCGAGGATACTTGCGTTTGTGGAATTTATAAAACCGGATTATGAGGCGAGGAAGAAACTCATTTCTATGATGATCCCGAGTAAACTCCCAATGCAGAATTCTCTTTCAGATGATGAACTTGATGAGTTATCTACACTCTCGGCTGGATTTAGTGGGCGCGAAATGCGAAAAGCCATCTTGACCACTTTGGCTGAAGGAGCATTGCGTGATGTGTCTTATTTCTCACTTGAGGAGTTTAAAACTGGCATTAATGCTGTTATGGGGGAAATGCAGGCGGTTGAAGCTGAGATTGCTAACGCCAATGTAAATGATTGTTTGTCGGATTATTTGAAAACAATGGAAGATAATCAGGCTATTATGAATGTCTGCTTGTATATCTCAAATAATAATAAGACCTATAATGACAATACAAAGAATGCTTTGATAGCAATCGGTCGTATTCTCCATTTGGAAATACCAAGTTTTGAAACTATCCCAACAACAGAAGACTTTATATCAAGCATAAAAGTTGTCATCGCTTCAAATAGAGTTGCAGAATGTATGAAATATGTATGTTCGGTGATGGCTACATCGTTACTCAGCGATGACATTATTGATGAACGGATTGATGATGTCTGTAGTAAATTCCAGGTATTAGATAAGAGAGATGCTTATTGTGAACTTGTTAAACAATTAAAAATAATAATATGAGAAGGATTCTAAGAATTTTATCGATTGCCATTATTGCAATTTGTTGTACTTCAATAGATGCAGAGGCACAAGCAGGGAAAGTCGCCCAAAAAGGTGCAAAAGTAGTTCAGAAGGTAATAAAGAAAGCAAAGCCAAAAGCAAAGCCAAAGCCTAATACCAACAGTGCCACCTCAAAGAAAAATGTGCGACCGATAACGTGTTCTAAATGTGGAGGGGATGGAAAGGTTAGTAATGGATATTATTACGAGAAATGTACGAGATGCAATGGAACAGGAAAAACAGTTATACGTTATTAAATGTTGATGTACTATGAAAAAATTATGTGTCATTATTACTACACTGGTGCTGTCATTGTGCTCATATAATTGTGATGCCCAAGTTAGTAAATTTGCTAACAGATTATGGAGTAAAGTTACATCACAAAATTTTGTGAAAAAAGTAGCTCGTCGTGTTGCCCTATCAACAGCATTCGGTATCGTTACTTCTGATAATTATGAAGATGCTCTTGAGGCAGGCTTTTATCAATCTCATTCGCAAATGACTATGTATGGCTATGTCCCATTATATTCATTTAGTGCGAGGAATAGAACAGATAGTACAATTCGTGGGAAACTTCATGTAGTGGATGGGCGCACTGGATATACTTCATCCTACTCTTTCGTTTTATATCCGAATGAATTCTTTACTTTCGGTCCAGATAATGGTTGGACTTGGCTTCAGGGAGAAACCGCAACCATAGAGTTTAGTAATGGGGAAGCCTATCGTTGGACATTCTAATTTCGTGATATGAAAAACGTATTTGCAATAATCTCTGCTGTTGCTATATTTGCCTTATCGGGTGCTGTCATTGCCTCATTGCCATCTGAGGGATCATTGGGTTTATTCGCTATAGGTATATTAGTGGCTATCATTGGATTGCTTTTATCAATGGGAGCAATTAAACTAATAGCTAAAAAACCAGAGAGCGTTTTGTTCTTTTTAACTGCAGTGTTGACTATATTCAGTGTGTTCTTTATTCTAAATATCAGTGATTTATTAGCTGTGTTAGATGTTGTGTCTGGATGGTGCTGTGGATTGATGTTTGGTACGGGAACTCTAATATATAATTGTTATTTATATTTTACGAATAAAATATAACGCTGTAGTTGCACACGATGGAAAAGATTTTTAGATAAAGGTATATGGGAGCAAATTAAGAGTATTTATTTGTTCGAGGTAAATTTTAAAGATAATGAAAAGTATAAAAATAATAGTTACCACGGTTTTTTTACTTCTGCAGAGTTCTATTGTCTTCTCGCAGAATACAAATTCTCGTAGGCAGCAGTTAGAAAGAGAAGGCTGGACTTATGTGACATCATATATGAATGGCTATCGAATAAAGTACGTTAAAGAAGGATCATGGGTAACGCCATGGGAATGTAGAGCTACATATGAACTGTACTATAAAGGAGATAACAATCGCATATATATAGCAGTAAGACCTTATGATTCAGACGAATCTAAGTACAAAGTTTTTGCTATATCTCCTGTAAATAAGACAGTATCGCAGTCAGGTGGCGCTAATTCAATGACCTTTAATGGAGTTATAGATGATGGTGGAGAACAGATATATATGTTATATCCAGTACACTGATGTAAAGTGTCAAAGGTCTAATTAAATTGTTTGTAGCTAATAACTTTCACCGATATTGGACAAAATTGTGGCATCAGAAAGCGGTTCAGTATCACGAATAAGCAAGTGTTTGTATAAGGTGTTATGCGTTACAAGTTATAAATCATCGATGCGAATTCAACGCATCACAAATAAGGTGTAAATATGAATAACAAAACAACTAATGGAGGGACTTTTTGGATTAATTTTTTATTAGGTTTCTCACTCATTTTTCTAATTATTGGTCTAATTGTCGCAGGGCTAAACTTTAATTGGCTGATGCAAGCTACGACCAAAACAATGATGGATTTGCGTTCGGGCAATATGTATGTGGGATTAATCATCACTGGAATATCCTTGATCCCATTATCATTTTCAATTTATTTGAAGTCAAAGAAATAATATTTGCTAAGTTTTGAGAAATACTGAATTTTGCAAGTACAAGCACCGGCAAAATTCAAGGTTAAATATTCCAACGGGGTCATATTTCCGAGCGAGATCTGTTATTTAATTTCCATACAACCTTGGCAATAATTGATGATATTGATAACTTTTACGATTAGTATCTAACGGGGTCTGCTAAATTTTAAAAGTTATCCCGACTTTATAAGTCTCCGACAAAAGACACCTGGACACATTTTTTCAACTTTTCCGAACTTACTCAAAGTTGTAGTAAGTTCGGAAAAGTTAGATTGCTTCTTTCATTTGACAGAATGAGACCTCAATTGTTTCTTTATTGTTTCCGTCTTCAAGAATACATCTGCGTTTCACACATTCGGTGGCGCGAGAGATCAGATCAGAAAACAAAAATAGACAAATACTGCTTCAGTTTCTTTCCTGTTAGATTTATAAGATATGATAGATTCCTCTCAATCTTCACTCTCTATCATAAAATAAAATCTATTACGCTATGTTAATTACACTGTGTCTGATCATATTGGGCTATATGATCGTTGGAAAGGATGTGAAGCCCTGGGTGGAGAAACTCAAGTCTGTGGATTGGAAGTCGAAGGCTGACAAGGTCATCGGCAAGATCAAGGAGTATGCAGTAAAGGCAGGCCGTGTAGCCGTCAGGCCGTTGCTTCAGTTCTATTATGTTATGACTGATGCTGAGACTACTACGATGGAAAAGGCTCTGATTTATGGAGCAATCATCTATACGGTTTCTCCAATAAGCATCATTCCGGCAGCAGCTTATCACATCTTCGGCATTCTTGACGAAGGGGCTGCAATTGCATTCGTTTACAAGAAGGTCAAGGATAAGATTACTCCTGCAATCAATCTGAAGGTGGATGAGACCATAGAAGATTGGTTTGGACCTGATTATTCCGTGTCCAAGGCTGGATATATTGAATAAGAGGCTGTTATTATGAAATCTATACTATCGCTGTTTAATCGATCCCCAAAGAATGAAAACTATATGAAACGTATAACACCAGAATGGATAACCTCCCTAAAGGAGAATGAAATCTTTGTATTCGGATGTCGTAACTCCGGAAGGCATTTTGACGGAGCATCCTGCTTTGCATTGGAACATTTCGGTGCCATTATGGGGCAGCGTGAAGGCCGTCAAGGTCAGTCATACGCGATTCCGACAATTGGTGGTACTATCGATAAGAAGGAATTACAAGAGTCTGTGGCAAGATTCACGGAATATGCTGCAGAACATCCGGAACTGACTTTCCTTGTCACTCCTGTGGGATGTGGTGGAGGTGGTTGGAGACCTTGGATGGTTGCCCCGATGTTCAGAAATGCATCAAAGCTTGAGAATGTATATCTGCCACAGGAATTTTGGAATGAACTTTAAAATCGTGTAGCTATGTATATGAAGTATATCTTTCTTGTTGCGATGTCTTTGTTGCTGATGGATTCTGCCTTCTCTCAAGATGATTATTACCGTAGAAAGGCTGAAAGTTATACCAGGGAAGCTGAGTGCTATCAGAAAAAGGCTGATGGGTATCGTCGTGAAGCAGAATACTATTTGAAGAAGGCAGAGGGATATCAGAGGGAAGCTGCTTATTATACGAAGATAGGAAAGCTTGATAATGCAAAGACATATACTCGTTATGCAGAATCTGCAATGGATAAATACAAGACTCAGGTGAAATATGCTTCCCAGGCTGATGAGAAGGCTGCTCAGTATCTCAGATGGGCTGCTGATGCATTGAGTAAACACTAAATGAAAACTATGAGATCGTACAAAAAAGAAAATCTGCAACAGTGTGTAAGAAATCTGTTTGCTCAGGCTCAATATGAGTTCAAGGCCATTCATAATATTGAATGGAAATTCAAGATTGCTGTTGGAGAGGGAATGACCAAGTTCAAGGTCTTTTCGCTTTGGGATAATGATGATGACTGTTTCTATGCTACAGCATTGGAACTTATCAGGTTGAATTATGATTCTAAGATTATGATTGACCTGTCGGTGTATGTGAAATATTCGGACTACACTTGCTCTTGTGCTATGGGTCTGTGTGAGACACCGGAGGAAGTGTTCGAGTGGCTGAGGAATCCGGAGTCGCTACAGAAGTGCCTTGATAAGATAGAGGGACTGATTGATAATATAGATTGATCATGATTCTTGAATTATAATGAAGAGGATGAGTGTAACTAAAAGAATATTCGGAGTGCTGTCATGCCTTATAGTGTATGTAGGAGCAGTTGCTTTGGATCTTTATAATGCCGCCCGTTATAAGGAGGTGGCCTATCTGAATGGAGAGCATCTTTATACAAATTGGTATTCGGTTTATGATATACCTGAAGTTCATTGTATAGACGGCTTTGATATATTTTCTGCTTGTATTTGGTCGATGTTGTTGATACTGCCATTGTTCCTGTATTTTGCAGTGAGACGAGAAGCCCTCAGTAGATGGTATAAGATTATGATTGTCGTGTCTGCGATATTGTTGGTAGACAGCATTATCTATGACTTATGGTTGCTATCTCAAACTTTTGTCCCTGAATTCAATTGGGGTGGAGGCCCCCCATTATATATGCTTTATACTATGGTAAAATTTGGGCTCGAGGTTGTGTATGTTGTAATGTGTGTAGTATGGCCGTTCCTACATATGTTCAAGGCGAAACCGGTTATTATTACGAATCATCTATGAGACGAAACAAATACAAAATCATAAGCACAATCGGAATAATGGCATCCATTCTGTTGTTTGCCTTGGATAGTGCTTTGGCTCTATATGATCTGGGCTGTGGCCGAGCTATACACGGTAATGCTTATTTTGAAAGGTTTCCCTTCAGCTGGAATACAATAGGTGAATGGGGATGGTGGCTGTTTTGCATCAAGACCGGATGGTTTGCCCTGCTGATTATTCCGTGGATTCAATATTTCAGTGCAGTCCGTATGGAAGGGCGATTGAGGAGTACTCTTGCTGAGTTTAAGGGTGAGCCTTTGTTTTCTGTTTTCTTTACCGTGTTCAATATTGTGCTTGTCATAGGTTGTACTCTGTGGTTCATCGAGACAGGTGAGCCTGATGAGCAGGGACTTGTTCTTGAATATGATGAATGGTGGCGAGATTTATTGCAGATCTATGTGATATTTAGTTCTCCATTCTATATCCTGTCTTCGATGGCAGCGATAGTAGTAAATCATAGAAAAAACCGTGAATTGAGAACAGGACAATATATTCCGGTTGATAAACCTATACCAGTATGGCATTGGGTAGTATCTGCAATCCCGTTTATGCTGTTGGCATTGTCAGTTGCTGATGCGCGTTGGGATATCTTCAGTTTTCTTTAAGAATTATACCCTAATCTGATAGATTCTCAGACATCCCTACTCTATATTGATAAAATCTAAAATCAATATGGAAAAGAAATCAAAATTTAGGAGATTCCTGACAAGGGTTGGGAGTGTAAGGTTAAGCCGGATATGGGACAAGTTCAAGAAACCGTTCAACTTCTGCTGGAAGACCGGTCTGGCAATTTTTGCAATTGTATTCGTGATACAGCTGGGCGAGGCTCTGATCGATACCTGCAAAGACCATCTCGGCCTTACTCATTACTACTGGGGCGATGAAGATTTGGGCAAGAATATCGAAATCCGCCATTTCAGCAATAACCAGGCTGCGACGTACAATAAGATTACTGATGAAAGATTGTCGCCGAAGGTCCGGTGGATTTCCTGTGTCCCTGAAAGGGATTCTCTGACAGTGTTCTGCGATAAGGAGGGCAAGAGAGGTTATCTGAATGTGAATACCGGCAGAGTAGTGATTGATGGTCAGTACAAACACGCCTGGCATTTCTCGGAAGGGCTTGCTGCAGTTGTCGCTGATAACGGAAAGGTCGGTTTCATCAATTATGATAATGAAATGGTTATCCCTGCGGTGTATGATTATGTTGTTGATTATGACTATATATTTGAAGATGGAATATGTGTTCTTGTAGATGGCCTGACAAACAAGTATGGAGCAATCGACCGTCAGGGCAATATGAAACTCCCTATGGAGTATTCGCGTATCTTCAAGGGGTATGGTGAAAGTACCTGGTATATCAGGAAGGACGGCAAATGTGGCCTGACGGATTCTGATATGAATATTATCTTTGAGCCCGAATATGATAATATCCGATCTAATTCGAGTGACAACAATGCTTATCTGACGCTCAATGGAGTCAAACAGTTGGTTTCATTTGACGGAGAGGTTATCCTGCCATTCGTGATCGATCAGACCTGGCCATTGAAGTATATGGTCAAATATCACGATGATATGGCAGATGAATATGAACTGCACCCTTATCTTGTTGAGGTTATGATTGATTATAATTGTCACGGCGTGATGGATTCCCGGAGTGGAAAGATGGTTATTCCTGCGATTTATTCTGATATTTCTATGATTTCAAAGGATCTGTTGATGGCCGAGGTCGATGGAGATGAGGAGAACAATGTGGTTTTCACAACAGATGGAAAAATACAGAAATAGGGATTGGAACACACAGCAATAAACACTATTCACTGGTGACAAACCGGATAGATGTTGTCCAAATGTTGTCCAAGTTGTAAAAAATAAGCCTCTCAGGTATCTGAGAGGCTGTTTCTGGTGATTCGGTTGGGATTCGAACCCAAGACCCACAGCTTAGAAGGCTGTTGCTCTATCCAACTGAGCTACCGAACCGATCCGTGTGCTTTCTGCTATAGTGTCGCGGAAAGTGGGTGCAAAGATAAGTATTTGTCTGTAAAAAAACAAAATTTATTTGCGGAGTCTCTTTTCGATGAGTTCTATGCCTGTGACAAGCGAGAGTCCGATGAGGGCGAAGAGGGCGGCACTGCCGTAGAGCATACTGCCGGATGCATCGGCCTGGGCGAGGGCTTCGGGATTGGACCAGGGCCATACTTTGACGAGGGAGCCGATGATGAAGCCGGCGAGGACGATGAGGGTTTCTTTGTTCCAGCGGGCGAGGAGCCAGTGGAGGAACTTGGAGAAGCCGAGGATGCCGACGACGGCTCCGATGGCGAATACGCCGAGGATGAGGAGGTTACGTCCGAATTCTACTCCTGATACGAGGTCGGAGATGACTCCCATTATGTACTGGTATTTGCCGAGGATCAGGAGGATGAAACTGCCTGATATGCCGGGGAGGATCATCGCGCAGATGGCGATGGCTCCGCTGAGGAAGATGAACCAGAGGCCGTCAGGGGTCTGAGTCGGTGACAGGGTGCATATTACAACTCCGAGAATGATGCCCAGCACAAGCAGCAGCCCTTCACGCAACCTCCATCCGGAGATGCCGCGGATGATGAATATCGATGATGCGACGATGAGTCCGAAGAAGAAGGCCCAGGTCTGGATCGGGAAGTCGCTGAGCAGCATCTGCATCAGTCCGGCGAGGGAGATGACGCTGATGCCGATTCCTATCACGAGGGAGAGGAGGAAACTGCCGTTGATGTGTTTCCAGAAGGCCTTGAACTGTCCTTTGAACAAGAGTTTCACAGCTTCGCCGTTGATGGCGGCGAGCGATCCTACGAAGTCGTCGTATATGCCCATAATGAAGGCTATTGTGCCTCCGGAGACTCCCGGGATGACGTCAGCAGCTCCCATACAGGCCCCTTTGACCGCGACGATTATGTTCTTCAAAAATCCTTTCATTACACTACACTTCTTTGGTTATCTTATTTTCGTCAGGAATTCCTTTATCGCGGCGAATATATGTCTTGCGTCAGAGCGAAGGTCTTCCGTTGGATTGCCGGATATGACCATATCGTATGAATGGCCGGGGAATCCGCATCTTCCGATCTTGAATCTTGCTTTCGCGCATTTGCTGAGGAATTCGATAGGGAAGTCGCCGTTGTCCACCATAGATATGAAAAGGTCGCTCTGTTCGTAGAGGAGGTTGCCGATTTTGCTGAACTCCGGCATACCTATCCAGTCGAGCTCTTTCTTGATTATGGTTGTCTGGATGCTGGTGAGGAGGAGTTCGTCCTTGCTTATCTTCCTGAAGTCGAAGAAATATATGTTCACCTTCAGTCCCACCTGCTTGCCCCAGGCAAGTATGTCGTCCTTGAGCTTGTCGAATCCAGGCTCTTCTACGTCGATGACTACATTGACTGATGATATGTCCGACAGAGGGAGTAGCCCGGTCGGTACATTGCTGGCGAATTTTGCCAGTCTCTTCCTTTGGAATATTTTCAGAATGCTTTCAAACATAATGCTTTATTCGGGGGTGTTGGCTGCGATAAGTTCGCGGATTTCCTTCTTTGCGGCTTTCCAGCGCGGGATGTCGATCTTCGTGCCTACTACTTCCACTACCTTTGCGGCTATGATGGAGCCGACTTCGCCACAGACCTTGAGCGGCATTCCGAGGGAGTGGGCATAGAGGAAGCCTGCTGCGTAGGTGTCTCCGGCGCCAGTCGCGTCAACCGGCTTTGCCGGCCAGGCTTCTATGAAGTGGTATTCGTCTCCGCTTTTGACCATAGAACCGTCTTTCCCTACCTTGACGATGGCTGTCTTGCAGGACTTGGAGATTTCGTCGAGGGCTTCGCGTGGCTCAAGGCCTGTGAATGCCTTGGCCTCGGTCTCGTTCGCGAATACTATATCTACATAATTATCGACGAGGTCGTGGAGGAATGCGAGGTTCGATTCCACGACGTTGTATGATGCCATATCGAGGGATATGATGCATCCTGCGGCCTTTGCGAGTTCTACGGCCCTGCGTATGGTCGCCTGGTTCTGCACAAGATATCCTTCGATGTGGAAATAGTCATATCCTTCGAAATACTCTGGCTTGAGGTCTTCCGGCACAAGTTCGAGGGCGGCTCCGAGATATACCGCAAATGTCCTTTCGGCATTAGGGGCTGTGATGAACACCATAGCTCTTCCCGATGAGTGGACTCCCTTGAGGAGGGTCGATCTGATGCCGTACTGCTCCTGGTCGCTCTTGAAGAGGTGGCCGAGGTCGTCGTCTCCGACCTTTCCGATGAATCCGGATTCCATTCCGAAGATGGCTGTGCCTGCAATCGCATTGGCTGCGGATCCTCCTGCCACAAGCTGTACGCCCATCGGCTTGAGGGTCTTCCAGATCTTGTCGCCTGTCTCCATATCCACGTGCTGCATACTTCCCTTAGGAAGATGGAACTCGTTCAGAAGGGTGTCGTCAGGAAGGACGGCGAGAATGTCCGTCAGGGCGTTTCCTATGCCTAAAATAGATGCCATATCTGTTCATTTTAGTTATAAACCGGACAAAGTTAGCAAATAATTGGATAACTTTGCAGCCAATCTTCCGTATGCTTGGATTATATATGAAGGAAAAGATATCGAAAATAGTAAAATATGCCGTTTCTGCGGCTCTGGCTGCGGTGCTGCTGTGGTTTTCTTTCCGCGATGTGGAGTGGAAGGAGTTCTGGGAGGGACTCAGGGAATGCCGTTGGGAATATATTCTTCTGTCGATGGCGGCCGGTTCGTTCGCATTCTGGCTCAGGGCATTGCGCTGGCGCAAGCTGCTTCTTCCGATTGACGGGAGCATATCCCGAATTACGGTCTTCAACGGCATCAACATAGGCAATATTTCAAATTTCGTGTTTCCGCGTATAGGCGAATTCGTCCGTTGCGGAGTCATAACACGCAGGTCGGAGCCGGTGGATCCGGACAGGCCTGAACACAAGAAGGCTTCATACGACAAGGTGCTCGGTACAGTCGTTCTGGAGCGCAGCTGGGAACTTCTGGTGATGCTTCTTCTGCTGGCTGTCGTGGTTGTCGGAGGATTCGACCGTTTCGGAGGATTCTTTGTGGAGCAGATATGGACTCCTATGGCCGGGCGTCTGGACTTCAGCATCTGGTGGATCGTGGCCCTGCTGGGTGCGGCTGGTGTGGCTTTCATATATTTCCTATGGCGTCTGCGCGAGACAAATCCCTTCTTCAGCAAGGTCTGGGGCATATTCCGTGGTATAATCCAGGGTTTCGCAAGCTGCCTGAAGATGGATCAGAAATGGCTTTTCTTCGCATACACCGCCCTGATATGGCTCACTTATTGGCTGATGGCGGCAAGCACGGTCTGGGCGGCTCCTTTCCTGAGTGACCTTACGCTGATAGATGCTCTTTTCCTTTCTCTTGTCGGCGGACTCGGATTTGCAGTGCCGGTTCCCGGAGGCATAGGCGCCTTCCATTTCATCATAAGCCTCGCCCTTTCAGGAATCTATGGCATTCCTATGGAAATGGGAATAATATATGCGACTATCTCCCACACATCGCAGGCTATCACCCAGATCCTTTTCGGAGCAGCATCATACGCATACGAGGCTCTCAAGAAATAGCAGATGGCATTCATTTTGAATCCCAGGCTGCTAAAAGTCATTTATGAATATCACTCATCTCAAAGAAGCAAACCGATTCGAGACTTACATCGAAGGGCATACGGCTTTTGTGGAATATGTCGTACGCGATGGTGCGCTTATAGTCATCCACACTTTTGTACCCGGCCCGCTTAAAGGACGCGGAATCGCCGGCGAACTTGTGAAAGAGGCATACAGCTATGCTGATAAAGAGGGCCTGGGATGCAAGGCGACCTGTTCGTACGCCCTGGCGTGGCTCGAAAAACACGGATATTAACAAATTCTTTATCCAAATTAAACTTTGGCACGCACTTTGCAAAAGTTTAATCACGGTTAGTTTAGTTGTTAATAATAGGGTTATGGTTTAATAATGGGACATCGATTCTTCGGTGTCCCATTATTAAATTATACTGCCTGCTGATATACTGCTGGCGTGTAAGTGCTTGTGGCGCAGATGGTTACACTAAATGCCTGCTGTCAATGTGCAGCAGGCATTTCGCGTAATCGTTTGATGGATAGCACTTTATCTGGTCAGGGTGAGTTCCACGGGACAGTGGTCCGAGCCGAAAATCTCGGTGTGGATCTTTGCTCCTTTAAGCCTGTCGCGCAGATTCTCGCTGACTACGAAATAGTCGATACGCCACCCCGCATTCTTCTGGCGTGCCTGGAACCGGTATGACCACCACGAATATATGTCGGTCTGGTCTGGATAGAAATAGCGGAACGTATCTATGAATCCCGCATCCAGAAGATTGGTGAACTGGGCACGTTCCTGATCGGTGAATCCCGCGTTCATACGGTTCGTCTTAGGATTCTTGAGGTCTATTTCCTTATGCGCCACATTGAGGTCGCCGCAGACGATGACCCCCATTTTCTCGCCTTTGGCATTGGTACGTCCGGCCAGTCCGCACAGGTATGCCCTGAAGTCATCCTCCCATTTCATCCTGTAGTCCAGCCTCTTTAGGCCATCCTGTGAATTAGGAGTATATACGCATACAAGGTAGAAATCCTCCATCTCCAGGGTCACTACACGGCCTTCGTGGTCGTGCTCATCTATCCCTATTCCATAACTTACCGACACCGGCTCGTGTCTGGTATATATCGCCGTTCCCGAATATCCCTTCTTCTCGGCATAATTCCAATATGACTTATATCCCAGAAACTCCAGGTCGATCTGTCCCTCCTGCAGCTTGGTCTCCTGCAGACAAAAGAAATCCGCATCCAGTTCCGCAAATATATCCGCGAACCCCTTCCCGCACACAGCCCTCAGGCCGTTCACATTCCAAGAAATGAATTTATACATAAATTGACGTTTTTCTGATTGGTCAGGTGCCTCCCGCACCTCGCTTTCCGCTAAGATAACGCTTTTCTCTAAATTATTACCGAGACCTAGTGCAAAAACCCAAAGAAAACGCTCGCGGTACCCTTCATTTTCGGGGTACCGCGAGCATTTTTACTATAAAACTGCACTAGGTCTATAACTCTTGAACGTCATATCCTTGCTTTTGGGCAAAATCGATCAGATTGCATATATTTGCTGGTCTGGAATCATTGTATCCCCAATAATTCCATCCGGTCTGGACCATAAATACTACTTTGTCTGAACTTTGAAGTTTTGCATCGGGTTTGTAGAGCCATCTTCTTTCAAAGTCCCTATCTGCACTCTGATCTTTTTTAATGGAAAATTCTTTTTCGGATAAGATTCTCACATATTTGTTAAGTTTGCTGCGAACTTCTTCAAATGTTAGAGTCGGATTATCTGCAATATATTTCTTTACTATGAAGAATGCTAATTCAGCAGGTTTTCGACATATAATCCCGTTCAATGAATAAGACCTGTGCTTCTTTGATCCATTAATCGAAATCTCTGAATCGCTTGATTTGCTTCTGTCACAGGTAGGAGTCTTGTCTTCATTTGTGTACTTAATATTTTTCGGGCTGATAGAAATCTTGATGTTTTCAATTTTCTCATCTACCAGACACTTGGCAAATCCTTTTTGCATAAGGTGCTCTGTTAGAAGTTCTTTCAGTACTGTTTCACCATATTCAGAGCAAAAGGTTGATAGCACCGTGTCCAATGCTTTTTCTCTTATTCTTTTGTTGAGAATTTTCTCGCAATAGTCTTTCAACTTGATGCAATCGAATGTGTTTCTATGGAATAGTTCAACAAATCTTTCTCCATCACTGTTATTGCTTGTGATATCCACACAAAAGATAACTTCGGGGAATGTGTTCCCATCATCATAGTACAAACGGATTTCATCTCCTATATAAAGGCCAAATTTTACGGGATGCTTTGCAAGCCTCATATATGAAACCAGCTGTCTTTCATCTTCAGGTTGAATGGTGTGCCCTGGCCGTTTGACCTCTATTACGAATTGTTCTACCCCATTTAAGGAGACTACAATATCAGCCAGTTTTGTTTCGTGTCCGACCTGAATCGGATACTGCGTAGTTATTTCACCGATGTATTTCTTCCATCCAAGAAATCCAAGACATTGAGCGATGGTATTCTCATACTCTTTCTCTAAAGCATTCTTCGTCTTGCACGATGATAACCAATAACTTAATTCATTCCAAAGATCCCTCATACATAAATGCGTTTTTGCAAATATAGCAAATGTCAGAAATATGGAGAAATCATAAAGTATGATGGTTGTAATCCCGCTGGGTCAAATTATTGCGAGTGTGAGGTCTTTGTGGCTTTTGAAAGAACTTTTTAATCTCTGTTTATCTTGCTTATCTCTCTTTTCGGATTCTGCTGGTGCAGCAGATATATCTCTTTTAAGGGCAGGAAAATTCTAATAAGAAACATTATCGTGGAAGTCGAGGGGAAACTAGAAAGGATATAAGTTACTATAAAACTGCACTAGGTCTATATCTCTAGATGTCTTTAAAATAAATTTAAATATCATTAAAAAAGATTACATAAGCATAAAAAAGAGAAAAATGTGAAGAATCTTTTTTATGATTTGCCGCAACATCCCGAAAAACGGTTTACCTTCCGGCAAAAATGAAAAGTTATTACCACATATGCAGTTACGGACTGGAGAAAAATGACATCTTTAAGAAAAGAGAAGATTTCATAGCGGGAATGAATGATATCGCGATTTGTGTTTTAGGTTTTGACGTGAGTATTTTGTGCTTCTGTCTTATGAGCAATCATTTCCATTTTGTCCTGTATGGTACTTTGGCAGAGTGTCGTAAATTCTCAGAGGAATACAAAAGAAGATGTGCGATGAGAATGAGGCTTGCCGGAGGAGAGGTGCGGGGGATGCGTGATGTGGAGGTGCAGATTTCTCTTGTTGACAGCCAGGAGTATCTGGAGAATGTAATCGCGTATGTTCTTCGTAATCCTCTTTCTGCCGGGATTCTGCTGATGCCTCATCATTATCCGTGGTCTTCTGCTGCATTGTATTTCAATGGTGGGATTGAACAGACAGGGGAGAGACTAAATGAAATGAGTGAGAGGAAGCGTTTCAGGATACTGAAGTCTAGAGTAGCGGTTCCTGATCGTTATCTTGTAGATGGTCAAGGAATGATTCTGCCGTCGTGCTATGTTGATTCGAGGGCTGTGGAACAGGTCTTCCGTCATCCTTCCAGATTAATGATGTCTCTCGCAAGAAGGGTTGAGAATGATGTCGAGATTCAACTTGGCGTAGCAGAGCAGATATCTATGACGGATCAGGAGATTCTGACTCAGTTAGGGGACTTGCTAAGGAATGAATTCCGAAAGGAGTCCCTGTCGGAACTTTCTATAGAACAGCGTATCAGACTTTGCTTGTTGCTGAAAAGAAATTTCAGAGCAGGAATCAAACAGATTGCGAGGATTACACGCCTTGATTCCGAGACTGTGGCAAAAGTGGTTTAGATCTAGTGCAAAAACCCAAAGAAAACGCTCGCGGTACCCTCTTTTTTCGGGGTACCGCGAGCGTTTTTACTATAAAACTGCACTAGGTCTCTAAGAATCTACTCCAAAGTCCATTCGGTTCCTTCCTTGGTGTCCTTGATCTGGATGCCCAGAGCCTTGAGGTCGTCGCGGATACGGTCGCTGGTTGTCCAGTCCTTGGCTGCCTTTGCTGCCTTGCGCTGTTCCAGCACCATATTCACGAGTCCGTCGATGGTCCTGACAGCCTTGCTGCCCTCGGAAGCCTCTTCGTCACGCAGGCCGAGAACTCCGAAGACGATGTTGTCGAAGAGATCCACAAGTGCCTTGTAGTCAGATGCATCAAGAGTGATCTTCCTGTCTTTTGCCGTGTTGATGATACGTACGGCATCGAAGATGTGCGAGAGTGCAATCGGTGTGTTGAGGTCGTCGCAGAGAGCCTCATAGACGTTTTCCACCAGCGAACGTACTTCTGCATTTGAAGCCGTAACTGAATCAGGTGCGACGGCCGAAACGAATTCTCCGTATGCAAGGGTCGGAGCACCGGCAACACCGGCAGCTGCAGCAAGTGAACGAAGATCCTTCGCAGCCAGCATAATCCTCTTCAGACCCTTCTCGGCAGCCTGCAGGGCCTCGTTGCTGAAGTCGAGAGTTCCGCGGTAATGCGCCTGGAGGATGAAGAAACGCACGGTCATAGGGGTATATGCCTGAGCCAGCTTCTCGTGACGGCCTGCAAACAGTTCCGGTAGAGTGATGAAGTTGCCGAGCGACTTGCCCATCTTCTTGCCCTCGATGGTGATCATATTGTTATGCATCCAGTATTTCACTCCGCTGCATCCGCGTGAAGCTGTGTTCTGGGCGATCTCGCATTCGTGGTGAGGGAAGAGCAGATCCATTCCTCCGCCGTGGATGTCGAACTCCTTGCCGAGATACTTCTCGCTCATTGCCGAGCACTCGAGATGCCATCCGGGGAATCCGTCGCTCCAAGGTGAAGGCCAGCGCATTATGTGCTCCGGTGAAGCCTTCTTCCAAAGGGCGAAGTCATACGAAGCGCGCTTGTCCTGCTGGCCGTCAAGGTCACGTGTACCTTCCTTCACTTCATCCAGTGTACGTCCCGACAGCACACCGTACTTGTGGTCCTTGTCATATTTCAATACGTCGAAATAGATCGAACCGTTGCTCTCATATGCATATCCGGCATCGATAATCTTCTTCACGAGGTCGATCTGTTCGATGATATGTCCCGATGCGCGAGGCTCGATCGAAGGCGGAGCCACGTTGAGCATCCTCATAGCCTCGTGGTATGCGAGGGTACATCTCTGCACCACTTCCATCGGCTCGAGCTGCTCCAGACGTGCTTTCTTTGCAATCTTGTCCTCACCCTCGTCCGCATCGTGCTCAAGATGTCCCACATCAGTGATGTTGCGGACATAACGCACCTTGTATCCAAGATGCTTCAGAAGTTTTACGAATACATCGTATGTAACTCCCGGACGGGCGTGTCCGAGATGGGCATCACCATAAACGGTCGGACCGCAGACATAGAGTCCGACGTGACCCTCATTGATAGGCTTGAAAATCTCCTTCTTTCTCGAAAGGGAATTTGTTATATAAAGTTCTCTCATAATCACTAATACAGTTTTTTCCGTGTGTCTCACGTGTTTGACACGGTTTTCCCGGCTGTAATCTGCAAATATAGTGATAATTATTTTTAAACTATTGGCAAAGATCTTATATTTACAAAAAATACGTTATGGAAAACAAATACCTGAAAAAACCTTTCCCTGTCAAATTTTTCTTGACCGCGATTATTCTGACCACTATCACAGTTCCTGTAGTAATGTTTATGTTCGGGCTGGGGCCTATAATTGCCCTTCTGGCATTTCTTGCGGCAGCGATTATAGATCTGGTGCTTCTCAATGTATTCGGATTTTATCCTGTGGTGGAATCTGACCGGCTCCTGATCAGAAACTGTCTGTCCGGACGATCAAAGGAGTATCGTTATTCCGACATATTGCGTGTAGAGATAATTGAAGAAACGTCTGATAAATATGGCAGTTCATATAAGATGGTGCTGTATTTCCATAATGGGAAGAAACTATCAAAGAATATCCTGGTTAGCGAGGAAATGCTGTATATCCTGTGCCAAGATCTCCAGGATAAAGGAGTGCCAGAGGTTACAAAAAGATAGTAAATATGTATTCAGTCAGCAAGTAGTCGGTAGTAACTTATCTGGGCTGGCCGGCTTGTTATAATTGAGCATAGCCCTCTATCAAAGCTATGGGAGGCTTATTCTTCTCCTTCCTGCTCGTCAGTCCCGGAAAAGGCACGTGCTTCGTCGAATTTTGCCTTCATAGTCGGATTCTTATAAGTCAGTTTCTTGATAGTCAGTCCTTCGGCTTTTTCGTTTGCCAGACGGAGATTGTTCTCGGAACTCAGCAATGCCTCCTTGGTCTTCTGCAGGGCCTTGATGGACTTGTCAATCTCGTCTATGGCATCCTTGAACTTCCTGCTGGCAAGTTCGTAATTCCTTCCGAATTTCTCCTTGAACTCCAGCAGTCTCGCCTCGAAATTGGTTACATCCACCGACTGGCTGCGGGCGATTGCAAGTTCGCGCTGATACTGTATCGATTTCTTCGATGCGTTCACAAGCAATGTGATCATAGGCATAAAGAACTGCGGACGGATGACATACATCTTCGGATATCGGTACGATACATCCACGATGCCGTTGTTATATAGTTCGTTTTCCGGTTCCAGGAGGGATACCAGCACGGCATATTCGCATTTCTTTGCATTTCTGTCAGCATCCAGTTTCTTGAAGAAATCTTCGTTTCTGTGCTTGTGCGCAGTATCGTCGAGTTCATTCTTCATCTCGAACATAATGGAGACATATTCGATGCCGTCTTCATAGTCGCGGAAAATGAAGTCGCCTTTGCTTCCACCTGACGCGTCGTTATCCTTTTCGAAAAAAGCGTTCGGGAACATCGGCCTCATAGTTCCGTTGAAGATTGTTGAGCAATGGGCTTCAAGACTTTCCCCGACCATCTTGGTGGACATCCTGATCTTCATATCCTTATAATAGTCCACCTGTTCCTGGGCGATCTTCAGCTTGGCTTCATATTCCTCCCTGATGGCTTTCTTTTCCAGCTCCGACTGGCTTCTGGCCAGGCTGCCTGAGTTCTTGAGCTCCGCAATCTGCCTGTCCTTGATGCCTATCACCTCTTTCATCTCGTCCTTGGCCTTGAGCACAGCATTTTCTTTGTCGGCTGCACTCCGGCTGATGTCTCCTTTAAGTCCGGAGATGATCAGTTCCTTGGCAGCAAGGGCGTTGCTGAGTTCCAGTGATTTCTTCTCTATAATGCCTTGCAGTTCAGTCCTGAGCCGGTTGATTTCCTGTTCTTTGTTACTGATTTCCAGGTCTTTGGCTTGAAGTTTCCTGCCAAAATCCTCTCTGGTGACAGCTTCTCGTGCCTTCTGTTCGGCCTCCTGTCTTCCTCTCATCTCTCCAAGCCTTATCTGAAGCTCGGATTCGAACTCGGCGTTCTTTACCTGGCTTACTATTGATGCGTAGTCAGCCTCATCGACAGAGAATACGTTTCCACATTTAGGACATTTCAATTCTTTCATTGCTCAATTGTTTTCTTCACCCGCAAAATTAGTGATTTTTTCACTATATTTGCGACTTATATTCATAGTGAAGTAATATGGCTCACGGCGCAGGCAAAGGGAAGTGAATATTGAAGAGGAAATAAAGTAATATCGTTGAAAATATGAAAGTAGCTATCATTATGGGCTCGACCAGCGACTACGAGATAATGTCGCAGGCGGTAAATGTTCTCGAGGATCTCGGAGTGGAGATCGTGAAGAAGGTCATCAGCGCACACAGAACACCTGACCTGATGTGCGAATTCGCAAAATCAGCAAGGCAGAACGGAATCGGAGTCATCATCGCCGGAGCAGGCGGAGCCGCTCACGTTGCAGGTGTCGTTGCCGGAATGACAACCGTTCCTGTCATCGGAGTTCCGATCCAGACCAAGGCTCTTGGCGGAATGGATTCCCTTCTTTCCATCGTTCAGATGCCTTCAGGCATACCGGTAGCTACAATGGCTATCAACGGTTCCAAGAATGCAGGCCTTTTCGCTGCTCAGATCCTCGCTCTTTCTGACGAGGCTCTTTCGGCAAGGCTTGATGAATTTAGAAGAAACCAGACACAGAAAGTTTTAGACGCAACAATCTGATATATGAGCAACTATCGCATTTACGTAGAAAAGTATCCTGAATTTCAGGTGGAAGCGCGCAGCCTTCTGAACGAACTGAATGAGAATCTTCAGCTTGATCTCGGAACACTGCGCCTGCTTAATGTATATGACCTCTTCGGCTTCTCGGAGGAACTTCTGGAGAAGAGCCGTTACAGCGTTTTCGGAGAGATCGTGACAGACAGCGTGACGGATGAGTGTAATCTTTCGGACGCAAGATATATTGCCGTGGAGTATCTTCCAGGCCAGTTCGACCAACGTGCGGCTTCGGCAGTGGATTGTGTACGCCTTATCGACCCGACGGCAAAGGTGAGCATCAAGAGCTCCAAGCTCATCATTCTTCCGGCTGATACGTCAGATGAGGTGATAGCCAGAATAAAGAAATATTATATCAATGCAGTTGAGTCCCGCGAGAAGGATCTTTCCAAGCTGACGGCTATGGAACAGCCGGAAGTGACTCCGGTGCCTGTCCTTGAGGGACTTACCGCTCTGACGGAGGATGAGCTTGCTCCTTATTGCAAGAAGATGGGGCTGGCGATGAATGCCGATGACCTCCGCGAAGTCGTGAATTATTTCAAGGCTGAAGGACGTGACCCGTCGGAGACCGAGCTCCGTATCCTCGATACATATTGGAGCGACCATTGCCGTCACACCACATTCACGACAGAACTCGAGGATATCGATATCGAGGAGTCTTTCCTCAAGGAAGAGATCGACGGAACGCTCAATCTTTATATGAAGATCCGTCAGGAACTCGGACGCGAGCACAAAGGTGTGAATCTTATGGATATGGCCACAGTGGGAGCCCGCTACCTCAAGGCAAAAGGCCTTCTTGACGATATGGAGGTCAGCGAGGAGAACAATGCCTGCAGCATCTTCGTGGATGTGGACATCGTGAACGATGAGGGAGAAATGACCACAGAGAAATGGCTTCTCCAGTTCAAGAACGAGACGCACAACCATCCTACCGAGATCGAGCCTTTCGGAGGTGCCGCTACCTGTCTCGGAGGTGCTATCCGTGACCCTCTCTCGGGACGTGCATACGTATATCAGGCAATGCGAGTTACCGGTGCAGGTGATATCTATCTTCCTGTTTCGGAGACAATGGCCGGCAAACTCCCGCAGAGCATCATCAGCCGCAAGGCAGCCCACGGATATTCAAGCTATGGCAATCAGATCGGTCTTGCAACGACTCACGTGCGCGAGGTCTATCACGAGGGATATGTAGCAAAGCGTCTTGAGGTCGGTGCTGTAGTAGGAGCCGTAAAGGCGGACAGCGTGCGTCGCGAGAGCCCTGCACCAGGCGACGTGGTTCTGCTTCTGGGAGGCCGTACAGGCCGTGACGGAGTCGGCGGAGCAACGGGTTCATCGAAGGAGCATACAGAGGAGTCTCTCGAGACCTGCGGAAGCGAGGTTCAGAAGGGTAATGCACCTGAGGAGAGAAAGCTCCAGAGGCTTTTCCGCCGTCCTGAGGTGACCAGGCTCATAAAGAAATCAAATGACTTCGGTGCCGGCGGCGTCAGCGTGGCGATCGGCGAGCTTACCGACGGTCTTGACATATATCTCGACAGGGTACCTGTGAAATATAGCGGACTGAACTCTACCGAGCTTGCGATCAGCGAGTCTCAGGAGCGTATGTCCGTTGTCATCGAGGCCAAGGACAAGGATGCGATGATGGCATATTGCTCAAGCGAGAACGTGGAGGTGACATACGTGGCCGATGTAACAGACAGAAAGCGTATGCGTATGTTCTACGGTGACAAGGTGATCGTGGATCTTTCACGTGAGTTCATCGACAGTGCAGGTGCAAAGCATTATGCAAAGGCTACGGTCGGAGCTGTAGAAGATAAGAATCCTTTCGAACGCAAAGTTGAGGGCGAGAACCTCAAGGAGAAGGTGTTCAACAACCTCCAGGATCCTAACGTTACATCTCAGAAGGGTCTTATCGAGATGTTCGATTCCACAATCGGCCGTTCTACAGTGCTTATGCCGTTCGGAGGAATGCTTCAGACAACGGAGACACAGGTGTCTGTACAGAAACTTCCAACAGAAGGATATACCGATACTGCATCTATTATGGCCTTCGGATACAATCCATATATCGCAAGCTGGAGCCCTTATCACGGTGCGGCCTACGCTGTAGTAGAGGCTTGTGCAAAGGTGGTGGCTGCCGGAGCGGACTATGAAAAGATGCGTTTCTCATATCAGGAGTACTTCGAGCGTATGACCGACCGCAAGTCTTGGGGCAAGCCGCTTTCGGCTCTTCTCGGAGCGCTCAAGATGCAGGTTGAGTTCGGTCTTCCTTCAATCGGAGGTAAGGACTCTATGAGCGGAACATTCGAGAACATAAATGTCCCTCCTATGCTTATGGCATTCGGTATCACGACAGTTGATGCGGAGAAGGTCATTTCTCCTGAACTCAAGTATGAGGGCAATAAGCTTTACCTGATCAAGCATACTCCGCTTGCGAACTATATGCCTGATGTAGAGCAGCTTAAGGCTAACTGGAAATATGTTACCGGACAGATCGAGGCTGAAAATATCGTTTCTGGATATGCCCTCGGATTCGGAGGCCTTGCAGAAGCTATATGCAAGATGTCGTTCGGTAACGGTCTTGATGCAAAGATAGATTATGACGAGAAGGAACTGTTCAACTATGGTTACGGCTCTATCCTCGTCGAGGCTGAAGAGGAACTTGATTATCCGAACGCAATTCTTATCGGAGAGGTTACAGACGGTGAGGAAAGCGAACTCATCATCAACGGCAAGAAGTTCGATATCTTCGAACTTATGGATGTGAATTCGGCAAGATTCGCACAGGTTTATCCTGATACAGCAGAGGCTTACAACAAGAAGATCGCTCCAGCAGGCCTGGAGGGCGTGAAGCCGTTCAAGGCGAAGAAGGCTGACCTCAAATATAAGGGTGAGCCTGTCGAGAAGCCTATTGCATACCTTCCTGTCTTCCCTGGTACAAACTGTGACTATGACTCTGCAAAGGCTTGGCGCAATGCCGGTGCCGAGGTACGTATGAGTGTATTCTGCAATCTCACAGAAGATGATATCTTCCGTTCTATCGCGGAAATGAAGAAGAATATCGACGAGTGTCATATCCTGATGCTCTGCGGCGGATTCTCTGCGGGAGATGAGCCGGACGGAAGTGGTAAGTTCATTGCCAATGTCCTGAACAACAAGGATATAGCTGACTCGATCCACGCGCTTATCGACCGTGGTGGTCTTATTCTCGGCATCTGCAACGGATTCCAGGCTCTTGTTAAGTCGGGTCTCCTTCCATACGGCCGTCTCGGTCAGGTGACAAAGGACAGCCCTACACTCTTCCGTAACGACATCAACCGCCATATCTCGCAGATGGTTACAACCCGTATATCGACTACCAATTCTCCTTGGCTCAAGGGCTTTGCCATAGGTGATCTTCATACTATCGCCGTAAGTCACGGAGAGGGTAAGTTCGTTGTGAATGAGGAACTTGCGAAGGAACTCTTTGCCAACGGACAGGTGGCGTTCCAGTATGTCGATCCTATCGAGGAGGAGGTTACTATGGAGTCTCCATACAACCCTAACGGTTCTTATTATGCAATCGAGGGAATCATAAGCCGCAACGGTCAGATTCTCGGTAAGATGGGACATACGGAGCGTTTTGAGGGCAATCTGTTCAAGAATATAATGGACGAGGGCCTTGAGCAGCCGTTGTTTGACAATGCTGTAGAGTATTTTAGAGGAGAATAGAACGGCCTATGGCCATATGTTCCGGTGACCCCCGCCTGCCTGACGGCAGGCACCCCCTAGCCGGGGGTGGCATGTCACCTCCACACAATGACCATAGTCCTGTTATCAATACAATCATTGTCAGACATTCCAAAGGATGTTAACGCGGAGGTTAAGAAATGTGTAAGTGTAGTAATAATAGTTTTAGAGACGATAAGTTGCATCACGAGTGTGGTGTACTTGGAATATATGGTGTTGAGGATGCTGCAGGCCTGGCATATTATGGCCTGCACGCCCTCCAGCACAGAGGTCAGCAGGGTTGCGGCATAGTGTCAGTGGCTCCTGACGGACAGTTCCACAGAGTAAAGGGGGACGGTCTGGTGACAGAAGTGTTCAACGAGCAGAAACTTTTGAAGCTTCCTGGCAAGATGGCAATCGGACACGTCAGATACAGCAATGCCGGCTGCAAGGGAACCGAGAATATCCAGCCTTTCCTTTTCCATCATAATTCAGGCGATTTCGCTATGGCCAACAACGGCCAGATCGTCAATTATAATCAGCTTCGTGAGGAACTGGAGGACAAGGGAAGCCTTTTCCAGTCTTCGTCTGATGCTGAAGTGCTTGCCCATCTGATCAAGAAGCAGGGTATAGACAAGGATCTGCCTCGTATATATGCCATAAAGGATGCCTTGAACCAGATCGACGGTGCATTTGCATTCGTGATTATGACCGGCCGCCGCATCTATGCCTGCCGTGACAAGTACGGTTTCCATCCTCTTGCCATCGGAAAGATCGGCGAGGGATATGTAGTTGCGAGCGAGACTTGTGCCTTTGATGTGATCGGAGCCGAATATATCCGTGATGTCGAGCCGGGTGAGATCGTGACGATAGACCATCACGGCATACGCAGCCAGTTCTATTCTGAGCCGCAGCGTCACGCGATGTGTGCTATGGAGTACGTCTATTTTGCACGTCCGGACAGCGATATCGAAGGATGCAATGTGCATAATTACCGAAAGGAATCAGGAAAGATTCTTTTCCAGGAAGCTCCGGCTGATGCGGACATCGTGATCGGTGTGCCGGATTCAAGCCTCAGCGCCGCCCAGGGTTATGCGGAGGCCAGCGGTCTCCCGTACGAGATGGGACTTATAAAGAACAAATACATAGGACGTACATTCATCCTTCCGACTCAGTCTCTTCGTGAGAAAGGTGTGAAGATGAAGCTTTCGCCTGTAAAGACCATAGTGAAGGGCAAGAGGGTGGTACTTGTGGACGATTCCATCGTCCGTGGAACGACTTCCCTGAAGATCGTGAAGATGCTTCGCGAGGCCGGTGCAGCAGAAGTGCACGTCCGTATTGCCAGCGCTCCGTTGAAATATACTTGTTTTTATGGAGTGGATGTGCATACGCCTCAGGAACTTATCAGCAACAGCAACAATGTGGAGCAGGTGTGCAAACTCATTGATGCTGATTCCCTTGCGTTCCTGTCGCACGAAGGAATGCTTGCTGCGGGACGTCGTGACGACCTCTGTCTCGCCTGCTTTAACCACAAATATCCTACGCAGCTCTACGGAGAGGAGTAGATATGGATTTAAAACAGACAATAAAAGACTGGATGCTTCCGATCGCTATGCTGACGGGAGCATCCCTTTATCTTATATATGATGCATTGCCGGAGCCGGTGCATAGAGCAGGTCCGTTCCTGAATGATCTTGTCGCTGTCCTGCAGCCCTTGCTGATATTCGCTATGCTGTTCCTGACCTTCTGCAGGATAGAGCCTCGTGAATTAAAGCCTCACAGATGGCACTGGTGGCTTCTGTTGATACAGGGAGGTTTGTTTACGCTTCTGGGACTCGGTACCGTCCTTCTTGTGAAACTGTTTCCTGGATGGGGAAGTGAATGGAAGGTCCTGGTGGAAAGCGCGATGCTGTGCCTTATCTGTCCGACGGCAACGGCGGCAGCAGTGGTTACGAGAAAGCTGGGAGGTGATGTGCCGGGAATCACAACATACATAGTATTGATCAATATTCTTGCTGCTGTGCTTGTACCATTGATAGTGCCGCTCATCCAGCCTATGGCAGGACTGACTTTCTGGGAAGCCTTCAATATGATTCTTGCGAAGGTGCTGCCTCTGCTGATGCTTCCTTGCTTCTGTGCCTGGCTGGTGCGTTATCTTATGCCTGGGGTGCACAGGAAGCTGCTCAAGTGGCAGGATCTTCCTTTCAATCTGTGGGTAGTGGCACTTGTATTGGCCATTGCTGTGACTACCAAGGCGATAGTCACGAGTGAGATGAGCTGGACTCTGATCCTGGCTATGTCAGCGGTTTCGCTGCTGTGCTGCATATTCCAGTTCCGGGCCGGCCGCTATGTCGGCAGCTGTTATAAACCTCGCCGTCCGGTCCTTAAGTCTTCAGGGCAGAGAGGACGAGGACCGTGCCACCCGCGGCACGAGAGCGGGGGGACCACGAGCGAAGCGAAGGGGTGGGGTGAGCGTAGCGAACGTCCGAGGCCCTCTGCCCTGAAGGCGGAAGAGAGAGGACGTGAGGTACGTAAGGTCACTGCCGGACAGTCACTGGGTCAGAAGAACACCGTTTTCGCTATCTGGCTGGGCTACACGTTTATGACTCCTGAGACGGCGATCGTAGGAGGACTCTATAGCATCTGGCACAACTGCTTCAACTCCTGGCAGCTATACAGACATAATCACCGCACACCAGATACGTCTGAATAAACAGATTATAAACTGTTTTACTTAGGGAGGCCGAAGGTCTCGGACAGGTCCTTCATCTGAGCCTCAGACATACCTTCCGGTTCAAATCCCATATTCTTGCCGGCGATATATATCTGTGCGGCCTTGTTGAGCACGTCTATCTGGTCGAATGCCGACATTATGTCGGTGTCTATGGCAAATACGCCGTGCTTTTCCCACATAACGACGTCATAGTCTTCATCAATGGTTCTGATAGTGGCCTCAGCCAGCTCTACGCCTCCCGGCATAAGATACGGAACCATACCGAGGCCTCTCGGGCAGAAGGCCTTTGTTTCCGGTATCATAGACCATAGAAGTTTAGTGGCAACATCTTTCTCCATAAACTTGCGGCAGTGCGTCATCGCTACCAGCTCGATAGGGTGAGTATGAAGGGATGCACGGTATGGAGAACCCTTTCCGAGAAGGTAGTCGTGCACGCTCAGATGCGACGGCAGCTCGGATGTCGGGGCTACGGCCTGATCTGCGACTATTTCATAGTGTGCGCAGTCATCTGTGATCCTGATGATGGAACCGTTGGCCATAGGGTCACGTGCGAGGTCACGCATACGTTTCTGAGTGCCTTTGCAATAGAACCAGCATCCTTTCAGGTGAGGAAGGAAAGCTCCTATTGCCCTTGTCTGGCTTATTGCCGGAAGCGCTTTCATCTGCTCATCCACATATTCTGTGATGTTGACTGTTATGTTGCCTCCGTTTCTTTCTGCCCATCCTTTTTCCCACAGATAGCCGGCTGTTTCGGCGATCTGCAGGATAGCGGATGATAATTCGGGACGATTGTCCAATATCGAATGTTTCATAATCATTTCAATAATTCAGGCAGGAACGAACTTGCGATGAGCACGGCTATTCCTGTGATCAGAACGATGATGGTCTTTTTCGAACATCCCTTCCATTCCTTGAGTATGATGCCCCATACGTTGGAGAATGTGACGTTCAAGGCCATAAGGATGCAGAATGCGAGGGTGTCCATAGCGCTTCCGGCTGTAAAGAAGCTGCGGCCGAGCGACAGACCGAAGAACTGGCTGTACCAAAGCAGGCCGGCAAGTGCACAGAAGAATATGTTCGAAGCCCACAGCTTACCGTCCTTGTAGTCTGTGAATGTCCTGTTCCTTACGTTCTGGAAGATGCAGTAGCAGGCGTTGGTAAGGAAGCCTCCGACAGTTACCAGAAGGGTGGCAGGAAGAGTCCTGAACATAGGGTCTGTGAGTTCGCCGAAATTAAGTTCCTTTCCGAATTCAAGGCCTACATTGAAGCATCCGCTCATAAATCCTGCAAGCAGTGCGATGGCCAGTCCCTTAGGGAAGTTGAAGTCCTTTACGGCTTCTTTCTTCTCTTCTTCTGAAAGGCTTGCCGACTTCATACCTCCGGCTATTCCTATTATGGCTATGCCTGCGAGGGTGGTCACTACTCCGATTATGACAGCTGCAGTCAATGATGAAAGAGCATCAAGTTCCGGGAAGAAGATGTTCAGCAGTACAGGGCCCATAATGGTACCGAGGCCGGCACAGGTGCCCAGAGCTATAGACTGTCCGAGAGCCACTCCGAGGTAACGCATAGACAGACCGAAGGTCAAGCCTCCCACTCCCCAAAGTACTCCGAAGAACATTGTGAGGAACGATTCCTTCGGTGCGGCTGCATAAAGTTCAAAGAGCCCGTGTCCTTGAGGAACTGCGAGAAGTGCTCCCAATATCGGGAAGATCAGCCAGGCAAAGACTCCCTGTATGAGCCAGTAGCTCTCCCAGCTCCATTTCCTTATCTTGTTGATCGGTACGTAACTGCTCGACTGGCAGAAGGCGCCGATGGCTATTATAAGCAATCCAATGACTGTGTTCATCTTATCTTATTGACAATATGTTCTTTTCGTATTCTTTTATTATGGCGATGACGTCATTGCCTACCGGAACGCCGTTCCTTACGCAGAACTCGTCATAGACAGCGTTCCAAGGCATAGTCTTGCCTTCCTCGATCAGCTGCAGCACTTCGAATGTGTCTCCTGCCAGCTCGTGCTTTGAGATAAGTTCCCTTGGCTCAAGAAGCGCCTTGAGCATACATTTCTGTGCAGAACGCGATCCGATGACGTATGCTCCGATACGGTTGATAGATCCGTCGAAGAAGTCAAGGCCGTAATGAACCCTCTCAAGAGCTCCGGCACGTACGATTTCTGCAAAAAGTTCCTGTGTGTTGTCATCCATAATGGTCACGTGGTCTGAATCCCAGCGTACCGGACGGCTTACGTGGAGCATAAGCTCAGGTACGAACTGCAGGACGGCAGAAACCTTGTCTCCGGGAACTTCGGTCGGATGATAATGACCGGTGTCGATCGTGAGCATCATATTGTTCTTGGCTGCGTATGCCGTGTAGAAATCGTGAGAACCTACTGTGAAGCTTTCCAGTCCCATTCCGAATACCTTTCCTTCAATGCAGTCCTTCATCCATTCCTTCTTCTCCGCAAATATTTCGTCGAGAGACTTCTTCAGTGTCTCGCGGTAGAGCATATGGTTCACAGAGACGTCTTTGCAGCCGTCGTGTACCCATACGTTCATAATGCACGGGTCATTCTGAGCCTTGCCCATTGCATCCGCAATGTCGCGGCAACGTCTGGTATGTTCCACCCAGAAGCTGCGGATGCTTTCGTCAGGATTTGCAAGCGAGAGGTTTCCGCTCTTCGGATGCGCGAATGATGTGGAGTTGAAGTCGAGGAATGTGTCGTTCTCTTTAGCCCAGTCTATCCAGCTTTGGAAGTGCTCTACACCGACCTCGTCGCGGTCAACCACCTTTCCCTGGAAGTCACCGTAGATTTCGTGCAGGTTGAGCCTGTGGCTGCCCGGAATGAGACTTTTGGCCTTGAGGATGTCCGCGCGCAGTTCGTCAATGTTGCGGGCTGCTCCCGGATAGTTGCCTGTAACGGCGATTCCTCCATCAAGAGCTCCGGCCTGAAGCTCGAATCCCTTCACATCATCTGCCTGCCAGCAATGCATACTCAGATGGAAGTTCTGAAGCTGTTCAAGCACTTTTTCGGTATCGATGCCAAGTTCGGCGTAGCGTTCCCTTGCGATTTCGTACGCCTGATGAATACGTGTCTCTTTCATTATTTGAGGTCTTTAGATATTATTGTCTTGAATCTGTCATACTCTTTGTCCCATATTTCTGTATCTTCCGGGAGATATGTCCTGAGGTCGGATGATGCTGCGGATATCTTTCTCATCTCTTCAAGGGATCCGGCCATTCCTCCGGCTTTCATCTGCATCAGGACGTTGCCCAGAGCTGTACCTTCGACCGGTCCGCATATCACAGGCCTGTCAAGGGCGTTTGCGGCATACTGCATAAGGAATCTGTTCCGTGAGCCTCCTCCTATCACGTGAAGCTTCTTTATAGGGAAAGATGCCATATCCTGCAGGATCTCGACTATGTGACGGTAACGCAGTGCGAGACTTCTGAATATGCATCTGCAGTAGTCTGCCGGTGTCTGAGGGGCTTCCTGACCTGTCCTGATGCAGTATTCACTGATTGCTGACGTCATTGACGCAGGGTTGGAGAAACCGGCATCGTCAGGATTGATCAGCCCTTCGAATGAAGACTGCGCGCATAGCTCCACCAGCTCTCCCACTGATCCGGGCACATCCTTGAACTCCTTTCTGCTCTGCTCGAACAGCCAGAGACCGCAGATGTTCTTCAGGAAACGGGTGGTACCTTCTATACCGCCTTCGTTTGTGAAATTTTCCTTGAAGCTCTTCTCCGTGATTATGGCTTTCTCCGACTCGATGCCCAGCAGAGACCAGGTACCGCAGCTCAGATAGGCATATTCCCCGTCTTCTGCAGGAACAGCGGCTACGGCGGAGGCTGTGTCGTGGCCGGCTACGGCTATGACCGGAACTGCACCGAGCCCTGTCGCTGCCTGAGCCTGTTCGCTGAGATATCCTGCAACTGTTCCGGGCTGCGTCAGGACACCGAATCTCTCCCTTGATATGCCCAATGTCTTGAGAATTTCGGCATCAAGGTCTCCGGTTACCGGGTTGAGAAGCTGCGATGTCGAAGCTACCGTATATTCGCAAACTGCCTGTCCTGTCAGCATATATGTAAGGGCGTCAGGAATAAAGAGGATCTTGTCCGCCTGCTCGAAGGCCTGGCAGCCGTTGCGTCTGAGGGTATCCATCTGGAAAAGAGAGTTGAAATCCATAAACTGGATTCCTGTCCTTTCATATACTTCAGAGGCCGGCATCCTTTCGAAAAAGATTTCCTGTGCCCCTGCAGTATGTCCGTCGCGATAGCAGTGAGGAAGTCCGAGCAGCTGCCCGTCCTTGCCGAAGAATGCGAAGTCGCATCCCCAGGTGTCTATACCGACCGATTCTATCCTGATCCCCTGTTCGGCCACTTTCCTGAGGCCTCCCAGTATTTCGTTGTACAAGCCCGCAATGTCCCAGAACAGGTGGCCTCCCATCGGGATCATCGGGTTTGCGAATCTTGTGATTTCCTTCATAACGATCTTCGCACCGTCGTATGATGCGAGAATCGTTCTGCCGCTGGTCGCGCCAAGGTCTGCTGCAAAGAAATGCTTCATAGTATCTTCTGTATTATTTTGCGAAGTTATCAGATACAGCGGTTCCGGCACTTTGAAAAATGATATATGTTATGTGAGAATTATGAAATTATATGTTCTGGATCGGAGGAGGGGACAGCGATTCTCCCTGGGTGTGCCTGCGGTAGCTGATCGGTGTGGTGCCCGTGAACTTCCTGAACACCGAGAAGAAATAATCCTTGTTCTCATATCCTAGCTCGAATGCTATCTCCTTTATTGATTTACAGGTGTTTGTGAGCATCTCCTTGGCCATATTGAGCCTTACCTCCCTGATGTACTGGGAGGGCGCAAAGCCTGTATATTCCTTGAATATCTTTCTGAAACGGGAATAGCTCATACAGGCGGAGTCGGCCAGCTTTTCCGGCGTTATGCTGCAGATGTTCTCGTGGACTGCAATTTTTGCGATGTTTATCTGTTGGGCGATGTTCGAGCGGTTGAAGTCCT
Source organism: Bacteroidales bacterium (assembly GCA_015060395.1). GTDB lineage: Bacteria > Bacteroidota > Bacteroidia > Bacteroidales > UBA932 > Cryptobacteroides. Next base: position 37,469 of record SUYP01000003.1, read on the forward strand.
TGTTCCTGCTGAGATACAGGCACATACTGATCAGATTGCAGGCGATTCCCGACAATGCCTGCTGATAATTGGCCTCCTGGGCGTCGGCTATCATTGCAGCGCGCTTGTAAAGGGCAATCATTTCTTCGTTCATTCCTATGTTGAACACCGGATTATCCTTCGAGAAGAATCCGTTCTTGACCCATTCCTCCATAATCCTGCCCTCGAATCCTATCCAGTATTCGTTCCATCCGGTCTCCTGGTCCGGCATATATGTGTGCCATTCTCCGGGAAAGAGCAGAAACATAGAGCCTTCCTTTAAAGGCCATTTCCCTCCTGAACGGGAGGTGAATGCTCCCTTTCCCTTTGTGATGTACAGAAGCTGGTATTCGTTCAGTATCCTGCCGTTATGCGTGTTGAAAAGATATCGTGTGGGATGGTCTTGAGGAGGATAGACTTCGTTTTTTGATATGGACTGATGCCCTACAGAATTTACAGAAAGTCCCCACAGCTGGTCTGCAGAACTGATTGTAAGGTATTTTTTGTGGACTTTTGAACCGTTGGCCATAATGACAAAAATTGTAGTTGTGCAAAAATACTTAAAAATATGATATAATAAAATGATATGGCCTATATAGACGTTTTCTTTTAGTAACTTTGCAGTTTCTTAAATAATTGTACTTGTTATGAGCAATCAAAGGTATATGCAGCGTGGTGTATCGGCATCGAAGGAAGATGTGCACAACGCAATCAAGAACATCGACAAGGGTATTTTTCCAAAGGCATTCTGCAAGATAATTCCTGACATTCTGGGCGGCGATCCTGAATACTGCAACATTATGCACGCTGACGGAGCTGGCACAAAGTCATCCCTTGCGTATCTTTATTGGAAGGAGACCGGAGATCTGTCCGTATGGAAAGGCATAGCACAGGACGCTCTGATTATGAATATCGATGATCTTCTCTGCGTGGGAGCAGTTGACAATATCCTCGTTTCATCGACCATAGGCCGCAACAAGCTTCTTGTTCCCGGTGAGGTGATCAGCGCCATCATCAACGGTACAGACGAGCTTCTTGCCGAGCTTCGCGAGATGGGAGTAGGAGTATATGCAACAGGTGGCGAGACTGCGGATGTAGGTGACCTCGTGCGCACCATCATAGTGGATTCGACTGTGACCTGCCGAATGAAGCGCAGCGATGTCATCGACAATGCGAACATCCGTCCAGGTGATGTGATCGTGGGCCTTGCATCATACGGCCAGGCTACATACGAGAAGGAATACAACGGAGGTATGGGCAGCAACGGCCTTACCAGCGCACGTCACGATGTGTTCTCTAAGTATCTTGCCGAAAAATATCCGGAGAGCTATGACAAGGGTGTTCCAGAAGATCTCGTTTACAGCGGAGGCCTGAAACTTACCGATGCCGTAGAAGGTTCGCCTCTTGACGCCGGAAAGCTTGTTCTTTCTCCGACCCGTACGTATGCGCCGGTAGTAAAGAAGCTTCTTGATGCCCTCAGACCACAGATCCACGGTATGGTTCACTGCTCAGGCGGTGCACAGACCAAGATTCTTCACTTTGTCGGCGACAATATCCGTGTGATAAAGGACAATCTCTTCCCTGTACCTCCTCTCTTCAAGACAATACACGAGCAGAGCGGTACAGACTGGGCTGAGATGTACAAGGTCTTCAATATGGGACATCGTCTGGAGGTTTATCTCTCGCCAGAGCACGCTGAACAGGTCATCGCCATATCCAAGAGCTTCGGCATAGATGCGCAGATCGTCGGCAGGGTAGAGGAGTGTGACCATAAGGAACTCATCATCAGATCGGAATTCGGAGAATTTATTTATTAATCAATAGACCGAGTGCATTTTATGGCGATTTTGCACTTGATACCCTGAAAAAATGGGGTACCAAGCGCAATTTACGGGAAAAATGCTCTAGGTCAAATATACAAAAGTTATGAGAGCATTATTTTCAGTAAGTGATAAGACAGGCGTAGTAGAATTCGCCAGTCAGTTGGTGGACCTCGGTTGGGAGATCATCGCGACCGGAGGAACAATGAAGCTTCTTCAGGAAGCAGGACTCAAGGTTATCAATATCAGCGAGATCACAGGTTTCCCTGAAATCTGTGACGGACGTGTCAAGACCCTCCATCCTAAGGTGCACGGAGGACTTCTCGGACGCCGCGACCTTGACAGCCATATCGCCCAGCTCAAGGAGAACGGCATCGAGTTCATCGATATGGTATGCGTGAACCTCTACCCTTTCAAGCAGACTATTGCAAAGCCTGATGTGACAATGGAGGATGCCATAGAGAACATCGACATCGGAGGCCCTTCTATGCTCCGCTCGGCTGCAAAGAACTGGAGCGCCGTTACGGTTGTCTGCAATCCTGATAACTACGCAAAGATCATCTCGGAGATCCGTGAGTACGGCAACACTACCAATGAAACCCGTCTCCAGCTCTCTGCCGAGGCATATACACACACTGCAGAGTACGATATGATGATCGCTACCTATATGCGCAAGGCCGCTGGACTCAACGAGAAGCTCTTCCTTGAGTATGACCTCAAGCAGAGTCTCCGTTATGGCGAGAATCCTCATCAGAACGCCAAGTTCTATGCAACTCTCGACAAGGTTCCGTTCTCTCTTGCAACAGCGGAGCAGCTCAACGGTAAGGAACTTTCATATAACAATATCCAGGATGCCAATGCCGCTCTCAACATAGTGCGCGAATTCGATGCACCGTTCTGTGTAGGCCTCAAGCATATGAATCCTTGCGGTGCTGCAATCGGAACTGATGTTGTAGATGCCTGGAAGAAGGCATACGAGGCAGACAAGGTCAGCATCTTCGGCGGTATCGTGGCAGTGAACCGTGAGATCAACAAGGAGGTGGCCGAGCTTATGAAGCCTATCTTCCTTGAGATAATTATGGCTCCAGGCTTTACAGACGAGGCACTCGAGGTGCTCTGCACAAAGAAGAATCTCCGTCTCCTCAAGGTCGATATGAGTAAGGAAGAAGGCGGTCACAACCAGTATGTAAGTATGAACGGAGGTATCCTCGTCCAGGAACAGGATATCGACACCAAGACTGTTGTGGCGGATATGTGCGTAACAGAAGCAAAGCCTTGCGAGGCGCAGCTTACTGACCTGGACTTTGCCTGGAGGATCGTTAAGCACGTGAAGTCCAATGCTATCGTTGTGGTGAAGGACGGGGCGACTCTCGGAGTCGGTGCCGGTCAGATGAATCGTGTGGGTTCTGCCAAGATAGCACTCGAACAGGCTTCTGCGGCTCTCGCTGAAATCGGAAAGGACATCAAGGCTGAGGGACTCGTACTCGGTTCTGACGGTTTCTTCCCATTCGACGACACTGTGACCCTTGCGGCAGAGTACGGCGTGAAGGCTATCGTACAGCCGGGCGGAAGCGTACGCGACGAGGATTCGGTCAAGAAGGCAAATGAGTGCGGCATCACTATGCTCTGCACCGGAATGCGTCATTTCAAGCATTGATTCTGTCAGCTAATATTTTGAAAATCATCGTGTTATCTATAATGCCTGCTGTCGAAATACAGCAGGCATATTTTATAAGTCGCTGAAATGCCGGGGCTTGCAAAACATTCGCTTTGTGCGAAAAAATATCTATATTAGCAGAAAATATATGAACTTATGAAAAGGTATATCTTCCTCATTGCTGTCCTGGCGGTAGTATTGTCTTCCTGTTCAGAGAAGAAGAATGTGATTACTGTCAATACTCCTGAACGGCCTGCCGGCCAGGAAAGTGTCCTCGGGCTCAGGACCGAGCCGCTTGAGACTGTCAGGATCGGTGTTGTAGGTCTAGGAATGCGAGGAGGCAGTGCGGTGGACCGCCTGACTTTCGTTCCAGACTGCAGTATCACTGCAATATGTGATATAGAACAGGACAGGGTGGACAGAAATGCAGCAAGGCTCGAGGCGAAAGGGATTGCGGAAGTCTTGACTTTCGGAGGAGAGGCCGAGTCCTGGAAGGAGCTGTGCGAGAGTCCTGAAGTGGATCTTGTATATATCTGCACGGATTGGAAGAATCACGTTCCGATTGCCCTTTATGCAATGGAGTGCGGCAAGCACGTGGCCATAGAGGTTCCGGCTGCAACGACTCTTGATGAGATATGGGCTCTTATCGATATGTCGGAAAAGACCCGCAGGCACTGTATGATGCTCGAAAACTGTGTATATGACTTTTTCGAATTGTCAACACTGGCTATGGCTCAGGAGGGGGTATTCGGTGAGGTCATCCACGTAGAGGGCGCCTATCATCATTGCCTGGATCCTTTCTGGGATGAGTATTGGGAGAGCTGGCGACTGGAGTTCAACAAGGAGCACAGGGGAGATGTCTATCCTACCCACGGAATAGGCCCTGTATGTCAGGTCCTGAATATGCATAGAGGAGACCGTATGAAGACCCTTGTATCTATGGATACCAAACCTTGCAACGGTCCGAGGATATATGAGCTCAAGAACGGAGTCGCCTGCCCTGAATTCAAGCAGGGAGATCAGACAAGCACGCTGATACGCACAGAAAAAGGAAAGACTATGCTCATACAGCACGATGTTATGACTCCACGTCCTTATGACCGTATGTATCAGGTTGTCGGTACGGACGGATATGCCGGAAAATATCCGGTACGTCAATATTGCCTCAGAGAGACTGCAGGTCTGGAATCCGGTTATGATGCCTTGGGAACGGAGAAGATATATTCAGGCGAAGCTCTCACCGAACTTCAGGCAAGATATCCTAATCCTCTTCTTACTCCGGAATTTGAAGAACTTGCCAAGTCTGTCGGAGGACACGGAGGAATGGACTTCATTATGGACTACAGACTGGTGTATTGCCTGCACAACGGCCTTCCTCTCGATATGGATGTATATGATATGGCGGAATGGTGCTGTATCAGCGAACTTTCACGCATCTCTCTTGAAAATGGCTCTATGCCTGTAGAAGTGCCGGATTTCACCCGCGGTGAATGGGACCGCATCAACGGATTCAGCTATTCTTTCTGATAAGGCCGCTGTCTATACGACAGGTATTCAATGATATACAGAAACTCCGTGCGGGTAAAGACCCGCACGGAGTTTCTGTAAGTGTCTGGGTGACAGGGAAATGCTTGTCACCCATATCAGGAATGTATTATTGCTTGTTCAGATGGAGCACATAGTTCTGAGGTGCTACATAGAAACGCTCGAAGTCTGACCAGTCCTGTGCATAGCCCGGTACATTAGGCTCTGTATAGTTGAGGTCGAAGTCGAGAGCGAATGTCGCGATCACTTCGTGATTCTTGCCCTGGAAGTCGTGTGAGCCAGGAACAAGGAGATTGGCAACAACAGTTTCTTTGTCTGAGATAAATGTCACTGTGCAATCTGTCTTGTTATAGATATACTGTGACTTGCCCTGAGCGATCTTTCCATAGAACGGTGAGAGGTCGAGGTCGCCGTATCCGTCCTTCTTATGGTAGCTTGCCGGCATAATGTAGTCCCAGTATCCGTCACCGCCACCCTGATAGTCAACTTCTCCGGTTTCATTTCCGTTTGCATCCGTGCCTGTAGCAGTGAATACATAAATGTCATCCTGCAGACACCAGATCGAGCCGCTGAATGCCCAAGATTTCTCCACGAGTCCTACAAATGCAGGATCTATTCCACCGAAGCAGAGTGCATTTGCATACTTGTATGTTCCGGCGATTGTCGGAGGCACTTCGCTTGGATCAGGTGGAAGGGTAGGTACGAATACAGGTTCGCTGGTCTTTGCTTCTGCCGGAACCTCTTCAACCTTTGCAACCTCGATGAAGAAGTTGCGAGGCTTGTAGTAAACCTTGTCGATATCATTGTAGATTGCGTTCCAGTTGTCTGTTCCGTTGAGCTTGGTGTGGAATGTCTCGTTAGTGAACTCGTGTCCGTTTGCAGTGTGAGGAGCAAGAAGCTCAAGCACAGTGACCTTGCCTTCCGAGTCGGTGAATGTCACGGTGTTAGGCTCTACGCTGTAGTCGCGTACCCAGGTGCTCTCGCCGACAGGAATCTGGCGATAGAAGTGCGTGAGATCAGCCTTATTCCAAGGCACTTCGCTCTGCTTGTACCAGCAGCTCCAGTTCTTGCCGTCGATACCAGCCCAATTGATGCACTTTCCTGTGGTCTTGTTACCACCGTCGATAAGGTCGGTAAGTGTAAATTCGAGGTAGTTGTCCATTTCGGCAGTCACACCGTGGCCGGCCTCCTCGTCGAAGAGCCAGTTCTTGTTGTGCATATCGACGAATCCGCCTCCGCCATACTCAGGACCTGTTCCTCCGTAAACCCAGAGGCCCTTGATCTGATAAGCTCCGACGAGGCTTTCCTGGAAGTCGATGGTGTAGTAAGTCACGTCGATTGAAGTGGTCTGTCCAGGGACGAAATTCAAGCTCTCAGTGAGCTCCAATGCCTTTTCTACTCCGTTGATTGTGATTGTGAGGCCGTCAACAGGAGTAGCAGTGAATGGCTTTACAGCAAGATAGAACTTTGCAGACTGACCTTTCTCCAGACTTGTAGCGCCATTGACGCTGAGCACGGCTGTATTGCTGGTCTGGCCGTCAACAGGAGTAACGGTACCTTCAGCGAAATCCACCTTGAATGAGCCTGTGATGGCCTGGTTTGCAGTGACTTTCACTTCAGATACATTAAGAACAGGGCTGACGCCGTTGAATACGTTCACCTCGATGATGGATGCAAGGTGCTGGAGCTCGGCTGTAGGGGTCTTGTCTTCCTCTACACCCATTGCTGTGCCGTAAAGAGGCATAGCCGCTCCTGCAAGATGAGCTCTGCTGTCATTGCCGTTCTGGATCTGGATGCCTGATGTGGCAGAACCGATGGTGACTGCAGCCGCATTGTCAAGCAGTGTGAGATTCTCGGTGTATGGATAGAACATATACCAGTCGTAGGCATAGCCTTTCTTGAGGGCTGTGGCTAAAGTGCCTTTGAAAATACCCTTTCCGCTATCTTCGACTGCAGCTTTGCCGTCATTGATGATCGATGTCGTACTTGCAGTGGCGTGGAATACATTGAGCGCATCTCCGGAAGTCCATACGATATCTTCTCCGTCAGTAACGGTTTTTGTCTTTACGACAGAAGCAATGACGTTGAAAGGAACATTCTTCTGCTCTCCCTGACCAGGTGTTCCCGGGTCGCCGGTATTCTCAGACGGCTGTGGTTCCCAGTCTTCGAATGCGCAGTTTGTGAAAAGAAACGCGGACATTGCCAGCGTCAATCCTAAATACAAGATTCTTCTCATAGTGTTTGATATTTTAATGTGGTTTTGAATTCTTCTGCTGTTGAACCAGTCCTGACGGTTATTTTCCGTGGAAATCCCGGCAGAAGGTCCATATAATTGTCTTCAAAGAAGTCATCTGCGTTGTCTGAGAAAAGGTAAAGCCCTCTTGCAAGCCTGTCTGACGAAACTGTAAGTTCCAGACCCTCGGTGCATTCCTGCACTTCAAAGCTGATCTCAGGACAGCCATATTCATATTCCTTAGGGAAACGGGTGTAGAAAGTGTTCTCCGAAACCGTAACGCCGTCTTTCAGGATCCTGACATACAGCAGTCTGTTTCCGTCAAGGAGGGCGGCGTCAATGGACATCAGGTCGGCTGATTCATCAGCCTGAAGCCTGCAGCCGATCGTTTCGTTCCAAAGGATATCGCCGCCGAAGTCCATTATGAAGGCTTCCATCCTGCCTTCAAATGCTTCCGCCTTGTCCGATATTGCCTTGACTGACACTTTCTCTCCGTCCATATAAGGTGATATCAGGACAGGGGAATATGCTCTTCGCGCATAATGCTGCAGGGCCTTCCATCTGCCGTAATAGTCTATGCTTGACCAGGATATTGCCGGCCAGCAGTCGTTCAACTGCCAGAAAAGCGTGCCCATACAGTACGGCTTGGCTCTTCTGTGAGCCTCCATCGCCACCTTCACCGCCTCGGCCTGGAACCATTGTGTCATATATACATATTCCTCGAAATCCTCCGGAACCCAGGCGTATCTCGACAGGTATCTGCTTATCATCTTGTTTGAAAACTCCGGATCGCGTGTCACATCGTCGTATGCACGATGATGGGCAAGGACAGAAGGGGAGTCTGCGCGCATATCCCAGTCAGGAATGCACTGTTTCAGAGACGCCATCTCCGGATATGCGATGAACCCGTATTCGCTCATAAAGCGGGCTATGTTGCCGGGCTTTAGATATTCTTCAACCCATCCGCCTTTCCATACGCTCCAGAAGTGTGCATCTCCCATAGAATAAGGCACTCCGCTGTGTCCTGTGGAAGGTGACGAAGGATGGTAGTACCTGGTGTCGTCTTCCATAGCTATAGCCTCTGGTATGGTTTCATAGAACAGTCTGCGGAGTCCGGCTTCATAGTCCTTCTGCTGTTCTCCGGTCAGAGTCCTGTTCCAGCCCCATTCGAAATATGAAATCTCGTTTTCATTGTTTCCGCACCACAGTACTATTGAAGGATGGTTGCGGAGTCTGCGAATATTGTCTCGTACTTCTGCAGAAACTGACGCCAGATAAGCGCTGTCTGCTGGGAACATACCGCAGGCGAATGCCATATCCTGCCATACCATAACTCCGAGGCTGTCGCAGGCTGCGTAGAAGTCTTCATTCTCATAAAGTCCTCCTCCCCATACTCTGAGCATATTCATATTGCATTCGGCAGCGTCTCCTATAAGCCTGTCGTAGTCATCGCGGCTCCTGCGGTGAGGGAAATTGTCGATAGGGATCCAGTTGGCTCCCTTGCAGAACACATCAAGGCCGTTGAGTCGTACCGTGAAGCTTCTGCCCCACCGGTCGTCCTCCCTTATGACTTCCGCTGTCCTGATTCCCGTTCTTTCGCTAACGGATGCCTTGACTCCCGCTGCTTCAACAATGATGTCGAAGTTGTGCATAGATGCTTCTCCCAGGCCGTTGCTCCACCATAAGGCAGCATTCTTCAATGTAAACGGACAGGTAAAGCTGTTGTGTCCTTGGTCAAGACTGACTTTATGACTGCATATCTTCTTGCCGTCACAGAGGATCGTGATTGCGGCCTCCGTCCTGATGTCAGATTCTATACGCACATCGGCTGCCATCTTCACCCTTGCTGCTTTTCCTGAGCTGACGGATACCTTTTCAAGGGAAATAGTCTTGAATCGGGCTGATTCGACCTTCCAGTCTTCCCAGATTTCTATATACGCAGGTTTCCATATTCCGCAGGTTATGAGTCTCGGACCCCAGTCCCAGCCATAGTGATATCCGGCCTTGCGGGCGTACAGGCTCAGCCAGATGTCGCTCTGATCATTGTTCGGCCAGGCCTGAAGCCTGTACGGAGCATCAAGATATTTCGGTATGTCTTTTCTGAACACTGATTCGAAACTGATCTTCAGCTCATTCTCTCCGGTTTTCAGGAATTCCTTTATGTCTGTTCTCCAGGTGCGGAACATATTGTCTGTCTCGCAAACAGGAAGCCCGTTGACACTTACCGTGGCGTAAGTGTCAACGCCTTCCAGCACTAACCAAACATTACTAACCCCATCCGAATCTTTCCCAATATAGAAGGTCTTCCTGTATTCCCAATCCTTTTCGCCTATCCATTGAAGCGATTTCTCGTTCCGTCCGTAGAACGGATCCGCGATCATTCCCTGTTCGAGAAGATCGGTGTGGATGCAGCCCGGTACATTGGCCGGTCTCCACATCGGATCGCCGATCTGTCTGAATTCCCATTCACCGCCAAGGTCAATGCGTACAGGTTCTCCGGCTCTGAGACCCAGAGCTGTCACGAGGAGCGACAGTATTGCCAGATATGTACGTATTGTTCTCATTATCTGATGATTATTGTTTTCTCTATGTTATATCCTTCGACGGAAATATTTCCTTCGGAAGGTGATGAAACTTCTATTATTCGTTTTTCTCCCGGAAGAAGGTGGAAATATCCATCACTGAAATATGCCGGAAGGATTATTTCTCCGGTCTCCCTGTCACGGAGATTGAACTTGAGGTTCATTGCTATGTTCTTGTCAGGATTTGATACCTCAAACCTCTGCTTTCCGTCTGCCGAAGGCTTGAGGCTGCGTGCCTTGAGCCTGACCTGAGGAACGGAGTTGAGTGACTGGTAGTCTGCCGTATCCTTGTCCTTGAGGATATAGTCGTTGACCGATACTGTCCTTCCCTTGATGTCAGTGAGAAGAAGTCTGAGGATATATGTCCCTGCAAGTTCTCCGGTTCCGGCCTTGAAGATTTCCTTTTTGGAGTTCGGAGCCACGGATACTCCTTTCTCTGTACGCTCAGATATCCTGCGGCCTTTGAGGTCATAGCACTTCAGAGATACAGTGTATCCTTCCAATGGCTGAAGGGTTGTGTTGATTACAGCTACGTTACTGTCATCAAGATTCATCTGTATGTGGACAGGTTCGCAGGCCTTCTTCGATCCGTAATATGAGCCGAAGGTCTCGTAGTCCCACGAATATGTCTGCCATTCCACGCTCGGCCAGGCCGGATGGCTCATCCAGAGGAGTACTCCGGAGGTATTGCTCCAAAGATTGCTGTTCCAGGCTTCGAACATCGCTCTGTAGCTGTCGTAGTTTATCAGCTGCACCTTGCGGCAGAAATCTTCTATGCTTTCGGCTTTTCCATATAGTCTGTCAACGGCAGATACATATTCCTTGAGGCCGTTGAGCAGATCGTGATAATGCCAGGTGTCTGAAATAGGCCAAAGATCGGCTTCAGGCATCATCTTCCTCATAGAGGCTGCTGTAGGTACGGATGGGGATCCTATCTCTGTATTGAAGCCCTGGGCATCATAACTGAAATAGACGGATGCATCCTTGTAATAATGCCAAGGACCGCTCGGGCGAAGGTTGCAGTAGCGGGAATTCGGATGATAGCGTCTTGTACAGTCCTCCTCCACGATCATTGCTGCTAGTCTGCGCTCCAGGGTTTCTGTCGCATAGCCTTCGTTTCGAGGACACCATATCGCGATGGACGGATGGTTTCTGAACCGGCGTACTGCATCGGTCGCATTCCTCATAAACAGGTCTTCGTCAAGAGGATTGAGGTTGAATCCTTCGGTAGAGATCCAGAAGTCGTTCCATACGAGCATTCCGTATTCGTCGCAGAGGGTATAGAATGTCTCTGAGGTACTGGCTCCTGTCCAGTTGCGTATCATATTGAAATTCGCATCCTTGTGGAGCTGGAAATAAGGCTCCAGGTGTTCTCTGGACACGTCCTTCATCATATCGTCCATCCCCCAGTTGCCTCCGCGGCAGAATATCCTCACACCGTTGACCTTGATGACCAGGTATGGTCCCATCCCGTCTTCCGGGATTACTGTAAGCTGCTCTATGTCTGTCTCGGGATAAAGAGAGGTGACGTGTACTCCAGGCACAGGACTGCTGATCATCCTGTTGTCGAAGATTTCTCCCAAGTGGTTGTCCTTTATAGGGTTGTATTCTATTCTCTGCCCTTTCTTCTGTGGAGAATCGACAGTCAGCTCGTATGAAAGTTCTCTGATGCCGAAGCGGATATCCTTGCTGTCAGATACTTCCGAACCGACGCAGCAGTCGATATGCAGGTCGTACAGATTCTGTTCTCCGTATCCGTTAGGCATCCAGAGTTCGGGATTTCCGACCCTGAGTCCGCTGAATTCCACGGATGTTTCCGATAATGCAGGAACGACGATTTCCCTGGAGAATTCCACTCCGGCAGCTGTTCCTGCAAGCTTTATGTTCCGGTCAGTATCAAGCATATTCTTTATGCTGGTCCTGACGGTGATGTCTGCGTATGAGACATCCGGCAGAGGCAGGTCGGTGATCACCTGGGTGTCTCCTATCACGACACCTTCGGATGCAATCAGCTGCACATCCTGCCATATTCCTATGTTCCTGTCCCTTACTCCCGGCATCCAGTCCCATCCTTCCGAGCAGATGAATGTGGGACCGTCGAGACAGAGGGCTCCTCCGTTCCATCCTCCTCCAGCCGAAGGGGACTGCTCGTGAGGGACACCCGGATTTGCCGGCGGATAGATATGTACGGCCAGCTTGTTTTCCTTCCTGGCCAGAGAAGTGATGTCGAACCTTCCTCTGATGAATGCTCCGGCTATGCTTCCGACCTTGGTGTCGTTGAACCAGACGTCGGCCTTGTAGTTGATGCCGTTGAACAGAAGTTCGAGAGTCTTTCCGTCCAGCATCTCATCAGTGAGGGTGACATCGGTGCAGTACCACCAGTCTTTCCTGCACAGATCGTCAGGAATCGCCAGATTGTTCAGACCGAACTTAGGGTCGGGATAGACTCCCTGCTGCACCAGCGTGGTCAATACCGTGCCAGGAACGACGGCATTGTACCATTCATCAGTCAATACCTTGTCTCCCTCGTAGAGCTTCCACCCCGAGGTTATTTCCCAGGCATTATCCGAGACCGGTTTGAGAACGGTCACTGCAGGCTTCCTTTCTGCTTTTTGAGGCATAGCCACAGGCACGGAGGATACCGGAAGGGTTTCCTTCGGCTGAGGTGAGGGTAGTCCGAAGTTCTTGGACAGTTCCTGCTTGTGGAGGCTCTGTGCATCCATTACCGATGAGCAGGCTGCCGCAAGTATGAGGGAGACAATGATATTTCTGATGTTCATAATTATTCGATTACAAATATTGCATCTTCAAGAGGAGCGATACCAAGATCTGAAAGCGTGATGGTGCCGTCTGCAGTGACTTTTACTGCCTTTGCAAGCTTTGCTTTCTCAGTGTCAAGCTTTGATACCTTTACCTTTCCTGTTTTTCCGAGTTCTATCTTTGCTGATTCGAGCGGAGTGCTGTTGCCGTTATATACATATACGAATGTCTTCTTGCCGCATTTCACTGTATATGTTTCGGCCTTTCCGTCTTTGTGGGTGTCAAGGAACTCGAATCTGCCGTCTCCTGCCTCAAGCATCATATCGCTGATCAGGCGTGCGTTCCTGATGTACGGAATCATACCGTGCTCGTCAAACCATTCCCACCACCAGCTCAACGGTGTGACAGGGGTCGGGCAGAAGAGTCCGTACCAGAGGCCTCTGCGGAAGTCCATATTCATACCGTCGGCAAAGTCGTCGAAATTTTTTGACCAGTCCCATTCGTAGCCAACTTCTCCGATGATGTATGGCTTTCCGAACTTTTTGCTGTAGCTTTCGATATTGCCAGGTACTGAATGAGTGGCATTGTAGATATGCTTCTGGTTGATGTCCAGGTTCTTCACGGAGTTGAGCCCTTCGAGGTCTCTATGCGAGATGGACGTCGTCCTGATATGCTGGAACGGATCGATTTCCTTGAGATATGTGCTCATCTGGTCGTGCCAGGCCACGATCTCGGCTGCAGGAATCACTCCGTTGCGGTCGCGGTGCTGGATGTTGTCGATCTCGTTGAAGAACTCCCACATTCCGATGGCAGGGCTATAGCCCCATCTTGCCACGATGTAGCGGAGATAATTCTTGTAACGGGCCTTTGCTTCCTCGTCATTGAAGAATCCGCGGTCGGCGCGTACGTCTCCCTGACCCATACAGAGCATTATCTTGATGTCAAGATCTTCAGCAAGTCTGATCACTTCATCGAGATGGCTGACAGCACTTGGATTCATATACTCGGCTGTAGCGGTGTATCTGTGGTTGTTGAACCTGTCCTTCCTGTCGATAGGGAAGTTCCAGGAGCACATCCACATTCTTGTGAAGTTTCCTCCGTTTGCTGCAAAATCAGGCAGCATAACGTCATAGCTGAATCTCTCGTGCTGCTCGTGGAGAGCCTTGAAGAATTTCGAATCGTCGTTGGTGCGTGACTCCCAGCAGAGATTGATGCCGACGCCTCGGAAAGGCTCGCCGTTATCATATACAAGAGTGCTGTTGTCTGCAGTATGGAGTATTCCCTTTCCTTTTCCTTTTGCAGCCTTGAAAGTAGCCGGGGCTGTCTCAGACGTCGTCTTTCCATCCTCCTTATAGCGGAAAATGTAGGAATATGTTCCTTTTTCCTGAGGAGTGAATCTGGCCTCCCAGACGCTTGCAGAGCCGCTTTCGCCGCTTTTATAAAAGCAAGGAAGCACAAGTTCCTTTCCGGATGGAGCAGTGAGGACCATATCAAGCGCGGCCTCTTCCTGGAGATATGGGTTCTCCCAGTTTCCGGTAAGAGTGATTTCAAAGAAGACAGGGTCATACTGTCTTGCCTTCTTGTCTGTACGCTGAACGTCAGTGATCTGCGCGTTCATCATAACGGCAGATACTGCAAGTGTCATCAGTGCTGAAATTACTCGTCTCATAGTTTCAGTGTTTTAAATTGGCCGCTGCCGTCTCAATCCGACGGTGGCGGCCGTCACAACAAGTTATTATCAGCACTAAATGCTTTGTATCAATGCGTCAACGTCAACAAGGACAGTAACGACGGTTCCGTTCTCCGAGAGCTCGTACTTCGATGGATTTGCCAGACCCACACAGAGGGCCAGCTTCTTTCCTGCCTGTGAAGAGAGAGCCTGCCTGCTGAGTGTGAGGTTGAACTTCGCACTGTTCTGTCCAGCCTCCACCTTCACGCTTGAAGGAAGAGAATATACGGATGCCGGCATTGCTTCTGCGCCGAGGGCAGCCGCCTGAGCCGCTGACTGTTCGTCACTTACCTGAATGTCAACTGTGAATGCTTCGCCTGCAGCCTTTCCTGAGCGGAGGACTCCGAGGAATACATTGATGTTGTCATCGTCAGCCTCGAAGTTGACAGTGTATTCACCGCCGCCGGAAGGTACGTTGTAGATGTTGTTTATTCCGCCGCCGGCCATAGCCTGGGGGATATAGATCTTCATCAGACCGTAATCCAGGTCGCCGTCACCTTCTGCGCAGGAAGTGAGCGCCAGAGCGCAAACGGAAAGTATTGCAAATAAAAATTTTCTCATATCAAATTAGTATTGCGGATTCTGCTCCAAAGTATTGTTTGAATTCTCGATCTCGGAACGGAGGAAAGGAAGATAATAGTTCCTTTCGTGGAATGTACGGGTTGCAACTTCTGTGACCTCATAGCTCCATTCTTCGCCGTTTCTGGCTATCTTGACTCCGAGTACCGGTCTGTTGAGGACTTCCATAGCGTCTTTCCAACGGAGAAGATCCCAGTAGCGGTGATCCTCAAATGCAAGCTCGATGCGTCTCTCGTGCTTGACTGCTTCGCGGAATGAGTCCTTGTCGGCAGCGGTTACAGCCGGAAGATTGACACTTGCGCGGTCTCTTACCTGCTGGAGTGCCTGACGTGCGGACATTGCATATCCCGAAGGTACAGCGTCAGGACCGAATGCCTCATTCATTGCCTCTGCATAGTTGAGAAGGACTTCAGCCCATCTGTAGGCAACCCAGTTATGCTGAGCTGTCTGGCCCTGTGTGAGGTTGAGGCCGTCTGTGAGGAACTTCTTGAGATAGTATCCGGTGCGGCTTGCGTTTGTTCTCGCCATATCGTCGCTTCCTCCTGCAGACTGGTCGATCACGCGGCCGTTCCAGGTGCTTCCGTTAGTCACGATGGATGCAGCAAGACGTGGGTCGCGGTTCACGTATGGGTCTGTAGGATCCGGTGTTCCGATATACTCGTATGCCGATACAAGGTTGTGGGTCGGTGTGGCACCGCTCTTACCACCCTGTGTGGCGATAGGGTAGTTGTTGGCCTCCATTGTGTTGGCACTGTAGCTGCGTATTGCATAAATGGTTTCGCTGCTTGAAAGAGGAGCTCCGCCGATGAAATATGAGCCATAGTCAGATGCAAGTGAATAATTGAGGTCAGTGTTGCTGAGCAGCTCGTTTGCTGCAGCTGCTGCTCTTTCCCACTTTGCAGGATCATTGCTCTCGTTATGGAGAGGTGATGCTGCATAAAGGAGGACGCGGGCCTTGATCGCAAGGGCTGCTCCGAGTGTGAAGCGTCCTTCGCGGTCGAGGTAGTCGTTCCAGTTCAGTGCGAGGGCACTCTTGTGGTCGTCGATTTCCTTCACGATGTACTCTACCACTTCTTCATACGAAGCTCTCTTCACCATCTCGCCGTTGTCAACAGCTGATTCGATGATCGGAACGCCTCCGTACATCTTGATGAGTTCTGCATAGTAATATGCCTTTGCTACGTGCGCCTCAGCCTTGTACCACGCAAGTGATTCAAGGTCACGCTTGTAGTTTGTGGCATCTGTCACGAGGTTACGGTTCTCGGCAAGAAGTGCCTCTCCCTTTCCGTCGGCTACATAGTCGAGGAAGAAGTTGGCTGCTCTGATTCCTTCGTAATAGTTTCTGTAGTATGTGAAGAGAGGGTTTACGTTCTCGTTTATCATACCTTTGTTGAAGTAGCTTACATTGGATGATGCCAAGGTCTGCTGAGCTTCGTCAGATGCTGTCGCGAAGATGTTGTTGTCGATCACCGAATATCCGTATCCGAGAGGAGAATAGAACGCATTGCCGAATGCCCAGATTGTACCTCTGTTGGTGGCAATGGTCTCTTCTGTCTGATTGCGGTCGAGGCTTGTGTCGAGGAAGTCGCTGCAGGCCGATGACATCAATGCAATCGCAAAAGCTGAAATAATATATCTGATCTTCATAATCTGCAATTTTTAGAAAGTGATTGATACGCCGACATTGTACGATCTTACTGTAGGATAACCGCTGATTCTCTCAGGGTCAAGGTTGTAGTGCTTGAGGAGTCCGCTGAATGTAGCGAGGTTGTGTCCGCTCAGGTAGATCCTGAGGTTCTCGATACCGGCCTTCTGAAGCTTGATTGTATTGAAGTTGTAGCCGAGTTCAAGGTTACGGAGCTTGAGATAGTCGGCACTCTTGATCCACATTGAGCTTGTCTGGTAGTTGTTCTCGTTGCTCTGGGTGGTCAGACGAGGGTAGCGTGCGGTTGCACGGGTGTCTATTCCCTCTGTAGGGTAATATGCCCACGCACCCTTTGCGATCTCGTATGCATTTCCGTTGTTTACGAATGCAACTGTCTGATTCCAGTTGTCAAGGAGATTCACTGATGCTCCTGCCGCGCCCTGGAAGAGCACCTCGAGGTCAAAGCCCTTGAAACCGATCTTTCCGCCGAAGCTGTAGTACCATTCAGGATATACGGACTTTCCGATCTGGGTGATATCGTTCTGGTCAACAACTCCATTCTCATCAAGGTCGCTGTACTTCACATCACCTGGCTGAACCGAGCCGAATGATGGAGTAGGAATGCCTTCCTTGAGGTTGCCGGCATTGTCGAAATCACTGATGTCATAGAACCTTTCGGCAACAAGTCCGATATATGTTCCGTACGGACGTCCTGTCTGGGCGCTGAACTCATTTGCAGGAGCGACCTCAGCCATATAGTCGATTCTGTTCTTTGCGTATGAAGCCATACCGTTGAGCCTGTATGAGAAGTCTCCGCTCTTGCCGGCATATACTGCAGATACCTCGAATCCCTTGTTGGTCATTTCACCTACGTTGGCAAAGCTGTATTGCTTTCCGTAGTAGCCCATCTTCGAGTTGTCGAGTGTGAGTATGTTGCTTCTCTTGTCGAGGAATGCGTCAGCTGTGATGCTGAGACCCTTGAAGAGGGTAGCCTCGATACCGATATTGTACTTCAAGCTCTTCTCTGGAACGATGTTGTCGTTCTTTACGAACATAGGTACGAGGGTGTTCTGCCAGCTTCCGCCGTTTGTTCCCATATAGAAGGAGCCTATATAGCTGTATGTATAGTAGTCCTTGAAGAGGAAACGTCCGTTTGATGAGAAGTCAGCGAGAACTGATGTGGCGCCTGAGTCAGATGCTCCGGCAACGCCCACTGAAGCGCGTACCTTGAGATAGTCGATCCAGGAGCTGTTCTTCAGGAATTCCTCGTTCGAAGCGATCCACGCAAATGAAGCTGACGGATAGAAATGCCATCTGTGTCCAGGTGCGAAAGAGTCGTTTCCGAAATACGAGAATGCTGCCTGAGCTACATATCTGTCATCATAGCTGTAGTCAATGATTCCGTTGAGGTTCAGGTAGTTGTACTTGTATGAGAAGTAACCGTCGCCCTTGTATGCGGAAATGTTGTAGTTGACAGCTGCGGAAAGTGCATTCTTGCCGAAGTCACGGTCATATCCGATGGTGAGACGTCCCTGCTTCCAGTCCTGCATACCGCCTGAGCCGTAGCCGCTGGCTGTGATTGATGTGGTCTGGTTGGTGGTAGTCGTGTTGCCGCCGAAGTAACGTGCATAATCCTTGGTCTTGCTGTAGGTACTCAAGGTGTAGCTGTAGAAAGAGAACGCTTCTTCGAGGTAAAGACCAGGAGTGATTATGTCAAGCTTCTCCTTGATGGCGAAGTTACCCTGGAGGCTTCTTGCCTTCTGCGAGTACCATCCGAGTTCGTTTATCGAACCGTAAGGGTTGTTAGGATAGATCGCTGTACCTGAAAGATGGTCAAGTTCCTTGTCATCATATATATTATATATGTTTGAAGGATAGCGTGCGAGGTCGTTGAAGAGGTCTGTCACGCCGTAGTTAGGCCTTCTGCGCATCTCGATCCTTCCGCCGAAGTCCACCTTGAACTCGAAGATCTTCATTATGTTGAAGTCGAGGTTAGCGCGGATATTATACTTCTCGTAACCGAGATTCTTGGTCACGTCGGTATTCCTGGTGTTAAGCAGACCGCTGGTGTTCAGGTAGCCGAGGTTCACATTGTAGCGTGCATTCTCGTTACCGCCGTTGAAGATGATGTCACCGTCAACGTATGAGCCTGCGTCCCTCATAACCTCGTCATACCAGTCAACATCGATTCCTGTTCCGTTCTTGTATGCAGCAAGCTGCTCTGCGGAATATGCTGGTGACCAGAGCATTCCGTTGTCATTTGAAACGGCCTGGTTGTAGAGGTTTGCATAGTCGTATGAGTTCAGAGGCTTGTTCACGACGTTAGGAGTCTGTGCACCGTAACGGACCTTCGCTGTCACTGTAGCAGGGCCGATCTTTCCTCTCTTTGTTTCGATGCGGATGACTCCGTTCGCTCCACGGTCTCCATAAATCGCGAGGGCTGCTCCGTCCTTGAGGACTGAGATGCTCTCGATTTCTGAAGGTGAGAGTGAAACAAGATATTCCGAATTCACTTCAAAGCCATCGACATATATCTTTGCCGAATTCCAAGTGCCTGAACCGTAGCTGTTGACACCACGGATAAGCCACTGGGCGTTGTCATATCCCACGGCTCCGTTGCCCTGGATCACTGTGAGTCCCGGAAGCATACCTGCCCAAGTGTTCGAGAGGTTCGATGTCTGGATGTGATACAGATCATCTCCGGTCACAGTCGATACGGCAGCTGTTGACAGCGTATCGGCTTTGTCCTGTGCTGTCACACCTGTGGAAATCAGTATGGATGCACCCAGTAATGTGATACATCTAAATATATTCTGTTTTCTCATATCTTCTGAATTTTAGTATCCTGGATTCTGAGTGATGGTTCCCTTGTTCACCTCTGACTGAGGGAAAGGCTCAAGGAACATTGCAGGCGACCAGAATGCCGAGTAGATCTCAGCCTCCCAGTATGTTTCCACCCAATCAGCGGCGTATGGCCAGGTAGCTGCGTCATCATTCTTGATGTTGAATGTGAATGAGCGCATTGAACCTCCGCAGATGGATGTTCCGATGTCGGCACGTTTCCAGTGCTTAGCATCATAGTATCTGTGGTTCTCCTGGAAGAACTCGATAGCCTTTTCTCTCTGGATGATCTCTCTGAGTTTTGCCTGGTCAGTCTCTGTGATTGAAGGGAGACCTGCGCGGTTATGCACCATATTGAGGTTCTCGAGGGCCTTGCTGCTGTTGCCAGCCTCGTTGTAAGCCTCTGCGAGGTTCAGATAAGTCTCAGCAAGACGGAAGAGAGGAGCCTCGAACCATACGCGTGAGCCGGCCTTGTAATAGAACTTGCTTCTTTCGCCGCAGCCCTGTCCGGTTGCACCTACTCTGTTAGGGAATGCGTTTCCTTTGTTCTTGTCGGCATCGTATCCGCCGCGTCCCCAGCCGTTGTTCTGCCATCTTGAGTCTCCTGCGTTGTTCTTGGCGTCGAATCCTCCGAACTTGATGTCAGCCAGTGCACGTGCCTCAAGCGAGTTCACGTTTGCGATATACTCAGCTCCTGAGCGTGGCGCTGATTCACCGACTGAAGGCCAGTCGATCTCGCTTCCGTCGTTCTTGTAATAGAGCTTCACGTGGTTTGAAAGAACGCCTGACTCGTCAGAGTCCCAACGGTTGTTGTCCCAGTAAGGAGAGCAGTTGGTGTAGTAGAACAAAGCGTTTGCAGGCCAGCTCCACTTGTCCGAACTGTTGCACTTGTAGGCAAGGATGATCTCCTTGTTGCCCGGAGTCGATGTAGCGGTAGCATAGTCATCGAAGGCATTTGTGTTAGCTGTACCGGTGCCGCCGCCTGTGTTGATGAGGCTTACTCCGTTTGCCGCCGCCCAGGAGAGAACTGCTTCATTTGCTTCGATGGCATCCTGCCAGCGTCCGCTGTCAGCACTGCCGAAGCATATAAGGTTGTTTAGTTCTCCGTTGTCGAGGTAAGGAGTCGCGCTGTTGAAGAGCGGACGTGCAGCGAACATAAGGGCTCTTGCCTTGATCGCGAGTACTGCGCCCTGAGTCATACGGCCGGTGTTTGCCGCATCCCACTTTGAAGGGAGTCCTGCGTATGCCTCGTCGCAGAGATCAAGGATATACTGAAGCATCTCCTCAAGTGTGGCACGGCCTGCAGTGAGGTCGTCGCTTGCCTCGAAAGACTTTGTTACGATAGGAACTCCGCCATAGCGGTAGAACATACCCATATATCTGTAGGCGATGAGGGCTGTAGCCTCTGCCTTGATCACATCCTTAGTGTTCTGATCCATATCAGCCACTTTGTCAATGTTCTCCTTGACGATGAAGCACTGACGGATGTATCTCCAGTTGTTGCCGTAGTTGTCGGCTCCTGCATCGGAACCATCTACTCCGTTCACGCTGAGACCCTGCTGGGCTACCACGTATGTACCGTGCCAGTTGTAGCCTCTGTTGACTTCACCGGAGATGGCACCGAGAGTTCCGTGTCCGATTCCGATTCCGCCCGGCCAGCCGTGAATGAGGGCGTTTCCATAGCAGGACATCAATGCAGCCTCGGCGTTCTTCTTGCTGCCGAACACTGCCTCAAGGTCAACAGTACCTGTTGTGTCCGGCTTCTGAAGGAAGACGTCACAGGATGTCAGGACTGCAAGACCGAGAACTGCCAATATTGTTGTAATTCTTTTCATCTTTTTTATTCTTTTAGTTTAGAAACGCAGGTTCACACCGAATGTGAATACTCTTGTGAGAGGATAGACGTAAGTGCTTCCGTCTGTAGTCTCAGGATCGATTCCGTAAGGAGTGAGGGCGTTCTTGAATGTATAGACATTGTTCGCGTTCATAAACAGCCTGAGTGACTGTACCTGAAGCTTGTTGAGGACTCCTCTCTTGACATTGAATGTGTATCCGAGCTCTACGTTCTTGAGCTTGAAGTGGTTTGTAGAAACCATCCAATAGTCGCTGGTGAGGTAGTTGTTGTGTGATGAAGTAGCCGCATACGCTGCACGTGGATAAGTGATTTCCTCGCCTGCTGCATACTTCTCAGGAGTCCAGCGTCCGTCATACTGCCATTTCCAGGCGTTACCTGCGTTCTTGAAGAACGGAATGGTGTAGCCGCTGTTGAGGTAGTACGAACCGTTTGCAGATCCTGTGAAGAGGAGACGGAGGTCGAGGCCCTTGTAAACGAAGTGCATCTTCAGGTTGAAGTGATACTGCGCATAGTTAGGGAAGCCTATAGGAGCTACGTCATTCTGGTTGATGAGGCCGTCACCGTCGAGGTCCTTGTAGCGGATGTCTCCGAGGGTAGCCTGGTTCGAAGTGTATGTGTTGTAAGGACGGTTTGCAAGCTCTTCCTGAGTGTTGAAGAGGCCGTCGCTTACAAGACCGAAGCGCTGACCGATGGCGTGGCCTGTCTGGTTCATCCAAGGATAAGGATTGTTGGCCTCAGCCTTGTAGATGATCTTGTTGCGTGACCAGCTGAGGTCGCCGCCGATGGTGTATGTGAAGTCACCGATAGTGTCAGTCCATCCGAGTACGAGCTCATAACCCTTGTTTTCGGTGATACCCACGTTTGCAGGAGGTACCGCTCCTGAAGATACACCGTAGATCGCAGGAATTGTTCCGAGGGTTGTGAGGATGTTGTCTCGCTTCTCATAGAAGTAGTCGAAATCCAGCGAAAGTCTGTCTGAGAAGAACTTGGTCTCGACTCCGATGTCATATTTCCTTGATCTTTCCCAAGTGATGTCAGGGTTACCGAGAACACCTTCTGTAGCGCCTGAGAAATATGCGTTGGCAGATGAACCGTTGCTGTTTCCGAGGTAGTATCCACCCTGGTTGAGGTTGTATGTGTTAGGAAGATAATAGTATCTTCTTGAACCTCCGAGACGGTCGTTACCTACCTCTCCGTATGATGCACGGATCTTCATAAATGTGAATACGTCGTTCTGCGGGAACCACTTTTCTGATGTAGGTACCCAACCGGCAGAGATTGCAGGGAAAAGACCGAAGCGCTTTCCTTCTGCGAACTGCTCTGTACCGTTGTAACCGACGTTCACCTCGGCCATATACCTGTCATCGTAGTTGTAGGTTACACGTCCTACGAATCCCATAATACCGGACGGAACGTGGTAGGAGTCTCCAGGCATTGTATAGCGTGATGCCTTTCCGAGGAGGAGAGCTGAAACATTATGCTTGCCGAATGATTCAAACCAGTCGATTCCGGCATCCATATAAAGCTTGTTCCAGTTGCTGTAGCCCCACGAATCGAATGATCCGCTTCCCATAGAACCTCCGAAGAACTCGAGTACGTTAGGGTTCTCGAGACTGCGCTGTACTGTGTATGAAGGGATTGACGGAGTATATTTCACATATCTGTTGTAGTTGTCCTGATATGATACTGTCGCGTAAGCCCTGAGGTTAGGAAGGAGGTAGTCCATTGTGTGCTCAAGCTTGATGGAGTTGTCCAGGAGGCTGTTGAAGATGGTTCCTGAACCACTTATGAGCAGGTTGTAGAGGGCGTTCTGCTCTCCGATGCTGCTGTTGGTCTTGCCTGAGATAGGATTCTGTACAGAACCTGAGATGCCGGCGAATCCGCGGATGAGGCGGCCGTCAACGATACCTGGAGAAATGAACGGGTTGGCATCGTAGATGTACTGCATTATGATCTTGTAACGTGAAGACAGATCGTATGGGTCAGCGCTGTTACCAGGACCTGTGGTCTCTCCGAACTGACCTGCAGAGTTGATGGTCACCTTGAGGTTCTTTGTCACTTCGATGTCGAAGTTGCTTCGGAAGTTGTAACGGTTGAATACCGAACCGGTGTTGGATCCGTAATATTCCACTGCGTTGGTGATACCTTCCTGACGGAAATATCCGAACGACACGAAGTATTTCACTCTGTCTGTACCTCCGCTGATGTTGATATTTGCCTGATACTGAGGAGCTACCTTGTTGAACTGCTCCTTGTAGAGGTTGCGTGAAGCATAGTAGAGAGCCGGAGAATTCTTGAGCATTTCCTTCTGCTCCGGAGTGAGCTGGGTCATAGCATCAACTTCCTGAGGGGTGAAGTCACGGTTGTTCTTGAATTTCCAGAGGTCGTAATCATCATAGATGTATGCGCTGAGACCTTCGTTTCCGGCATAGCTGCGCTGCTCGTTGCGGATAGCCTCGTTTCTGAAGAGAGCATATTCGTAAGCTGTGGTGCCCTCCTGGAGCTGTGTAGCCGAGGTGAGACCGAAGTTAGCCGATGCACTGATGGTCGGCTTTCCGACCTGTCCTCTCTTGGTCGTCACGATGATTACACCGTTCGCACCTCTCACACCGTAAACGGCAGTCGAAGATGCGTCCTTGAGTACGGAAATGCTGGCGATTTCGTTGGCGTCCATTGCATTGAATGCGCTGAAAGCCTGCTCGGAAGCCTGCTCCACACCGTCGATGATGATCAGAGGAGTGGATTCTCCGTATGTCGATACGCCTCGTACATAGAGGTTGGTGGAGTTACGTCCAGGCTCTCCAGAAGTCTGAAGACCGCTGACACCCGGAGTATTACCTATGAGGGCATTGGAAATATTGGCTACAGGAGCCGCTACGAGCTCTGTTCCGTTTACAGCGGAGATCGCACCTGTCACATTGATCTTCTTCTGGGTGGCGAAAGCCGTAACTACGACTTCTTCCATCAGGTTGGCGTCTGTCTCCATCTGCACTACAAGAAGCTGCTGGCCGGCAGCGACCTGTATTTCCTGAGTCTTGAATCCGATGAACTGGAATTCGAGTACGGTGTTTCCTTCCGGTACAGTGATGCTGAACTTACCGTCCATATCAGTCGATACTCCGTTGGTCGTACCTTGCTGTACTACGAATGCACCATATAACGGATCCCCGTTATCGTCCTGCACTATACCATTGACTGTCCTGCTCTGGCCATAGAGAGGACCGGCAATGACTCCACAAAGCAGCATAATGCTGCTGAGCAGAAATAATTTTAGTGATCTGGTCATTGTGGTTATGTTTTGTTATTGATATTCTGTCCAATAGGAATATATGGCTACTTCACTTCATAATTCTCCGGCATCGAATACATATCCGGAAGGTCTCTGCTGAAGAAGGTAGAAGGGTCATTGTAGAATGTCCTGAAGTCATCTTCTGACGGATGTCCCGGATATACCGAGTAGAAATGCCTGTCGTTTTCGTTAGTGCCGACATATTTGTTTCTCCACATCACTATCATACTGACCCTCTGGCCTTTTGCGCATTCGAGGATGTGGTTCGTCCAGTAGTCGTTCCAGTTGAATCCTTCAGGTCCGGTCTCGGTCACTCCGCAAGGTTTCTTCTTCTCTCTGGAGAGTGCGGACATCGCTGTGAGATTGCTCTTGAAAGCATTCTTGTTGTCCCAGTGATAACAGTCCATACCTATGAAGTCAACATAGTCGTCGCCCGGCCATCTGTGGAGAAGTCTTGACTTCACTCCGTCGCCATAGTTGGCATCCATCTGCGGCGAAATCGCGTAGATGAAGTTCCTTACGCCCTTGACATCTCTCAGATAGGTGATAGTGAACTGCCAGAATCTGATGAATTCTTCTTGAGTCGTACACTTTGAACTCCACCAAGACCAGGTCTGGGTGTGTTCGTGGTAAGGACGGAAGATGATAGGGATAAGCTTGCCGTCGGAACCTCTGAGGTTGTTGGCGAAGTCGGCACATCTGTCAAGCCACTGGAGATATTTAGTACGTGTCGCGTGACCTTCTGTCAGGATGCTCTTCACTACTTCGTCGCTGGAATTGTCCCACGAATCTCCACCGGTATGAGGATTGTTCAGGTGGCAGCAGGCTGTGATCACCTCGCCTCTGTCGTAAGCCTCGATGATTACCCTGCGACGTATCTGATTGGCCTCGTTCTGGTGTCTGTTGTCCATAATCTCGGCGAAATCGACGCTGAATACTCCAGGATAGTCTCCGCAGACTGACTTGGTGTCTGACTTACCGGCTTCGTTGTACCAGTAGCGTCCGTACCAGAGGTCGTCGTGGTGGCCGAACATAAAGCCTTCTTCTGCAAGTTTCCACAAATTGGCATAAAGAGCCTTTGTCTCGGCGGTTGCGTTCTTATCGACCATACTGAGAGTGACTGCCGGTGCAGGGTTCTCAAGCTGGGTGACGGTTACCATCTTATAATAGTACCTGTCGTTGACGTCAACGATCTTTATGCTTGCTTCGCGTGAACTGCTGTAGCTGTTCTTCTCGGCAATGAAGCAGACCTTGTCTCCTTCGATCCTGTCGAATCTGATCCAGTCGGTCTGCGGCTGGGCGTCAAATGTGAAGTTCGACTTGACCTCGACCGTGAATTCCCCTCCGGTATGAGCGATCTCTACGGATTCCTGCACGGTCAGAGACCTGGTGTCGGAAGGCGTAGGCTCCGGAGACGGTTCGTTTCCGGAACAGGACATTACAGCCAGCAGAGATGCGGCTGCAGACAAAAGTGCTATACCCATATTCCTATACATATTGTTTATTGCTCAAGGAGTTCTGAATGATTCTCAAGAGGTGTGTCCGTATCCTGCTGCATAAGCCAGAATGTGTTGCGGACATTGTCGGTGAACCATCTTGAGTCAGGCCAGTTCCAGTCGATATTGTCGAACGGTCCTTCGTGTGAGCGTCCGAAAGCGATCACAGGAACGCTGACTGTCACAGCCGAGAATGCGTGCTCGCCGGCTCCATACAGATTGACAGTATAGAGAGGGTCGGAGTAATCGTCATCCTCGTATGCATAAACGACTATGCTGCCGTCGCCAGGCTTGCCCCAGCGGCTCTTTCCGATAGGGAAGATGCGGTACTTGCCGTTCATATCGTTCCAGTTCTGGTACATATAGTTGGCATACTTGCCGTCCGGACCCGGAGTGTTGACGAGTGTTCCGAAAGTGGCTCCGGTCTCTGCGTCAGCTTCTTCGAGACGGAAGCTGAGGATATTGTCGTCCTCATCTGTAGGCATATAGCCGTCTCCCCAGTGCCACCACTTGTCCATAACTGTCGAGCGTACCTCGGCGTCGTCCCATCCTCCGTGGATGATGAATGCGCTCTTAGGTGCGCTTCCGTCGAGGATACCCCCGATCGGAGTAAAGCTGTAAGTTCCCTCGAGAGGGTCCTTGAACTGTGTGTAGCTTACGGTGTAGGTACGTGTCTCGCCGTTGTAGGCTGTCACGGTGAACTCCGCAGAGCCGTTGCTGAAGTCAAGAGTACTGCCGGGGGCTATGCTTGCAGTAGGGCAGAATTCGCTGTCAGGATACTTGAAATCCAGTGCGACCACCTTTACTGCAGACATATCAAGTCCTCCGGTAATGAGACTGACTGTGACTGATCCTTCTTCGTCATTGCGCCAGTTGTCTGTGATGACAGCTGCTCCGATCTGGGATTCGAGTCTCAGATTGACCGGAGTACGCTCACGAAGCCAAGGATCTACCAGCTCTTCAGTGTTGCGTGGCTCTTCCGTACAGGAAGCAAGTGCCATAGATGCAACCGCTGCAAGAAACAGATGTCTGTAGATCTTCTTCATAACGTGGTTCTTTAGTTTATAATTTTTGGTTAATAGTTTCCGCCTGGATGGCATTTAGCAATACAAATGTAAATTTGTTGCGAAACAAGCAAGTTGAGTATTATGTAAAATCATTATACAATTTTGAATGCATAAAAGATTGCATAATGATTGAGCGGAAAAGTATAATCCCTTTAGCGGCCATAATGGGTATCTTTGAAGTCGAATGATAGAACAGTTTCCGATTATGAAAAGATTTCCTTTATTGTGCCTTCTGGCCGCAGCGGTCACGGCATCTTGTTCAGGAGACGGACAACGCACATACCCGGTCTCGAAACAGCAGATCTACATAGGTGAGGACATAGCGGTTGCGGAAACCGAATATGGAAAGGTGCGCGGCTATATGCTTCACGATGTATATTGCTTCCACGGCATTCCATACGGCGCTCCGACCTCCGGTGAGAACCGTTTTATGCCTCCTCAGCCTCCTGCACCTTGGGAGGGAGTCCGTGCTGCGGTAGCATTCGGAGAGTCTGCTCCTCAGGAGTATTACGACCGCAGGCCTGAGTCGTACTATATGTTCACGGACCATTGGAATTATGATGCGATGGGAGAGGATTGCCTCCGTCTGAATGTGTGGACTTCCGGCCTGAAGGACGGGGAGAAGCGTCCGGTGCTTGTATGGCTCCACGGAGGCGGCTTTGCCAAAGGAAACGGCATCGAGCAGGATGGATACAATGGAGAAAACATAGCCCGTCGCAGAGATATAGTTTTTTGCTCGATAAACCATAGGCTCAATGCTTTCGGATTCACCGATCTCTCCTCTGTCGGAGGTGAAAAATACAGGCATTCGGCCAATGTCGGAATGCTTGATATCGTGGCTGCCTTGGAGTGGGTACGAGATAATATCGAGAATTTCGGAGGCGATCCGTCGAATGTCACCATAATGGGACAGTCCGGCGGCGGGTCTAAGGTATGTATGCTTGCTGCAATGCCTTCTGCCAGAGGACTTTTCCATAAGGCGGTGGCGCTCAGCGGTGATGCTGTAAGAGCTAATGATGCGACTTATTCTGCAGAGCTCGGAGAGGCGATTCTGGCTGAGGCAGGACTTGAAGCATCCCAGGTGGATTCCCTCCAGAGGATGCCTTGGGAGGATTATCTCGAGCTGGCTATGAGGGCTCAGAGGAAGTTCCGTGGATCTTCCGGATACCGTGCCGGATTTGCTCCTGTGGGCAATGATATAGACATTCCTTCAGGATACTTTTTTGAAGGCCGGGAGTCGGATGTACCTATGCTGCTGTGCAGCACTTTCCACGAATGGAACCCGAACAGGGACAATCCTGAGTATGAGGACATCACCTTCGAGGGAGTTGCTGAGAAGCTTGCTTCTACCTACAAGGATCCTATGGCTGTCATCAACGGCTACAGGGAAGTCTTTCCTGAGGCCCGTCCAATAGAGATATGGGCTTACGCCGTGTCTCACAGGTATGGAATGATACAGACGGCAAACGCCCGTTGTGCCCAGGGTGCACCGGTATATATGGGATGGTTCGGCTGGGAGTCTCCTCTCTTTGACGGAAGACACAGGGCATTCCATTGCATCGATATCTCCTTCTGGCTGATGAACACTGACCGTATGGCAACGCATTGCGGAGGAGGAAACAGCCCGTACAGACTCTCTATGAAGATGTCTGAGGCTCTGGTGAACTTTATGAAG
Organism: Bacteroidales bacterium; assembly: GCA_015060395.1. Taxonomy (GTDB): domain Bacteria; phylum Bacteroidota; class Bacteroidia; order Bacteroidales; family UBA932; genus Cryptobacteroides. The sequence continues at coordinate 66,260 of SUYP01000003.1, forward strand.
ACAGGCCGTCCTTCGTCAAGGCGCCTGCCGGAGTGGGAGGCATATACTCCTGAGAACGGCAACGTTATGATACTGAACAACAAGTCTTATATGACTTCAGATCCTGATAAGAAGGCACGTGAAATTGTAGAAAACAACTGGTTATGAGAAAGATATCCCTTATTGCCGCATTGATTTCAGCTATGGCGGTGCCGGCGGCCGCACAGACGATCTCAGCTTGGGAGACCAAGGCTGACCGATCGGAACTTTTCGCTCTTCAGCCGGAAACTGTGGAGTTCGATTACAAGAGAAATGAAAGAGCCGCGTATATTGTCGTTGACCCTGTAAGGTCCTACCAGACGATGGAGGGTTTCGGATTCGCCTTGACAGGCGGAAGTGCAGAACATCTTATCAAGATGACTCCGTCAGCACGTCACGAGATCCTTCAGGAAATGTTCAACCCGAAGGATGGAGTAGGATTCAGCTATATCCGTCTGACTCTGGGCTCTTCCGACCTCAACAGCTTTACCTTCTCATACGATGATATCGAAGAAGGTAAGGAGGATTTCAAGCTCAAGCATTTCTCTCTGTCTCAGGACCTTAAGGATGTCGTTCCTGTAATGCAGGAAATTCTTGGAATCAATCCTGACATACCGGTTATGTCATCGCCTTGGTCGGCTCCCGTGTGGATGAAGGAAAGCGGAAACATCCGTGGCGGAAAGCTCAGGAAAGACTGCTACCAGGTCTATGCGGAATATTTCGTGAAATATGTGCAGGCTATGGAAAAGGAAGGTATCCATATCGATGCCGTAACCATCCAGAATGAACCTCTCAATTCGCGTAATACCCCTAGTATGCCTTGGGATCCGGCCGACCAGATCGAGTTTGTGAAGAACAATCTCGGACCTGAATTCGAAAAAGCGGGTCTTGACACCGACATCATAGTCTTTGACCATAACTGCGACCGTCCGGACTATGCTCTTGCGATCTACAACGATCCTGATGCGGCCAGATATGTGACCGGTTCCGCATATCATCATTATCGAGGCGACCTGAGTGCTATGACGTATGTCTATGAGGCGCGTCCTGACAAAAAAATATACTTTACCGAGCAGATGACTACAGAACGCCCGGGAATGGACCGCATCGATATCGCGGCTCCTGTAAAGAGACTCATCATCGGTGTGACCCGTAACTGGAGCAGCAATGTGATCCTGTGGAATCTTGCGGCAGATCCTTTGAATGACCCTCATACCGACAATGGAGGCTGTTCTATGTGTCAGGGAGCGATAACCATCGATGGAGACAAGGTTACAAGAAATCTTGCATATTATGTCATCGCGCACGCATCCAAGCTCGTGCCTCCTGGTTCGAAGCGCATATTCTCGACAGCACCTGGAGAAAGATCCATATCGATATGCGAAGATGAACAGCATCCTCAGATGTGGCGTACCAATGTCATCGAAAAGGCTGATGTCCCTGATAATGTGACCTTCCTGACCCCTCAGGGAAAGATAGTTATGATAGTTTCTAACGATTCTTGGTCAAGACGTGAGGTAAATATCCAATATAATGGTAAATTTGCAAGAGTAAGGCTTGCGCCCGGCTCTGTCGCCACATACGTGTGGGATGCTGAATGAGATGACTTATGAATGGCTTTTCAATAGGAATATTTGACATAATCATAATAGGCCTCTACCTGGTGTTCATCACCTGGTGGGGGCTACGTCACGCCAAAGGGGGTGATGCCGGATCATATTTCCTTGCCGGACGGACGATGCCCTGGTGGGTGGTAGGCCTTTCTCTTTTTGCAGCCAGCATATCCAGCACGACGCTCATCGGCCAGTCCGGGGATGCATATCATACCGGTATAGCCGTGTTCAACTATAACCTCACAGGTGGTGTCGTAGTGATGGTATTCTTTGCGGTCTTCCTGCTTCCTCTCTATCTGAAGTCAGGAATATTCACAATACCGGAATTTCTGGAAAAACGTTATGACAGACGCTCCAGATACTATTTTTCCGCCATCAGCATCATCGGAACCGTATTTCTCGATGCGGCAGGAGCTATGTATGCGGCAGCTCTGATCATAAAACTGATCTTCCCGGCAGCCGACCTTGGCCTTGTGATCTGTATTTTCGCTCTTCTGGCGGCCTCCTATACAATTCCGGGAGGACTGTCCTCAGCTATCAGTGCCGAACTTATACAGGCTGTGATCCTTATTGCCGGCTCGATAATTCTGACTGTGGTATGCTTCACCTCGGGAGGAGGGGAGTATATTGCCGGCCTTATGCAGGATGGTGACATTGCGGTGAAGCTTATACGGCCTATGCACGACCCTGCCACCCCTTGGCTGGGACTGTTCATAGGAATGCCTATATCCGGCCTTTATTTCTGGGCAAACAACCAGACGCTCGTGCAGAGGGTTCTCAGTGCCAAGAGCGTCAATGAAGGCCGCAAGGGAGTGATGTTCTGCGGATTCCTTACCCTGCTCACGCTTTTCATCATCATTTTTCCGGGCGTGATCGCACGCAATTTCTTCCCGGAGATAGATAATCCGGATATGGTGTATCCTACGATGGTGATGAAGCTCTTGCCGACCGGTCTTCTGGGAGTGCTGCTTTCGGCAATGCTTGCCGCCCTGATGTCCACATTGAGTGCGATACTTAATTCGGCTTCAACGCTCTTTACTATGGACTTCTATGCCCAGATGTTCCCGAAGGCGGACTCAAGGAAGCTGGTAAGGACGGGTAAGATCGCCACTGTAGTCATTCTTGTGATAGCGGCAGTATGGGCTCCGAATATAGGCAGATTCGATTCTCTTCTTAAATATTATCAGGAGATGATCTCTTATATAGCACCTCCGGTGGTTGCGGCCTTCCTGACGGGAATATTTTCTCGTCGAGCCAATGCAAACGGGGCGTTTGCCGGCTTGATTTCCGGCCTTGTTCTGGCAGTGATACTGCTGTTCTTCCGTGAGGATATTTTCGGAAATATGCATTTCCTTTTTATGATACCTATTCTCTTTACATTCAGTGTATGCGTCATCCTTGCAGTGAGCCGCTTCTATCCGGCGCCTGCTGAGAGCAAGCTCGAGAACACCGTCTTCTCGTACTCTGAATTCAAGAAGGAAGGAATGGAATTGAAAAACGTGTCTTTCTGGAACAATTACCGTGCGTGGGGCGCGGGACTTATCCTCTTATCTGCTTTACTGCTTATTATATTCAGTTGATATTATGCGACTTAAGAAGTTTGAAAACAATCCTATCATTTCACCGAATCCGGACAACCAGTGGGAAAACCTTGTGACCTGCAATCCAGGAGTGATATATGCTGACGGGACTTTCTATATGCTATACAGGGCTGCCGGCGATGAGCCCGAGCATACTATACGTTTCGGTCTTGCAGTCAGTAAAGACGGTTTCAATTTCACCAGAGCAAGCGACAGCCCGGTATTCGGGCCGAGTGCTGACGGTCCTGACAGCGGTTGTGTCGAGGATCCGCGCATCGTCAGGTTCGGTGACGAGTTCTATGTGACATACGCATATCGTATCCACCATCCCGGACAGTACTGGACCTTCCCTCACGATGTGGTTCTTCTTCCGGAGTGCGGAGAGTATGCTCCTGTTGCCCTGAAGGAGAATATTGGTAACACAGGACTTGCAGTGACCAGGGATTTCAGGAACTTCAGACGTCTGGGAAGGATCACCTCTCCTGTTCTTGATGATAGGGATGTCATACTTTTCCCGGAAAAGATAGGCGGCAGATATGCGCTTCTGCACCGTCCTAAGCAGTATGTGGGCGAAAGATATGGAGTAGATTACCCATCGATATGGATAAAGTTTTCGGATGACCTGCTCAGCTGGGAAGACAAGCCGAGCCATCTTCTTATCACGGGGCGCCCGGGCAGCTGGGAGGAAAAGATAGGTGGAAGCACACCTCCTATCCTTACGGATGACGGATGGCTTGTACTGTATCACGGAGTGGCTGACGGAGGCAAGGCAGAATATAATGTGGGAGCTCTTCTGCTTGACAAGGACGACCCTTTGAAGGTCATTGCCCGTACTGTCAGCCCGATCCTCTCTCCTGAGCATCCGTATGAGACGGACGGCTTCTACAGCAGATGCATCTTCCCTTGTGGAAATGTGGTCGTTGACGGAATCCTTTATGTGTATTATGGTGCTGCGGACAGATTTGTCGGGGTTGCGACCTGCCCTCTTCAGGAATTATTGGACTATCTTAAAAGAGAATGCTTATGCGAAGAATAGTGTGTGTGATTATGTCTTGCCTCCTTCTGGCATCCTGCCGGGAAGCCGATGTCGTTCTGAAGGTGACTGACCAGGTCATCAATTCGGATTATATCGGTAACGGAGCCGAATGGGACCCTTATGATGAGGCTATCGTCTGGGAGGCTGACCTGTCGGATGAGGATTGGAATGAACTTTTTGCCCGGGTTGACAGGATGAGGCCGGGTTATGTCCGCTGTATGATAAACAGCCCTTATCTCTATTGGGACGCTTCGTCGCGTAGCTATGAAAAGACTCGTAATGTCCAGAAGATAAGCAGGTTGCTGCAGTATTGCAATGACAGGGAGATTACCGTTGTGTATGGAGAATTCAATCCGCCGGAACCGGATATGAAGGATTCACAGAAATGGGTGGAGATGTCGGTGAATTATCTTGATTATCTTGTCAACGGACTCGGTTTCGATTGTATCAAGCATTTCGTGATATTCAATGAGCCGGATGGGGACTGGGCCACTACGGATGGAGACTATGAACTCTGGAAGTCAATGGCATTGAGGTTTGATGCAGAGATGGAACGTTATCCGGGACTGAAGGAGAAGGTCTCTCTGGCCGCTCCTGATGCAGTTGTCCACTGGGTGCACCCTGAAACAGGAATGAATGCGTCGGATTGGATGAGAAGGACTTCTGAGGAACTTGATGAAATAGTCGGCGTATATGATGTCCACGCGTATCCCGGCCAGACGGAGGTGCGTGACGGCTCCTATGCCCGTAAGCTTCAGGCACTCAAGGCTCTTGTGCCGGAGGGTAAGCGGATCCTGCTGGGCGAGGCCGGCTTCAAGTATGAAAATCCTGAAGATTCCCTTATGCTGGCAGAGAATTTACGTCGTGCCGATGAACATCCGTACGCCGGTGGAATTGACAGCAATATGATGGTATATGATCATTTCTACGGGCTTGATATGGCTCTTCTGGCGATGGATGTTATGAATGCCGGATATTCAGGTATGGCTGTCTGGATGCTTGATGATGCGGCTCATTCTGTCGGTGATACGGGAAGGAAGGACAGTATCAAGGTATGGGGATTCTGGAACATCCTTGGCGAGGAAGCCTTCGGCCGGCCATCGGAAGAAGAGATACGTCCTTGGTATTGGGCCTGGTCACTTATGTGCCGTTATTTCCCTAAGGGCTGTGATATCAATGCTGTAGAACTGACCGGTTCCGGAGAACTCCGTGCCTGTGCCGCAGAATCGGATGGAAGGCATACGGTGGCTGTTGTGAACTGGTCTTCGGAAGATGTGCAGATTTCTATGCAGGTTCCATATACTTTTTTAAATGCTTCGGTATATGTTTATGAAGAGTCCGGCGCTTATCGTGATGCCGAAGGCGGTCTGGTGCCGTCCTATACCGGAATATGCGGAGATGCTGTATCTGTAAATGTTCCTGCTCAGAGTCTGACTGTCATAACCGATATGCAATAGGGGTATATTAGGCGGGTAAATGATTATACTTTTTTGAACACTTGCTGTAATCTTGTTGAATTTTTCATTATGTTTGCGGAGACTATGAATCCGCTTCTATGAATGAAATTCAACAAGAAATAGTTCCGATCACGCAGGATGATCTCTTTGTAATAAAGAATCATCCTAATGCTAAATTCGATTATCCGATACACTGTCATCCGGAGTATGAGATCAATCTTGTGATGAATACTTCCGGAACAAGGGTAGTGGGGGATGACGAGGAAGCGTTTGACGAACTTGATCTTGTTATGACCGGTCCTTTCGTACCTCACGTCTGGAAATCCGAACTGGTGACCAATCACGTCATAACCATACAGTTTTCGAGTGATCTTCTCAGTTTCCAGATGATCAACAAGCGTCTCTTTATGCCTATAAGGCAGCTGCTGATCGACTCTATGCAGGGTCTGCATTTCTATGGGCCTGAGGCAGAAAGGATAAGGAATGAAATTGTGGAGATCACCAGGATGCAGGGCTTCCAGACAGCAACAAAGTTTCTGAATATCCTCAATCTTCTGGCATACGCTCCGAGGCGTAAGCTCGTGAGCAATATGTACGAGTCGGAGAATCTTGTCAATTCATCCAAGTCCCGTAGGATAACCAAGGCCTGCAAATATATTGAGGAGAATATTTCACAGAAGATAAGTCTTTCGGATGTCGCTATGCTCGTTAATATGTCCGATTCGGCTTTCAGCCACTTCTTCAAGAAAAAGACCGGCATATCATTCATCACATACGTCAACAACCTACGTGTTGCGAAAGCCTGCGACCTTTTGGCAAGCACTTCTTTAAGTGCCTCAGAAATATGCTATGATTGCGGATTCAACAACAAGTCCAATTTCATACGCATATTTACAAAAAGAAAGAATATGACCCCTATCGAATATAGGAACCATATCTCTCAGATTCTTATAAAGTATTGACAATCAGAATGCTCCGATGATATTCGGAATCGTCCTTTCGCCTTTGTGGTCAAAGACCCTGTTGTCGGAAGGATGGTTCAGGACTCCTGTTTCCTTGCTCCACAATGCAGATGAACCTCCTCCGTCAAGATTGATGGCATCCGTAAGTCCGAGAAGATGGCTTATGAGGGCGGTCTGGTATATTGTCGTACCGTCCGCATTGTCTTTGTGCCGGCCGTCAATGACTATCATATAGATATTGCCGTCATCGTCATTTCCTATGATCGAGCGCGGATGTCTTCCGTCATAGAAATCTCCTGTCTTGCGTTCCGGATATGCCTTTGCATAGCTTTCCGGCACCACTATATCTCCGTCCTCGACAAGAAGGGGGCCGGTGGCCATAACGGAATGCCAGTTCCCAGTCACCTCTTCATACTCATCTGCGGCACATCGGCTGATCATCATCTTCTTGCCTCTTCTGTCCTTGAACCCTATCACGGCATTGACCCTGAGTTTCGCTTCCTTAGGCTTTGTGAGGCTGAATGTCTCGTCTCCGATCCTGAAATATACGCAAGGGACAGGACCATTGTCGAAATATCCTCCGTTTATCGCCATATCTGCTTCTGCCCTTTCTGCAAGGACGCTTGTCTTTCCCGCTTCTGATTCAGGGCAATGCCTGAATCCGGTCCTGAACCTTCTCGCCGGATATCTTATCACGCAGATGCTCTGCATCGAGTCGAACATCTTCACCTGGGTGTACATAGCTTCGGCTCCCTTGCCGAGGTCTGTAACCTGCCATTCTGCATTTTCAAAAGCCAGGGAGTCTTCTGCGTTCAGGAGGCCGCTCCTTTCCTGTCCGTATGAAAATACGGCTGCCAGGAGCAGTAAGAGTGATGTAAAAGTGATGTGTTTCATATCTTGACTGCTATACATTGCGAAATTAAGAATATTTGCGGGAAAAATCGTATATTCGCGAAAATTTGATATTACAGAGATGAAGAAAGTTTTGGTAATCGGTGGAGGTGGACGCGAGCACGCTATTGTAGATGCTTTGAGCCGTTCTCCTCAGGTAGGAAAAATCTATTGTGCGCCAGGAAATGCCGGTATCTCGGAGCAGGCGGAATGCGTTTTCATAAAGGATACAGATGTGCAGGGACTCAAGTCTTTTGCGCTCGAAAACGGAATCGACCTTACGGTAGTAGGACCGGAAGTGACTCTCGCCGCTGGTGTTGTCGATGTGTTCAAGGAGGCCGGCCTCCGTATTTTCGGCCCTTCCAAGGCTGCAGCCACGATTGAGGCCAGCAAGGACTTCGCCAAGCAGCTGATGGCGAAATATGACGTTCCTACTGCGGCTTTCGAGACATTTGAAGACTATGAAGCAGCTCTTGAATATGTCAGAAAGGGCTCCATCCCCGTTGTCCTTAAATATGACGGACTTGCTGCCGGAAAAGGTGTGGTGATACCTGAGACCCTTGAGGAGGCTGATGAGGCTCTCAAGGATATGCTTCTGGATGATAAGTTCGGCAAGGGCAAGGTTGTGGTGGAGGAATTCCTCACAGGCCCGGAGTTCTCGTTTATGTGCTTTGTTGACGGCACCGAGGTTTATCCTATGACTCTCTCGCAGGATCATAAGCGGGCATACGAGGGTGACAAGGGACCTAATACCGGTGGTATGGGCGCATATTCTCCGGTTCCGATCATTACTGATGAGGATGTGGATTATGCTATGGAGAAGATTATGAAGCCAGTTGCGGCTGCTATGGTTGCAGAAGGCTGTCCTTTCACCGGAGTACTTTACGGAGGATTGATGAAGACCCCTTCAGGTGTGAAGGTGATCGAGTTCAACTGCCGCTTTGGCGATCCTGAGACTGAAGTTGTTCTTCCTCGTCTCGCATCTGACATATATGATATCTTTTCGGCAGTGGCAGATCATACCCCGATGCCTGAGATAGAGTGGAGGAAAGAGGTTACAATGGGCTTTGTGATGGCTTCAAAGGGCTATCCCGGCAGTTATGAAAAAGGATTTGAGATAAAGGGACTTGACAGGCTTCCGGAGGATATCCGCGTGTTCCATATGGGAACTTCTGTCAAGGATGGAAAATATCATACATCAGGAGGTCGTGTCCTTATGGTCGTAGGATTCGGAAGCGACCTTCAGGAAGCTCACGATAAGGCTCTTGCAGCAGTGGAATCAATCGAATGCGACAATCTTTTCTATCGTCGCGATATCGGATGGAGGGTTTTATAATATGGCGACAGTAATATCAGGAAAGGAACTTTCAGCCCAGCTGAAAGAGGAAATGAAGGCACAGGTGGCCACATTTCCGGATAAATATGGCCGTGTACCACATTTGGTGGTGATTCTTGTCGGAGAAGATCCGGGCAGTGTTTCTTACGTTACAGGCAAAGCGAAGGCTTCAGAGGTAGTAGGCATAAAGAATACTACCATACGCAAGCCTGATACCATATCTGAGTCTGAACTTCTCGCTCTCATAGAGGAACTAAATGCCGACGACAGCGTTGATGGTATTCTGGTACAGCTTCCGCTTCCGAAACATATCAGCGAGGACAAGGTCATCGCTACGATTGCTAAGGAGAAGGATGTGGATGGTTTTCATCCGCTCAACGTCGCTGCTCTATGGCAGAAGCAGGATTGTGTACTTCCTTGCACACCTAAGGGCATAATCAAGATGCTGAAGAGAGCCGGTGTCGAGATTAAGGGCAAGAGGGCAGTGGTGATCGGTAGAAGCAATATCGTCGGTCTTCCTGTATCAAAACTTCTTCTTGACGAGAATGCTACTGTTACAATCGCTCACAGTCGTACAGTGGATCTTCCGTCAGTGACCCGTAATGCTGAAATTCTGGTCGTAGCCATAGGTCGCCCTAAATTTGTGACAGCAGATATGGTGTCCGAAGGAGCTGTGGTAATCGACGTAGGAGTGAACCGCGACCCTGAGACCGGCAAGCTCTGCGGAGATGTTGACTATGCTGCCGTCGAGCCAAAGGCATCTGTAATCACTCCTGTACCTGGCGGAGTTGGTCCAATGACCATCTGCTGCCTTATGGAAAACACCATCGAGTGTTTTCTCCGCAAAATGTCCCGATAGTCATCTTGATATTCTGAAATCGGACAGCCTGACTAAAGTTCCAGCGACCCCCGCCTCCCGATGGGAGGCACCCCCTAGCCGGGGGTGGCACGTCGCTTCCACTTTTAGTCAGGCTGTCCCGATTTTCATAGATGATCATCTATATCAACAACAGAGGATGGCCGTATGACCATCCTCTGTCAGTATATGTACGGATCTGCTAGAGATCTGCAAGATTCTTCTGCATATCGGCAGCTGGAGCTACCAGGATTTCCTGGAATTCCTTCTGACCTGTACCTGCAGGGATCGGATGACCGCAGATTACATTCTCCTTGAGGCCTTCAAGAGTATCGACGCGACCGCGGATTGCTGCCTCGCTGAGTACCTTTGTAGTCTCCTGGAATGATGCTGCAGAGATGAAGCTGTTTGTCTTCAACGCAGCCCTTGTGATACCCTGGAGTACCTGGCTTGCAGTTGCAGGCTTAGCTTCGCGCAGTACCATTGTCTTCAGACCCTGACGCTCAAGTGATGAGTTCTCACCTCTCATTTCACGAGCTGTGATGATGTCACCTTCTGCATATATCTCGGAATCACCCGGATCGAGCACAAAGAACTTGCCGTAGATGCTGTCGTTGGTGTCCATAAACAGCCACTTGTCCACAAGCTCCTCTGGGAGGAATTCTGTATCGCCCGGATCGTTGATCTGTACCTTTCTCATCATCTGACGAACGATGATCTCGAAGTGCTTGTCATTGATCTTCACACCCTGGAGACGGTAAACCTCCTGAATCTCGTTCACGATATATTCCTGAACCTTGATAGGACCGAGGATGCCGAGGATGTCTGTAGGTGATACAGCACCGTCAGAAAGTCTTGTACCGGCCTTCACATAGTCATTCTCCTGCACAAGAATCTGCTTTGTAAGAGGAACAAGGTAATGCTTCTCCATACCGGATCTGTGCTTGATGATGATCTCGCGGTTACCTCTCTTGATTTTACCCATAATGACCTCACCGTTGATCTCAGAAACGATCGCAGGATTAGATGGGTTACGTGCTTCGAAGAGCTCTGTAACTCGTGGGAGACCTCCTGTGATATCGGATGCCTTACCGATGGCACGAGGAATCTTGATGATGATGTCGCCGACCTTCACATCCTGACCGTCTTCAACCATTACGTGTGCACCTACAGGGAGGTTGTAATGCTTGATGCTCTCGCCATTCTCATCAACGATGATGATGGTAGGGTTCTTTGACTTGTCACGTGACTCGATGATGACCTTGTCTCTGTTGAGAGAGTACTCGTCTGCCATTTCCTCACGGAATGTAACACCGTCGATCATACTGTCGAAACGAGCCTTACCAGCTGCCTCGATGATGGTGATGGCGTTATAAGCATCCCATTCGCAGATGAGGTCACCCTTGCTTACGGTATCGCCGTCCTTCTTGTAGAGGATAGATCCGTAAGGAACGTCATACTGTGAGTATGTGATTCCTGTGTTCTCGTCAACGATACGGACTTCGGTAGTACGGCTGACAACAACGTCCTGTACACCTTCCTCTGTAATTCTCTCGATGGTTCTGAGTTCCTCGAATTCGAGCTTGCCGTTATATTTGGATGTGATGGAGTTCTCTGATGCTGTACTTGAAGCTGTACCACCGACGTGGAATGTACGGAGTGTAAGCTGGGTACCAGGCTCACCGATTGACTGTGCAGCGATTACGCCGACAACCTCTCCCTTCTCGACCATACGGCCTGATGCGAGGTTACGTCCGTAACACTTTGCGCAGACTCCCTTACGAGACTCACAAGTGAGAACCGAACGGATCTCGACCTGCTCGATAGGAAGTGACTCGATGAGGTTTGCGATGTCCTCAGTGATCTCTTCACCTGCAGGGATGATAAGTTCACCTGTAAGCGGGTTGAAGATATCGTGAACAGAAGTACGTCCGAGGATACGCTCTCCGAGAGACTCGACGATTTCATCCTTGCTCTTGATAGCAGTAGCTACAAGTCCACGGAGTGTTCCGCAATCCTCCTCATTGATGATCACGTCGTGTGATACGTCAACGAGACGACGGGTAAGGTAACCTGCATCGGCAGTCTTGAGGGCTGTATCGGCAAGACCCTTACGCGCACCGTGGGTAGAGATGAAGTACTCGAGTACTGACATTCCTTCCTTAAGGTTGGAGATGATCGGGTTCTCGATGATCTCTGCACCCTGTCCACCTGACTTCTGAGGCTTGGCCATCAATCCTCGCATACCGCAGAGCTGCTTGATCTGTGCTGTCGAACCACGGGCTCCTGAGTCGAGCATCATATATACCGGGTTGAATCCCTGCTGGTCGCTTGAAATCTGCTTCTCGACGATACCGGTGATCTGGTTGTCGATAGAAGACCAGAGGTCGATGACCTTGTTGTAGCGCTCGTTGTTTGTGATGAAACCCATTGCGAAGTTAGCCTTGATAGACTCTACAGTGCTGTATCCGTTTTCGATAAGCGACTTCTTCTCCTCTGGGATGATCACGTCTCCGAGGTTGAATGAAAGACCTCCCTTGAACGCCATTGTATAACCGAGATCCTTGATATCGTCAAGGAAGAGGGCTGTACGTGCGACGCCTGTATATTTGATCACATTTGAGATGATCTTTCTGAGGGACTTCTTACCGAGAACCTCATTGATATATGGAACTTCCTCCGGAACGAGCTGGTTTACGATGATTCGACCTGGAGTGGTCTCTGTCATCTGAGTTCCAGCCTCTGGATTCTGCTTGTCTTTCGGAAGTCTTACCTGGATCTTTGCGTGAATGTCGATAGCCTTCTCGTTGAGTGCAATGATCACTTCCTCAGGTCCGTAGAAGCTCATTCCTTCACCCTTCACACCTGGACGAGCCTTGGTGATGTAGTAGAGACCGAGCACCATATCCTGTGAAGGCACGGTGATAGGTGTACCGTTTGCAGGGTTGAGAATGTTGTGTGAACCGAGCATAAGGAGCTGTGCCTCGAGGATTGCAGCATTGCCGAGAGGAAGGTGAACCGCCATCTGGTCACCGTCGAAGTCAGCGTTGAACGCCGTACAAGCGAGCGGATGGAGCTGGATTGCCTTACCCTCGATCATCTTAGGCTGGAATGCCTGGATACCGAGACGGTGGAGTGTAGGGGCACGGTTGAGAAGAACCGGATGACCCTTCATCACGTTCTCGAGGATATCCCAGATCACTGCATCCTTTCTGTCAACGATCTTCTTTGCAGACTTCACTGTCTTTACGATGCCGCGCTCGATGAGCTTCCTGATGATGAACGGCTTATAAAGCTCAGCAGCCATAAACTTAGGAAGACCGCACTCGTGCATCTTGAGCTCAGGACCTACGACGATAACCGAACGTGCAGAATAATCGACACGCTTACCGAGGAGGTTCTGACGGAAGCGTCCCTGCTTACCCTTGAGTGAGTCAGAGAGTGACTTGAGGGTACGGTTTGCTTCGCTCTTTACTGCATTTGACTTCTTCGAGTTGTCGAAGAGTGAGTCAACTGCTTCCTGAAGCATACGCTTCTCGTTTCTGAGGATCACCTCAGGAGCCTTGATCTCGATGAGTCTCTTGAGACGGTTGTTACGGATGATGACCCTTCTGTAGAGATCATTGAGGTCTGAAGTCGCGAATCGGCCTCCATCGAGTGGAACGAGCGGGCGGAGATCAGGCGGAATCACAGGAATGACCTTGAGGATCATCCATTCAGGACGGTTGATGCCCTTTGAATCCTGGAACCACTTCACGATGCTGAGCCTCTTGAGAGCCTCAGCCTTTCTCTGCTGTGAAGTCTCCTTGATCATCTTCTGTCTGAGATCCCTTGCAAGAGCGTCAATGTCGATCTCTTTGAGGAGCTCATAGATTGCCTCTGCACCCATTCCTGCAACGAACTTGTCAGGATCGTCAGCTGGCATATTGTACTGCTCAGGCTGCTGTGCGTAGAATTCAAGATACTCGTCTTCTGAGAGAAGATCGAGCTTCTGGAAAGCAGATGTACCCGGCTTGATGACAATATATTTCTCGTAATAGATTACAGACTCAAGCTTCTTTGCAGCGATTCCGAGAAGAGCTGCGATCTTGTTAGGAGCTGACTTGAAGTACCATATATGTGCTACAGGAACAGTGAGTTCGATATGACCCATCCTTTCCCTGCGCACCTTCTTCTCTGTCACCTCTACGCCGCAACGGTCGCAGACGATACCACGGTAGCGGATTCTCTTGTACTTTCCGCAGTGGCACTCGTAGTCCTTTGTAGGACCGAAGATCTTCTCGCAGAAGAGACCGTCACGCTCAGGCTTGTATGTCCTGTAGTTGACGGTTTCTGGCTTCAATACTTCTCCAGAAGACCTCTCCTTGATGTCTTCTGGGGAAGCAAGAGCTATGCTGATCCTTTCGAAATTGCTTTTAACCTTGTTTTCTTTATTAAAAGTAGGCATATTTCTATAATTTCAATTGTCAGTAATTAGTCCAAAGTCACTTTAAGTCCGAGACCTCTGAGCTCGTGAAGCAATACGTTGAGGGACTCAGGTATGCCTGGATTCGGCATAAGGTCGCCCTTGACGATAGCTTCGTATGCCTTGGATCTTCCTGTCACGTCATCTGACTTCACAGTCAGGATCTCCTGAAGGATGTTGGATGCACCGAATGCCTCGAGTGCCCATACCTCCATCTCTCCGAAACGCTGTCCTCCGAACTGCGCCTTACCTCCGAGAGGCTGCTGGGTGATGAGTGAGTAAGGACCGATAGAACGTGCGTGCATCTTGTCGTCAACCATATGGCCGAGCTTGATCATATAGATCACACCGACAGTAGCAGGCTGGTCGAACCAGTCACCTGTACCTCCGTCGCGGAGATATGTCTTACCATATCTTGGGAGACCTGCCTTGTCTGTATATTCACAGATATTGTCAAGTGTCGCACCGTCGAAGATAGGAGTGCTGAACTTCACTCCAAGTTCCTCTCCTGCCCATCCGAGTACGGTCTCGTAAATCTGACCGAGGTTCATACGTGATGGCACACCGAGAGGGTTGAGAACGATGTCAACAGGTGTTCCGTCTGCAAGGAACGGCATATCCTCGTCTCTTACAACCTTGGCTACGATACCCTTGTTACCGTGGCGTCCGGCCATCTTGTCACCGACTCTGATCTTACGCTTCTTGGCAACATAGACCTTTGCAAGCTGCATAACACCGTTCGGAAGTTCGTCACCGACCTTGATCTTGTCGAGAACCCTCTTGTTACGTGCTGCTTCTTCCTTGTGAGCGATGCAGTAGTTGTTGATGAGCTCCCTGATGAGGATGTTTGCGTTCTTGTCGGTTGTCCACTTGCTTGAGTTTATGTTCTCATAGTCGATGGCCCTTATGTCAGCGAGAGTGATGTCTTTGCCCTTGGCAATGATCTCTACTCCGTAAAGGTCGCTGATTCCGGCGCTCTTCTTGCCCTCTACGAGGACAGCAAGCTTATCTATGAACTTAGCTCTGAGAGCCTCGGCCTTTGCTGCGAATTCCTCTTCAGCCTTCTCTATCTTGGCCTTCTGGTCGCTCTTGGCACCCTTGCGGCCGCTTTCCTTGGCAACCTTAGAGTAGAGAGCAGTGTTGATCACAGTACCGCTGAGTGATGGAGTAGCCTTGAGTGAAGCATCCTTTACATCCCCAGCCTTGTCTCCGAAGATGGCTCTGAGGAGCTTCTCTTCCGGTGACGGGTCGCTCTCTCCCTTAGGAGTGATCTTACCGATCATAATATCGCCCGGCTCGATGTGTGCACCGATGCGGATGATACCGTTCTCGTCGAGATCCTTTGTAGCATCTTCGCTGACGTTAGGAATATCGGATGTGAGTTCCTCCATACCGCGCTTTGTATCACGTACTTCTGTGATATACTCGTCAACGTGGACAGATGTGAGGATATCCCAGCGGATCATACGCTCGGAGATAACGATCGCATCCTCGTAGTTGTAACCCTTCCAAGGCATAAATGCCACCTTGAGGTTCCTTCCGAGTGCGAGCTCTCCGTTCTGGGTCGCATAACCTTCGGTCATTATCTGGCCAGCCTCAACGATGTCGCCCTTTCTTACGATAGGCTTGAGGAGGATGGTTGTGCTCTGGTTGGTCCTTCTGTATATAGGAAGCTGATATACTGTGATGTCCGGTGCGAAGCTTACGAACTTCTCGTCATCAGTACGCTCGTATCTTACGTGGATCTCCTTTGCATCTACATATACTACTTCTCCCTTTCTCTCTGCCTTTACCTGTGTTCTTGAGTCAAGACATACTCTTTCCTCAAGACCTGTACCTACGATAGGGGACTCAGGGTTGAGAAGCGGAACTGCCTGACGCATCATATTCGCACCCATCAATGCACGGTGGGCGTCGTCGTGCTCAAGGAACGGAATGAGCGATGCCGCAACCGATGCGATCTGGTTAGGAGCAACGTCCATATAGTTCACCTCTTCCTTTGTAACGACAGGGAAGTCTGCGCCGAGACGGCACTGGATACGGTCTTCGAGAATCTGTCCATCTTCATCCATCTTCACTTTTGCAAGTGAAACCATCTGGTTCTCTTCCTCCTCGGCGCTCATATAAGTCCATCCCTCGGAACTGAGGTCAACCTTGCCTCCCTGTACCTTGCGGTATGGAGTCTCGATGAAGCCGAGGTCGTTGATCCTTGCGTAAACGCAGAGTGATGAGATAAGACCGATGTTCGGTCCTTCCGGAGTCTCGATAGGGCAGAGACGGCCGTAGTGTGTATAGTGTACGTCTCGTACCTCGAAGCCGGCACGGTCTCTTGAAAGACCTCCTGGACCGAGGGCTGAAAGACGACGCTTATGTGTCATTTCAGACAGCGGGTTGGTCTGATCCATAAACTGTGACAGCTGGCTCGTTCCGAAGAATGAGTTGATCACAGAAGAAAGGGTCTTTGCATTGATCAGGTCAGTCGGTGCGAACTGCTCGCTGTCGCGGACGTTCATTCTTTCGCGGATGGTGCGGGCCATACGTGAAAGACCTACGCTGAACTGGTTTGCAAGCTGCTCTCCTACGGTTCTGATACGTCTGTTGCTCAAGTGGTCGATGTCGTCAACGACAGCCTTCGAGTTGATGAGCTGGATGAGATACTTGATGATCTCGATCATATCAGTGTTGGTGAGTACCCTTGTGTTCTCGTCGATTGTGAGATTCAGCTTCTTGTTGAGTCTGTAACGTCCCACATCTCCGAGATCATATCTCTTTTCAGAGAAGAAGAGCTTGTCGATGACATCTCTTGCAGTCGCTTCATCAGGTGGTTCTGAATTGCGGAGCTGTTTGTAGATGTAGTTGACAGCTTCCATCTCCGTATTTGTCGGGTCTTTCTGCAGAGTGTTGTAAATGATGGCATACTCGTTTACGTTTGCCTCATCCTTCTGGAGAAGGATTGTCTTTACATCAGTATCTGACAGTTTTTCGATAGTCTCATCATTGAGGATCTCTCCGCGTTCGAGGTATGTCTCGCTTCTTTCTACCGGAATTACCTCTCCTGTATCCTCATCTACGAAATCCTCGATCCAGGTCCTGAGTACCTTTGCCGCAAGCTTCCTTCCCTCGTTTGCCTTAAGGTTCTCTTCAGTTGCTTCAATCTCATCTGCGAGACCGAAGATGTCGATGATATCCTTGTCGCCGTTGAATCCAATGGCCCTGAGGAGGGTTGTTACTGGCAATTTCTTCTTACGGTCGATGTATGCGTACATCACGTTGTTGATGTCAGTCGCAAACTCGATCCAGGATCCCTTGAACGGGATGATTCGTGCAGAATACAGCTTGGTTCCGTTGGCGTGTACGCTCTGTCCGAAGAATACGCCTGGAGATCTGTGGAGCTGTGAAACTATGATTCTTTCTGATCCGTTGATAACGAATGTACCGCCCGGTGTCATATACGGGATATTTCCGAGATATACATCCTGTACCTTCGTGTCGAAGTCTTCGTGCTCAGGATCATTGCAGGAAAGGCGGAGTTTTGCCTTCAGAGGAACATTGTAAGTCAGTCCTCTCTCAAGACACTCATCAATCGAATACTGCGGAGGATCAATGAAATAGTCGATGAACTCGAGCTTGTAACTGTTCCTGGTGTCTTCGATTGGGAATATCTCCTGAAACACCTGATACAGACCCTCGTTGCTCCTGTTTTCAGGAGTGGTATCGAGCTGGAAGAAGTCCTGGAACGACTTCAACTGCACCTCGAGAAGGTCAGGGTATTCAAGGAGAATTTTTGATGATGCGAATGAAACTCGCTGATTGTTAGTCTTTTTTGACATCTTTCTGCCTTTATATAGAGAAAAACTTTTTATTACGACAAAAAGGTTTAGAGCCTATTTTGGCCCTAAACCTGACTTTTTTCCCATCTCGGGGAAGGGGTGAAGTTATTTAACCTCAACTTCAGCTCCTGCCTCTTCGAGGGCAGCCTTAAGTGCTTCAGCCTCTGCCTTAGAAACTTTCTCCTTAACAGCTACCGGAGCCTTGTCAACGATCTCCTTAGACTCCTTGAGTCCGAGACCTGTAGCCTCCTTAACTGCCTTCACAACGCCAAGCTTAGCTGCGCCTGGAGAAACGAGGATAACGTCGAATTCAGTCTGCTCAGCCTCAGCTGCTGCTGCTGGACCTGCTACTGCTACAACTGCAGCTGCTGCAGGCTCGATTCCGTACTCATCCTTAAGGATGTTTGCGAGCTCCTGTACATCTTTCACAGTAAGGTTTACCAACTCTTCTGCGAGTGCTTTAATGTCTGCCATAATTTATTATATTTTATTAATTGTTTGTTTTTCTTTAATTATTCTGCTGAACCTTCAGCCTTGTCATCATCCTTGTGCTCGAGAGCTGACATAACGTTGCGGATTGGTGAGAGGAGGAGTGATACGATATCAGCGATCATTTCCTCACGTGACTTGATAGCGAAGAGGTTATCAAGCTGGTCTGCACCGATGAATGCCGGCCAATCCTGTACGAATGCACCCTTGAGTGCCGGTTTCTCGCTTCCTGTCTCTCTGAACTTCTTGATTACCTTTGCAGGAGCGTTAGGAGCAACTGTGTACATAATTGCAGTAGGACCTGCAAGTACCTCAGTGAGCTTCTTCATCTCCTCGTTCTCAGAAGCCTCGAGAACCTTTGTGAAGAGAGTGTTCTTAGTTACCACGAGCTTAACGCCAGCCTCGAAGCAAGCCTTGCGGAGAGCGTGAGTCTTCTCTGCGTTAAGTCCTGCGATGTCAGTGATATAGAAGTTAGGAGTCTCCTCCAACTGTGCTGAAATCGCGTTGATTATATCGAGTTTTTCTTCTTTTCTCATAACGTTCAAATTTTACAGCACATTAATTATTCAACTGACTTTACATCGACACGGATACCAGGGCTCATAGTAGAGCATACTGCTACGCCCTTCATATATGTTCCCTTGAGAGCCTGTGGCTTCAGCTTGAGGATTGCAGAAAGGAGCTCCTTAGCATTCTCATAGATCTGAGTACCTGTGAAAGATACCTTGCCTATAGCTGCGTGAACGATACCTGTCTTGTCAACCTTGAAGTCGATCTTACCTGCCTTTACTTCCTTGACAGCCTTTCCTACTTCCATAGTTACAGTACCAGTCTTAGGGTTTGGCATCAGACCTCTTGGACCGAGGATACGGCCGATAACACCGACCTTAGCCATTACTGATGGAGTACAGATGATTACATCAACATCTGTCCAGCCTCCCTTGATCTTCTCAATGTACTCGTCGAGACCTACATAGTCTGCGCCTGCCTCTTTAGCCTCGTTCTCCTTGTCTGGAGTACAAAGCACGAGAACTCGAGTCACCTTACCGGTTCCGTTTGGAAGTGTAACGACACCACGAACCATCTGGTTAGCCTTACGAGGGTCAACACCGAGGTTTACGTGAAGCTCTACTGATGCATCAAACTTAGTGTAGGTGAGTTCCTTAACAAGTTCACAAGCCTCAGCAAGCTTATACTCTTTCGCTGCATCGTACTTAGCGATGACAGCCTTCTGATTTTTAGTAAGTTTACCCATTTTGCCTGTGATTTTTAGAGTTCAGGAAATTCTCCTTCTACTTTGATACCCATACTTCTTGCGGTACCTGCTACCATAGTCATCGCCGACTTGAGGGTGAAGCAGTTCATATCCGGCATCTTGCTCTCGGCAATAGCCTTCACCTGATCCCAAGTGATTGTACCGACCTTCTTTCTGTTTGGCTCTGCAGATCCGGCAGAGATCTTTGCAGCCTCTTTGAGCTGTACTGCTACAGGCGGCTGCTTCACTACGAATGTGAATGACTTGTCGCTGTAAACAGTGATCACTACTGGCAATACCTTACCTGCGCTTTCCTGCGTACGGGCATTGAACTGCTTGCAGAAATCCATAATGTTCAAACCCTTCGAACCGAGGGCAGGACCAACTGGTGGTGATGGATTTGCTGCGCCACCTTTAATCTGGAGTTTAATAAATCCAGCTACTTCTTTTGCCATAATTTCTGATTATTCTTTAGTTACCTGTGTAAAGTTGAGTTCCAAAAGTGTCTTACGTCCGAAGATCATAACCATAACCTTGAGCTTGCTCCTGTCTTCTACGATCTCCTCGACTGTACCATCGAATCCATTGAATGGACCATCTGTGATCTTCACTGCGTCACCAACCTGATAGTCAACGACTGTCTCAGCTTCAGCTCCTGCCATCTCATCCTGCTCACCGAGAATCCTCTTTACCTCATCATCTCTGAGTGGTATAGGCAATTTCTCTTCCTGTGACTTTCCGTCTCCTCTCTTGACATCACGCTTCTCAGTAAGGAAGCCTGACATATGAGGTACTTCATTTCGGATGATATACTGCAGTTCGCCAGTGAGTTCAGCCTCTATAAGCACATAACCGGGATAGAAAAGACGCTCTGTACAGATGCGCTTTCCATCGCGGATTCTATATACTTTTTCTGTTGGAACGAGAACCTGGGAAACCAGATCCTGAAGACCACATCTTTCGATCTCCTTCTCGAGATACTCTTTGGCTTTTTTCTCTTTTCCGCCTGCTGCTCTCAGGACATACCATTTCTTAGTGCTTTCGCTCATATCGTCTGGTAGTATTAGAGAGTGTAGATGAATTTCATCGCAGCTTCAATAACAAAGTCCATCGCGAAGATCATAAGGGCAATAATGACAGATGCCACCATCACAACGATAGCGGAACTCTGCAATTTGTCCCAAGTAGGCCAAGTCACTTTCTTGGTCATCTCAGCGTATGACTCTTTCAGATAATTGATAAATCTTCTCATCTTTACATTTAATGGACGATGCGGTTTGGAAGCGGTCCGCAAGGTCTGTTAAACATTACCAAATCGTAACCTTTGATATTTTTTCTTGGCAGGGGAACCAGGATTCGAACCCAGACTAACGGTTTTGGAGACCGCTGTACTACCCTTATACTATTCCCCTAAATCGGTGGACAACCTTCCGGTCGTCCACCGGTATCATAGACTGTAATTAGTCAATAAGCTTAGTTACCTGACCAGCACCTACTGTTCTACCACCCTCACGGATTGCGAACTGAAGACCCTCGTTGATAGCTACAGGGTAGATAAGATCTACAGTGATAGCTACGTTGTCACCAGGCATTACCATCTCTACACCCTCTGGAAGTGAAATCTCACCAGTGATATCGAGTGTACGGATGAAGAACTGTGGACGGTAGTGGTTGTGGAATGGAGTATGACGACCACCCTCATCCTTCTTAAGTACGTAGATAGAAGCCTCGAACTTCTGGTAAGGCTTGATCATACCTACCTTTGCGAGTACCTGACCTCTCTTGATCTCCTTCTTGTCGATACCACGGAGGAGAAGACCTACGTTGTCACCAGCCTCACCCTGATCAAGGAGCTTGCGGAACATCTCGACACCTGTTACGACAGTCTTCTTAGGCTCCTCGCCAAGACCTACGATCTCAACCTCGTCACCAACGTGGATAACACCAGTCTCGATACGGCCAGTAGCTACAGTACCACGACCTGTGATTGAGAAGATGTCCTCGATAGGCATAAGGAATGGCTTATCGATATCACGTGGAGGAAGTGGAATGTACTCATCAACTGAAGCCATAAGCTCCATAACCTTAGCCTCCCAAGTAGGGTCACCGTTAAGTGCACCAAGAGCAGAACCGCGGATTACAGGAGCGTTGTCACCGTCGAAGTTGTAGAATGAAAGAAGGTCACGGAGCTCCATCTCAACGAGATCAAGCATTTCCTCATCGTCAACGAGGTCAACCTTGTTCATGAATACAACGATCTTAGGAACGTTCACCTGACGAGCGAGAAGGATGTGCTCACGAGTCTGAGGCATAGGACCGTCAGTTGCAGCACAAACGAGGATCGCACCGTCCATCTGAGCAGCACCAGTAACCATGTTCTTTACGTAGTCAGCGTGACCTGGGCAGTCAACGTGTGCGTAGTGACGGTTAGCTGTCTGATACTCAACGTGAGCAGTGTTGATAGTGATACCACGCTCTTTCTCCTCTGGAGCGTTGTCGATAGAGTCGAATGAACGAAGCTCTGAAAGACCAGCCTTAGCAAGTACAGTTGTAATTGCAGCTGTCAAAGTAGTCTTACCGTGGTCAACGTGGCCGATTGTACCAATGTTAACGTGTGGTTTGTCTCTTTTAAAGGTTTCTTTAGCCATATCTTTATGTATTTAAAGTATATATACAACAAAAAAAGCAGAGCCGGTGGTGAGAATTGAACTCACGACCTCTTCCTTACCAAGGAAGCGCTCTACCCCTGAGCTACACTGGCGTAGTTGAGCGGAAGACGAGGTTCGAACCCGCGACCCTCAGCTTGGAAGGCTGATGCTCTACCGACTGAGCTACTTCCGCTTTTCAAAGTAAAAGCCCGATCGGTTGCTTCGGGCTTTTGGTGGGAGAAGATGGATTCGAACCACCGAAGGTATAAACCAGCAGATTTACAGTCTGCCCCATTTGGCCACTCTGGTATTCTCCCAAAATTCTTTTAGAACTTTTGAGCCGATGGAGGGAATCGAACCCACGACCCCGAGATTACAAATCACGTGCTCTGGCCAACTGAGCTACATCGGCAATGTTGTTTTGTTTCCGTTTCGGAGCATATTTCCTTAACGGGATTGCAAAGGTAGATATTATTTTTAAATCTCCAAAACTTTTCGATCTTTTTTTGAGATTTTTTTCATTTTTCCTTCAATTGTCTCAGCTATGCGTCGAGTGGTAAGACCGCATTCGTCCCTGAGTTCTTCCTGTGTCCCCTGGCTTAAATAGCTGTCTGGTATTGCTATTGGTGTTATGCTTATGCCTTTATCTCTCTGCGCGGTGTATTCCGCTACACATCCATATAATCCTCCGGTAATGCATCCGTCCTCTATGGTTATGATCTCGTCGAATTTTCCGCAGATTTCCTCCAGCATATCTTCATCCACCGGCTTTATATACCTTATATTATATATAGCCGGGCATCTG
This sequence comes from Bacteroidales bacterium, assembly GCA_015060395.1. Lineage (GTDB taxonomy): Bacteria > Bacteroidota > Bacteroidia > Bacteroidales > UBA932 > Cryptobacteroides. The sequence goes on from SUYP01000003.1 coordinate 89,501, forward strand.
CCTGTCTTTTCTTTTACGATTTCTGCAGCCTCAACGGCTCTGTTCGCGAATGGTCCGGCCGCTATCACGGCGATATCTTCCCCGTCCTTGAGCTTTTCACCTTTTCCGGCAGCATATTCCTCGAATTCCGAGGTCTGCCACCCGGTTCCTTCTCCATATCCTCGCGGATACCTTATTATATAAGGACCGTCTTCCGAAAGCATTGCGGAGTACATCATATTCTTGAGTTCGATCTCGTCTTTCGGTGCTGCGATGATAGCTCCAGGTATGGTCCTGTACAAGGCCATATCGTAACATCCGTGGTGGGTGGCGCCGTCCTCTCCCACGATGCCTCCTCTGTCAAGGCACAAGACGACCGGCAGGTTCTGAAGAGCCACATCGTGGATTATCTGGTCTAGCGCCCGCTGTGAAAATGATGAATATATGTTGCAGAAAGGCTTCATTCCACCTGCCGCGAGGCCGGCTGAGAATGTCACTGCGTGCTCTTCCTCGATTCCGACGTCATAGAATCTGTCGGGCATTTCCTTCGCCAGAATATTCATACCGCATCCGGAGGCCATTGCAGGAGTGATTCCTACTACCTTCGGATTCATCTTCGCGAGTTCCAGAAGTGTCGCGCCGAAGACGTCCTGATATCTGCTCTCGCCTTTCTCGCTCTTGATCCTTTCACCTGTCTCCGGGTCAAAGATGCCTGGGGCGTGCCATACGGTCTGATTGGCTTCGGCCGGAGCATATCCTTTCCCTTTCGTAGTGAGGGTGTGGAGGATGAGCGGACCGCCGAGTTCCTTAAGCTTCTGAAGCGTCCTGATCACCTGCTCTATGTCGTTTCCGTCGATAGGCCCGAAATATCTGAATCCCATAGCTTCGAAAAGGTCTCCGCCGCTGTGACGTACCAGATATGACTTGGTGCCCACCACCATCTTCTGTATCAGTTTCCTGAATCTTCCGTCCCCGAGCTTGTCCCATATATGCTTCTTGGCCTTGTTGTATCGGGGATCGGTCGTGATATTGAGGAGATACTCGTGTATCGCCCCTATGTTCCTGTCTATGGAAATGTTGTTGTCGTTCAAGATGACGAGTATGTCGGTCTTGGCTGCACCTGCGTTGTTCAGGCCTTCGAAGGCAAGTCCTCCGGTAAGGGAACCGTCACCGATCAGTGCTACGGCCTTATGGCCGAGCTTCTGTTGTTTTGCAGCCTCGGCAAAACCTAGTGCGGCAGATATCGAAGTGGAGGAGTGGCCTGCCCCGAATGCATCGTACTCGCTTTCCGAACGTTTCGGGAATCCGCTGATTCCGTCTTTCATCCTGTTCTTCCGGAATGCTTCGCGGCGGCCGGTGATGATCTTATGGGCGTATGCCTGATGCCCTACGTCAAATACGAGCTTGTCCTGAGGTGCATCATAGACATAATGGAGACCGACAATGAGCTCGACTGCACCAAGGCTTGAACCGAGATGTCCCGGGTTGATGGAGCAGCATTCTATCATATAGCTGCGGATTTCTGCGCACAGTTCGCGCAGTTCCCCGATACTGAGGCCTTTTATATCCTTCGGGGAATCCACCTTGTCAAGTATGTTGTATGTAGTATGGTTCTGATCCATTTTGTCTTCAAGACGTTTTGACTTGCGAAGGTACTGAAAAAATGCTATCTTCGCAAGCTGATAACCGGATAATCTAACTAACAAATATTATGGCAGAAACTATCAAAAAGTATCTTAACGACAGCTTTGCCGCGAGGTGGGCGGCTCTTATCCTCATTGCTCTTGCAATGTTTTTCGCTTATATGTTCGTTGACGTGATGTCTCCTCTTCAGTCTCTCGTGGAGTCTTCAAGAGGCTGGGACAGCTCGGTGTTCGGAACATACGCGGCTTCTGAATATATGCTGAATGTCTTCGGCTTCCTTATCCTTGCCGGCATCATCCTTGACAAGATGGGTGTGAGGTTCACAGGTATTCTTTCGACTTCGCTGATGGTTGTCGGAGCCGGCATCAAATATATCGGTATCACGGACTGGTTCCAGGCTACTGCATTCTGCGAGTGGCTCGGATCGTGGTGGACAGCTCTTCCTGGCAGCGCAAAGATGGCGTCTCTCGGATTTATGATATTCGGCTGCGGCTGCGAGATGGCCGGCATCACTGTTTCCAAGGCCATCGCCAAGTGGTTCGAGGGCAAGGAGATGGCTCTTGCAATGGGTCTTGAGATGGCTATCGCCCGTCTTGGTGTGTTCGCTGTCCTCTCGGCTTCTCCACGCCTTGCAGACAAGTTCGGAAACATCGAGGCACCGATCCTCTTCTGCGTGATCCTCCTTCTCATCGGCCTCATCAACTTCATCGTATTTTCAGTGATGGATGCGAAGCTCGACAGGCAGAAAGGTATTGTCGCAGGCGGAGAGTCCAGCGAGGAGTTCAAGGTAAGCGACCTCGGCAAGATCTTCCGCAGCAAGATGTTCTGGCTCGTAGCCCTTCTCTGTGTGCTTTATTACTCGGCTATCTTCCCTTTCCAGAGATATGCAACCAATTTCCTTGAAGTCACACTTCAGATCCCTGCAGCGGATGCGGCTGACCTCTTCAGATGGTTCCCTATCCTTGCAATGGTCCTGACTCCTTTCCTCGGAGGATTCCTTGATACAAAGGGCAAGGGTGCGACAATGCTTATGCTCGGTGCCATCATTATGATCGTTTGCCACCTCAGCTTCGCATTCCTTCTTCCTGTATTCCCTCACAAGTGGTTCGCACTCCTTCTCATCGTCGTGCTCGGAGTCTCATTCTCATTGGTCCCTGCGGCCCTCTGGCCATCGGTTCCGAAGATAATTGACCCGGTTATCCTCGGTAGTGCATATTCACTCATATTCTGGATCCAGAACATCGGCCTCTGCCTTGTACCTCTCCTTATCGGAGTCGTCCTCAAGTCAACAGGCGGATATGTGGTCCCTATGTGCATCTTCGCTTCATTCGGAGTACTTGCCTTCGTAATGTCATTCTTCCTCAAGGTGGAAGACAAGAAGAAGGGATACGGACTCGAACTTCCTAACATCAAGAAATAATGTCAACCCTGAAAAATACTCTCAGGGACAGCAGATGGGCACGCTGGCTGGCGCTGGCGTGCCTTGTTGTTCCTATGTTCGCTTCATATTTCTTTGACGATATGTTCTCGTCCCTTTCCGAGCTTTTCAAGAATCCTGAAATGCTGGAGCTGGGATGGGATATGGCTGATTACGGCTTTTATGCAAGCGGATATTCCTTCCTCTGCATCTGGGGAGGGCTTATAATCTGCGGAGCCTTGCTTGACAAATTCGGCGTGAGGCTCGTGGGATCGATATTCGTCGGTATGATGGCTGGAGGAGCCGCTTTGGTCACATTCGCGATTTCTGCAGGCTTCAAGCCGGATACATCTCTGACAATCGCGTATATAGGATGTATGCTTTTCGGACTCGGCAGCGAGATTGCCGGAGTCTCGGTTACGCGTTCCATCGCCAAGTGGTTCAAGGGTAGGAATATGGCTCTTGCAATGGGACTGCAGCTTGCCATCGCGCGTTTCGGCACGGCCACGGCAATCCTGATAGCCCCTATGATAGTGGCTCAGAAGCCTGCAGGTGAGATATATACGCTGGCTGATACCAACAGACCGGCATTGATCGGACTTGCGGTGCTGGCTGTAGGAGTCATCCTCTGGGCTGTATTTGTGGCTATGGATGCCGGATATGACCGTCAGACAGGAGAAACCGATAAGGTGGAGACTGCAGAAGAGGACAAGTTCAGGTTCTCCGATATATGGAGGGTGCTGAGCAATCCCCGTTTCCTGATGATCGCCATATTATGCGTGACCTTCTATTGCTGCGTCATCCGTTTCAAGAAGTTCGGTGTATCCATCCTTCTGCCGCTCTTCGGCGTGAATCTGGATATCGCTACGGTTCTCCTTGCTATGATACCTTTCTTTACCATCCTCTTCACACCGCTATTCGGTGCGCTGGTTGACAAGGTCGGAAAGGCAACGCTTTGGCTGATAATAGGTTCGGCACTGGTGCTGGCCTCTCATCTTATAATCACTTACGCTCCTCAGGGAGTACCTGTTTATGCATATATAGCCATCGCATTGCTGGGCATCGGATATTCGCTTGTCCCTTCCGCAATGTGGCCGTCAGTTCCTAAGATCATACCTGAGAAGAACCTTGGAACTGCATATTCCCTTATATATTGGGTGCAGAATCTCGGTATGTGGGCTGTTCCTATCTATATAGGCAGGATCTTTACCGATACGATAACCGAGGCCGGCAACCACGCTCAGGAAGTGCAGGCTGCCATATCGGCGGAATATATATTCATCCTGCTGGGAATCATAGCGATAGGAGTGTCGGTGATGCTCTTGGTTTCATCACGCAGACATCCTGAGCTGAGGCTGGATGAACCTGCACGCAAATGATTTAAAGACGGTCCGGAAATGATGTCCTGACCGTCTTTTTTTTGATATTGGACCAGGAAAAGTCTGTTTTGAATTGAGATTGTTATATTTTGGCGGGATTTGATAAGAATTTCCGGATATAAATGATTAAACTTGTATCGTCTGATAAAAATACAGCTATGAAGAAGTTAATTCCTGTTATCATCTTCTCCTTTATGCTCGCATCCTGCGGCACAGAGGATATACCTCTGGTATTCGACAGAGAGAACACGTCTGACAAATATGAGATGCCGGCTATGCCCGCATTGGAAGAGCTTCCGGTAGTGGAGACCTTGCCGGATCCTCTTCAGTTTGAGAACGGAAAAGCCGTGAAGAGGTATTCCCAGTGGGAAAGAAGACGTGCTGAAATTCTGGCACAGCTGCAGCATTATGAAGTAGGATTCAAGCCTCAGACTGCACGTGAATGCGTTGAGGCAGAGATGGCTGGAGATACATTGAAGGTGAGTGTCACAGACAACGGGGAGACTCTGACGATGCGTTGCCTTATCACTTATCCGGAAGGTGACGGCCCTTTCCCTGCCATAATTGGCATCGGTATGGGAGCCGGTAGTCTGCCGCGTCATATATTTGAGGAAAGAGGTATTGCTATGATATCCTTCCCTTTCTGGGAGGTTATGTCTCATACGCAGAAGAGGGGGCAGGAGCCTTTGAACCGCCTCTACCCTGACCAGACGGAGATAGGCAGCTATGCGGCCTGGCCTTGGGGTGTGAGCCGTCTTATAGATGCTTTGGAAATCCTGGGCGAGGAAAGCCGTATAGATGTCGCGCATCTTGCTATCTCGGGATGTTCCTTCGCCGGAAAGATGGCCCTGTGGTCCGGAGCTATGGACGAGCGTATCGCATTGACCATCGCCCAGGAGCCTGGCGGTGGTGGTGCGGCAGCCTGGAGAGTTTCGGAAACTCTCGGCAATGTGGAGACCCTTGGAAGGACCAACTATTCCTGGTTCAAGGAAAGTATGAGGGTCTTCAGCGAGGAGAATGTAAGCCGTCTTCCGATGGATCATCACGAACTCTGTGCCCTTGTGGCTCCGAGAGCTCTGCTTGTATTCGGAAATCCTGATTATGAGTGGCTGGCTGACGAGTCCGGCTATGTCTCCTGTGTCGCTGCCAGGAAGGTGTGGGAGCATTTCGGCATAGAGGACAGAATGGGATATTCATTCATAGACGGACATTTCCATTGTATGCTTCCTGAGTCTCAATGGCCTGAGCTTGAGGCTTTTGTTGACCGTTTCCTTCTTGGGAAGGATGTGCCTACCGACGTGACAGTCGCTCATATATTCGAGGATGTCGATGTCGAAAAATGGATTAATTGGTAATTGACAACTATATGAAGAAGATCGTATTTTCATTCATTGCGGCTCTCGCGGCCTTTGCGGCCCAGGCACAGGATCCGGACTTCCATATCTATCTCTGTTTCGGCCAGTCGAATATGGAGGGCAATGCCAGGATAGAGGAGCAGGATCTTGAGGGAGTCAGTGAACGCTTCAAGATGATGGCTTGCGTTGATGATCAGGAAAGGGGACGGGTGAAAGGACAGTGGTACACGGCTGTTCCGCCTTTGTGCCGCCAGAATACAGGCCTTACACCGGCTGACTATTTCGGAAGGACTCTGGTTGAGACCCTTCCGGAGAATGTAAAGGTCGGTGTCATCAATGTTGCCATAGGAGGTTGTCATATCGAGACATTCCTTCCTGACAGCATCTCAAATTATGTCGCGAACCGTGCTCCGGGCTGGATGAAAGGGATGCTGGCGGCATACGATGATGATCCTTACGCGAGACTTGTGGAAATGGCGAAGCTGGCTCAGAAGGATGGTGTGATCAAGGGTGTCCTGGTACATCAGGGCGAGTCAAATACAGGCGATCCGCGCTGGCCGTACCAGCTCAAGAAGGTCTATGACAATCTTGTCCGCGACTTGGGACTTCAGGGACAGGTCGTGCCGCTTCTGGTCGGTGAAGTCGTGAACTCGGACAGGGGAGGAGTATGCGCCTCCCATAATGATGTGATTGCGAGGGTGCCGTCCGTTATCCCTCAGGCTCACGTCATCAGTTCAAGCGGATGCGCCAATGCCTTCGATCTGCTTCATTTCAATGCAGAAGGCTATCGTGAGCTGGGCCGGAGATATGCCCGCAAGATGCTCCAGCTTATGGGCTATGACATCCCTCAGCTTACCTGGAGGGACAGCCGTTTCGAGTCCCATATCATTCATCCGGGCAATCGCGTTACATTCAGCTACAGGGCTCCGGAAGCTTCCAAGGTGGAATTGTCCGGTCAGTTTATGGATGGCAACAGACCGATGGTGCGCAACAGTGAGGGAGTATGGAGCACGACTGTCAGGATCCCTGATGCCGATATCTATCCGTATAATTTCATTGTTGACGGAGTCTCTGTCCAGGATCAGAACAATATAGAGATATTCCCGAATGAGAATTTCAAGGCAAGTCTTCTGGAAATTCCGGATCCTGATGCTTTATATACCGTAAATGATGTTCCTCACGGAAAGGTCCAGTATTGCACATATCATTCTGAGGTTCTGGATTCTGACCGTCCGCTTCTTGTCTATACGCCGGCGGGATATGAGAAAGGAAGCCGCAAATATCCGGTGTTCTATCTGGTGAGCGGTACTACCGATACGGAAGAGACCTGGTTCAAGGTCGGAAAACTGAATGTGATCCTGGACAATCTGATCGCTCAGGGCAAGGCTGTGCCTATGATTGTGGTTATGCCGTATGGAAATATGATGGAAGGTACTCCATCGCCGACTTCTCTTGCCGCTGCGAAGATGTATCAGAAGTTCTCGGATGAGATGACTCAGTGCATAATGCCGTATGTGGAAGCTAATTTCCGTACGAAGAACAATGCGGCAAGCCGTGCTATGGCAGGATTTTCACGTGGCGGAGGTCAGTCGCTCTATACCGTATATTCTAATTTCGACAAGTTCGGATGGCTTGCTTCCTACAGCGCTTATCTGACTCCTGAAGTGATGGATCTTCATTTTCCTGAGCTCAAGGCCCAGATTCCGCAGCTTAAGTTGATGTGGTTGGGCGTAGGTTCGTCCGATTTCCTATACAGGAATGTGCTTGACCATATAGCATATTTTGATGAAAAAGGCATTCAATACGAAAAGATGATCACCGAGGGTGGTCATACCTGGATGAATGCACGTACTTATCTGGCAGAAACCCTTCAGAAATTCTTCAAGTAAATGAAAAAGACAGTTCTATTTGCATCGGTCCTGATGGCCGCGGCCTGTGTTCAGGAACAGAATGATGAAAATGTGATCGTGACGGGTACCAATCCTATCATTACCAATCAGTTCACTGCTGATCCGACAGCCCGTGTGTTTGAAGATAAGATATATCTCTATCCTTCACACGATATCCCTAGCGTTATTACTCATTTCGATGGTTCCGCCTGGTTCAGTATGGAGGACTATCACGTCTTCTCTTCTGAGGACCTTACCACCTGGACGGACCACGGAGTGATAGTGAGGCAGGAAGATGTGCCTTGGGGCAAGAAAGATGCCTATTCTATGTGGGCTCCGGATTGTGTCGAGAAGGATGGAAAATATTATTTCTATTTCCCGGATGCAGTTGCTGAAGGCAGAGGCTTCGGTATCGGTGTAGCTGTCGCTGACAAGCCTTACGGCCCGTTTGTATGTGAGCCGGAGCCTATCAAGGGTGTCAACGGAATAGATCCTTGCGTGCTTCTAGCGTCAGATGGAAACGCATACCTGTTCTGGGGTAACGGACGCTGTGCCAAGCTCAAGGACAATATGAAGGAACTTGCCGAAGACAATCCGAGGGATACCGTCAGATGGGGTAACCGTGAGTTCGAGATGATAGGTGTGAACTGCCTTCAGGGACTTCCTAGCCGTCAGGCCGAAGGTCCGTTTGCATTCGAATATAACGGCAATTATTACCTTACGTATCCGTATGTGAGGGAGAATACTGAGGTTCTCGGCTATGCTATGAGCAAGAATCCTATGGGACCATACGAATACAAGGGAATCATAATGGCGGAGCACGAGAACGGCTGCTGGACAAATCATCACAGTATCGTAAATTATAAAGGGCAGTGGTATCTCTTCTATCATCACAATGCTTTCTCTCCACATTTCGACAAGAACCGCTCTGCACAGATCGAGAGGCTATATTTCAATCCGGACGGCACTATACAGGAGGTGAAGCCTACACTTCGAGGAGTAGGCCCTGTCAAGGCTGGGCATAAGGTTCAGATCGACCGTTATAGTGAGATTGACGGAGCTGAGATCGAGTACATTGATACGACAGATTACTTCAAAGGCTGGAAGACCGTTTTTGCAAAGGAGGGTGACAGTGTTCTCTTCAAAGAACTTGATTTTGGCAGGCGTGCTCCTAAGTCGGTGATATTCAGGATTAAAGGTGACTCGTATTCGGTCGCCGACATCCATCTCTCCGCAGGCGATGCCTCTATTATCCTGCGTATGGATGTGACTCCTGAGTGGAATGAGGTCAAGATAGCGATGCCGAAAAAGATTACAGGTATGCAGGATCTGAAGGTCGGCCTGACTCAAGGAAGCTGCATTGAAATAGATTGGATAACCTTTAAATGATATGGATTATGCGAAGTCTTTTTGTAATACCTCTTATTGGCGCGCTGCTTCTGGCGTGTTCGCAAAGCCCTGAATATAAGACTTTTGTGAATGAAGGAAACCCTCTTGTAAGAGATTGCTATACCGCCGATCCGGCTCCGATGATTGCATCTGACGGCCGTCTCTACGTATTCTGCGGTCACGATGAATGCTTCGAGGACAGACCGGGTTATGAAGGGCAGTATGGATTCAATATCACTGAATGGCTTTGCTATTCGACCGATGATATGCAGACCTGGACTGATCACGGAGTCGTGATGAAACCTACAGATTTCAGCTGGGCCGTAGGTGAGGCCTGGGCTTCTCAGGCTGTAGAAGCTGCGGATGGAAAATACTATTTCTATGTTTCGACCCAGTGTGGTGATCCGAACTGCAAGGCAATCGGTGTGGCTGTGGCGGACAGTCCGGCCGGTCCATACACAGATGCGATAGGAAGACCGCTGATCGTGGATTCTATGACCGATAACGGACCGCGAGGCTGGTGGAATGATATCGATCCTACTGTAATGATCGATGATGACGGTACTCCTTGGATGTGCTGGGGCAACGGTACCTGCTTCCTGGTCAAGCTCAAGACAAATATGATCGAGCTTGACGGTGATATTATGACGCTTCCGATGGATAATTTCGTGGAAGGACCGTGGATTTACAAGCGCAACGGACATTATTATAATGTCTATGCCTCTATGGGACAGGGACGTGAGACAATTTCATACGCTATGGCCGAAAATATCGAGGGACCTTGGACCTGTATGGGTGAACTGTCAGGTATGGCCGAGGACAGCTTTACAATCCATCCTGGAGTCATAGACTACAAAGGCAAGTCATACCTTTTCTATCACAATTCGACGCTATCTCTTGACGGCTATGGACCTGCAACAGGCCGCAGAAGCATCTGTGTGGATGAAATGCACTATAATGATGACGGCTCCATCCGTCCCGTTCTCCAGACAAGGACGGGAGTTGTCAATAATTAATAATTCCTGTCTGAGATAAGTGGAAACGACGTGCCACCCCCGGCTAGGGGGTGCCAGCCGACAGGCAGGCGGGGGTCGTTGTAACTTATCTCAGACAGGAATTATTGTCCGAGGTTCTTGATGAAATCCGATGGAGTGATGTTGAACTGCTTCTGGAAGCAGGTGGCGAAATAGGACGGCGATGAGAAGCCGGTCATAAACGCCACTTCATTGATCTTGTATTTCTGTGAAGCCAACAGTTCTGCCGCCTGCTTCAGGCGGCAGAGTCGTATATACTCGTTGATGCTCAGGCCGGTATTAGCCTTGAGCTTACGGTACAGTGATGACTTGCTGGTACCAAGCTGCAGCGTAAGATTCTCGATGTTGAGGTCTGTTTCGGCTATATGCTTCATAATGAAGTCGTGCACCTTATCCATATATGCCTGGTCAACCTTGCTGACAGTCACGCTGTTATAGTGAGTCAGAGGCTTGTTCATAAACTGCCTGTAAGATATCTCCTTGTTCTTGAAGAGGTTAGCGATGTTTGAATGAAGCAGCTCTATCGGGAACGGCTTTTCTATATAGCCGTCAGCACCGGCTTCAAGGGTTTCTATTCGGGTTTCCGTGCCTATTGCGGCTGTCAGAAGTATGACCGGTATATGGCTCAGGTCGGAATCGGATTTCACGATGTTGCATAGTTCACATCCGTTCATTACCGGCATCATAATGTCGCTGACAATGAGATCGACTTTCTCGTTCCTTATGATCTCCAATGCATCGGAGCCGTTTGCAGCTGTCTTGACATTATATGTCTGAGCCAGTTCGTCAGCAAGATATTCGCGCATCTCTTCCGAATCTTCAACCACAAGTACCGTATGTCTTGAATTGTCGTATTCTGCAGCTTCTCTCTGGACTGACTTTTCTGTTGGGGGGGGCAACACTATATTCATCTCCTCTTTCTGTCTAATAGGGAGCTCCAGTACGAATGAATTCATATCGATGACATTCGTGTCCAGATATAGCTTGCCGTTGTGCATATTGGCAAGGTTTCGTGCGTATGGAAGACCGAGGCCCGTGCCTGCACTGTCTTTCGATGCCTTCTCCCTCTGGAAGAAGATCTCGAATATCTTTTCTTTATCAGTATCCGGAATTATTTCTCCATCGCTATCTACCCTTACTGCCGATGTCGCCTCATCTTTGCAGGAAACGGAAATGCTGATTCTCTTGTTTCCGTATTTGATTGCATTGGAGAGGAGGTTGCTTATGATGGTAAATACTGAATCCTTGGCGCACATAATCCATAAAGGGCTGTCAGGAATATCGATCTGCATTTCGAAATGAAGGTCACGGGCAGTCTGTTCAAAGAGTTCTATCGCTTTCCTGACTATCCTGCACAGATCTTCTTTTATGAATGACATCTTCATATCGTTCTGCTCCATCTTCCTCATATCCAGAAGCTGGTTGGTGAGGCTGAGGAGTCTGTCAGCATTGGCCTGGATGGTCTTGAGATCCTTTTCGCTTTCCGGAGTATATCTTCCGGACGAAATGATCTTGTCAAGAGGAAGCTTTATGAGTGTCAGAGGAGTCCTGATCTCGTGTGTTATGTTTGTGAAGAAGTTGATCTTCGCGTTATATATCTCCTTCTCCTTGCTGTTGACGAACTTGTTATACTGGCGTTCGCGCTCGCTGCTTCGTTTTGATTCCACCTGTATGAAGATGATTGCAAGCAGGATCAAAGTGACCAAGAAGTATATCAGATATGCGACCTTGCTGGCAAAAGGATGGGCCTTGATCGTGAGGTTGAGCTTCTTAGAGGCTACGTCAGGCCTTCCATACAGCCAGACTTCAAAGGTGTATCTGCCCGGCCTGAGACCGGCCAGCTGGACGTTGTTGCCGTCTGTCGTGCCACTCAGCATAACTTTCTTGCCCTTGGATATGCTGTAGCGGTATAAAGTCTTATGCGTTGAATAATCCGGGATGGCAAAGCTTATGAATATCGTTGATGCATTCTTATGTCTGACGGTTATGTCTTCTGAGGTCATAACGGACTTGCCATCTTCTTTCAGAGGTACGGAAATATCGGAATTGCGTCCTTCTATGGCCGTTATATGTATCTGCATTTCAGTATTGCTGCTCTTTACCATTGCAGGGACGAAGCCGATGAGTCCGTCAGTGTTTCCGAAATAGATCATACCTCCGGATCCCGAGCAGACGGCACCGTAGGAATACTGGTAACCTGTGATTTCGTTTCCATAGTTAAGATGGCCCGTCACTTCGAGCTCGTCTCCTGATATGCAGCTGATACCGTTGATCGTAGATACCCAGATGTCTCCGTCACTGTCTTCCGTTATGGCGCAAGTCACGTTGGAAGAGATTCCGTCATTTCTCTGCAGGCAGTTGAAGCGGATGTCTTCAATCCTGTATCCGGGTTGCGTGCAACATATTCCACCACCTTCAGTTGCCACCCACATCCTGTTTCTGCTGTCTTCAAAGAACGATGTTATGAAATTGGACGTGAGCCCCTTGTCACCGGACTTCACACTTGCCTGGATCCTGTATTCCTTATCGAGGCAGAGGATGCCGCTCCCGGATGTGCCGACCCACAGCATACCGCGCTTGTCTTCATACAGGCAATGTACATATTTGTTGCCGACCGATTCTATCTTCGTAAAACTCTCTTCCTCCTTATCGAACCTGTAAAGGCCTCTGCTACCGATGAGTATCTGGCCGCTTTTTGTCTTGATGCCGCAGCTGAGACGATTGTCAGGGAGTTCGTGCCTTCCGACAGTCTTTTCGCTTTTCATATCAAAGACGAAGAGTCCTTGCCCGTATGAACATATCAGGATATTGTCGCCGTCCATTATCATATCGTGCATATTAAGATTCTTGACGATCTCATAGTTGTTGGCCTTCTGTGCCTTGGGGTCAAGATTGCTGAGCCATCCGTCTTCTGTGCAGAACCATATCTTACCCGTATTGTCGGGGCAGATCTTTCTTACGACTTTTCCTTTTATCGAGTTTGCGGAAGGGTTGCGCAGGTAAAGAGACATCTCTTCGGCCTTGTTTTTCCATATATTGAGTCCGGTGTAATACGTTCCTATCCAGATGTTTCCGGAATGGTCTCTGTCTATGCTTGTAATAAGGTCGGCTGAAATGGAAGACGGTGTGGCGTCGTTATGATATGCCTCGCCGCTGTAGGTCTCGTGCTCTCTTCTGATGAACAGTCCCAGATCCGTTCCGATCCAGAACTCACCTTTGTTTCCTTCTTTCAGACATCTGATCTCCTTCTTCTCGTCGGAGCGGAATATTTCTTTGCTACTGAATGTAAGGCAGTCGATGAGTATCACCCTGTCGTCCGTAGTGGCTGCCAGCAGATTGTTGTTATATGTGGATTCTATGATCTTCAGCTTTTCATCGATAGGTTGCTGTGAGAATTCATCTGTCAGCCTGTCGTATCCGTGGACGGTACCGTCCTTCATAAGTATCCAGATATTTCCCATCCTGTCTTCTGTCACCATCAACGGCCCGGTCTCGGGGAAGGTGTAGGTGTGAAGTCCGGAGTTGGACGTATCGTATCTGAACAGATTGTCCGAAACGATCCATACGTTTCCTTTGCTGTCGGCCTGGATGTATCTGGCAAAACTTTCCTTCAGTGCATCAAGCATTCCGGCCTGATCGGTATATGGGTCATAATATCCTATTCCTGAAGTGGAGCTGAACCATATCCTGCCTGACAGGTCTTCCGTTATATCGAAAGTCGCGCTGTTCATATTATGCGCAGGAGTTATATCTGAAAGTCTCTGGAATTCCTTTCCGTCATAACGACATAATCCGTCCCTGGTTCCTATCCATATAAAGCCGCTTTTGTCCTGATGGACGCCGTGAATTGTGTTGCTTGGGAGCCCGTCAGTAGTCTGTATGTGCGTGAAATAATAATAGCGTTCAGCTCTGGCTGTGCTGAAAACAAGCACAAAAGCCATAAAAAACAGTGTGGTCAGTCGTTTCATTCTTTATTTTGGGTTAGCGGTTCAAAGTTAATAAAAGTGGTTTTAAGTTTTGATTCAACCTATGTGAATTTTGATTCAAAAATGAATTAAAATTGAAACTTTTCAGGAGTATCCCTTGTTTTTACGCTTTTAAAGGGCGTTTCTGGTCGGATATTTAACTGAATTGAAATTTTCTCTAAAGTGATTGTGCGAAGCAAAAGGTAAATTTGTATGTGTTAAAATGTACGCGCTTGAAATTGATTTTAACCAACACATAATTTTTAAACTAACCCGTAATGAAACAATGTAACAAAACCAATCGGAAGATTCCTTCGCTGATTATTCTTCTGCTTTTCTGTTGCATTACAGCATCAGCTCAGCAGTTTGCAGCGAAAGGAGTCGTTGTCGACGGCAATGGCGTTCCTGTCATTGGTGCGGCAGTAACTCTCAAAGGCAATGAGACAGTGGGTGTGATTACTGATCTGGACGGTAACTTCAGCATTACCGTTCCTAATCAGGAAACCATCCTGGTCGTCTCTTCTATGGGTATGGAGACACTGGAAGTCAAGGCTGCCAAGACTCCTATGAGGATCGTCCTTTCGGATGATACCCTTATGCTCGAAGAGACAGTCGTTGTCGGATACGGCCAGCAGAAGAAGGCTTCGGTCGTGGGTGCGATCACGCAGACCACAGGCCAGGTCCTTGAACGTGCGGCCGGTATCAGCAGCGTCGGAGCGGCCCTTACCGGTAACCTCCCTGGCGTGGTGACTACACAGAGTACAGGTATGCCTGGTGAGGAGGATCCAAAGATCACTATCCGAAGCGGCAGCTCGTGGAACGGAAACGATCCACTCGTGCTCGTGGATGGTATCGAACGTCCTATGACTACCGTTGACATTTCTTCAGTGGAGAGCATTTCCGTGCTGAAGGATGCATCCGCTACAGCGGTCTATGGTGTGAAGGGTGCGAACGGTGTCATCCTCGTGACTACAAAGCGCGGTCAGGAAGGCAAGGCAAGGATCGACGTCGGCTTCAACGCTACTATGAAGGCTCCTTCGAAGCTTCCTAACAAGATGGACTCTTACGATGCATTGATGGCACGTAACGTCTCTCTCGAGCACGAGCTCGCAGTGACAGGTGCAGACTCCTGGGAGTACATCAGAGCTCAGTCGTTCATAGAGAACTACCGCAACCAGACCACTCTCGAGCAGAGGGAGCGTTATCCTAACGTTGACTGGCAGAAGGCTCTCTTCAATGATTTCGCGATGTCATACAATGCGAATGTGAACGTAAGCGGTGGTACCAAGTTCGTCAAGTATTTCGCTTCTGCGGACTATGTGAACGAAGGTGACCTCTTCAAGGTATATCCTAACAACCGTGGATATGAGTCTGGATATGGTTATGACCGTGTGAATGTCCGTAGTAACATCGACTTCAAGATCACCAACACTACAACTCTCAAGGTGAATCTTGCCGGTTCGAGTGCGAGAAGAACAGCCCCTACAATGAACTCTACCAATGATATCTGGCAGATCCAGCAGCAGTGGGCAGGTGCATATAACATTGCACCGGACGTGTTCCTCCCTCAGTATTCTGATGGTGCCTGGGGATATTATCCACAGACTTCCAACGTTACCAACTCTGCCGAGAATCTTTCTGTCGGCGGTATTTACGAGACAACTACCAACCGTATCAACACTGACTTCACTCTCGAGCAGGATCTCAGCTTCATTACCAAGGGTCTCTCTCTCAGAGGTGTGATCTCCTGGGACAACCAGTTCGTAGAGTCCGGCCGTGGAGTAAGCGACCAGTTCAATGACGCTCAGCGCAGATGGATCGATCCTCTGACAGGTCAGGAATATCTCAAGAGCCAGTTCGACTCTTATCACGGATTTGACTTCTCACAGCCTATCAAGTGGACTACAGGCGGTGGTTCTGTGAACAACTGGTCAACAATGCGTAACCTCTACTATCAGGGTCAGATCAACTGGATGCGTACCTTCAAGAAGCACGATGTAAGTGCGATGGGACTTTTCAGCCGCTCGGAGAACGCTACAGGATCAATGATCCCATATTATCGTGAAGACTGGGCGTTCCGTCTTACCTACAGCTGGAACAACCGTTACTTCGCTGAGTACAACGGCGCTTACAACGGATCTGAGAAGTTTGCTGATGTGAACCGTTTCGCATTCTTCCAGTCAGGTGCTGTGGGCTGGATGATCAGTGAAGAGCCGTTTATGAAGTGGCTCCGCGAGAAGAGGATCATCGAGGTACTCAAGGTACGTGCTTCATACGGACAGATCGGAGACGATAACATCGGCCAGCGCTGGCTCTATATGTCTCAGTGGGCGTTCGGTGGTACCACCACTATGGACCTCAACCAGACTGCTTCAATCTATGACTGGTACAGAGAATCTGCAATCGGTAACCCTGACGTGAAGTGGGAGACCGTGACCAAGATGAATATCGGTGTTGACTACTCTATGTTCAAGGGTCTGCTCGCAGGTAGCCTCGAGTTCTTCAGGGATGACCGTACAGACATCCTCGTGAACGGTAGCGACCGCTCGGTTCCTGCATATTTCGGTGGTACACCTCCTACAGTTAACCTTGGTAGGGTACGTGCAAGCGGATATGAGCTCGAGCTCCGCGTGAACAAGCAGTTCGCTAATTCTCTCCGTCTCTGGGGTAACTTCAATATGACTCACGCGAAGAACATCATCCTCCAGAAGGATGACCCTGAGCTTCTTCCTGACTATCAGAAGCAGGCCGGATATGCTATCGGACAGTACAGATCTCACATCGACGACGGTTTCCTCAAGAACTGGGATGAGGTCTATGGTTCTCCAATGCACGACAGCAGCGACGGACAGAAGCTTCCTGGCGACTATTATATCGTTGACTTCAACGGTGACGGTGTAGTTGACAGCAAGGACTCTGCTCCTTACGGATATACCGGTACTCCTGAGAATACCTATAATGCAACAATCGGAGTCGAGTACAAGGGTTTCAGCGCATTCGTACAGCTCTATGGTGTGACAAACGTAACACGTGACGTTCCTCTCCAGAGCTTCGGAAGCAAGCTTAACACTGTATATAATGTAGGTGAGTGGTGGTCTCCGACTGCCAAGAATCCTGAAATGGTGATACCTGCATTCAACAGAACTCCAAGCTACAATGAGGCAACCCAGTTCCTCTTTGACGGATCATACTTCCGTGTAAAGAACCTTGAGGTTGCTTATACAGCATACGGCGGATGGGTAAAGAAGATCGGTCTGAGCTCTCTCAAGATTTATCTGAACGGTAACAACCTCTGGCTCTGGACACGAATGCCTGACGACCGTGAGTCGAACCTTAACGGATACGGCGGAGGCGGTGGTGCTTACCCAACTGTAAGGCGTTTCAACCTTGGTGTCAAGTTTACCTTATAATGATTGAATGCAATGAAAAGAATATTTAATATAATAGTATGTCTGGGATCAGCTCTGATTCTTGGAATGTCTGCCGTATCTTGCGAGAAATATCTCGATAAGGAGGCTGACTCCACAATCTCAGGTGACACCCCATTCGTGAACTTCCGAAACTTCCAGGGTTTCGTGGAGGAGATCTACAACTGTATCCCTGACAAGGAAAAATGTAACTGGTGTCCGTCTTGGAACTGGGGTGATGATGAAATCTTCAACCCTGAGGCTGACAACCGTATGACTCATCAGGCAGACCTCGGTAACTTCAGATATATCTGGAATAACGGCAGCGGTGGAAACTGGATCTACAAGCCAAGCAGCAATCCTACTTCTACCAATAAGTTCGACCACTCTCTCTGGGGACACGCCTGGTATTGCATCCGCAAGGCTAATGTAGGTCTTGAGGCTCTTGAGAACGGAATGATGATTTCCGCTTCCAATGAGGAGAAGAATCTCATTGCAGGACAGCTTTATTTCTTCCGTGCCTGGTGGCATTTCGAGATGATCAACTGGTTCGGTGGTCTTCCATATATTGACAAGGCTTTCGAGGCAAACGAGCAGCTTGATCTCCCTCGTCTTACCTACCAGCAGTGCGCAGACAAGTGTGCAGAGGACTTCCGCAAGGCAGCTGACCTTCTTCCTATCAACTGGGACGATACTTCTGCCGGCAAGGCTACTTCAGGAAAGAATATGCTCCGTATCAATAAGGTAATGGCTCTCGCATATCTGGGTAAGTGCTATCTTTGGGCAGGTTCTCCACTTATGGAGCACGGCGCTCAGCTTGGTGCAATCCAGAGCGGCAGGACTTATCAGTACAATACGGATTATATGAGCAAGGCTGCCGATGCTCTCGGAGAACTTCTCGCTCTCGTCGAGGCAGGACAGACTCAGTATTCTCTTGCAGAGTACAACTTCGAGAATGTCTATACTCACGAGAAGTCAAAGGATGCCGCTACACGTTTCTCTGACAACTTCTACACACGTAAGCAGAACTGGCTTATGCCTGGTACAGTAGAGGCTATCTTCCGTGGTCCTTCTTCAGACTTCAACGGTTCTCACTGGAACACCACAAAGGTATTCGGCCCTAAGGTTGCAGGTCTTGTAGAGCACGATAACGTCATTCACCAGCCTACAGCAAATGCTGTGAATATGTATGGTATGGCTAACGGTCTCCCTCTTGACGATCCGGATTCTGGCTTCGATCCTAACTTCCCGTTCAAGGACCGTGACCCACGTTTCTATCACGACATCGTATTTGACGGTTTCCAGTACCTCCACGGTGCTGCCGGTGACCGTGAGGCTTACATATATTGCCAGCTCTTTACAGGCGGAAATATGCGTCCTGTAGCAAACGGTAGCCGTACAGGTTACTTTATCCAGAAGCTCGTTCCTCATACCTGCAACGTTATCGACAGGGATTATGATTGGGGTTCTGCCGTTCACGTTTACCTTCCTTATATGCGTCTTGCTGATGTATATCTTATGTATGCAGAGGCTGCGGCAGCTAAGGATGCAGGCTTCTCAAGAACAAACAAGTCAAGCAAATGCAACCTTACATCTGTCGATGCAGTAAACAAGGTACGTGCAAGATGCGGCGCAGGTGAAGTTCACGCAAAGTTCACAGGCAATGCATATATGGATGAGATCCGTCGTGAGCGTGCAGTAGAGCTTATGTTCGAAGGACATCGTTTCAACGACCTTCAGCGCTGGCTCCTTCTCACCGAGGCTCCTTATACAATCAAGACTTCACAGGAATTTGACCGTGTTCTTCCAGATGACTGGTACACAAGCGGTAAAAACGATCCGAGGGATGCTCAAGTCGCAAACTTCCGTGAAGAGGTGATCCTCGAGCGCGTATTCGGTACAAAACATTATTGGTTCCCATTGCCAGACAGCGAGGTTTACCTCTATGCTGACTTCCCTCAGAATCCGGGCTGGTAATCGTATGGAGAATTAAGTGTATAACTATTAAAGAATAGGCAATGAAATATATTAAATCAACTTTCATTCTATTTGCAATGCTGGCTGTTTCTCCTCTCACGATGAACGCTCAGACAGCAGAGAATGAATCAGATAGCGATACTCAGGTCCAGATCGCATATCGTACGGTTGCCGAGGGTGACCTTATCGGTAGCGTTGCCGTTTTGGATTATGAGGAACTGACTGACAAGAACTACAATACATACAGCCTTGACAATATGCAGGCATACGTGAGTGGTTTCAATGGCAATTCGCTCTGGGGTATGGACGGTGACAACAGCCAGGGATATCTCGTGCTTATCGACGGTGTTCCTCGTGCTGCCAACAATATCCTTCCTACAGAGATTTCTTCCATCACTTTCCTGAAGAGTGCCCAGGCAGTCGTGCTTTATGGCAGCCGTGCAGCAAAGGGTGCCATCCTCATCACCACAAAGCGTGGTACAAATGACGGTCTTCAGGTGAGTGTACGTGCAAATACAGGCGTACACGTCGCAAAGGCTTTTCCAGAGTATCTTGGTGCAGCCGAGTATATGACTTACTACAACGAGGCTCTCGCAAATGACGGCAAGCCAGCCCTCTACACTCAGGATGAAATCTATTATCACAGTGCAGGACTCAATCCTTACCGTTATCCGGACATCAACTACTACTCTTCAGAGTACATCTCTAAGGCATATAACCGTTCGGATGTGACTGCTGAGATCTCAGGTGGTGGCGGAAGAGCTCACTTCTACAGCAACATCAGCTACTACAACCAGGGTGACTTCCTTAAGGTAGGAGAGGCTGCAAACAACAATATCAGCCGTTTCAATGTACGTGGAAACGTTGACGTGAAGCTTAATGACTATGTCAAGGCTTACATCAATGCAAACACTACATTCTATGACTCCAAGTCAGGAAAGGGCAACTACTGGGAGGCTGCAGCAACAATGCGTCCTAACTTCCCTCAGCACGCTGCTCCGCTTATCCCTGTAAGTATGATCGACCCTAACGCAATCGGTGCGTGGGATCTCATCAATGCTTCAGGCAACATCATCACCAAGAACGGTGAGAAATACTTCCTCTCTGGTACACAGCAGAACAAGACCAATGTCTTCGCCGATATGTATGCAGCAGGAAGAAGCAAGTGGACAAGCCGTCAGTTCCAGTTCGATACAGGAGTCGATATCGATCTCCAGAAGGTTCTCAAGGGCCTCAAGTTCAAGACTGTATTCGCTCTGGACTATGCGACTTCATACTCTACTTCATACGATAACAACTATGCTATCTTCACTCCTACCTGGTCTATGTACAATGGAAAAGAGTACATTACTGACCTCAAGCAGGAGGGACTCGATGAGAAGTCCGGCAACCAGAACATCAACGGTTCCGATGCCGATATGACTATTCTCTGGACAGGTCAGTTCAATTATGACAGGACTTTCGCAGCAAAGCATAACGTAAGCGCTATGCTCGTTGCCGGTGCTTTCCGTCAGACTCTTGCCGGTGAGTACCACCGTGTGGCAAACGCCAACCTCGGTATCCTCGCTTCATATAACTACGACCACAGATATTACTTCGATTTCAGCGGTGCGGCAGTACATTCTGCAAAGCTCGCTCCTGGTCATCGTGGCGCATTTTCACCATCGGTAACTCTCGGATGGAACATCGCAAACGAGTCGTTCCTTAAGGATTCTGAAGCAGTCAATACATTGACTCTCAGTGTTTCTGCAAGTGAACTCAATCAGGATATCGATATCTCAGGATACTATCTCTATGCTCCTACCTGGGCAACAGACAGATGGGGTTACGGATGGGCAGACGGTGAGGATTCACAGTATGCGGTTTCTACCCGAGGTGCCAATGAACTCCTGTCTTTCATCAAGCGCAGAGAGCTTTCTGCAAACCTCAGAGGTGCATTCTTCAACAGAAGCCTTACATTTGATGCGTCATACTTCATCCAGTCGATGGAGGGTTATCTGATCGATAACACTACAACCTGGCCTTCACATATGGCGACATCTTATCCTGACCAGTCATTCATCCCTTGGCTGAACTACAACAACAACGCACGTACCGGTTTTGATGTAAGTGTGAACTACAACAAGACCTGGGGAGACTTCACTCTCGGTGCAGGTGTGAACGCTACCTGGTATGACACGATCGCCAGCCGTTGTGACGAGGTTTACACTGACCACAGACAGCGCGAAGGCAAGCCTCTCGACGGTATCTGGGGATATCAGAGCGCAGGTCTTTTCCAGAGTCAGGAGGAAATCGATGCCTGGCCGGAGCAGAACCTAGGTTCTACAGTACGTCCTGGTGACATCAGGTATGTTGACCAGAACGGTGACGGTGTCGTGAATTCCGACGACCAGGTATTCCTCGGCAAGGGCGGATGGTATGGAAGTCCTCTTACTCTTGGTGCAAACATTACACTCAAGTACAAGAGCTTCACCCTCTTCGCTATCGCTACTGCAGGCTGCGGTGCATACGGTATGAAGAACAGTACTTATTACTGGATCGACGCTGAGGACAAGTATTCGGCAGTCGTTCGTGACCGCTGGACTCCAGAGACTGCTGCGACAGCAACTTATCCACGTCTTACAGTATCAGAAGGTGCAAACAACTTCGTGAACTCAGACTTCTGGATGTACAAGAACAATCGTTTCGACCTTGCTAAGGTTCAGCTTACCTACGATATGTCTCAGTCAATCCTCAAGAACAACAAGGTTGTCAAGGGATTCTCAGCATACATCAGCGGAAGCAACCTTCTCACTATCTCTCCAGAGCGCAAGCATTTGGAAATGGCTGTAGGAGAAGCTCCTCAGACACGTTTCTACAACCTCGGAGTAAAGCTCACATTCTAACAATTAAACCAGAGAACAATGAAACTGAAGAATATTATAGCATTTGTGGCTTTGGTAACCACATTCAGCGCTTGTGATGACCTCTTCGAGCCTTCTGTGGAAAATGCACAGACAGCAGACGTGGTCTTCCAGAATGCGTCAAGTGCTCAGGGTATCTTGGGATATGCGTACGCACAGCTTCCTTTCGAGACCAAGAGTACGACTGATATCGCTACTGACGATGCGGTGACCAACGACCTTGAAAGCAATTATCGTAAGATGGCCCAGGGTTCCTGGACAGCATCCAACGACCCTATGTCTCAGTGGGTTGCACGTAAGGCTACCATCCAGTACCTTAATGTATTCCTTGCGAATGTAGAGACTGTGACCTGGTCTGCTGTACCTCACAAGCAGCAGATGTTTATGGACCACGCACGTGGCCAGGCATACGGTCTCCGCGCTTTGAATATGTACTATCTTCTCAGAAACCACGGCGGTTGGGTCGGTGACCAGCTCCTTGGAGTTCCTGTCATCAACTACGTGGAAGGTCCTGATACAGACTTCAACAAGTCACGTGACAGCTTCCAGGCTTGCGTCGAGCAGATCTATGCAGATGTTGATGCAGCTATCGAACTGCTTCCTCTCTCTTACAAGGATCTTACAGACAACAACGACCTTCCTGCGAAGTACAAGGAGTTCGAAAATGCCAACTACGTTGACTACAACACAGTGTTCGGTCTCAGAAAGAGCGGCCTTATGAATGGTCTTATCTGTAAGACAATCAAGGCTCAGACAGCTCTCCTCGCAGCCAGTCCTGCATTTGCAGCCGGTACGGAAGTTACATACGAAGAGGCTGCAAACCTCGCAGCTGACGTGCTTGCATTCGTAGGCGGTGTTTCTGGAATGGATCCTAAGGGCCACCTCTGGTATATGCAGAAGGCTGAGATCGATGGTCTCGGTTCAGGTGCGAACCCTAAGGAGATCATCTGGAGAGGCAACAAGAACAAGGGAACAGAGGATTATGCGTTCGGCCTTTCACAGGAGCTTGACAACTTCCCTCCAACCCTCTATGGTAACGGCCGCATCAACCCTACACAGAACTTCGTTGACGCATTCCCTATGGCTAACGGTTATCCTATCGAGGCTACAGGCAGCGGTTACTCGGCTAATGATCCATACGCAGGACGTGACCCGCGTCTCTCCGAGTATGTGATGTATAACGGTACTGTATATCGTGATACAGAAATCATTACAGGTTCTTACTCAGCTGATGACAATGGTCTGAACAAGGTGGCTGCATCAACACGTACAGGCTACTATCTCCGTAAGCTTCTCCGTGATGACTGCGACCCTAACTCAACTACTCAGCTTGCTCAGTATCACTATCCTGTATATATGCGTTTCACCGAGATCTTCCTCGCTTACGCAGAGGCTGCAAACGAAGCTTGGGGACCAAGAGGTGCCGGAGCGAACGGTTACAGCGCATACGACGTGATCAAGGCTATCCGCCAGCGTGCCGGAATCGGCTCAAACGGATCTGACCCTTATCTCGAGACTTGTGCAGGAAATCCTGAGATGATGCGCGAACTTATCCGCAACGAGCGCCGTATCGAGCTCAGCTTCGAGAACAAGCGTTTCTGGGATTTGAGACGTTGGAAGCTTGACCTTAACGAACCTGTAAAGGGAATGGATGTTACACAGGTAGCCGGTACTCTCAAGTATAATGTCATCGACGTTGAGAACCGTAACTACAAGGACTATATGTACTACGGACCTATTCCTGACGGTGAAGTCCAGAAGTGGAGCAACCTCGATCAGAATACAGGTTGGTAACGAGTTGTTAGACATTTAAAATAGAATATTATGAAATTAAGAAATATTTTCAGAATTCTGTCTGCTGGAGTTGTCTTGGCCGGTCTTGCGTCTTGCCATAACAAGGAAGCGATCTTCCCTGACTATGAGGGCGGAATCACAGCATACTTTGCATATCAGTATCCTGTCCGCACTATAGTTCTCGGCGAGTCTGAGACATTCGATACTTCCCTTGACAATCAGCACAAGTGCATCATCTATGGTACAATAGGTGGTTCATATAAGGGCAAGGATGTCGTTCTGGACATCGAAGTGGACAATTCACTGGTCGATAATCTGTATTTTGCAGATGGTTCGCCGGTGAAGGCTATGCCTGAAAGCCATTATAAGCTTGCAGGCGATCAGCTCAACTATGGTGGAACCCATCTTGGTGGAGTTGAAGTACAGCTTACAGACGCATTCTTTGCAGATCCTGCAGCTATCAAGAATACTTACGTGATCCCTGTCGTGATGAAAGACATCGTTAAGGGAGCTGACCAGATCAAGACCGGAACTCCTCTTATCGAGGGCGAGTCTCCGATCCGTACCAACTCTACATTGTGGAGTGAGGTTCCTATGGACTACACTCTTTACTGCGTGAAGTACATCAACCAGTGGGACGGCAGCTGGCTCCGCCGCGGTGTTGACCAGGTTGCCGGCCAGGATGCTGGTACAAATGTACGTCACGAGCAGTATGTTGAAAATGACGAGGTTGTAATGCTTTCTACTGAGTCTCTCGACGCTGTGACCATTCCGGTAACGACAAATATCTCCCAAAAGATCGTGACTACTGTTACCAGCAATTATGCTCTCCATATGGCTAACCCTACAGCGGGTGATGCAAACTGGAGTGCACAGGTATGGTATCAGCTTGCGGAGCCTATGAAGTCAGGTCAGGAATATACTTTCAAGTGTAAGGCTGCCGCTACTGAGCAGTATGACTGGTGCAGCGTATTCCTCCAGTCATCTACTACTGACGATCAGAACTACAGCCACGGTATGAGCTTCTCAACCGAGTGGAAGGAGGTTACAATGACCATCAAGCCTGACAAGGATGTTTATGACAAGCTTACCTGGTGCTTTGGAGACAAGGCTATCACTTTGATGCTTGACGATGTGACATTCACAGAGAAGGGCTCGGATGTAAATCTTATCGTCGGCGGTGACTTCGAGAACCAGTCAACTGAAGGCTGGAAAAGCTGGTCAGGCCTTGAGAAGATCGGTGGCGGAGAAGGCGGCGTCAAGACAGAGACTATCGAGACTATTGAGGTCAATGCCAAGACCTGCGATCTCAAGCTTACATTCGATCCTTCCGGCAATTGCACAGTAACTTCTGCAACAGAGGGCATCACTGCAAACGGAACAGGTAAGTATGTGAAGGACGGTGAGAAGCTCGCTTGGGGCAACAAGGACCGTGACGGCATCTATCTCGATTACACTATTGACTTCGGCGAGAAGCAGTATGCTACAAGAGATACGCTTGTGTCACGTAGCCGCGAGGTAGCTCTCGAGACATACGTACCGACCTACAAGGAATAACAATTTAAAGTGAAAAAGTTATGAAATACTATACTAGAATACTATTTCTTGCAGCTGCTTTCGCAGGCCTTGCCTCTTGCGCAATGGAAGAGGTGAAGGAATTCCCTGTCGAAAAACCGGAATATCTTGAGAACTATGAGTATCTTAAGGAATATGACGTGTTGAAGAATTACGTAAATCGTGAGGCCTCTCCTGACTTCAAGTTGGGAGCAGGCGTCACTGCCAGCGAATTCGTAAAGCACGGTCAGGAGTATCTTATGGCAATCTCAAACTTTGATGAGATCACTCCTGGCAACGCTATGAAGCACTCTTCAGTTGTAGGCAACAACGGTAAGATGAACTTCGATGCCATCACTACATTTGTAGAGGAAGCCGAGAAGGCAGGCATAACCGTTTATGGACATACTCTCGCTTGGCATTCGCAGCAGAACAACAAGTTCCTGAATACCCTTATTGCTGACAGAGTTGACCCTGACTATACTCCGGAACTTGTACCAGTAGAAAAACTTATTGACAGGACCTGTATCGAGGTTGTTTCTCAGGATATGGTTTCTGCAGCTTGGGATACCCAGTTCTGGATTATGTGTCCTACAGAGTTCAAGGAAGGTGATGCTTGGGAAGTTTCTATGGACATCTATGCTCTTACAGAGGCTTCACCAGGAACACAGACACACAGGGCTACTCCTGGAGACTATCTGCATTGGGCCGCTATCGGCAATCCTTCATTCAAGACTGAATGGACTACCTGGACCAATTCTGGTACTGTAGATGCTGCTGCTGCCGGCGGATATTCGATTGCATTCAACCTCAATGATCTTGCTACAGGCAATACCTGGTATTTTGATAACATCAGCTTCAAGCTCAACGGTGTGGAGCAGGTTGTGAACGGTTCTTGCGACGACCCTGAAGCAACTGCAAGCTTCTTTGCAAAAGAGTATCCTGCTCCGAATCCATCTCCAGCGAGAATCGTGAGCAAGTATAAGAAGATCGAGATGGTCGAGGTTCCTAAGACTCAGGATATCCAGAGAACTTGTGTTGTAGTTGAATCACAGGATATGGTTTCAGCTGCTTGGGATACACAGTTCTGGCTCTATTTCCCTGACACTCCTATGAAGGAGGGTGACTCTTGGGAGGTATCTATGGAAGTGCGCGCTGACAAGGAAGCATCTGCCGGTACTCAGACTCACGTAGGACCTGGAGGATATATCCACTGGGCTGCAATCGGTACTGTGAACTTCACTACAGAGTGGGAGACTTACACCGCTTCAGGTAAAGTCGAGGCTGCTATGAACACTGGTGATGCAATCGCATTCAACCTCAATGACTTCCAGAACGCCAACAAGTATTACTTCGACAACATCAGCTTCAAGCTCAATGGTGTGGAAGTGATTGCAAACGGTAACTGCGACGATCCTAACGGAACAGCCAACTTTGTTGCGAAGGAGTACCCTGCAGGAGCTGGTAGCGCTGCAAGAATCATCGACCACTATACTATCGAACTTCCAGGCGGAAACACTCCACAGACTCCTGAGGAGAAGAAGGATACCCTTACAAAGGCTATGGATGCCTGGATCAAGGGTATGATGGAAGCTACGAAGGGTAAGGTAGTCGCTTGGGATGCTGTAAATGAGGCTATTTCAGGTGTCGATGCCAACGGTGACGGAAGATATGATCTTCAGTCGGCTGAAAACGGCGATCCTGCAGCAAACTTCTACTGGCAGGATTATCTCGGCAGCGAGGATTACGTAAGACTCGTATTCACCAAGGCTCGTCAGTATTTCAAGGAGTTCGGCGGTAATCCGGCGGATCTCAAGCTCTTCATCAACGACTACAATCTTGAGTCTTGGTGGGACGGCAATGCGAAGCTTAAGAGCTTGCTCAAGTGGATCGAGATCTGGGAGGCTGACGGCGAGACAAAGATCGACGGTATCGGTACTCAGATGCACGTAAGCTACATCCTTAACGAGGCTGACCAGAAGAAGCAGGAGGATGCTATCGTCGAGATGTTCAAGCTCCTTGCTCAGTCAGGAAAACTTGTGAAGATATCTGAGCTCGATATGGGTATCGTTGAGAACGCATTCGGTGCCGGCATCGCTGCAACAGCCGTGACAGAGGAGCAGCATCATAAGATGGCTGAGTTCTATAAGTTCATCATCACCAAGTATTTCGAGCTCATTCCTGCTGCTCAGCAGTATGGTATCACACAGTGGTGTACATCTGATCCGGGCGGATCACTCGGTACCGGCTGGAGAGGCGGTGAGCCTGTAGGTCTCTGGGATGTTAACTATGGACGTAAGCACACTTACGCAGGCTTTGCAGACGGACTTCAGGGTAAATAATCTGAAACGTCAGTATTAATCAATATCATCATCGGAGACCTCAGGTCTCCGATGATTTTTTATTGCTGTAGTGATAATAATTGCCTATATTTGTAAGATTAACACTACTAATGCCGTTACGTATGCAATCATATATTCGAGATAAGATGCTGTCGCTTCTTATTTTGTTGAGTATCATTCTCCTGTCCGGATGTTCGTCTTGGAAGACGCCTGAATCTGCCATAGATTCAAGGCCTTTGATCTTCCCGGATTACGCTGAGGTGTCCATCCCGAAAAATATCGCCCCTCTGAACTTCATTGTTGAAGGAGCTGACCGCATTCAGGCCAGTTTCAGCCACGAAGGCGTTGAACTGATCAGGGTAAAGGGCAATGACGGTATCGTACAGATTCCTCTCAATAAGTGGCGCGAGCTTCTTGGTCAGGCTGCAGGTGGAAATATTGATGTCCAGGTGTCTGTATGGAGCAAGGAATATCCTCGAGGCGTAGCTATGCTGCCGTTTCCTATCTATGTTGCTGATGACGATATAGATGAGTGGCTTGCATACCGACTTATCGAACCTGGATACAGGAGCTGGAGACAGGTCGGGCTTTATCAGAGATCCCTGACCTCTTTTGAGGAAATGCCTATAGTTACGAATGCCCAGTCAAACGAGACCTGTCTCAATTGTCATCATTTCCCGTCATATTCATCCAAGAGTATGATGTTCCACGCAAGAGGTTCTGAAGGAGGTACCATCCTATATCACAATGGAAAGCTCTCCAAAATCAAATTCAATGAGATAGGCCCGAAAAAGAATACGACCTATCCGGCCTGGCATCCGGAAGGCAGGTACATCGCTTTTTCTTCCAATACGACAAGGCAGTCTTTCTATCTTCACGGCAAGAAACCGATAGAGGTATATGACTATGCGTCCGACCTCCTGCTTTATGATACTGAACAGGGCAGGGTGCTGACTGATCCTCGTTTTATGACTGACGAGGTCTTGGAAAGCTTCCCATCCTGGTCTCCTGACGGCAGAAATCTGTATTATGTGGCTGCCGATGCCAGAAAGCTGCCGGATGAGGTGGAGGATATGCATTACCATATACTCAGAGTTCCGTTTGATCCGGCTGCGGGCAGCTTTGGAGAACAGATTGACACCGTATTCAAGGCAGAAGAGGGCAGTGCGTCACACCCTCGCGTGTCGGCGGACGGACGGTATCTGCTTTATACCTGGGCAGAATACGGCACCTTCCCGGTATGGCATCCGGAAGCGGATCTGCGTATGATCGATCTGCAGGCTATGCAGCCGGTGGATATTTCCCTGTGGAACGATCCTGACGAGACTGACAGTTACCACAGCTGGTCGTCCGACGGCAGATGGGCTGTCTGGGGAAGCCGCAGGCAGGACGGTAGATATACTCATCTGTATATAGCTCATTTCGATGCGGAGGGAGCTCCTCACAAGCCTTTCCTTCTCCCTCAGGAAGACCCTCGCTATAATATCTGGCGCCTTAAATCCTATAATGTGCCTGAATTCATCGATGGAAAGGTCGAACTTCCTGATGAAGCGGCTGAATTGTTCAACCCTCAAAAGTAAAGCCGGCGATGAAAAAGATTTCCCTTGCTCCAGGCCGACTTCTGGCCATACTGTCAGCGCTTCTCCTGCTCATTTTCTGGGCTGTCTGGTTCTTCTGCTATCCGAACTTCCTGATATGGCTGGAAGGATATTCCTATTTTTCCACTTTACCGGATTTCACCTCGTTGTACGGAAGCATTCCGGAGGGAATTCCCGGATATATAGGAGCATTCCTTCACCAGTTCTATAAATGGCCTGCTTTGGGAGCCTTGATCCAGGCTTTCTTCGCAGTATGGCCTGTGGTATGCGCCGGGGTGATCGTAATCCGCATTTTTGAAGAACCCAAAGGACTTATATGGATCGCTTTCCTCGTCCTTCCGATATATATATACCGTCAGTTCTGGGATCTGCTTATTTATTTCGGTGTCATATATTCAGCCGTTGCGACCGTGCTGATGCTCCTGGTCCTGGTGGCGGCTGCGATCTGGAAACCATCATTGAAAATGCCTGAGTTCCTGAAGAACAGATGGCTGAATCTGGTGGTTATGCTTGCTTCCGTAATATGTTCTGTCTATTTCCTCACGGGACTTGATCCGAGAAACAGGAGGCAGGAGGAAATTACACGTCTGGAGAATCTGGGACAGAACGGCCAGTGGCAGGAAATCCTCAGTCTGGTGACTCCGAAGGATGCGAAGCAGGACCAGCTTAAAAGCCGGTACGCCCTTCTTGCCTTGGCGGAAACCGGATATCTCACGGAATATGCATTCAGGTATGGCCTTTCCGGCCTGGACAGCTTCCTGTTCTATGATACACCTGATCCGCTCTGTCTGAACTTCAATGCTCTTTTCTATCAGTGTATGGATATGCATAATGCAGTGATCCAGCAGTCATATCAGCAGGGAGTCCAGTCTGTGCCGGGCATCGGCTTCGCCTCGCTCAGACGTCTGGCTGACACATATATAGAACTGAAGGACTATGAGCTTGCCAGAAAGTATCTTGATATCCTTGCTCACAGTACCTGTCACAGAGCCTGGGTAAAGGAAAGACTGCCGAAGCTGGAGTCGATAAAAAGAGAGGAGCCTGCATACCAGTATGACGAACACAAGGCTTTGATCGCTGATTTCCCGCATACGATATCCTCAATGGTCGATCGTAATGTGGAGAACCGTAAATATACTGATCTCCTCCTCTGCGCTTATCTTGCAAACGAGGATGGCGACAAGTTCCTGAACATATTGAGATATATCACCCCGTATCAGTATCCGGAAGGTACTCCTCTGCCACGCCTGTATGAAGAGGCTGTGATATTGATATCTATGGTAAATCCTGAAGTCTTGTCAGAATTTCATATCAGCGAACAGACAAGAGCCAGATTTTCAGACTATGTGTCGATGATGAATACCGGCAGAGGCACTCAGGCCTTGAAGAAGTATGCTGATACATATTGGGCTTATTCTTATTGAGAATGAAATGAAGAGAATACTGATCATATTGATGGCTGTAATCCAGCTTCTTTGTCCGGCAGGCTGCTGCCGGTGGGATGAGGCTGCTGTGCGTTCAGATGAATCACCTGTGATATTTCCTGATTATAAGGATGTTACAGTTCCGTATAATATAGCTCCTCTCAATTTTATGATCGAGGGGGCCGATAGGCTGCAGGCACGTTTCATTCTTGATGGTAAGTCTTCTCTGGATGTCATCGGAAAGGATGGTATCGTGGATATACCAGAAAAGGAGTGGACAGGTCTTCTCGAACAGGCGAAGGGAGCGAAGCTTACTGTCGAGGTCAGTATGTGGAACGATGAACATCCGGACGGAGTGGCCTTCAAGCCCTTCGAGGTGAATGTTTCAGGAAATAAGATAGACGCTTGGGTCGCTTATCGTCTTATTGAGCCAGGGTATGAAGGCTGGCGTCAGCTTGGATTATATCAGAGGAATCTTGAGTCTTTCGAAGAGACGGCTATAGTAACCAATAAGGATGCCACTACAACCTGTCTGAATTGCCACCATTTCCCCGCATATTCATCAGAAAGTATGATGTTTCACGCCCGCGGTGCAAACGGCGGTACGATCCTTTATCATAACGGAGAGTTGAGTAAGATAGACTTCAAAAGCATCGGTCCCAAGAAGAATACCACATACCCTGCCTGGCATCCTGAAGGACGCTTCATAGCCTTCTCAGCCAATACGACCCATCAGGTCTTCTATGGAGAGGGCAGACAGCCGGTGGAGGTCTTTGACACAGCTTCGGACCTGCTGCTTTATGACATCGGGACAGGCGAGGTCCTGACCGACCCTCGTTTTCTTACGGAGCAGGCGCTCGAGACCTTTCCAGCCTGGTCACCGGATGGGAGATATCTGTATTTCTCATCATATCAGGCTCCGCAGCTGCCGGTATATTTCTCCGATAGTATGAATTACGATCTTCTAAGAGTCTCCTTTGACTCGTCTTCACGTACTTTCGGTGAGAAGATAGACACTCTTTATAATGCAGAGGTCCAGGGCGGAAGTGCTTCGCATCCAAGGGTTTCCGCGGACGGTCGTTATCTCCTTTATACCTGGTCGCAGTACGGAACATTCCCTGTATGGCACCGGGAAGCCGACCTGCAGATGATTGATCTTGAAACTATGGCTCCTGTAGATGTGTCTGTATGGAATGATGCCGAAGAGGCTGATAGCTATCATTCGTGGTCATCTGACGGCAGATGGGTCGTGTATGGAAGCCGCAGACTGGACGGACGCTTCACACGTCTGTTCATCGCCCATCTGGACGGATCCGGAGTGCCTTGCAAGCCGTTTCTCCTCCCTCAGAAAGATCCGAGACATAATGCTTGGCGCTTCAAGTCATTCAATGTGCCGGAATTTATAGACGGCAAGGTGGAGCTTCCAAAGGAGGCCGGGAACTTGTTCTATAGTGAGGAATAAATGTGGCAGGTATGAAGAAACTGATTATAATTCTGGTATTTATAGTGCTTTGGGCCGGATGGCTCATAGGCTTTCCATATTACCTGATGTGGCTGGAGGGTATAAGCCTTTTTACAACCCTCCCGGATTTTACATCGGTCCATTTCCATTTCCCTGATGATGTTTTCCGATACGCCGGTTCATTCATCCTGCAGTTCTATAAGAATCCGGCGGCGGCAGCGGCAATCCATACAGCATTCCCGATGTTGTGCATATTGTGCTGGTGGGCAATAGTAAAGAGACTTTTCAAGGATCCTGATTCTCTTTTATGGATAGTATTCCTGCCTTTGCCAGCAATCCTGTACTTCCTTGAAAATGATATGGATCTGGGAAAATCCTGTATGGTAGTGGCTCTGTCAGCTACCCTTGCTGCTGTGGCTGCAGTCGTGTCGTTGTTTGTGAAGAATAAGATCAGCCTTCCTGATTTTATGCACAAGACCTGGCTGTCGATAGCTGTTCCAGCCGTCTGTACAGTTCTGTCTCTGGTCTTCATATATACTGGACCGATCATTACGCATTATGATGAACTGGCAGAGCTTGAATATCTTGCCCGGAAACAGAAATGGGATAAGGTTCTTGAGAAGGTGCCTCCTAAAGAAGCTAAGGCCAATCTTTTCAAGCGCAAGTATGCACTTCTCGCATTGTCCGAAACAGGCAGATTGGCTGATGATGCATTCCGATACAGCCTTTCCGGACCGGATGACTTCTATTTCCAGAAGCCCGTCTCTCCTCTGACATTCAATTATAATATGCTGTTCTACCAGCATCTCGGTATGGAGAACCCTCTGATTATGCTGGCATATCAGCAGGAGACCTTGTCAATGACCGGACTCTCTTTTGGTGCAGCCCGTACGATGGCAGATGCATATATAAGATTGAAGGATTATGATCTTGCGAAGAAATATATCGATATCCTGAGCCATTCCACCTGCCATCACAGATGGGTAAGGGAACGTCTTCCGCAGCTCGAAGCGATCAGGGATGTCGAGCCTGAGTATCCTCAGGTCGGTCCGAGATTCATAATGCAGGACTTCTTTGTAAATATGGCCTCTATGGTGTCAAGATATCCCGAAGACCGTAAGATCGCTGATTATCTTCTTTGCGGTGTCCTGTCCCAGAAGGATGGCTATAAGTTCTATGAAACCTTTTCGATTATAGCAGAGGAGCAATACCCGGACGGGAAAGGTCTTCCGCGTCTTTATCAGGAGGCTTTGTGCCCGATCTCAAAGCACGTGGACGGGCTCCTTCTGAAATATCATATAGACGATGAGGTCTGGGAGAAGTTTGTGGACTTCAATGATCTGATGAACAGCGGCAAGAGTCATATCGCCAAGAGGAGATATGCGGATACTTATTGGGCATACGTGTTTTTTTAGCAGATGAGACAGAAGTACGGAAATATTCTGCTGTATTTTGCGGCCGCAGTGCTTATGGGAGTGGGGATACACCTTACTCAGGAGTATCGTTTCTATAACATTGCAGTCAATGACCTGTTCATCTATGATTGGGCTGATATATGGGCAAAGCTATGCCGGACCGGAGGTTTCGCGACCCTGACGGCCTCTTTCCTTACGCAGTTCTTCCATATTCCCTTTGCCGGGACTGCCATAGTGACGGCTCTGTATCTTCTTGTCGCAAGGATATTCGCCGGAATCGGGGAGAAACTTTCAGGTAATGAGGGGATTGCCTGCGGATCCGGTTTCATTCCGGTCATATTCCTGTTTCTGTGCCTGGATAATGATTACTACAGATTCCAGGGACATACGGGCTATATCATAGTTCTTGCCGCAGTGTATGCGTATATATCTCTTCCTTCTGACAGACCGAAGCTCAGATATGCTGCCGGTATCCTGTCCATCCCTCTGCTATATCACCTTTCAGGCAGCGTTACAGCAGTATATGCCATCTGCATCTTTATATGTGAGGTCATCAGAAACGGCCTTAAGGGGCTCCTTGCTCTGATATATCCGGCTGTCCTTGCTCTTACAGCCTTCATCAATGTGGAATATTCTATGGTGGACAGCTGGGAGCACGCCCTGACACCTTTTATGTATTATTCCTGGCCTTCTACATACAATTTCCCTTTTACAGCCTGGGTTCTTGCGCCGGTCGTGATGCTTCTTGTCTGGAAAACCTCCGGATTCAAGATGTCTGAGCGTGTAAATGTCTGGATTGCGTCTGCCGGCTTTGTTGCAGCATTTGCTATCTCCGGATACCTTTATTCGCAGGTACACAGCAGGAGCTATTACCGTCTGATACAGGAGCAGCATTGGGCCTCCGAGGGTGACTGGGACAGGATCATCGAAACCGCTGACCGTCGCCAGCCGAACTATCTGATAAGCTATCTCAATCTGGCTCTTGCACAGAAGGGACAGCTTGTCGAAAAACTGGGATACTACAATCCTCAGCCGGTCTCCAAGGTGATGTTCCCGACGCAGAACCTCAAGACGGGACTGACCCTTCAAAGTACTGTATATCTGGCCTGGGGCTATGTCAGTGCGGCAAGGCAGGCTGCCTTTGATGCTGATATGGTGACTCCTGGAATGCATAATCCTCAGCAGCTCAAGGTGCTGGTACTCACCAATCTGGCTCTGGATGCTCCGGAGGTCGCGGAAAAATATCTGGGTATTCTGGACAAGACCCTTTTCCATAGAGCCTGGTCCGGGAATATGAGACGTCTGATGGCAGATCCGGCTGCGGCCGAAAAAGATGAGACATTAGCCAGACTGCGCAGATCTCTTCCGCAGACCGGAGGCTATGTCCGTTATGAAGGTCTGAAGGGGGATATGCGTGACATTGCAGCTGCGGATCCTTCAAACACTATCCTTGCGCAGTTCTACACCGCATATCAGATGCTTGAAACACTGGAGGAACGCTGATGAAAAGATATCTGTCATATATATTGTTCATATTCATTCTGGCCGCCTGCAGTCCTGAGATAAACGGGAATATCGGCAGACAGCCTGAGATATTTCCGGATTACAGGGAGGTGACGATTCCTTCCAATATTGCTCCGATGAATTTTGAGGTGATGTCGCAGGAGGGAACCGGATGGCTTGCTGTGGTGAGAGGAGAATCTGACAGTTTGTGCATCCGCTCCGGTGACGGTCTGATCTCTTTCGGAAAGAGGCAATGGAAAAGGCTTATGCGTGAGAATGCAGGTGGGAAAATAAGCGTGAAGATATATGAGGAAAGAGAAGATGGCTGGTGTGCATATCTTCCTTTTGATATGTATGTCGTTGAGGGTGAAGTGGATCCGTATCTTGCGTACCGCCTGATCCCTCCCGGATACAGTCTCTGGCGTGAGATGAGCATCAGACAGAGAAATATTGAGTCTTTCGAAGAGAGAACGGTCTATGCCAATACCCAGGGCAAGGGGAACTGTGTGAACTGCCATTCATTCTGTGACCGTGATCCGGACAGGATGCTCTTTCATCTGCGATCTGAAATGGCCGGTACCTATATCTTCCGGGATGAGCATAAAGAGAGGCTTGACACCAAGACTGACAGCACGATGTCGGCCTTGGTATATCCATACTGGCATCCGTCAGGAAATTATGTGGCCTTCTCTGTAAACAGGACAAACCAGCTGCTTCATACGACCGACCCTGACCGTATAGAAGTGTTTGATGAGGCATCGGACGTTACTGTATATGATATAGACAATCATCAGATAGTGACATCTGATCTTCTGTCTTCGGAATCATCATTTGAGACATTCCCTACCTTCTCTCCAGACGGGACGAGCCTTTATTTCTGCTCTTCCAAGGCGGTTGCACCTATGCCCGAGAGATATCGTGATGCAAGATACAGCCTATGCCGTATTGACTTCGATCCGGAAGATTGTACCTTCGGGTCTTCAGTTGATACCTTGTATAATGCGGATGTCAAAGGAGGAAGTGTTTCATTTCCACGCATATCTCCTGATGGAAGATATTTGGTGTTTACTCTTGGCGGATACGGCAATTTCTCTATATGGCACAAGGATGCGGATCTATATATGATTGATCTTCAGGATGGTACTGTGATGCCTATGCAACATCTCAACAGTGATGATGTGGAAAGCTATCATTCCTGGAGTTCGGACAGCCGCTGGCTGGTTTTCAGCAGCAGAAGAGATGACGGGCTCTATACCAAGCCGTATATAGCCTTCATTGATGCCGACGGAAATGCTCACAAGCCTTTCCTGCTGCCTCAGAAGGATCCGAAGAAATATTACCAGATGCAGATGTTCTCGTACAATATACCGGAATTCGTCAGCGGCAGAATAGATGTTGACGGACGGGAAATCGTGAAGCTTGCAAAGACAGAAGAAATAAAAACAAGATATAAAAGAAAATGATATAATGGATTACAGGATAATTGATTATAAAGATGCATCGGTGCAGATGGCATCTTTTGAAGTAAAAGAAGGCTGCGGCGAATATCATCTGCTGGCCCGCGTGTCGCCTGAAGGCAGCTTCCAGCAGCAGCTGGACCTGCTGCATAATGCTTTGGGCAAGGCGATTGAAGATGAATGCAAAGGGGCGGTTCCTGTTTTCATCCGCTATTTTCTGAGCGATGTGGCCAATCAGACTGAACTTCTGTATAAGTCGTTGGAGGGGCATTTCAACGGTGCAGTATCCGTGATCGGACAGCCACCTCTTGATGGCAGCAAGGTCGCTGTGTGGGTCTATCTTGTGACTGATGCAGAAAACGTCCGCCTTGAAGATAGCCTATGGTCTGCAGATTATCTCGGGCATACACATCTCTGGCTTGGAAGTGCCAGTGAAGAAGAGGGGGATTCCGAAATTCAGACAGCGCGTCTTCTGGACTCATACGATGAAGCCTTGAAAGCTCAGGGTTGCGATATCGCCGGCAACTGCATCCGTACCTGGCTCTTCGTCCAGGATGTGGATGTGAATTATACCGGTGTTGTCGTCGGACGCAGGAATAAATTCGCACAGATCGGGTTGACCGAGAACACTCACTATATAGCAAGTACCGGAATAGCCGGAAGCAATGAGTTCAGGGACTCATCCGTGACTATGGACGCATACGCTGTGAAAGATATATCTCCGGAACAGATCACATATCTCAAGGGATCTACTCATCTGAACCCGACCCACGAATATGGAGTTACCTTTGAACGTGGCACTGCCGTTGACTATGAAGACCGCAGGCATATATTCATATCCGGAACAGCCAGCATTGACAATAAGGGAGAGATTCTCCATCCCGGAGATGTGTGCAGACAGACCGGGCGTATGTGGGAGAATGTCGAGGTGCTGCTTGCAGAGGCGGGAGCAGGCTTTGATGATGTGGCGCAGATGATAGTGTATCTGAGGGATATAGCTGATTATCAGGCGGTAAGAAAAATGTACGAGGCGAGATTCCCGAATCATCCGAAGGTGTTCCTCTGGGCTCCGGTCTGCCGTCCGGGATGGCTTGTTGAAATGGAATGTATAGCTGTGAAGGGAAAATGAAAAGAGCTGTATTGATAATTCTGGCTCTTGTCCTGGGCGCCTTATGTCTGACAGGATGTTTTCCGGATGATTATCTTGATGATGATCCGGTGGACATCCCTGTGAAACCCGAGCCCGAGCCTGATCAGGAGCCGGAACCGGGACCGTCTGCTCCTCTGGAGCTTAATGTCGTGGGCCGTCAGCTGGTGGATTCGGATGGAAATATTGTCAATCTTCACGGTTTCGGCCAGACCTACAGTCCTTTCTTCAACGGCTTCGCCTGGAACAATTATGATGTTGAAGGGTGTCTGAGGCATAACAAGAGTATGATAGACCAGATTCTGGCGGCAGGCTGGAAGATGGATTTCATAAGGATGCATCTGGATCCTTACTGGAGTGATGATCCGTCCAAAGAATCAGTGCGCTATGAAGGTCACGAACGTTTTTCCGAGCAGAGATTCAGGAAATATCTGGACGAGGTCTTTGTGCCGATGGCCGAATATGCCGCATCCAAGGGACTATATATCGTTATGCGTCCTCCTGGTGTCTCTCCGGAGAAGATTGCATTGAATGATGATTATCAGGCATTTCTCATCAAGGTATGGGATATAGTGTCACGTCACAAGAAGCTTAAGAACAATGGCCGTGTGATGTTCGAACTTGCCAATGAACCGATACATATAAAGGGACCTGACGGTACATACGCCGGCAGCGGAGATGGTCATTTCCAGAATATGCAGCTGTATTTCCAGGCTGTCATAGATAAGATCAGAGGGAATGGCGCCCGAAATATAATCTGGGTTCCCGGACTCGGCTATCAGTCTCAGTATGCAGGTTTTGCCACTCATCGTTTTACAGGAGAAAACATCGGGTTTGCTGTCCACGTATATCCGGGATGGTACGGAAGCGATGCAGAAGTGGATCCTAATGAGAATGTAGGAGGCATCAGCGGAGGTGGATACGCGGGCTTCCAGCGCGGATGGGATGCACAGATAGGTCCTGTGGCTGAATATGCTCCGGTGATGGTAACGGAGATGGACTGGGCTCCTGCAAAGTATGATTCTTCCTGGGGAAAAAGCATCACAGGCACGGCAGGAGGAGCCGGTTTCGGTGCCAATTTCAAATATATCGCTGATAATACCGGCAATGTGAGCTGGATGATATTCACTAGCCAGGAACTTCTGGCACAGTTCAGAGATATGCCGGGAACTCCGGGAAACTATACATTCCTTAATGATCCGGAGGCCTGCCCTTGGCCGGTATATCATTGGTTCAAGGAATATGCGGGAGAAGCTGCACCCGAAGGGGAACTGACATCATTGGAAATAAATGGTATCGGTGAAGCCCTTGATATCCGTATGGGAGACAGCAAGAGTCTGATAATTAATGCTGTATATGCGGACGGAATCCGCAGGGCTGTTACGGATAAGGCCGGATTTGTTCTTGACAAGACCGGAATTGTCTCTGTCGAAGGAGGCAAGCTGATAGCTCTCAGGGAAGGCAAGGTCAATCTTACCGTATCTTATACCTCGCAGGCAGAAGTCACTAAGGTCGTGACTGTGGCTGTCAATGTAATCACTCCTTTCCCTCTTACTTCCGCAATGTTCAATCCTTCGATCTGGGAGACCGGCTCTTTTGATGAGACTACGCGGACTCTCGTAACAGGGCAGTATGGATTCGGCGGGTGGCAGTACGCGGAGGGCCTGGATCTGTCGGCATTCAGCAGGATTGTCGTGGAACTGGGGAATGACAATCTCAGTCAGGTCTCGTTCCGTCTGTTTGACAAGAACAATTATTGGAGCGATCCTGCTATGTATGATTTCGGCTCATCCCGTAAAGTCGTGGTCGATCTGCATAATATGAAGGATAAGGGCGGAAATGTGATAAGTCCGGAACATCTGTATATCATCGGATTCTGGTCGTTGGGCTTCAAGCCTGTAATCATAGAAAAGATAACTTTAGAATGATATGAAGAGATTATTGATGCTGATGGGAGCCTTTGCTCTCGCAACTGTCTGTTGGACAGGATGTTTCCCTGATGATTATCTGGATGAGAGGCCGGTGGTCAAGCCTGAGAAGCCCGAACCGGAACCTGAACCGGAGCCCGATCCCGAACCAGATCCTGATCCGAAGCCGGAGGATGATCTTTCATACGAGAATCTTGCGGCCTACGACTGTCTGAAGAACTATGTGAACAGACAGACTTCGCCCGACTTCAAGATGGGTGGCGGTATCACTGTCAGCGAGTATCTTCGTCAAGGCAAGGAATATGAAGTGGCAGTAGCCAATCTCAATGAGATGACCGCAGGAAATGCTATGAAGCAGTCATCGGTGATGAGACGCGACGGTACTATGGATTTTACCCAGGTAAGGAATTTCATAGAACTTGCCGAGCGTTCCGGAATGACAGTATATGGACATACTTTAGCCTGGCACGCACAGCAGCAGAATCATTATCTGAATGAAGTGCTTAAAGGCAAGAAGGTCGAGGTGCCTTCAGGTACAGGAAGCGAAGTCATCCTTGATGCTGATTTCAATGACGGCCAGAATCCATTCAATGGCTGGGGAAATGAATCCACCCGTGAGGTGAAGGACGGTGTCCTTAAAGTGACCAATCCTTCATCAGTGGAAAGCTGGAAGGCCCAGATTGCATACGATGTTGCAACTCCTTTCGAGAATGGTCTGGAATATAAGATGAACTTCAGGATCAAGGGTTCGTCTGCCGGTCACATCAGCTCAGGACTCCAGATTACTGACGGTTATAAATCTGCAGGAGAATTCCCTACTGTCAATTTCGATACCCAGTGGAAAGATGTTGAGATCAAGTGTTCCTGCAATGCTGCCGGTGCCACAAGGCTTATCTTCAGCTTCGGCGAATTTGCCGGAGACATCTATATAGATGATTTTGTCCTGACCGCAACAGGAGTAAGCTATACATTCGAACCTTTGACTCCCGAGGAAAAGAAGGAAGTCCTGACTGAAGTTCTGGACAAGTGGATCAAGGGTATGATGGAAGTGACTGCGACCAGAGTATCGGCCTGGGATGCCGTGAATGAGCCGATTTCCGGCAGGGATACCAACGGGGACGGTTTCTATGAACTCGAGTCTGCAGCTTGGGGCAGTGCCAATAATTTCTACTGGCAGGATTATCTCGGTTCTGGAGATTATATCCGTATAGTCATAGCCAAAGCACGTAAGTATTATGCGGAATATGGTGGAACCGCTCCTTTGAGACTCTTCATCAATGATTATAATCTAGAATCTGACTGGGATGACAACAAGAAGCT
Source organism: Bacteroidales bacterium (assembly GCA_015060395.1). Classification (GTDB taxonomy): domain Bacteria; phylum Bacteroidota; class Bacteroidia; order Bacteroidales; family UBA932; genus Cryptobacteroides. The sequence goes on from SUYP01000003.1 coordinate 130,783, forward strand.
CAAGAGCCTTATACACTGGATCGGAGTCTGGGAATCAGATGGAGTCACAAAGATTGATGGAATCGGAACCCAGATGCACGTGTCCTATTATGAAAATCCTGATATTCAGAAGAGTAAGGAGGAACATTATGTGAAGATGCTTCAGCTTATGGCAAATACCGGCAAGCTTGTGAAGATATCGGAGCTTGATATGGGCTATGTTGACCGTAACGGCAATACTGTCGCAACGGAGCAGATGCAGGATCATCAGCATAGGGCTATGGCCGGCTATTACGAATTTATCGTCAGGAAGTATTTCGAGATCGTGCCTCCTGCACAGCAGTACGGTATAACTCAATGGTGTCTGACAGATGCTCCAGGCGCCCTGGGCACAGGCTGGCGTGGGGGAGAGCCTGTAGGTCTGTGGGATGTGAATTTCAATCGCAAGTATGCATACGCAGGATTTGCCGATGGACTAAGAGCAAAATAAAGAGAATACCGTCACCTTATAAAAATAGACCAAATACTTTTGAAAAAGACGTTTTGGCCCGGACCGGCCTGTCATTGACTTATTTATATCTGAATGTGAATCTATTTTGAATGATATAATTACTATATGTAATTAAATTTACAGAAGATAACCGTTCTCGATTCATAGATCTGGGTTTGGTTAGTAATTATATTTTGTGAGCGGGGCGTGATTCATAGATCTGGGTCGCGCCCTTTTCTTTTAAAAACCTGAATTATTATGAAAAATACAGTATTGTCAGCAGTTGCCTTGATCGTGGCATCTTGCGCCCCGAAAGGTCTGGAACCTTGGGATAAGGGGGCATTCGAGACCCGTGAATATCGTAATGTATTTGTCGAGGCCGGATATTCTCCGGAAGAGGTGGACGCGAAGGTCCAAAGTGTTTTCGAGGAAGTGTTCTTCGGACCGGATAAAGTCTATTTCGAGGTAGGGGATTCTCTTGCGTACGTGTCGGACATCAAGAATCAGGATGTGCGTACAGAGGGAATGTCATACGGAATGATGGTCGCTGTGCAGATGGACCGCAAGGACATATTTGACAAGATTTTCCGCTGGTGCAAGAAATATATGCAGCACACTGACGGCCCGATGGAGGGCTATTTCGCCTGGAGCTGCAAGACAGACGGTACCCGCAATGCCCAGGGACCTGCCTCTGATGGAGAACTTTACTATGTGACGGCTCTTCTATTTGCTTCCAACCGCTGGGGTGACGACACAGGTATCGACTATAAGAAGGAAGCGCAGTATATCCTAGACTGTGCATTTGCAAAGGATGGATCCGAGGGTGTCAATAATTTCATCAACACCGAGCATAAGCTCATAACCTTCACTCCTGACCGTTTCGGATACAGGTTTACCGATCCGTCCTATCATATTCCTGCCTTCTATGAAGTCTGGGCAAGATGGGCGGACGACGGTCGCTCCGACTTCTGGAGAGAGTGCGCCGACCGTTCCCGTGAATTCCTGCATAAGGCAGTCAATGACACGACGGGACTCAACCCTGATATGTGCGGATATGACGGAAAGGTATTCTCGTTCAGAGGACGCCGTAACGGCTCAGCCAATTTCCGATATGATTCCTGGAGGGTTCCGATGAATATTGCGATGGACTATTCCTGGGCTTGTGCGGATATGGAATGGCAGCGTTCATACGGTGAGAAGATACAGAATTTCTTCTATTCGCAGGGCATAGATACGTTTGTGGACCAGTACAGAACGGATGGAACCCTGCCTTCCGAGGAGGAGATACTTCCGGCCGGAGGATGGACAAAGGCTCTCAGACATTCCGTAGGTCTGGTTTCCACTGTAGCAGCCGCATCGCTTATGTGTGAGCACGAGATCAGCCGTGAATTCATTGATGCCCTCTGGAATTCGCAGAACGTGCCATACGAGGACGGATATTTCGATGCATATTATGACGGACTGCTCAGACTCTTTGCCTTTATGCATCTGAGCGGAAAGTATCAGATCATATTTCCGGAATAAATGATAACCACATAATTGATGATATGATGAAACCGATGTTCCGTTTACTGGCGATTGCAGCAGCTATGGCCATCGCGACATCCTTCACGGTTGATGCGAAGAAGAAAAAGGATATTGTCGAAGCATATCCTGCTCTTGCTCCTTATTTCAGCACTCCTGTGACAGAGGCTGTTCAGCCTGATGGCAATGGCTTCATCCGCCGCTGGCTTCTTCTGGAGCCGATCAGCAAGCCAAACCGTACCAATACTGTCTTTGTGGACAGTTATCTGAGAGAAAATCTTGATACCGGCTGGAACAAGGACGGCTTTGAGGTTCCGTCAGACGGCCAGGTGGAGAAGATGGAAGTGGAGTATCAGGCTCCTGTGGATATGTCCGCCGGCAGACCGCGAAATCCTTTTGAGACTCCTCCTGTGGAGATCGTCAAGGCAAAGCTTACCTGGCACGCATTGGACAGCAAGCTTTTCAATGTGAAGCTTTATCGTTATGCCGTCGGTACTGAGACAGGCCGCTATGGAGCCATCTTCCGTGCTGTGACTGTGATCGATGTCCCTGAAGATATGGAGAATGTGCGGCTTGCCGTGGGCTCCAACTCTGCCTCAATGTGGTGGATAGATGGGGAGGAAGCTTTGATCCTTTCCGGAGACCGCCGTATGGTTATGGATGACGGTGCCTCACGCAGGCTGACCTTGAAGAAAGGCCGTCACATCATTACCGGAGCAGTGATCAACGGTCCTGGTATGAGCGATTTCTGTGTCCGTTTCATCGATGAAAACGGCGATCCTGTACTTGATTATGACATTCTGAACAAATAGCGGGTATGAAGAAAATGACGAAATATCTTGCGGCTGCTGCCGCTGCCCTTGTTTCCGTATCATCACTGGCTCAGGAGGGCAAGCCTTGGATTCACGACCCGTCAACCATAATGGAATGTGACGGAAAATACTATACGTTCGGAACCGGTGGCGGAGGACTCATCTCCGAGGACGGCTGGAACTGGTATCCCGGTGCGGTCCGTCCCGGTGGAGGTGCTGCTCCGGATGCATTGAAGATAGGAGATAAATACCTTGTGGCATACAGTTCTACAGGTGGTGGACTCGGAGGCGGACACGCAGGCAGGATCCTGACTATGTGGAACAAGACCCTGGATCCTTCATCTCCTGATTTCGCATTTACAGAACCGATCGAGGTTGCGTCTTCACAAGTGGATGAAGACTGTGATGCCATAGATGCCGGATTGTTTATGGATCCTGCGACAGGGCGTCTATGGGTGACATACGGTACATATTTCGGCTTCATCCGTGTAGTCGAGCTCGATCCTCTCACCGGAGCTCGCGTCGAGGGCAATGAGCCTGTCGATATCGCCATAGACTGCGAGGCCACCACAATCATTTACAGAAACGGCTGGTACTATCTTCTTGGTACTCACGGTACCTGCTGTGACGGAGTCAATTCTACCTACAATATAGTTGTCGGACGCTCACGCAGCGTCACAGGCCCGTATCTGGACAATATGGGCAGGGATATGGTCGCCGGAGGCGGCAAGATGGTCGCGGATGGAGACGACCGTCAGTTCGGTGCCGGTCATTTCGGCCGTTATATCGTGGATGATGGCGTAGAAAAGATGTCTTTTCATTGGGAAGCGGACCTCGACCGCAGTGCCCGGAGCGTTCTTGCCATACGTCCTCTCATCTGGGAGAACGACTGGCCTGTGTCGGGCGATCTCTTCAGGAACGGAGTCTATGAGATCTCTTCAGTGCGCAGAGGCTATGCCCTTGAACTTGCTGTTGACTTTGAAAGACAGCAGATAGCAAGGCGCGGCTGGAGAATGGATCCGGATGAACCTATAGTCTCATATCCTAACCAGACATTGGAAGATGTCGTAGGCAAATGGCCATCGGGTAATGTAGATGCCCGTATCGGAGACTGGATGAACCGTCCTCATCAGAGATGGAGCATTACTGCTGTTCCTGAGGCCGGAGGATATCTTGGCGGACAGTATTACAAGATCTGCATCGAAGGTACAGACCGCGTCCTGACAGCGGTCGAGGGTGCAGAACTTAGTGTGAATGAAGGCTTTACTGGCGCACCGGAGCAGCTTTGGAGAATTGAACAGCTCACTGACGGGACATTCCGCATTATGCCGAAGGCTGTTCCTGGCAGTAACTGTCAGTATGTCCTTACATCGGTCGCAGACAGCACTCCGACCCTGGCTAAATGGAATTTCGCCAGTGACAACTGCAAATGGAACTTCCGCCAGTTGTCATTCTGAGGCGCCTCTTCCCTTGTCATTCTGAGGAGCGAAGCGACGTGAGAATCTATAAACCAATTCAAAAACCAATCAATATGAAACGCCTTCTGACTGCAGCATTGCTGCTCTGTACCATAGCACTCTATTCACAGCCTCAAGGTGGCTTCGGCGGGTGGCAGATGCCGAAGATTGACGTGCATTGTTCGGAAAAGTTTGCCGATATCGACTATGTCGGTGACGGACAGATATATCACAAGCTGGATGTCTATCTTCCAAAGGTGGAGAAAGATACTTATCCGGTAGTTATTCATATATATGGCAGTGCCTGGTTCTCCAACAGTTCGAAGGGAATGGCCGATCTGGGCACCATCGTGAATGCTCTTCTTGATGCAGGCTATGCGGTGGTGACTCCGAATCATCGTTCCTCTATGGACGCGAAGTTTCCGGCTCAGATCCACGATATAAAGGCGGTCGTACGTTTTGTTCGCGGCAACGCAGAGAAATACCGGTTCGATACAGATTTCATCGCGACTTCCGGTTTTTCTTCCGGAGCTCATCTCGCATCGCTTGCAGCTACAAGCTGCGGAGTGGCTGAGCTTGAAGGATCTCTCGGAGCATATACCGGTTACAGCAGTCTTGTGGATGCTGCCTGCTGCTGGTCTGGTCCCACCGACCTGCATTATATGAGTTGCGGTCGTGAGGTGGACGACTGGAATCACGGACCAGAGGAAGCAGTGATGGGCTTCCCGTTCAAAGGTAATGAAGAAGCCTTCAAGGCCCTCAATGCAACGACATATATTGACCCTTCCGATCCTCCGGTCGTGGTTTTCCACGGAACTGCCGACAATGTGGTTCCTGTATGCCAGGGCGAGCATTTCTATGATCTCCTCTCCAAGGCTGGGGTCAAGACCGAACTCCATCTTGTCGAAGGAGCCGGTCACGGAATGGGTATGTATGCTCCTGAGACATTGGAGACTATGATTTCATTCGTCGAGCGTGCGCGCATATCAAAGGCGGTACAGGAGGATTTTGAGCCTTCTTCAGCCAATCAGCCTGGAAAACAGTATCCGATGGTGAACTCTGAACGTGTCGTCCGTGCTCAGCTCAAAGCTCCAGATGCAGTAACGGTGAAACTTGATATCGGAGGCGTGAAATATCCGATGAAGCGGGATGAGAACGGTGTATGGACAGGTGATTCAGCTCCTCAGGACGAGGGATTCCATTATTATCAGTTCGAGGTGGACGGTGCATCTGTACCAGATCCGGGCAGTCTATATTACTATGGCGCAGGACGCTGGGGCAGCGGAATCGAGATTCCGGCACACGATCAGGACTTCTATGCCTTGAAGAATGTCCCTCACGGAGATATCCGCGAAGTTCATTACTGGTCTGAGACAAATAAGGAAATGCGTCACTGTTTCATCTATACTCCTCCGGGATATGATCAGAACAAGAAAAAGAGATATCCTGTGCTTTACCTCCAGCACGGAGGTGGTGAGAATGAGTACGGATGGCCTGAACAAGGCAAGACAGGTCTCATTATGGATAATCTCATTGCAGAGGACAAGGCTGAGGAATTCATAATCGTGATGGATAACGGCACCTGGGCCAGACCTCGTCCGGCACAGCGTCCTCAGGCTCCGGCAGAAGGCCAGGCAAGACCGCAGGGTGGGCGTCGTGCTCCAGGTATGGGACTTCCGTCCAATTGGGCTGACGGTTTTATGAATACCCTCATCAATGACATAATCCCGATGGTGGATTCGAGATATCGTACAAAAGCTGACAGAAAGTACCGTGCAATGGCCGGGCTCTCTATGGGAGGAATGCAGACAAAGGCCATCACAATGAAGAATCCGGATGTCTTCTCTGCCCTCGGAATCTTCAGTGGCGGCGTGATCTCGGCAGAAGAAGCTGATCAATCAGAAGGCTTTAGAGATGCATACAAGCTTGTTTTCATAAGCTTCGGCAGCCGTGAGGTCGAGACTCCTCGTTATGGCCACGATCCGAAGGTCGTTACCGAAGAGCTCAAGGCTTCAGGTATGAATGCTCATTATTATGTTTCTCCTGAGACGGCTCACGAGTGGCAGACCTGGCGCCGAAGTCTTTACCAGTTCGCCCAGCTGCTCTTCAAATAAGAATCGCGTCAATTCTATCAGGATATAAAATAAACCCGACCGAATATATAGGTGACGTGCCACCCCCGGCTAGGGGGTGCCTCCTGAAAAGGAGGCGGGGGTCACCGGAATATTCGGTCGGGTTTATTTTTAGGTAATGTTGCCAAAAATGGTTGGTGACATTGAATAAAAAGAAAGGAAAGTAGGTAGAACCGCTGCACGTAGTTCGGACTACTTTCCTTTCTTTTTATTGTCCTCATTACGGAAGTAAAGATACC
>SUYP01000025.1 GCA_015060395.1 Bacteroidales bacterium
TGCCTGATAATGACCTCAAAATTCCGTAAATCAAAGGTCACAAGTTGACGGAAAATTTCTTATTTTTGCTATGAACCCACTATGTATCAGGCATATGAAGGTTCCCGTTCAACTTTAAGTTAAATGATATGTCAAAAACATTTGAAACCAATGCCCAGAAGGCCCTGACTATGGCATCTGGCATCAAGAAGCACATTGATGAGGTCGCTCATCTCGGAATCAGGACCGAAGGTCTGGACACACTTGAAGCGGAAGCGAACAAGGCAATCGAAATGATTCAGGAAGTCGATGCTCTCCGTCAGACAGTATCGGAAAAACTACAGGCCGCCAACGAAAAACTGGCCGACGTAAAGGAACTCGCAATGGGCTACCGCCAGACCATCAAGAACAACTTCCCGATGGAACAATGGGAAAAGTTCGGTATAATGGACAAGAGATAAGGTCCGATATAAATTAGCCTTCATACATTGTGAGGGCTATTATTTTGCTGATAGTCTATCTTATTCTTGACCGTTTTAAGTCAAGTTCCCATAATAATATAAATTGTATAACTAAATTATCCAGGGGGATAATCAAGTAATTCCAATCAATTATCCCAGAACAGCTTTTGTCTTTTTCCAGTTGCCGAATCCGAGGTCGGAATTCTTGATGACGAAATCCAGACGGCCTGATCCGAAATCCAGTCCGGAAACTGAATCGGAAACGAGCTTGAGAAGGTTTGTATGATCAGGATAGCTGCCCGGAAGATCGTTTGAGAGCATCTTGATTCCTTCAGCCTCGTCTTCACACTCGGAAAATACGATTTCCAGCTCATTTTCTGTAAGCTGCTCATCTTCGTCACCGACAAGCATACAGGTCTGGAAGGTCTCGAAGTTTATTGTCTTTGCATATTTCAGCATCACTCTGCCTTTAGGCCATTCTCCAGCAGGGTTATGAACCGGAGAATCGTATCCTATATAATCATCAACGGCAGCAAAGAAATAAAGCATACCCTCGTGAGGAAGTCTGTTTTCTTTGTCAAATGGCGCAATGTCCTCACAATTGATCTGACAGATGAAGGTCAGCGGATAGTCGTATGTCTCTCCATCTTCAGTAACTTCCATTGTAGGATACTGCATATTTTCAGGCATATCGGGATCCCCCCACCATTTGCTTCCGCAGAAAAGTATTCTCTCTGTCCGTTTGAGTTCAAGTTTTATTGCCATATTGCTTAAGTGTTTGATTGTCAGTTAGAATGATAAGGATATGCCGATGCTTAAGGCGCTGAGCCAAGCGTTGTTTCTGTTGATCTTGTTATGAGATATCTGTGTGTCGTCGTAGAAAATGTAAGGATGAGTGTAGGTGACTCTTGCTGAAAACAGGAAATCAAGTTTGGTGTCCTTGCTCAATGATATTCGGTATCCCCCACCAATTTTTCCCACAAGTATCTCCTGTACAGGGCTCCTCAGACATATTCCGCTTCCCAGATCGACGAATGTCAGCCATCTGTCGCTCAGAGGATCGTTCCCGAAATACCTGGTCGCTCTGATTGATACCGGAATTACATTATGAAGATCTCCTGCTCCGGCGTAGCCCACAAACATAGACATATTCCATCTGACGTTCAGATTACAGCCTATATGCAGATACATATCGGCGTTGTGCCAGTATCCGAAATTGTTGTCAGACTCGTCAACTCTGAAACCCTCCGGAGCGAAGTAGTTGTAATGATATCCTGAATGAACAGTAGCTACATACCCCCATTCCACGCCGTATGTGAGGCGTGAGAACCTCTCCGTCGCGGCCTCACGGGCGTTAACGGATTTGTTAAACAGGCTGATAGCCAATAATATGAACAATAATCTCTTCATATTCAGAATTCATACCTTATGCTGACTTCCGGCATTATTCCGTAAAGGAGTCCTGACCTGTATAGACGCATATTGACCATTCCTTCGTTGATTCTGAAATGGCCTCCGAGCATAGGCGAAAGATTCATTGATATCGTTACTCCCCTTGCAAAAGTACATTCTCCTCCTACCCTGCCCTTCAAACCGAAAAACATTCCCGGAGGACCGATGATGTCATTTGAGTAGCCAATGCCGAGTCCTGGTCCGGCATAGAATCTTATTGGATTGCCGTTCGCAGACTCCATTTTCTTGAAAATCATATTCCAGAATACCGATGCAGAGGCACCCGGATAGACGGAACGGAATGCAAAAAGAGCAGATGTCTCGGCCCGGAGCTGGACTCCGACGAAATTATCATCATCAACGTCAAAGCAATATTCGAGTCCTGTGCCTGCATAGCTGAAAGTCATTCCAATATTCCTTTGCTGGGCGCTCATCTCGTCCAGACACAATGCGGTCGCAACCAGGACACACAATATTGCGTTAGCTTTAAACATATTTGAACTCCATATAGGTAGCTCCGACTTCGTCATTGAAGCTTCCTCCTATGAATCCTACAAGATCCCCCTTGGCTATCTTTCCGTCAGCAATAAGAATCTTGAGGGAGTTCTGAACGAAACCTTCTTTCGTTCCTGTTATTTCAAATTTATAACAATATACATCGTAGGTCAAGGCCAGTTCCCTCATAGTGAATGCGTTATAGCACATTGCATAAATAGGGACTTTAGGTCTGAACTCAGCCAGATATCTTCCTGTACGTCCTGTCCAGGTGTCAAGGATGATGGCCTTCACAGGTATCTGCTGCGTTGCTGCGACAAGTGATTTCGCAAGTACGGCCGCTATTGGTTTCGCGACTTCCTCGAGATTCACTTCAAGCCTTGTGTCTATACTTTCTTCTGCTTCCAGAGCAATGGTGGTCATAGTCTTGACTGCTTCGACAGGATATCTGCCTGATGCTGTCTCTCCGCTGAGCATAATGGCGTCTGTGCTCTGGAAGATAGCATTGGCGACATCCGTCACCTCAGCTCTTGTCGGACGCGGATTCTCGATCATACTGTGCAGCATCTGAGTCGCTACGATCACCGGTTTTTTCCTCGCGCGGCATTTCTGCACGATCCTCTTCTGAATCATCGGAATCTTTTCCGCTGCGATTTCCACTCCGAGGTCTCCCCTCGCGATCATAACGCCGTAGCAATGAGCCAGTATCTCATCGAGGTTGTCAATTCCCTGCTGATTCTCGATCTTGGAGATTATCTTGAGATGACTCTTGTGCTCATCCAGAATCTCCTGAATTTCAATCAGATCAGCCTTAGTCCTGACGAAAGAGTGTGCTATGAAATCGATGTCAGCCTTTATAGCCCATTCGACGAACATCTTGTCCTTGTCCGTCAATGCCGGCAGCGATATGTGCACATTAGGCACATTGACACTCTTCTTTCCCTTTATCACCCCGTTGTTCATCACCCGGCATATCAGTTCTTCATCATTCTTTCCGATGACCGAGAGTTCGATGCTTCCATCATCGATCAGGATATCGGCTCCGACCGGTACATCCTGCACGAATGTCGCGCAATTGGTATATAGGACATTCTGTGAAGACGGACTGTCGATTCCGTTTTCAATTTTCAGTATGTCTCCGTTCTTTGCCACGAATCCGACAGCACTTTCCATTGCAGTGAGTCTTACTTCGGGACCTTTGGTATCGACCAGTATGGCTATCTTGTCCGATACCTTCCTGACATTGTCAACAATCTTCTGGGCTCCATCTATGGTTGCGTGTGCAGAGTTGATCCTTGCCACGTTCATACCGTTGGAGTACAGTTCCCGGATAAATTCAACTTCGCAGTTGATGTCCGATATTGTACAGATGATCTTGGTTTTCTTGATATTCATATACACTACATTTATGCAGGCACTACCCTGCCTTCTACCAAACTAGAAACGCAAATTTAACAAAAATCAGGAAATATTCGAGTATTTTTCCTAACTTTGTCTGATGTACTAACCAAAACTGATCTTTATGTCTGTAATAATCAATACAGTTAACACAAAAAAGGACTTCAAGTTATTCGCAAGATTCGCCAATAAACTATATAAAGGGAACAGATACTATGTACCAAGTATGCCCTTTGACGACCTGAACACCTTCGACAAGGATAAAAACGGAGCTTTCGAGTTCAGCGAAGCTGAATTTTATCTTGCATATAAGGACGGAAAACTCGCCGGAAGGGTGGCTGCAATAGTGAATCATAAGGCAAACGAAGCCTGGGGAGTAAAGCAGGTCCGTTTCGGATGGATCGATTTCATTGATGACATCGAAGTAAGCGAGGCACTTCTGAATGCGGTGATTGCCTTTGGAAAGGCTCGTGGAATGTCACAGATCGTCGGTCCTCTCGGATTTACAGACTTCGATCCCGAGGGAATGCTTGTGGAAGGCTTCGACCGCCTGAGTACGATGGCGCTCATATATAATCATCCGTATTATCCGGAACATCTGAAAAAGCTCGGATATTACAAGGAGACCGGATGGGTTGAATACAGGATCACGATTCCAGAGCAGCTTCCGGAGAGACACATAAAGCTTGCCGCGCTGGTAAAGGAGCGCTATAATCTCAAGGTGCTTAAAAAGACCAAGGCACAGATAAGGAAAGAAAAATACGGACATAAGCTGTTTCAGCTCATAAATGAAACATACTGTGTGCTTTACGGCTATTCACTTCTATCACCGAAGCAGATAGATCAGTATGTGGATGTGTATCTTTCTCTGGTCGATATGAAGATGCTTACATTCATAGAGGATCAGAAAGGAGACCTTATTGCAGCCGGAATCACCATTCCGTCATTGTCAGAGGCACTTCAGAAATGCAATGGGGAGATTCTGCCTTTCGGATGGTGGCACCTGCTCAAGGCAATGTTCTGGAAGAAGCCTGAGACATTGGACCTTCTGCTGATAGGTGTGAGACCTGACTATCAGAACAAAGGTGTCAATTCCCTCCTGTTCGTGGATCTGTTCCAGAATTACAGGAAGATGGGATTCAAATATGCAGAGACCAACGCCAATCTTGAAACAAACGCGAAGGTCCAGGCGATGTGGGATCCGTTTGAAAAAGAACTTCATAAGCGCAGATGGGTGTTCGGCAAGGATATATGATGAATGATGACAACATAGGACGAAGCAGGATGCTTCCGCCGCTTCCTGAAAGGATGAGACCGCACGACCTTGATGGTTATGTCGGTCAAAGGCATCTTATAGGCAAAGGCTGCATTCTCAGGAATATGATAGAGAGCGGAAACCTTTCTTCATTCATCCTATGGGGGCCTCCGGGAGTCGGCAAGACAACTCTTTCCAGAATCGTCGCCAAGTCACTAGGCAGAGAATTCTTCACGCTTTCTGCTGTCAGTTCCGGTGTGAAGGACGTAAGGGAAGTAATTGATAAGGCACGATCCAACTCCTTGTTTTCCAACGGGTTGTCCCCGATTCTCTTTATAGATGAGATACACAGGTTCAATAAATCGCAGCAGGATGCCCTTCTTGGAGCTGTGGAAGATGGAACCATAATCCTGATTGGAGCTACTACCGAGAATCCGTCATTTGAGGTCATAACTCCCCTCCTGTCACGTTGTCAGGTTTTCGTCTTGAAATCTCTGGAAAAGCAGGATCTTCAGACTCTTCTCGACAGAGCTATAGGCAACGATGAAATTCTGAAACATAGAAAAATCGAAGTCACTGAGACTGAAGCATTGTTCCGTTATGCTGCCGGTGACGCCCGAAAGCTGCTCAACATCCTGGAGATCGTGACCGGATCCTTTGCAGGTGATTCTAAGATCATAATCGACAATAAGACCGTTACATCCTGTCTGCAGGAGAATGTCGCGATATATGATAAAGGAGGAGAAATGCATTATGATGTGATTTCTGCCTTTATAAAAAGCGTGCGTGGCTCAGACCCTAACGCTGCTGTTTATTATCTTGCCCGTATGCTTGACGGAGGTGAAGATCCGCTTTTCATAGCAAGGCGGCTTTGCATCCTGGCCGCAGAAGATGTCGGCCTGGCCAATCCTAACGCCCTGCTTCTGGCCAATTCGACATTCCAGATCGTACATAATATCGGAATGCCTGAAGCCCGGATCCCGCTTGCGGAATGTACGATATATCTTGCTTCCTCCGCAAAGAGCAACTCGGCATATATGGCTATTAATGAGGCGCTTGCGGTAGCTAAGGATACGCAGATGGCTTCTGTGCCGCTATATTTGAGGAATGCTCCTACAAAGCTTATGGAAGAACTGGGCTATGCCGACGGATATAAATATGCCCACGACTATCCCGGACATTTTGCAGACCTCGAATTTATGCCTTCCGAGCTTTCAGGGCATAAGTTCTATGAGCCGGCTGATAACAAGCAGGAAGATGTGCTGAGATCGAGGCTGGAAAATCTCTGGCCGAAATATTATTCCAAGAAATAGATCAGAACGGATATCCTACACCGAAATGGAGGGCGAAGTTGTCACGGTTCAGCCACTTTGCCGGATTCACCCATTTCTGTTCACTGGCAGGATCGTGAATCTTCATACCCAGGTCGAAGCGCAGCAGGAGGAAACCGAAATCCAGTCTGATGCCTGTACCCCAGTTGGCGGCAATGCTTTCTCCCAACCTGTTCCAGCGGAATACGGCCGGATCTGATTCAGGAGTGTCCTTGTGCTTCAATGTCCAGACATTTCCCGCATCGACAAATACGGCTCCAGCCACCTTCCAGAACATATCGAACCGATATTCAATATTCGCCTCAAGCTTCATATCGCCTGTCTGATTCGGGATTATGAATGACTTGTCCAGCTGTGAAGTTCCCGGGCCGACGGTTCTGGCCTGCCATCCTCGGAGACTGTTGGCACCTCCCCCGTAGAAATGCTTTTCAAAAGGCAGAGCAGATGAATTTCCGTACGCATATCCGGCACCGGCGAGGAGTCTTGTGGCAATGGACTGGCCGTTGTTCTGTCCCCAGACCCAGGTGCGTCCCAAGGTCAGTTCTGCTCTGACATATTGCGAATAAGGTGTGTTCCATATCATTCCGGCTCCGTTGATATCCTTTTTCATAAGCGGATTGAACGCCCTGAGGAGATTACCTGCGACATCAAGCTGGAGTCTTGAATAAAAATAAGTCTTGTCCGGTATCGTAGCCGCATCGGTGGTATAGTAGAGGGTACCTCCCGAGCCGAGGTCGAAGTGATCCTGATATGCGTTTCTCAGGAAAGGATCCGCAGCAAGATTCTCGTAGAAATTTTCGTCCAGATCGAAAAGCCTTACGACATTGAGCTGAAGCGGATAGACCTGATAGAAGAATCGGTTTCTGACATCGCCAGTATAGCCGTATGAGGTCGAAAGGATGTTTCTGGTGTATTCGGGCCTGTTCTGATAGTTGTATGAAAAGTTGATGTCTGTTCTCGGTATAGCCCCCTTGAAGTGTCTGTACGACAGAGGGAAAAAGCGCGGAAGACTCAGACCTGCAGACACACCGAATTCATTTGAACGTACATCGTCCTTGAACTTGAACTGGAAATTGCCCATAAAGCTCAGATTCAGCCACTCTCCTCCCTTGAATATGTTCTTGTGGTAGTATGAAATCTGAGGAGAGATACCAAAGAGTCCTGATGAATTTGTGGATGCTTCGAGATTGATCTTGAATCCCTGAAGCTTCGACTGGGCGAGAGATATGGAACAATCGACCAGATTAGTGTCTTTTGTGGTCATTCCGATGTTCACGCTGCTGAAGACCCGCAATGCTGAAAGTCGTGAATATGTGTGATTGACCATATCCTCACTATAGACCTCTCCTGGAATCACGGTGTTCAGGTCGCGAAGAATCTTTTCCCTGATTTTCAATGTCTTAGGATAGGAGAAGGTGACATCGTCAATATAGAATTTCCTTATCGGCTGAGCATCTTTTGGAGTCTCGTTTCTCGTATATTCATTCACCTTCATCTCCAGAAGGGCATAACCTGGTATGCTGAATGTATCGGCTTCGAAGAAGAAATTGTTTTTGCTGAAAGTATAGAAACCCTTGTTGCGAAGGGATGCCGCCATTGCTTCAGTCTCCTCCTCAAGCGACTGCTCCGCCAGAATGTCACCTTTCCTTACGCTCATAGCTGCTGTATCGGCAAGAAAAGCTTCTCTGAACTCCCCTCTTTCGGGCAGAACTATACTGATGTCCTTTATGGTGTATGGCTTTCCCAGACTGACATTATAGGTGACGCTTACCTTCTTCTTGTTCACCTTTATTTCGGATTCGACTTCCGAGCCGTAAAAGCCCAGGTATTCGAGGTGGTTCGTGATGTTGGAAATGGAATTTTCCACCTGTTCCGGATCATACACGACAGGTGCCTTGCCTATCTTCTGCACAAGTCTGTCCCAACCCTTTCCTTGGCCGTTGGTCCAGTTGTAAACGTAAAGGAACGGAGACCATCCCAGGTTTTCATTCTGCTTGAGATATTTGTTCAGCTGGTTAGGATTGAAATCCTTGTCATTCTCGATCCTTATCTTGTTCTTCGTAAGACGATATTCCCCGTCCTGCAGGACACGCGTCGTGCTGCAGGATACCGACATAAGAACCAATGCCAGGATATATATGATGCGGAATATGGATTTCATACCTATTATCGTTGCAAATTTATCTTAATCTGTGCATTTCTCAAAATTTTGGCCAAAAAAAGCTATATTTGTAGTTTATGTAAAGCGTCAATATATGGCAGCAATTTCAAATAATGAGATAAAGAAAGTCAAGGCCCTGCAGCAGAAGAAGTTCAGGGACGAGACCGGGCTTTTCATTGTAGAAGGCGAGAAGATGGTGGAAGAAGCTCTTAAGTCACATTTCAAGGTTGAAGATCTGTATCGCAAGAATGACATCGGAGATGAGGCTATGAAGAGGATATCTTCATTATCCTCCCCTTCTCCTGTTCTGGCGGTGGTTCACAAGCCTTCGGACATATATGTGGATGATGTGGCATCTGTAGCATCTATGCTGTCAGAAGGAGGGCTGTATCTTGCTCTGGATACCATACGTGACCCGGGTAATCTGGGGACTATCCTGCGTATCGCCGATTGGTTCGGCATAAAGGCTGTATTTGCAGCACCGGATACAGTCGATGTCTTCAATCCCAAAGTTGTCCAGGCCACGATGGGAGCCATTTTCAGGGTCAGGATGCACTATATGGATCTTCCGTCGTTGGCTAAGGCTGTACTTGATTCAGGAGGCAAGGTATATGGTACATTCCTGGATGGAGAGAACCTATATTCACGTCCTTTGGACACCGGAAGTTCATCGCCTGCCGTCATCGTGATAGGTAATGAGTCGGAGGGTATATCCCGGGAAATGTCCGCGCTGGTTTCCGACAGGCTTTATATACCTCCGTTCCCGCCGGATGATCCCGGTTCGGAGTCTTTGAATGCAGCGGTCGCGACTGCTGTTACTGTGGCTGAGTTCAGAAGAAGAAATTATTGATTGTCAAGAGATGAATACCATAGAGCCAAAACTGCTTAAGGAACTGCTCAATGCTGATTACGAGTCACTTATGGGATTCCGGGTGAGACGTATCCTTATGATATGCAGCAACTACGATGCCTTTATTCTTGAAGAGGACGGCCAGATTGAAACACAGATCTATAAGGAATATATCGATCTGAACCTCAGTACTCCTCCGACCTTCGTATGGGTGCAGACTTCAGCTCAGGCGCGTGAAGTACTTAATACCACCGTAGGAATAGATATGGTGATATGTATGTATAACGCCGGTGACAATGATGTGTTCACCCTTGCTGCGGATATCAAGAAAGAAAGGAAAAGTCTTCCTTTCGTGCTTCTGACGCATTTCTCCAAGGAGGTTTACAGGAGGATATCCAATATGGATACTACAGCCATCGACTATATGTTCAGCTGGCACGGAAACGCCGATCTGATCGTGGCTATCATCAAGCTTTTCGAGGATTTGAAAAATGCTGATAATGACATACTTAGAGTCGGAGTGCAGAGTATCCTCCTGGTTGAAGACTCCGTAAGATATTATTCAACATACCTTCCTGAACTTTACCGTATGGTACTCAGACAGAGTTCCGAGTTTCTGAAGGAGACGCTTAATGAGCAGCAGAGAAAGAATATGAAGCGATCTCGTCCTAAGATTCTTCTTGCTACCAATCTTGATGACGCTATGGCTATGTATGAGAAGTACAAGTCCAATCTGCTGGGTGTCATATCCGATGTGGGATTCTGCGAACATAGAGGTGGAAAGCCGGAAGAAGAAAAGCTGGATGCCGGATTGAATCTGGTGAGGCATATAAAGGCTGATGATCCGAAAATGCCGATTCTCCTTCAATCGTCTCAAGACTCTATATGCCCTGTGGCAGAGGAACTTGGTGTCGGTTTCTTAAGGAAATACTCCAAGACACTGATGATCCAGCTTTACGATTATATCAAGGAAGAATTTGCATTCGGTGACTTCATTTTCAGAGATGCTGACCGTGTCGAGTACGGCAGAGCCGCCAATCTTAAGGAGCTTGAAGTGCTTATGCGTGAGATTCCGGAGGATATTCTTCTGGCAAACACCTCCAAGAATATGCTTTCGAAGTGGTTTATGGCCAGAGGTCTTTTTACGCTTGGAGCTAAATTCAAGAAGGTCTCCGAGAGCCATTTTGCAAATGTCGCCGAGCTCAGAGCATACGTATCACAGCAGATTCACGATTATCACGCCCTGACCGGAAGAGGAGTGATTGCTCATTTTGACGCGAAAACATACGGCAGACATATATGGTTCTCTCGTATGGGAGAGGGATCATTGGGAGGAAAGGCACGTGGTCTGGCCTTTCTTAACAGCCTGGTTTACAAGCACCATCTGGCAGACAGATACGAGAATGTGAAGATCTCAATCCCTCGTACCGTCGTGATAGCTACCGACTATTTCGATCAGTTCATCCTTGAGAATGACCTGCAGTATGTGATCGATTCCGACATTTCCGATGAAGAAATCTTGTCGGAGTTCGTATCCTCACGACTTCCTGAAAAGCTGGTGGAGGAATTGAGAGCCTTTGTCGATACGACCCGCTCCCCTCTCGCGGTACGTTCCAGCTCAAAACTGGAAGACAGCAGCTATCAGCCTTTTGCCGGAGTATATTCCACTTATATGATTCCTCTGGCAGAGAACAGGGATCAGATGCTCCGTATGCTGGGCAAGGCGATCAAGAGCGTATATGCCTCTGTATTCTACAATGGCAGCAGAGCTTATATCCAGACTACCGGAAATCTTCTCAGCGAAGAAAAGATGGCGGTGGTCGTACAAAGTATATGCGGAGCCGAACATAATAACCTCTACTATCCTTTGCTTTCTGGTGTAGCCCGGTCGGTCAATTTCTACCCAATCGGCAACGAGAAGCCTGAAGATGGCATCGTGGATCTTGCATTTGGTTTAGGTAAGACTGTAGTTGACGGCGGCAACTCATTGAGATTCAGTCCGAAATATCCGAAGAAGATCCTGCAGCTGTCTGAGACCAAGCTTGCGCTGAGAGACACTCAGAAAATGATGTATGCATTGGATCTGCGAGCTGGTTCATTCAAGATTTCACGTGACGAAGGGGTGAATCTGGCTCATATTCCTGTGGCAGAAGCTCTGCAGGAATTCTCTCATCCGGAGCTGGTTGCATCGACTTTCAGCATAGAGAATAACCGTATGGTTCCGGGAATAACTTCAAAGGGGCCAAGGGTCATATCATTTGATGCGATCCTGAAATATAACAGATATCCGTTCGCACAGATCATCAGTGATATTCTTGATATATGCAAGAAGGAACTTATGTGCGATATAGAAATGGAGTTTGCTGCTGATATAGAGCATAAGGAGAATGGTTCGAGATTCAATCTGAAGCTGCTTCAGGTGCGCCCTGTCGGCGAATACAGCGCTGATAATGCTGTATCCATCGAAAAAGTGAGCGAAGATATGCAAAACATCCTGATCAGGTCTTCTAAGGCTCTCGGATCAGGGCATATCGATGGCATAAAATATATAATACAGGTGCCTTCTGATACTTTTGACAGTGCCAGGACCAAGGAAATGGCTGCCGAGATCGCGGAATTCAATAATTTCGTGAAACAGGAAGGTGCTTCATATATCCTGATCGGTCCCGGACGATGGGGGTCTTCGGATCCTTGGTTAGGAATACCGGTATTGTGGAGTGATATTTCTGAGGCCAGGATGATAGTTGAAACTGCAATTCCGGGGTATCAGATCGAACCGAGCCAGGGAACTCATTTCTTCCAGAACATTACTTCTCTGGGTGTCGGTTACCTTACTATCGATACGGTAAGAGGTGACGGAACTGTGGACGAATCTGCGATTTCCGGCCTTGAATGCATACGTCGAGGTACTTTTACAAGCCTGTACAAGGCTCCGAAAGGTCTGGAAGGCTATATTGACCGTTCATCTAACCAAGCAATAGTCGGATATTGATAATGTGTTGATAAATAGAGCGGTTAACACAAATGTTTATGGTGATAACATTTATGTTAACCGCTATTTTTAAGCTTTTGATGCACTAAATCAGAGTAACGATGGCTCCATCCATAGGCTGGACCTTCACCTCGATCACCTTACCGGGATGGAGTGCTTCTGTCTTAGGGATACCCATCCATTCGAAGGCGTGTTCCGGAATGACGAGCTTCATCACAGCTTCCCTGTTCGAGAAATTGGCTGCAATCAGAAGTGTATGTTCCTCGTAGTCCCTGAGAAAGACGAAATGCCTGTTCTTGTCAAATCCGTCGGATGACATATTGCAGTAGCAGAGATCGTAAGTTGTTCCCTGACGGATAGAACAATCTTCTGCAGCGAATCTTATAGCTTCGGTGAAACGAAGGAATAATTCAGCCTCCTCCTTCATAAGTCCGTTCTCCACCAGTTCCGATACAGATGACGTGCGATATTTTCCTGAAGCTATCAGCTTCCTGAGCCTGCGTATCGAAGCAACGCTCCACCAGTCGAAAATCGTAGTACGGCCGTCGCGTCCGCTGAATCCTTCTTCATCCATTCCTTTCTCTCCTACCTCTTCACCGAAATAAATCATAAACGGAGCGGTGTTAAGGAATAAGGAGACATATAAAGGTGCGAATGTCTTGCGAGCGTCCCTACCGAAGAAATCCGAAGCAAACCTCTGTTCGTCGTGGTTCTCAAGGAAATTGAGCATATATGGCTGCAAATCACTGAGAAACTGCCAGCTACGTGTTATGCCTGTCGCAGACTGCCATAATTCCACCGGCATACCGTTGTCGTTTACGTTCTTTTCAACAATTGTCCTGAGTGTATCATACAGGCCGGACTTGTCGTAAAGGTAATCAAATCCGATTGTCCTGATATATTCTCCATAAAGTTCTTTCTTATAGACCTCGGCAATGAAGATCAGGGACGGAAAAACCGTTTTTGCCTTGGCTATCAGCCATTTGAAGAATTCCGGTGGAACCAGTTCCACCATATCGCACCTGAATCCATCCACACCTTTCTCAGCCCAGAAACGGATGATGTCATACATCTTGTCCCAAGTCCCCGTGTGGCTGTCTCCATAATTGATCTTGACAGTTTCATACCAGTCATTGATGCCAGGAGCAGGGCTGTAACAGTTATTGCCTGTCGCCATTGCCGGCAGTTCGACGTATGGTTCCATTCCCTCCGGAGTTTCAGTCGGAAGCACCAGCTGCTGACCGGGATAATAGAAGAAGTCATTCTCAGACTTCCAGTGAACTGTCTTGTCATCGTTCTCACCGAGCATCGGATGTCCTTCTGAAGGCGCTGTCTTTCCGTAGTCTCTTGAGACGTGATTAGGTACAAAGTCAATTATCACCTTGAGTCCTGCATCGTGCATCCGCTTGATCAAAGACTCGAATTCGGCCATCCTATTCTCCGGATTATCAGCAAGATATGCGTTGACGTCATAATAGTCGCATATTGCGTATGGAGAACCTGCCTTGCCTTTGACAAATTGAGGATGCGATGGAATGCAGCCTTCTTCATCTGCCTGCGTCGAATGTCTGATTACGCCGGTCAACCAGACGTGGCTGCATCCGAGCCATTTCAGATATTCAAGTGTATTGCTGTCTATATCGGAGAATTTGCCGGTGCCGTTTTCTGACAGGCTGCCGTTTTTCTTTGGATCTATCTTGTCATTGCCCCACAATCGTGGAAGCATCTGGTATATTATAGGTTTCTGCATAGTCATTTTATTTCGGCCGCAAAGGTAAGACAAAATCGATGCCTTCACAAAAGAAATTCTTCTTTATGAAAACGAATAGAAACTTTTCGTTTATATTTGTAAGATATGATGAGAATATTTCTGATATTGTTCCTATCCTGCTTTGTCGCCTGTACCGGGACAAAGCAGGCAAAGCTGGCTGATGCCATATCCAGAAGCGAGGCCTTATGTGAAGAAAAGCGGTTCTCGGAGGCTATGACAACCTGTTCCGAGGCTGAAGAACTGGCACAAAGTCTTGATGATCAATATAGTCTGGGACTCATTTACCGTACTATGGCGCATATAAGCAATGCCACATACGGCTTTTCTGACGAGATCCGCTATCTTAATCTGTCTTCTGCAGCATTCAAAAGTGCAGACAAGCCCTATAACAGTCTGCACGTGGATTTTGAAAAGGGACTGGCCTGCTACAATTCAGGTGATTATGCCTCAGCTGAAAGGGTTTACCGCAATGTCCTTTACAGGGCACACGAAAGTGCAGACACATTGCTTGAAGCCCGGTGTCTGTCTGCGTACGCGGCTTTATCTGTGGAAACTGCCGAGCCGGATCCGGTTCTTGCCATTGAGATGCTTTCTAGGGCAGCGACAGAACTGAAATGTCCTTTGAGCAGTTCTGATCTGGGAATACTCGCATACGCATATTCATTGATCGGTCGGAATGAAGATGCGGAAAAAATGGCTCTTGCGTCATCCAGGGCAGCTTCTGATGCGTCCGAAAAGGCCAAGGCCGATTTCCGTATATATCAGGTAAGAAGCAGAGCCGGACTGGACTCTGAAGCATTGAAGTCCCTTGAATCCGTTATGGAGTACAGCAATTCTGTGGAGATGGCCTCGTTGCGCAGGTCTGTAGCATCATCCCGCAGGGACTACCTTGATCAGCAGCACAGTCTCACCCGTCAGAGATTAAGTTCGGTCAGGCATACGACAGCATTCCTGATATGTGCATTCATTGCGATAGTCTTTGCTTTGATCGGATATATAAGATATAGACGCCTTGAGGCGGCGAAGGCTCTTGCTGAGGAAAAGGCTGAGACAGAGAAGTATATGGGGATAGCCGAAGACCTGCAGATCAAACTTAAGACTGCATCAAAGAGGCTTCCTTCCGAGAAGCATCTGTCGATCGCGAAGTTCGATATGCTGGAAAGGCTATGCGAACAGTATTATATATATGAAGGTACATCTAACCTTCAGGATAAGATTCTCAAAGAAGTCAAGGCTGTGATCGAAGGGCTCCGCAACGACCCCAAGATGCTCACCGGACTTGAACTGATGCTTGACAGAAACTGCGATGAGGTTGTAAGCCGGCTGAGAAAACAACTTCCAAAACTTAAGGAAGACGACATCAGGCTATATGTTTTTGCAGCTTCCGGCTTTTCAAGCACAACGATATCCACCATATTGGAAAAGGAAAAGGGAGTCATATATAATCGTATCTGGCGACTCAAGACCAAGATTTCCTCTTCAGAAGCTCCAGATAAGGATGATTTTCTGCATTTTATAAATGCTTGATAATCAAAGCGTTGCAAAGCTGGAGAGATTTTGCAGGATTGCTTGCTCGTAACTCTCTGATAATCAGTGCGTTGTAATAGGAACGCGAGAGATTTTAGAGGCCTGGAAATTCGTTTTCAGGCTTTTTTGATGCATACCTTTGCATAAACCAATTAAATCTCGTGTTATGAAAACAAAGAAAACAGAGAAAGCTGATCTTGAAAACAAGAAGCTTCTTTTCGTTGAAGTCGGCCTCATTGCTTCCCTTGTCCTTGTATGGCTCGGATTTGAGTACAGCACTTCAGACGTCAGGACAGTTATGCTGGATGACAATCAGTCCTTTGACGTGGAAGAAATCATCATTCCGGCTACATTTGAAACTCCCCCACCTCCTCCACCTGCCGTACCTAAGATCGAACTGAATGATATAATAGATATTGTGGATGACGATATTGAGATCAAAGACGATCTTTTCCGTACAATTGAGGACGATCCGGGATCCGGGGTAGAGATTATTGACTATTATGATGTGGTGGAAGTGGAAGTCGATGAAGATCCTATTCCATTTGCTCTGGTCGAGCAGAAGCCGAAGTTCAACGGAGGTTCCGCGAATGATTTCAGCCGCTGGGTGAATCAGAGACTCAAGTATCCTGAGGTCTGCATCGAGAACGGAGTCCAGGGAAGAGTTATCTTGAATTTCACCGTTATGCCGGACGGAAGTCTGTCTAACATTTCTGTTTTACGCGGTGTAGATAAGGCACTTGACTCGGAAGCTGTCAGAGTAGTAGGCAGTTCGCCAAAATGGGAGCCGGGCCGGCAGAGAGACAGGGCAGTTCCTGTTACTTATACCTTTCCGGTAGTATTCCAGCTCAGATGATCGTACATTTTTCGAGCTTTCCTCCAGGGAGGACGCGATAAAGAGCCTGATTCGTGGTCGGTGATTTCAGTCCTCCCAGGGCTTCGACATAAGGGCCTAGCTTGATGTAGTCAAGGCAAAGAAGATTGAAGTTCTCCGGAATGTCTGCCCGTCCGGAATACCACGCTGTCTTGAGATGAGGGTATTCAGATTTTATCCATTCGGACATACGCTGTATTTCTTTAGGTGCGGCATCTCCGCCCATAAAGCAGAAGCAGGTGATTGCAGACGGATATTGGTCTATCAATGAGGCAAGCAGTTCTTCTGTCATTTCTCTGCCTTCATCTTCCCAAAGCCAGGGACTATGGCAGCCCGGACATCTGTTGGGACATCCGGAAATATTGACTGCCAGGCTGATCTCATCCGGGATCTCCTGGCAGACAATATCATAACTATAGCACTTTAGCATAGGTGCTTTCCTTCGTCACGGTGATAATGACGTCTTGCAGCCTCTTCCTGACGTGGCATAGAGAAGTTGCTGACACGCTTCATATAACCGATGATACGGGTCAGATAATCAATATCTTCGCTGTGGCACTGCGGACATTCCTTGAGGTAGTGCTTGCTGATATGGCCGCACTTGTTGCATATTGTGTTAGGAATGTTGAAGGTGAAATAGTTGCAGCCTTCCTGAGCCGCGATACGAAGAAGCTGTGCATATTGAGCCTTTGTCAGATGCTCCTCAAGATTGAGATGGAGAGCAGATCCACCGGTAAGATGCTCGATATACTTACGTCCGTGCAGACGCATCTTGTCAATGATGTTCAGCGACTTGTCTTCCACGATGTAGAAATAGCTGTTATAGCAGTCACGAGGTACTGCATAACCGTCTTCCCTATCCCACTTGGCGTGTTTTACACCAACATTTTCCGCCGGAATCATCTCGCAGTTGAACAAGGTGGTCTTTGAACGGTATTTCTTGTTATAATCTTCGATAAGGCCGAGAGTGTTCTGGACGAACTCCACATACTTAGGATTGTCGTTGATCTCGATGCCGAGGAATTCCGCAGCCTCTACAAGTCCGTTGATACCGACTGTGAGGTACTGGCGTCCGATGTTTATGAATCCGGCATCGAAGAGTGGAAGCATACCCTGCTCCTTAAGTGATTTCAGATTCTCATCGTATGCAAGCTGTACCTTATGGACAAGATCCACAACTTCTGCAAGATAAGTCAGATAGTCCTGTCCGTTTTTCGCAGCATACTGTACGCATCTGTTAAGGTTGATGGTGAGCACGCTCTTTGAACCGGTCGAGACACCACCGGCACCCAGTGTGTAGCTGAATCCGTTGTCCTGTATCTCGTTGCGCAGACGGCAGCAGGAAGCAAGCGAGTCTGCATTGTCGCTCATATATGTAAAGAAGGAATGTCCCTCAGAGTACATTTCAGCTGTGAAATCTCCCCACTCCTTGTCCTTCACTTCATTGTTTTCTGTAAGAAGAGCCATAGTCTCTACAGGGAAGGTAAGAGGTGTCTTGAGGCGCTCTGCGTTGAACCACTTCATAAACCTCTTCTGGAGCCACGAAAGACCGTCCCAGTCTGGCTTCGAACCGTCAGGGAAACGGAACTCGCCGAAGATGCTCTCGAAATAGTTCTTGTCATAGTATGAGATGTTCCAGAACACTGCCTGGAAGTTACGTGCACCTGTAGGCTGGTTGATAGAGTAAACTATCTGCTCGAAGCAGTCAGTGATCACCTTGTCGATACTGCGCTTCTTGTTGGAGTTATCAGCTTGAGTTTCAGGATGTTTCCAATAGTCAACACCATATTCCTTGCCTATGAAATAGTTCATATACATAAGGAATTCCGGAGTAGCGCAGGCACCGCTGAGCATACTTGAAACCATAAAGACAAGGTTGATGAAGCCTCCGCAGAAGGATTTGAGATTGGTCGGACCTATGGAGTTGCCGCCAATAGGCTTTGTACCCTCGAGCAGCCAAGGATACATTGTTATGCTGGCGCAGTAATTTGCAAGAGAGGTCTCGTCATTCTTGTAGATGTGGTGGTTCTTGATAAGTCTGATATATTTGTCAGAAAGTTCCTTGCCGTACATCTTCTTCATCCTGTCAGTGAGGATACGGCGGTTGAGCCTTATGAAATTCTTCTTCGGAAGCTCACCGATAAGTGTTGCAAGGTTCTTCTTCTCGATATTAGCATTAGCATCATACTTGCTGCCTGTCGCCGCATTCTCAGCCTGGCAGTACTGAATGAGGAAATCCAGATGGTCACGCACCTCGCGATCTTCGCTATGTCTCTGTCTGTAAAGCATATACGCCTTTGCAACAGCAAAGTATTGCTCGGCCATAAGACCGATCTCCACCTGATTCTGAATCTCCTCTACGTGCATTCCGTCAGAGATGCGGACGTGAGAAAGGATGTTCACAAGGTCTTCTTCTGTCGCAAAAGCTCCCACAGACAGGAAGGCCTTGCGTATGGCATTCTTGATCTTTTCTACTGAAAAGGCCTTGCGTTTGCCGTCTCTCTTGATGATTGTGATTTCTGCGCTGCTCATAATATGGTTATAGTTTATGTTTTCCTGATATGGTCCGCTAAGGTATTGATTTAATTCTGAACAGACTATATCTGCAATATTAGTTTATCAACAGACTTTTGAACATTGGCGTTACAGGATTCTCTACGGTCGTTTTCACAAATGAGACGTCAAAAAAAACATAAAATGAAGCGATTTATCAAAACTTTATTTTATTTTTGTCCCGATAAAGCGATTGTGGGTTCTGACCGGAACATACGACCGCTTTTTAATATAAAACCAGCTCTTATGTATTTTACTGTTTATTAATTGATGAGGAAACTATTTGTCTTTTTGGGGGTTGTCCTTATGACAATCGGCTCTGCAGTCAGGGCACAGGAAGCTGACAGTACTGTGACATTGCAGAAGTCATCCTGGGGGGATGCAGAAACAAGTGAGCAGACTGATTACATTCCAGACATTTATCTGGATTCGCGAGTCGGGTATAATCACTATTTTCCAGATGGCGCCGGACGTTTTGGTGCCACTGGCCTATATCTGGATATTAACGGTAATATAAGTCCCAGACTTTCGTACAGCTTCAATCACATCATCGCGGCTGATTATTTTGACATTATGCCTCTCGGATTTGATGCGACCCAATGGCTGAATCTTACCTACGAAGTCAGTGATTTCTCCATCACTATGGGAAAGCTTTCATCTATTGTCGGCAACTTCGAATATGACGCCGATGTCCTAGATGCATATTTTGATATGAACTCTATGTTCTATAATATGTTCGACTGTTATCAGTGGGGACTTGAGGCAGGATGGTATCCGGCCGACAATCATTCGGTGCTTTTCCAGTTCACCAATTCGCCGATTGCTACAGCAGATACCCAGTTCGGATATAATCTTGCCTGGCGTGCCGAGTGGGACTGCTATGAGCCTTACTGGTCGGTGAATATGTGGCAGTTCGGCAAAGGCGAGTATATGAAAGGCTTGAATTTCGGAAACCGCTTCCATTTCGGCGGCTTCGATTGCGACATAGAATATATGGCCAGAGGTGTGCAGATGAAGAGATTCTTCTGCGACGACTTCAATCTTATCGTTGCACCATCATATTCATTCGGGGAATGGCTGAGGGTGTTCGGAAAATTCGGATGGGAACATACATCGGAAGATCTGCCATACGAACTTGCGTATGAAGAATACAAAGGCGGCGATTACATTTATTATGGTGCAGGTCTGGAGTTCTTCCCATTCGAGGAATGCAGAGATGTCAGGATACACGCATATTGGGCTGGAAACAACTTCGGCGACAATATGATGAACATAGGAGTCCGATGGAAACTTGACCTGACATCGACAGCGGAGAAACTATTCGGCAAACGTGACTGATTAATCAAACCTTACAATACAGAAATGAGCACCAACGACTACATAATCGAAATAAAGAATATATCAAAGAGCTTCGGAGACAAGGTCATTCTTGACGATGTGAGCATCAATGTCAAAAGAGGTGAATTCGTGACCATACTCGGTCCTTCAGGCTGTGGAAAGACCACGATGCTCAGGCTTCTGGCCGGATTCGGACAGGCTGACAAGGGTGAGATCCGCATAAACGGCGAGGATATCACAAATATACCGCCTCATCAGCGTCCGGTCAACACTGTTTTCCAGCGCTATGCTCTTTTCCCTCATCTTGATGTATATGAGAATATCGCCTTCGGTCTGAAACTTCAGAAAGTGCCTGCGGACGAGATCGACAAGCGCGTTATGAAGGTACTGAAGATGGTAAGTATGACTGACTATGAAGACAGGGATGTGGAGTCGCTGTCCGGTGGCCAGCAGCAGCGTGTGGCCATAGCCAGGGCAATCGCGAACCAGCCAAAGGTGCTTCTTCTCGACGAGCCTCTTGCAGCCCTTGACCTGAAGATGCGCAAGGATATGCAGATAGAGCTCAAGGAAATGCATAAGAAGCTGGGAATCACCTTCGTTTATGTCACTCACGATCAGGAGGAGGCCCTTACTCTCTCAGATACCATCATCGTTATGAACGAGGGAAAGATCCAGCAGATCGGCACTCCTACAGACATATACAACGAGCCGCAGAATTCTTTTGTAGCAGATTTCATCGGAGAGTCCAATATCCTTAACGGCCGTATGGTCAGGGACAGGCTCGTAGAGTTCGTGGGTCACGAGTTCGAATGTGTTGATGAAGGATTCGGAGAGAATGTGGCAGTGGATGTAGTTGTCCGTCCTGAAGATATATATATAATGAACAGGATTGATGGTGCACAGTTTACCGCAAAGGTGAAATCCTGCACATTCAAGGGGGTGCATTATGAGATGTTCGTTGAAACGGACAATGGCTATGAACTTATGGTTCAGGACTATAATGCATTCGAACCTGATGCTGAGGTCGGTCTTATAATCCGTCCTGCAGACATCCAGGTTATGCATAAGGAAAGGATCTGCAATACATTCGATGCGGAAGTTGTTGACTCGTCGCACGTGAAATTCCTTGGCGAGACATTCGAGTGTCTGCCGGTAGAAGGTTTTGCCGAAGGCGAGAAAGCAAAGGTGGAAGTTGAATTCTCAGCGGTGGATCTGATCGACCATCCGGAGGAAGGTATGCTTTCCGGCCTCGTACATTTCCTTTTATATAAAGGCGATCATTACCATCTGACGATTCTGACGGATGACGGAGACCATATCTGGGTTGACACAAACGACATCTGGGACAAGGGCGACCTTGTAGGTATTAACATTGCTCCTAAGGACATAAAGATCATAAAGGCTGATGAATAAGAGATCAAGCTGGGCACTGCCCTACGCGATATTCCTTTTGCTGTTTGTCGCGCTGCCTCTGATCCTGATCATACTTTATGCTTTCCAGGACGGTTCAGGCAATTTTACATTCGGGAACTTCACAAAGTTCTTCACCGATGCCGATGCCATAGGCACTTTCGCACTTTCATTGGAGGTGGCGATAGAGAACACCATTATCTGCATCCTCCTTGGCTATCCTGCCGCGTGGATTCTTGCAAACCGGAAGTATAACCGGAGTGCCGTGACCATCGTGCTTTTCATTATGCCGATGTGGATCAATGCCCTGATGAGGACTCTCGCTACAGCTGAGCTTTTCCACGTACTTGGCATACAGCTGGGCAAAGGCACCTTGCTGGTGGGTATGGTATATGACTATCTTCCGTTTATGATTTATCCTATCTACAACATTCTCAATAAGATGGACAAGTCATATATGGAAGCTGCAGCCGATCTTGGCGCTACTCCTTGGCAGGTGTTCTGGAAGGTCCAGGTTCCGCTTTCGATGCCTGGAATAATAAGTGGAGTAATGATGGTGTTTATGCCGACAGTGAGCACATTCGCCATTTCGGAATTCCTTACCAACAACAAGATAAAGCTCTTCGGTACGATAATACAGGAGAACATCAATTCGTCAATGTGGAACTATGGTGCAGCGCTTTCGCTTGTGATGCTCGTGATCATCGGTATGACAAGTCTGCTGCAGGATAACAAGAAAGAGGTCAGCGGAGGGACAGTATAGATATGAAAAGATTCTTTGCACAATGTTATATCTGGCTGCTTCTGGTAATCCTTTATGCGCCAATCGTTTTCATCGCTGTATTCTCCTTTACCGAGAGCAAGGTCCTTGGCAACTGGACCGGCTTTTCGACCAAGCTGTATTCGAACCTTTTCACAGGAGATATGCAGGGAACCGGTTCGCTTATGCTGGCAATCGAGAATACTCTGATCATAGCATTGATAGCTGCAACAGTCTCGACGATATTGGGAACGATCGCGGCTATCGGCATACATAATATGAGAGGAAGGACCAAGCAGGCCATTAATTTCCTGAATAACATTCCGATGCTCAATCCGGACATCATCACCGGTGTGTCACTCTTCCTTCTTTTTGTATTTCTGCATATCAGCCAGGGGTATCTGACTGTGGTGCTCGCGCATATCACGTTCTGCACGCCATACGTGGTGCTGAATGTCCTGCCGAAGCTCACTCAGATGAATCCTAATGTATATGAGGCTGCGCTTGATCTGGGAGCGACTCCTTTCCAGGCTTTGAGGAAGGTCCTTATCCCTCTGCTGAAACCCGGTATGATTTCAGGCTTCATAATGGCGTTCACAATGTCGCTTGACGATTTTGCCGTGACATTCTTCACAAGAGGAACGATCGGTCTTGATACTCTTTCGACATATATTTATACGGATGCCAGAAAGGGTGGACTTACACCGGAGCTCAGGCCATTGATCACATTGCTGTTCGTAGGAATCCTGATTCTTCTTATAGTGATCAATATCAGGCAGATACGTAACTCCAACACTGAAAACAAGTAAGATGAAGAAATACATATTGATAGCTCTTTCAGTCCTGATGCTGGCTGGCTGTTCTGAGGACAGGAGCCGCATCCTCAAGGTTTACAACTGGGCTGACTACATAGATGAATCTCTTATAGATGAGTTTGAGGTCTGGTATAAGGAACAGACCGGAGAAGATGTCGAAGTCGTTTATCAGACTTTTGACATCAACGAGACTATGCTTTCCAAGATCGAGCTCGGACACGAGGACTATGACCTTGCCTGCCCGTCAGATTATATCATAGAGCGTATGCTCTCCAATGATCTTCTCCTGCCTATCGATACAGATTTTGGTGACACTCCCAACTATATAGACAATGTCGCTCCGTATATAAAGGAAGAACTTTTCACCCAGATCGCAGGTAACGGCAAGAATGCCAATGATTATGCAGTCGGATATATGTGGGGAACTACCGGTCTCCTGTATAATACCAATTATGTCAGTGATGAAGAAGTAAAGTCGTGGGATGTGCTCCGAAATCAGGATTATGCGGGAAAGATTCTGATCAAGGATGCCTTCAGAGATGTCTATACTTCCCTGCTGATTTCTTTTAATACTGATGCCATTGACAAAGGTGAGAAGAATCTTCAGACCATAGGTTTTGACGCATCTCCTGAATCTATCGCGATAGTAGAGGAATATCTGAATTCTTTCAAGGACAATGTTGCAGGCTGGGAGGCTGATTTCGGAAAGGACCAGATGACCAAGGAGCTTGCGTGGCTTAATCTTTCGTGGAGCGGTGATGCCCAGTGGGCAATGGATGAGGCAGCAGAAATTGGTGTAGAGCTTGAATATGCCATACCGGAGACAGGAAGTACGGTGTGGTTTGACGGTTGGGTGATTCCGAAGTATGCCAGGAATATAAAGGCGGCAAGCTATTTCATCAATTTTATGTGCAAGCCGGAGAATGCCGTCAGGAATATGGATGTTATCGGCTATGTCAGCACAATTGGAGGAGATGAAGTTCTGGAGGCTATGACTGATGAGGAGTCATACGAGCCTATTGATGTGTCGTATTTCTTTGGTCCAGAGGCAGATAGTGTATGCGTCAGTCCGGTTATGTATCCCGACAACAAGGTTATGTCTCGTTGTGGTATGATGCACGACAGTGGTACTGAGGAGCTTCTGAAGATGTGGTCCCGTGTGAAAGGTGACAGTGCTTCGGTGTGGACCTATACCTTGATATGTCTTGTCTTTGCGGGCCTGATTGTGGCTGTGATCGTTAAATATGCCAAGAAAAGATATAGGAGGAAGAGATACGCAAAGAAAAGAAGGAAGAGAGCATAAACCGAATCATATAGAAAAGTCTGAGATGATCTCCAGCGACCCCCGCCTCCCTGTCGGGAGGCACCCCCTAGCCGGGGGTGGCACGTCGCTTCCGATCATCTCAGACTTTTTCTATATAATTCAGATGTTATTTCGCATCCATTGCCTGGCAGGCGGTGATTGCGACCATCTTGTAGATGTCGTCAACTGAGCAGCCGCGGCTGAGGTCGTTTACCGGACGGGCGATTCCCTGAAGGATAGGACCGATGGCATCTGCATTGCCGAGTCTCTGAACGAGCTTGTAGGCGATGTTTCCTACCTCGAGGCAAGGGAATACGAGTACGTTTGCGTGTCCCGCGATCTCTGAACCAGGAGCTTTCTTCTGTCCGACAGAAGGTACGAGTGCTGCGTCAGCCTGAAGCTCGCCTTCAATCTTTAATGAAGGATCAAGTTCCTTGGCAAGTCTTGTAGCTTCCACTACCTTGTCCACAACCTCGTGCTTTGCAGAGCCTTTTGTCGAGAACGAGAGCATTGCCACCTTAGGATCAGCGAATCCTGCTACGCTCTTGGCTGTCTGTGCTGTGCAGACTGCAATCTGAGCAAGCTGGGAAGCGTCCGGCATCGGAGTGACAGCAACGTCACCGACAACAAGGACACCGTTTTCGCCATATTCAGGAGTCTGGGTGATCATAAGCATTGCACCGCTGACACAGGTGATGCCAGGTGAGCATTTGATGATCTGGAGTGCAGGACGAAGTGTTTCTCCAGTTGTCGAGAGAGCACCGCTGATCTGACCGTCGGCATCTCCGCTCTTGATGATGAGACATCCGAAATAGAGAGGATCCAGAACGAGCTGGGCAGCCTTTTCAGGAGTCATCCCCTTGTTCTTGCGGAGTTCGTAAAGAAGATCTGCATATTCGGCTGTCTTCTCGCTGGTTGCTGGATCGATGATGGTGGCTTTTCCGATGTTCTTCAGTCCGAGTTTCTCGGCAAGGGCAAAGATTTCGTCTGGATTGCCGATCAGGATGATTTCTGCAATCTCATCTGCAAGAGCCATATCTGCCGCAGTAAGTGTACGCTCTTCAAGAGATTCAGGAAGAACAATGCGCTGCTTGTT
This sequence comes from Bacteroidales bacterium, assembly GCA_015060395.1. GTDB lineage: Bacteria > Bacteroidota > Bacteroidia > Bacteroidales > UBA932 > Cryptobacteroides. Next base: position 25,822 of record SUYP01000025.1, read on the forward strand.
TGATTTGGCACGTGCGATAATACTTTCAATAAGTGTCATAATTCTATCGTTTAATTTAGATATACAATAATTCCTCACAATATGCCTAAGCCGTCAAAAGATGGGCATAGACTGCAATTCAGCAAAGATATTTATAATTAATTTGCAATCAAAGCAGATTCTGAATTATTATCCGAGAATGAATATGGTCTTTCATCCGGAGCCACTCCCCTTTTGTAGTCCGGACTGTCCGACATCCGGAAAACGACTGATGCTCCGTCCTTAAGTTGTTCAAGGGTCAGGAAATTCTCCTTCCTTTTTTTGCCGTCAAGCGATACTGCCTTGACATAGCAATTCGAGTCTGAGTTTTCGCGCGCCGAGATTACTATATCCTTTCCGTTTGACAGGTGTATGGTCATTTTGCGGAAACGCGGAGAACCGATGGCGTATTCTCCCGATCCCGGGCATACAGGATAGAAGCCCATTGCTGAAAATACATACCACGCCGAGGTCTGTCCGTTGTCTTCGTCACCGCAATACCCGTCAGGATAAGATGAGTACAGTCTTTCCATTACCTCGCGTATCTTCTTCTGGGCCTTCCAAGGCTGTCCGCACCAGTTGTAAAGATAAAGCAGATGCTGTATCGGCTGGTTTCCGTGAGCATAATTGCCCATATTCATTATCTGCATTTCCCGGATCTCGTGAATGACGCTTCCGTAATAGCTTTCATCAAAATGCGGCGGCATTTCCAGAACCTTGTCGATGGCAGCAGCAAAATTCTCCTCTCCACCCATCATCTGCATAAGTCCTGCAATGTCGTGGAATACCGACCAGGTGTATTGCAGGGCATTCCCTTCAGTGAAATCGCCTCCCCACTTTAGAGGATTGAAAGGACGGCGGAATTCTCCCTTTGCATTGCGTCCGTTCATAAGCTCGTTTTCAGCATCGTAAAGGTTCCGATAATTAAGTGCATTATGCTTATACGCAGAGAGTTCTTCTTCTGTCTTACCTAAAGACAGTCCCAGCTGATATATGCACCAGTCATCGTATGCGTACTCCAGCGTACGTGCTGCGCTTTCGTTTATTCCCACATCGCAAGGGACATATCCAAGCTCATTGTAATATTCATAGCCCAACCTTCCTGACGAACTGACCTCCGGATGAACAGAGGCCGCACCTTTAGTCACTGCTTCCCATAAGACATCGATGTCATATCCCCGCAGACCGCTCAGATAGGCATCCGCCACAACAGATGCGGTGTTATTTCCGACCATACATCCTCTGTGGCCCGGACTCGACCATTCCGGCAGGAATCCGCTTTCAATGAAATGATTGACATATCCCTGCTGCATCTTTATGTTTTCTTCCGGATATACGAGGTTGAGCAATGGGAACAGGCATCTGAATGTATCCCAGACTCCTGTATCTGCATATAGATGTCCGGGGCATATTTCACCGGTATGCGGGCTGTAATGTATGCGGTTTCCGTCTGCATCGATCTCGGAAAGATCCCGAGGGAAGAGGACGCTGCGATATAGGCAGGAATAGAATGTACGGATATTGTCTATCTCATTATCCTCGACTTCAAATCGTCCCAGAACCTCGTTCCAGCGCTCTCTGCCCGCTGCCTTCACTTCATCGAATGTTCTGTCGCCCAGTTCCCGGAGATTCAGTTCAGCCTGCTGCAGAGATATGAATGAAGAGGCCACTTTCAGACCGACTTCCTGTCTGTGACCGGTCCTGAAGCCTACAATGGCTCCGGAATGCGAGGACAATGCTTCTGAATTCCCGGTCTTTTCTCCATCAGCAACTGCACATATATAGTCGAAAGGTGTGTCGGAAACTATTACAAACCAGTTCCGGAAATTATCACTTACACCCCCTGAATTCTTTGTAGTATAGCCGATTATCATATTGTCTTCCGGAATCACCTTGGCGTACGAACCGTTGTCGAAGGCATCTATGACAAGATATGACATTTCACTTTCTGGATAGGTGAAACGGAACATAACAGCACGTTCTGTCGGGGTCAGCTCGGCATATACATCGTGATCGGCAAGATATACTCCATAATAATATGGTTTAGCGGTCTCCGCCTTATGTGAAAACCAGCTGGCTCTTTCGTCCTGATCGAAAACAGGCTTCGATGACGGCATAATCGAGAACTGACCGTAGTCATTTATCCACGGTGAAGGCTGATGTGTCTGCTTGAATCCGCGGATCTTGTCAGCGGTATAGACGTACGTCCATCCGTCTCCCATAAGCCCTGTCTGAGGTGTCCAGAAATTCATTCCCCAAGGCATAGCGACAGCCGGATAGGTGTTGCCGGTAGAAAGGGAATGCTTGGAAAGAGTTCCGGCCAGTGTATTGACATAGTCAACCGGATCTGTTGACGTAATGTCCTTGTCCTGCGATGCTACGCACGAAACAAGGATAAGGAGCATAATCAGGAAAATAGGAGTCTGCTTCATTGTGTGTTGCCGATTAATCATCCTGCAATATAGCAATAATCATCCGATCCGAGGCAGTTACCTTAATAATTCTTTGAGGATTTTTGCGGATTTTTTATCTTTACGGATTATTCGCAGGATAATTCAAATTATATTGATATGAAAAGATTATTTTACATCATTGCCGGCCTTGGACTGGCGGCCTGCACATCACAGGCACCATCTAATGTAGTGGATCGAATGACTCACGATCCGAACAGTACCAATACGGAGACAATACTCCACGTCTGGAGCTGGAACTTCCCTACCATAGCGGAAAATATGAAAGCTATCGCAGATGCCGGCTTTACTATGCTGCAGACATCTCCGGTGAACGCCTGCTTCAGCCCGGAAGGCGGAAACATCAAGATCCTGGATGAAAAGGAAGGTAACTGGTATCATTATTATCAGCCTACAGACTGGACAGTCGGCAACAATATTGTCGGCACGGAAGAGGAAATGAAGGTGATGCTGGATTCTGCAAAGAAATATGATATCCGCGTCCTTGTTGACGTGCTTCCGAACCATACTGCATTTGATATTGACCTTGTGACTGACGAGTTCTATGCTGCTGTCGGCGGACGTGACAAGATGTTCCACACGTATGGACTTGAGGGAATCAATGACTATAATGACCGTACCCAGTGCACTCATCAGGGTGTCGGCGGTCTTCCTGACGTAAACACAGAGAATCCGCTCTTCCAGAAGTATTATATGCAGTTCGTCAACAAGCTCATCGAGATGGGCGTCCGCGGATTCCGTTATGACACGGCAAAGCATATCGGAGTGCATTCTGATCCTCTCGACACTGAGGCAGGTGTGACTGAAAATGATTTCTGGGATGTGGCTACAGGCCGCAAGGAAGTGCTCGGAGTTTCATTGTGCATTCCTTACGACAGTCTTTTCGTTTATGGTGAAGTGCTTCAGGACAGAAACGTACCTGAAGAAGAATATGCAAGCTATTTCGGCCAGACAGCATCGAGCTACGGTCATTTCCTCCGTGAGGCTCTTGCAAAACGCAGCGCAAAGGATATCGACCTTATTTCCTGGTATCACAGAGCCGCTCCGGAGTATCTTACAACTTGGGTGGAAAGCCACGATACATATTGCAATGCTAATGAGAGCGCAGGTCTTACCGATGCACAGATCCGCACAGGATGGGTGTTCCTGACAGCACGTCAGAACGGTACCCCTCTTTTCTACAGCCGTCCGATGAACTCTACCCGCGAGAATTATTTCGGAGACAACCTTCTCGGTGCAAGAGGAAACGATGAGTTCTTCCATCCTGAGGTGGTCGCTGTCAATAAGTTCCGCAAGGCGATGGATGGTCAGGTGGAAGACATTCATTTTTCGGAAGACGGTGAAGTTATCGTTGTAAACCGTGGTGACAAGGGTGCTGCAGTCATCAATTTCGCACTGGAAGACAACACTGTGGAACTTCCGACTGCTCTTCCTGACGGTGAATATGCTGACAATGTTTACGGACAGACATTCACCGTAGAAGCAGGACTCCTGAAAGGAACTGCAAAGCCTGAAACGACCTACATCATTGTAAAGAAATAACTTATCAAGCCGCCGAGTCATAATGACAAGGCGGCTATGATTTTAAATGCAGCGGGTTATATTTCTTGTTTATGAAATCAACGGCTGATTGTGGCAAAGAAGACCGTCATAAATGATTTTTCTACTCTGCAAGGGAAGGTGGACTTTTCGGAGCAGTCTTCTGCTGACAATAAGAAATCTGTTCAACAGCCTATGACCGGAAAGGTCAGGAAATCAGAGGAAGGCATCCTTAAAATAGGACAGAGTGTCGTCCTGATGGATTCTGACCTGCGCGGAAAAATCGTATCCATAGGCAGGAAAGCCTGCATCGAGCTTGAAGACGGACTTAGGATCGAAGCTGAGTATTCAGAACTCGTCGTCACTTCCCTATCCGAATTGTCCTCTCTCAAAGAGACAAGAATCAAAGCCAAGAAGACGGATATAAGACAGTCCGGTTCTTCTGTCCGCCCGACAGCTCATTCCGGTGGGATATCCGTCGATCTGCATATAGAAGCAATCCCAGGTGGCAGAAACATCCCTGAAGGACAACGGCTGGAGTTCCAGCTCAATACATTCAGAAAGATGATACGCCGGAACCTTTCCCATAAAGGCTTGATGATCACCTTCATCCACGGGATTGGAGACGGAATATTGAAAGCTGCAATCCGAAAGGAACTGGATGAAGTCTTCGCTCTCAGATGCAGCTATGCTGTAGGTGACCCTGCTGTCACCATAGTCACAATAAGGTAAGACGCTCTGCCCGGATCACCTCACATAATGCGGCATCTCCTCTGGAATGACCATCGATATCTCCACCAGGCCTGCCACTTCTCCATTCTCCCTCCAGGCAGTCTGATATATCATCTTCCTGACACCGTTCTTTTCTATGGTATAGGCATTGGATCCGCCACTTGAAAGCAGATCCGCTATGATGCCTCTAGAACGTTCATTATGGCAAGGGATCAGACTTTTCCCCACCAGGTCGCCGTGTCGGGCGAATGTCTCCTTTGCCTTGTCGTTCATATATAAGATTATCCCATCCTTGTCACACACTGTGATGGCGCAGTTCATTTCTTTTGCCCATTCCGGTATCATATCGCTTGTATCTTAAATTCACAAACCAAAAATAGTGATTTTTCACAAAGACGGATACAATGCTTTTATTTAATTTCCTAAATTCGCAGAATATAACCAAAACGCTACCGATTATGACCAAGATTATAGCAATGATCCTGTCATTGATGCTTGCAGGATGCGCTTCTTCCAATTCTTCAAACGGCAAATCCTCTGAAGGAAACAAGGCACCGGAAGAGACTCCGGCAAAGCTTGTCGCCATAAGTTTCGACGATGGCCCGAACAATGACACCACTCCGAAGGTCCTGGATGTCCTGGAGGAATTCAAGGCACCGGCATCGTTTTTCGTGATCGGTCAGAATATCAATGACTCTACTGCAGAACAGATGAAAAGAGCGATTTCCTTAGGCTGCGAGATCCAGAACCATTCCTACACCCACTCATTTATGACTCAGCTTGCGACAGAGGCTGTCATTGATGAGATCGAACGCACAGACGCCCTTGTGGAGAAATATACGGGCAGACGCCCTACCCTTTTCCGTCCGCCATACATAGATCAGAACAAGTCGATGCACGATGCTGTAAAGCATACTTTCATCAGTGGCATCAACTGTCAGGACTGGGAGCCGGACCATTCGGCACAGGCCCGTTTCAACGACGTGATGGCCAAGGTGCAGGATGGGGATATAATCCTTCTGCACGACTTTACCGGCAATGACAACACGGTGGATGCCTTGAAGCTGATAATTCCGGAACTGAGGAAACGAGGCTTCACCCTGGTTACCGTATCGGATCTGTTCAAGATGAAGGGCATTTTTCCAAAGCCTAACAGCGGCTATCTTTATACAAACGTCCTTCAGGAAGAACTGATTCAGAACCGATAGGCCTGATTCAGAAACCGATCTTAATCCTCTTTACCTGACGGGAGTTCGGTATATTCTGGCGAGGACGGAAAAATTCCCTGAAGGCATATATTCTTTGGACAGGATCAGGGATCTGTATCCGACAGACAACAGTTTCAAGCTGCCTAAAGGATATGATCCGAAAGATACCTTCAGGAAACTTTACGGTGTCATTCTCGATAAAGGTCCTGCGGAGACTGTCATTCTTCGCGTTGACGAGAGTCAGGTGCAGTATTTCCGCACACTCCCCCTGCATCATTCGCAGGAAGAACTGGAGTCCGGTGACGGATATACCGATTTCAGATACAGGCTTGTGCCTACTTTCGATTTCAGTCGCGAAATCCTCTCCAAGGGAATGTATGCCGAAGTCATATCCCCGCTGTGGCTTCGGAAAGAGATTGCAGAAGAACTACGGGTGGCAGTCAGGATGTATAAAGACATAGAGGATGAAATGTAATGAAAGACTTTATCGCAATTGATTTTGAGACGGCCAATGAGTGCCCGTCGAGCGTCTGCAGCATAGGAGCCGTGCTGGTCAGAGACGGTGAAATAGTGAAGACATTCTACAGCTTGATACGGCCGGAACCGGACTATTACAAGTGGTTCTGCCAGCAGGTGCACGGACTGGGGCACGAAGACACTGATGAGGCAGAGGTATTCCCATACGTATGGCGTAAGATGACAGAGGTACTGCTCGATGGTGTTCAGATCTTGTCAGAGGACACTTCAGAAGACCCTGATGCTGTTCCCTTGGTCGCACACAATGCAGGCTTCGACAGCAGATGTCTTCGGGAAGTGTTCCGATGTTATCGGATGGATTATCCCGAGTTCGTCTTTCACGACACGCTTGTCGCTTCAAGAAGGCATTTCTGCGGTTCGCTGGAAAATCATCAGCTTCAGACCGTAGCGGCAGCCTGCGGTTATGATCTTACCAATCATCATCACGCATTGGCCGACGCCGAGGCCTGCGCCTGGATAGCGAGGGAGATATTATAATGGACTTTATGAAGACCAGCCGTATCGCATCAGCTCGCCAACGGCCCTATTACATATAACCCTCAGTCGAGGGAGATGTTTTCGATTCTCAGCCGTAGTATTCCGGAAGGGGTATGAGCCTCAGCTATTTCACCGACCTTTTTCCCCATAAGAGCAGCACCTATCGGAGATTTCAGTGAAATCTTGCCTGCCTCCAGATTCATTTCGTGTGGACTGACTATCTCGAATTTCATCCGGGTATTTGTAGTGAGATTAGTGAATTCGACCCGGCTCAGAAGGCACACTCTGTCTTTGGGAAGAGCATCGGGGTCTATCACACGGGAATGCTCCAGAACCTTCTGAAGGAAACGGATACGGCTGATAGTCTTGGCCTGCCTGCGCCTCGCTTCACGGTATCCCGCATTCTCACTCCGATCCCCTTGTGCACTAGTTTCTGCGACGTGTTCCCGCACCTCGGGATAGACTACGCTGATAAGGTAGTCCAATTCGGCCGCTATCTCGTCGTATCGTTGCTTAGACAGGTATTCCATAATGGCAAAGTTACACATTTTCGGCTGGTTTCCAGCCGTTATTATTAGATTTTATGGTCTCAATCCGCTGCCACCTTGGAGCGTTATAGTCTCGCCTGTCACGTATTCCGCATCTTTGCTTGCAAGGAAGACACATACACGGCCTATATCGTTCTTTGGATCGGCAAAATGGCCAAGCGGTATGCCTTGAATGGTCTTTTCATAAAGATCCGGGAAGTTCTCTCTCCACTGCTGAAGACTTTCTGTCATAGCAAGAGGACAGATTACGTTCACCCTCACTCCGTCAGGCCCCCATTCTGCCGCTGCCACGCGGGACATACCTCTGATACCTTCCTTGGCTGCCGCGTATGAAGCCTGGCCGAGTTTGCCAAACATACCGGCACCGGAAGCAAAATTGATTACCGAGCCCTTAGTCTCTTTAAGATATGGGTAGCATTCACGCATATAAAAGAAAGCCGCATAGAGCCCAGAATAGATCGCCATATCAAAATCTTCCTTTGTATGCTCAATCAATGGAAGCCCCGATCTGGACACCTGGGCGTTATTAACCAAAGTGTCTATCCTGCCAAAAGTCTCTATGGTCTTCCTGACTACTCCTCGAATGGCTTCTTCATCAGCACCATCCGCTACTACAGGAAGCACCCTGATGCCATATCTGGTTTCAAGTTCTTCTTTAGCCGTCAAAAGCCTTGATTCCGTTCTACCTGTCAGGACCAGATCCGAACCCTCTTCTGCAAAAGCCTGTGCAAGCCCGAATCCTATCCCCTTTCCTCCACCTGTTATAATGGTGACATTGTCTTGAAGTCTTTTCATTTCTGTGTCTGTTAAATTTTGGATGAGTATATGCAAAAATCATTCTAGATACTGTATTCTATGTGTTGATTTTCATTCGATCTGAGTAAAGATTACCACTCCACTGAGTCTGGATACCTTATCGAGAAGGGCATTTTCAGTTTCCGCACTCTCTACAGCCAGAGGCTTGCCCTTGCCTGTCACTTTGGCTGATGTTATCTCCACCTGAGTTCCTCTACGCAGACGGATGCCCTGCTTGCCTGCCCCATTTCCGACCAGAACCAGGTTGCTCAGTACAGGATGCGACACAGGGGTTGCGGCAAAGTTATTCTCGTTGTTGTCTGCCTCGACAAGGCAGTCACAGTCATAACCGAGGACTGATTCAGGCGCCTGGAAAGCTACCAGATTCTCTCCCCTTCCGTTCCAGCCTTCAGTCAAGTCAAAGGAGTCGTCCGAGCAGTTGACCGCTACCATATTCTTTACATTGACGGCGCCGCCGAAGAACTCGAATCCGTCATCCGAACCATGATATGCCTCGCAGTTCTCTACTGTCGTACCGCTTCCTACACCATAGAAGGTGATGCCGTTAGCCTCGTGCTCCTCATCAAAGGCATATCCGGTGCATTCCACACGTACAAATTTCAGGACTCCGCTGTTGTCGTCATCCTTATCTCCGCCATAGGTAGCTCCACCAATCTCCGAACTGCCTTTGCCGCCTTCCGCATTGGTGCGTGCAAATCCGCAGATATGGATACCGCCCCATGCACACGGCTCTTCCTTCTGAGACGTCTTGACAATCGGTGAGGATGCCGTTCCTACTGCATTTATCTTAGCGCCCTGCTCCACAATAATGTAGTCAACCTTGTCATCATACAGGCTTACAACAGTCACTCCTTCTTCAATATTCAGGGTAGCTCCTGCCTTCACGATCAGCTCCCCATCCAAAGTATAAGTCTTTCCGGACTCAAGTGTCAGGTCGGAAGTGACAGCTCCGTGCAGTGTTGAACTGTCATCCGGATTTACAATCGGATCATCATCGTTGTCGCATGATGCGATTACATGTAAGATGATGGAGTGATACCGGTAACTTTCTTGAAAATACGGTTGAAATGGTGTACATATTCGAAACCGAGCAGATTGGCTGTTTCACTGACGTTATGTCCGTTCATCAGGAAATTCTTACCCATTTCGACTATAAAAGAATGTATATAGCTGATAGCTGACTCATTTGTGGCCTTGCGTATCATGTCTCCAAGATAACGGGGAGAATATGCCAGTACAGATGCACAGTATCTGACTGTTGGAATTCCAAGATTTGTCTGTTTATTTTCTTCGTAATAATCGATCAGCAGTTGATGGAACCGTTTGAGAATGTCTGATGATCCTGTTTCTTCTGGAGATATCTGCCTGAGATATATCCGGTTGCAATATTCAAGGAGTGTATGGAGATAACCCTGAAGCAAACCCCGTAATGCAGGACTGTCCTCTTGTTCTTGCAGTTCACTTCGCATCAGGTTTATCAGCAGAGATGTCCTCTCCCATTCTTCCTGTGTCATCTGGAGTGCGTCTTTGCAGAAATATGAAAAGAATCGATAATCCTTGATTGCACTCTCCCATACTGTTCCATGAATCAGTTCAGGAGACCAAAGTAGAACCCATCCGTTTCGTGAAATCAGTTCTCCATTGTCCTCCACTCCTCCGATCTGTCCTGGAGCAACGGCGATGATGGAAGGGCCATTTGTGTCATAAGTCTTCATGCCATATGAGATACCTTTGGGGAATTCCTTCTGGATGAACAGGCCATAGACACTGTATCTGTTCAGACTCCTACGGAAAAGTCCTAGTTCTTCGTACTGGAGAATAGATATGTATGGATGCAGTACCGGTGCGTTGACATATCTTGCATAATCGTTGGGATTGGTTATCTGTAAAATCTTTTTCATCATTATATGATTGTAGAATTATTAGCAAATATAATACAATCTGCGAAATTGGTTAATAATTAACAAAAATATGTTATGTCGTTGTCAGTTGAACTCTATATTTTTGTAAACAAAAACGACAATGAATTCACCAATCAATCGCCGCAAGGCTCTCAAGGTTATGGGTCTCGGCATGCTTGGAACATGTGTTCCTCTACTTCCTTCTGCCGCAAAAGAAAAGAAGAATAAGTCTGACAAGAAAATCAAGAGGCTGATTTTCTATTTTTCAGCTACTGGAAACAGCCTCTATGTCTCTCGTCAACTTGCAGGCGAAGACGGTGTTCTGATGAGTATTCCACAGGAGATACACAATGATAATCCTGTTTATGAGGCAGAGGAGATAGGTATTGTCTGTCCTGTATATTGTTTCCTTCCGCCAGCGATCGTTCAGGACTTCATTGCCCGCTCTACCTTCAAGGCAGATTATTTCTTTACTGTCGGTACATTTGGAGCACATACCACTGTTTTCCCTGAGTTTGTGAACAACTTTGCTCAAGAGCACGGCATTAAGATGAATTATATTTCCGCTGTGCAGATGGTTGATACTTATCTTCCTTATTTCGATGTTGAAAGAGAACTGGCAGATCCGAAGCTTAAGAGGATTCCTGAGAGACTGGCTGCCATCACAGCGGCAATCAATAATAGAGAAGAATATATTCTGCCTGTAACTGGTCAGGACAGGATGATCTACGAAGGATATTACCGCCAGTCCGGCAGGGATCGTCAGAGACCTACAGTCACTCGTTCCGAAAAGATTGTTTTCTCAACTGATTCATGCATCGGATGCGGGGTCTGTGAATCTGTCTGCCCGCATGGTTCATGGTCTTTGGTCGATGGAAAAGGAGTTCCTGAAGGAGATTGTGAAAATTGCCTTGCCTGCGTGCACAATTGCCCTCAGATGGCCATTTCCATCATCCCAACTCCACCGGAGCCAGAGGAAGCGAACAGAAATGCACGCTACCGTCATCCGAATGTGACCATAGCTGACTTGATAAGAGCCAATAGTCAAGGTTGATAACTTTAAACATTACACTCATGAAAGCTAACAGATTGTTTATGACAGCAATATTCTCCCTCATCGGAGTGTTTGCTGTTGCCCAGCCTTGGATGATGCGACCACAAGGACCGGCCAATGAATTTTCGGCAATAGAAGGCACATCTGTCCTTAATTATAATCTTCAGATGGAGCGCGACATTCATTCACGCGCCGGATACGGACCTGCATTCTATATTTTTCCAGACAGCAAGCTTGATAACAATCAGGCACTTGAGCTTGCCGAAAAACTGGATCTTGTCAATATTATAAAGGAGTATGGCGGACGTATAATGGTTGTGAATCCTTCATCTGATAAATGGCAGTATCAGGACTTGGAAAATTTAAGAAGACTGATCGGTATGGGTGGAGCTCCAACTAACGTAAAGGTCATCGGAATCGGCTCAGGTGCTACGTTTGTCAACCGTCAGCTTGCAGCTACTGATCTGACCGGAGTAATCGCCGGAATAGTTTCTATTGACGGAGACCCTGGAAAGATCTGCAAACTTCCGGTACC
>SUYP01000026.1 GCA_015060395.1 Bacteroidales bacterium
AACGTAAACCGGTTCGGCCCTCCATCTCCTGTTACGGAGACTTCAGCCTGGCCATGGGTAGATCACTAGGTTTCGCGTCTGCTCCGTCCGACTGAACGCCCTGTTCAGACTCGCTCTCGCTTCGGCTTACGTACCTGAAGTACTTAACCTTGCCGGACAGAAGCAACTCGTAGGCTCATTATGCAAAAGGCACGCCGTCGCTCCGTAGAGCTCCGACCGCTTGTAAACGAACGGTTTCAGGTTCTATTTCACTCCCCTGCGCGGGGTGCTTTCCACCTTTCCTTCACAGTACTGGTTCACTATCGGTCTTCTGGGAGTATTTAGCCTTGCGGGATGGTCCCCGCGGATTCAGACAGGATTTCACGTGTCCCGCCCTACTCAGGTGCCGGCCTTGTCATCTGAATCTTACCTGTACGGGATTATCACCCTCTGCGATTGAACTTTCCAGAACATTCCAGTTCAATTCAGATAATCTTATGACCGGTCCTACAACCCCGGTGATGCCGTAACAACACCGGTTTAGGCTCTTCCCCGTTCGATCGCCACTACTAAGGGAATCGATAATTTCTTTCTCTTCCTGGGGGTAATGAGATGTTTCAGTTCCCCCCGTTTGCCCCAATATGATTGGTGGCACATCTTCAATGTGCCGGGTTGCCCCATTCGGATATCACCGGATCAATACCTGTTTGCAGTTCCCCGGTGCTTTTCGCAGCTTACCACGTCCTTCGTCGCCTCCAGAAGCCTAGGCATCCGCCGTTCGCTCTTGTAACCTTCTCTCTGTATGATTTTCTCTTGAATCACAAGCCAAGTGCTGTCTTGCACTCGTCTTATTCACTCGTTGCCTTGAAATTGTAGTCCACACAACTCGACGACAGACTCTCTATCGTTGTTGTTACAGACTATTTTTTCTTCTTTTAACTTTACCTCGTTATCTTTTCTCAAACTTGTCAATGAACTTCCATCCGAGTCACCGTTGTTTCTCAAATGGGCTGCAAAGATACGGACTTTTTTTTATCCTCCAAATTTTTCTGCGATTTTTTTGCAAAATTTTTCACATTTATTTTTCAAACGATATCGAATCCGCTATATATCAAGCGGTTACCACTACCGCAGATTAGTAACGCGCTGAATTTCAGCGGATTACACAACTTACGTGCTGCACTTTGGGGAGCACGAGGAAGGCTTAACATATTGAGGGATAGCAATATACGGTAAGCAGAGCCTATTTTGTAGCTTTTTTCAGATATTATCCTTAATTTTGTGTTCTGCAATATGAAACCATAACTCTTATATATAATATATGGAAGAAAAGAAGACGCAATTGCCGGAGAATGCTCATAGGGAGCTGAAACCGGGTGAGGAATATCAGCCTCTGCTGTCCCCTCAGAAGAATTATCCGGAAGTCACACCTTGGTCAGTGACGCTCGGAATCATTATGACTATCATATTTTCAGCGGCCGCCGCATATCTCGGCCTGAAGGTCGGTCAGGTGTTCGAAGCCGCAATACCTATAGCCATCATTGCAGTGGGACTGTCAGGAGCATTGGGAAGAAAGAATGCCCTGGGCGAAAATGTGATGATACAGTCCATCGGATCCTGCTCGGGTGCAATCGTGGCCGGCGCAATCTTCACTCTTCCGGCATTGTTCATCCTCCAGGACAAGTATCCTGAGCTTACCGTAAACTTTACAAAGGTATTCTTCTCGTCACTTCTCGGAGGTATCCTCGGTATCCTCTTCCTGATTCCGTTCAGGAAATATTTCGTGAAGGAACAGCACGGAAAATATCCTTTCCCTGAAGCTACAGCCACCACCCAGGTCCTCGTAAGCGGCGAAGGCGGAGGAAAGGGAGCCAAGACCCTCCTGGTCAGCGGACTCATCGGAGGACTCTACGACTTCATCGTATCGACATTCGGCCTCTGGGGCGAGACTCTCACGACCAAGATCCTTCCGTGGGGCGCCGCAATAGCCGACAAGGCCAAGGTGCTTCTCAAGGTCAACACTGGAGCCGCAGTCCTCGGTCTCGGATATATAGTAGGTCTCAAATATGCATTCATCATCTGCTGCGGAAGCTTCCTGGTATGGCTCGTGATCATCCCGCTGATGAACCTAATATGGGGCGGACAGGTGATCGACCTTATGAATTCCGGCATTACCCAGACCATCGGTGATATGTCCGCAGACCAGATATTCAAGGAATATGCAAGGCACATCGGCATCGGAGGCATCGCCACAGCCGGCATCGTCGGCATCGTGAAGTCATTCGGCGTAATCAGATCGGCCGTGGGACTTGCCGCAAACGAGTTCAAGAGAAAGAAGACAGGAGCTGAGGCAGAGGTGATCAGGACCCAGAGAGACATCTCGATGAAGATCATCGTGATCGGTATCGCCATAACCCTCCTCGCAGTATTCGCATTCTTCCTCTTCGGAGTGGTTGACAACATCTGGCACGCAGTGGTCGGACTTCTCATAGTCGGAATCATCGCATTCCTCTTCACGACAGTTGCAGCCAATGCCATCGCCATCGTCGGATCAAACCCTGTCAGCGGTATGACCCTTATGACCCTCATCCTCGCATCACTCATTATGGTGGCTGTAGGTCTGAACGGCACTGCCGGTATGACTGCAGCCCTCATCATCGGAGGAGTGGTATGTACAGCACTGTCTGTTGCAGGAGCATTCATCACCGACCTGAAGATCGGTTACTGGATCGGATCGACCCCTAAGAAACAGGAAAGCTGGAAATTCCTCGGTACCCTCGTGGCAGCAGCTACAGTAGGCGGCGTGATGCTCGTGCTCAACAAGACATACGGATTCACCGGTGAGGGCGCCCTTGTAGCCCCTCAGGCAAATGCGATGGCTGCAGTGATCGAGCCTATGATGAACGGCGGAAGCGCTCCTTGGCTCCTCTACGGCATCGGAGCTGTAATAGCCCTTGCCCTCACATTCTTCAAGGTGCCGGCTCTGCCTTTCGCACTCGGAATGTTCATCCCTATAGACCTGAATATGCCTATGCTCATCGGTGGTGCGATCTCCTGGTTCGTAGGAAGCCGCAGCAAGGACAAGGAACTCAATGCAGAACGCACCGAAAAAGGCACGCTCATTGCTTCCGGTTTCATCGCCGGAGGAGCCCTTATGGGAGTGGTCAGCGCTATACTCAGATTCGCAAATGTGGATATGTATATAGAGCCTTCCCCTTGGACTGAGCCTATAGCGATCATCCCTTACGCAGCTATCATCATATATATGATATATGCCGCTCTGAAGGTGAAGAAGTAATAAATTGAGCAAATGATGAACGGATTGACAAGCGCACTGATATTGACACTGATTGCAGGTTCTGCGACCGGCATAGGCGGTGCGCTTGTGCTCTTCAAGAAGAAGATCAGCAGCAATTTCCTGGCAGGAGCATTGGGACTCAGCGCCGGGGTGATGATATTCATTTCCCTCGCCGAACTGCTTCCTGAGGCTCAGGCTATGATTGCCGGCACCGGAATGCAGCACGGAGAGGCCTTCGTGCTCATCGCCTTCTTCGTCGGAATGGGCATAATAACCCTGATAGACTTCGCCATACCGGAGTATGAGAATCCTCACGAAGCATCAGGACTGTCGCTTGACGCAAGGACGGCCGCTGTCGGAGTCCTGGAACAGACCGGAAACGAAAAGGCCCTGCACAGACTCGGGCTTATGTCGGCACTGGCCATCGCCATCCACAATTTCCCGGAAGGCATAGCCACATTCATCGGAGCGCTCAACGATCCGGAAATGGGAGCCGGCATCACCTTCGCCATCGCCATCCACAACATCCCTGAGGGAATTGCCGTGGCCATACCTATATATTATGCGACAAAGAGCAAGGGCAAGGCACTGCTTTACGCGACCCTGTCCGGCCTGAGCGAACCGATAGGAGCACTCCTGTGCTGGGGTATTGCCGCCATTTTCGGAGTGGAGCTGACAGGTGGCGGCCCGGCTTTCCCGCTGGTTCTTGCAGCAGTAGCCGGCATTATGATATATATATCCCTCGACGAACTTCTTCCCACCGCAGAAAAATATGGCAAACACCATATCGCCATCGCCGGCGTTATCGGCGGTATGGCCATTATGGGCGCAAGTTTATTAATAATGTAATATGGAAAATATTTTAGACAGATTTCTCAGATATGTGGCTGTGGACACACAGTCAGATCCTGAATCCACCTCGCAGCCAAGTGCAGCCAAGGAACTCAACCTTCTGAAGATGCTCCGTGACGAGCTGGAAGCAATGGGAGTGGAAGCCACTCTCGACGAATATGGCTATGTTATGGCCAGCATACCTTCCAACTGCGGCAAAGATATTCCGGCAGTGGGATTCATTGCGCACGTGGATACTGCCCCCGATGCATCCGGAGCAGACATCAAGCCACAGATCATCGAAAACTATGACGGAGGCGAGATTCCTCTCAAAGGCGTACCCGGACTCAGTCTCAAGCCAGCTGAATTCCCTGAGCTTGGGCTTTACAAAGGCCAGACAATAATCACCACAGACGGAACGACTCTTCTGGGAGCTGATGACAAGGCCGGCATCGCCGAGATTATGAATGCCGTACAATATATAATGGAGAACCCGCAGTTCAAGCACGGCGACATCAAGATCGGATTCACTCCTGATGAAGAGATCGGCCGCGGAGTCGTGAAGTTCGACGTACAGAAATTCGGAGCGAAATATGCCTATACCCTCGACGGAGGCCGGATAGGTGAGCTCGAATATGAAAACTTCAATGCCGCAGGCGCGACCATCCGCATCCAGGGCCGTAACGTGCACCCGGGCACAGCAAAAGGCAAGATGAAGAACGCCATCCTCATCGGTATGGAACTCAACAGCCTCCTTCCGGTAGATCAGCGTCCGGAATACACTGAGGGATATGAGGGATTCTTCCACCTGATCAGCTTCAAAGGCGAAGTGGAGACAGCCACCTTCTCATACATCATCCGCGACCACGATATGGCTCTCTACGAGCAGAAGAAAGCCTATATGCAGAAATGCGTCGATTTCATAAATGCCAAATACGGCGAAGGAACGGCACTTCTGGATATGAAACACCAGTATTACAATATGCGCAAGGAAGTGGAGCCACACTATCACATCGTAGAAAAGGCCAAGAAAGCTATGGAGATGGAAGGCATCGTTCCACGGATTCAGCCTATCCGCGGCGGTACAGACGGAGCGAACCTCTCGTTTATGGGACTCCCTTGTCCTAACATCTTCGCAGGCGGGCATAATTTCCACGGCAAAATGGAATATGTTCCTCTCGAAAGTATGGAGAAAGCCAGCAAGGTCATCCTGAACATCATTTCGCTCTTCGTAGAAGAGTAGGCAGCCCAACCCGGCATAAACAGAACAAAAGCACAGGAATCTTGATCCCTGTGCTTTTGATTTATTTATAAGGCAGTATATCATCCGGAAAGATATACAGTTCCCAGAACTGCCAGCCCTCTGACTCCGTCACGGTCCATTGGGACTCATCATAGATCAGATCATTGATATTGACACCTTCTTTCGAATCAATCGGATAGAATAAAGTCACATCTCCGATCTTCTCCCTGAGATCCGACAATGAAGCATATCCATCTTTAGTAATGAAATGCACAATATCTTTTGACTGACTCCTGAACAGGATATACTCAAACCTGTTATGCTCTTCCTCCATCCCGTTCCAATGGAATGCGAGATCGGACTGACTCGAATTCTTGATTGTGAAACGCGTCCGATATGAAACTTCCGGCGTAGCAACAGTGTCAGCACAGGAGGTCAGCAAAAGCAGGCTGGCCAGAAACAGCGTGATTCTTTTCATAAGACTACAGTATTTATTGAACTTTGATATCCTCCGGAGTGAGACTCAAATAAAAGATCCTTTCATAGGCACCCGTCTGAAAAGACACCCATCCGGTTTGATCATATATCATATCTGTGATGTCCACTCCCGAATCAGAATCGGCCGGACAATAGACTATCACATCTTTAAGATTATTGCCCAGCCTCAACCTCAGCGCAACTTCTTCAGATGACATAAAATCCTCATAAGTCTGTGAGAACATATAACGGACCTCACCATCCCTCAATATAATTCTGAAACAATTATACTGTTTCTCTATATCATACCACCTGATGGCGATATCCTCACCTGTCTCATTCCTGATCTGGAAACTTGTATTACATTCATATTGATTATCATCACAAGTAAATGCACTCAATATGACAGCAACCGCTGCAATAAAGTATAATGCGAATCTTTTCATAGGCGCGCAATAAAGAAGTTTTGTTATAGATGCAAAAAACAAAAAAAACGTTGCATACACGACAAAAAAGACACTATACCAAGTAATAAAGCTATTACAGAAATGATCGTAAAACATTTCATAAACAACGCGCGTTAAAGATTAAAGAAATAGCTTATTATATCATCAGTATATATCTACTTAAAATCCAGCCACCCGCGAGGGCCGCATCACCTGCGGCTTTCCCATTTATATGTCTTGTAGCAGTATCTAAGCCGACAGCCCTATAAAACGATATTCCGCCAGAACAGCTTGGACTGCCGGCGGAACAGAAGTATGGATCTGGCCTGAAGACACGTCAGATGCAAAGGATAATGCACCCAAAGAGTCAAGATGTTGGTAATATCATTTCCGGGAAGCAGCTTTCCTGGCGGCCTTGGCAGCCTCCTTGGCTTTCTGCTTTTCGTATTGCCTCTTATATCGCTCGAGGGTTTCGTCATCCTTTTTAGCTTCCTTGGCCGCTTTTTCAAGGGCTTTGCGTTTGCGCTTGCGTTCTTTTTCCTTACGTTTTTCTTCCTTGGCGGCGGCTTTCTCGGCATCACGCTTGTCAAGTTCAGCCCAACGCTCTTCCTTAGCTTCCTGCTTTGCCTTGCGCTTTGCTTCAAGTGCAGCCTTCTTCTCGGCTTTCAGGCGCTCCTTTTCAGCCTTGGCTTCTGCCTTGCGACGTTCCTCGTCCGCTTTCGCCTGGGCAGCGAGTTCTTCCGGAGTCATTTCTTTCAATGAAGTGCTGTCGGCAACAGCCGGAGCATCCGGCAATGCAAGACTATCTGACGATGCGATGCTGTCTGAAACGGCGAGAGAATCAGCGAGGGCAAGACTGTCAATCGAAACTGCCAACGAATCGGCAATGCCCAGACTGTCTGCCAATGCAAGACTGTCTGCCAGTGCAAGGCTGTCTGTCACAGCAAGCGAATCAAGACGTGCCCTTTCAGCTGCCTCACGCTCGGCGATAGCCCTTTCACGCTCTCTGACCTTGCGGAGCGAGTCCCTCACTTCGATCTGCCTATAGACATCGTCCATATAGCCAGGGAAGTAGATGTCGGTCTGACGGAACTTCGCTCTCGGGCGAGCTGCATATCTAAGCCTTTCACTCGGACGGAGCGGAAGAGGGGTCACGGCATTCCTGTCAGCAGGACGTTTATCCGGCTGCCAGTTGAAGCCCTTGAGTCTCTGCTCTTCAGGAGGCAGCTGCACGACCGGATAGCCGTCGTTCTTGGCCTCCTCGAAATAATATACTCTTTGGATCTCGCCATCCTTGAATATTGCCGAGAGCATCTTGGAGTCGGTCTTGTTGACTGTAGCCAGAGATTCATTTTCTTCCAGGAAGAACATTGCAGAAGCTCCTCCCAGCACATCAAACCTGTCGAGCTGTCCCTTTTTGCCAAAGAACGCCAGCATCTCGGCACCCTTGATCTGGTCGAAATGAGAGGTATCCTCCTGAATGGTAATGAACGCATTGGACATAAGGCTGGCCTTCTTCAGCGAGCCTTCACTGACCACAAGAGAGACACTGTCGGCAGAATACTGACGGGTCACCTCCTGCCATATAAGAGGTTCCTTGAAGAGTCGTGCAAGAGAGTCCAGGTCGCAATAAAGGAGAGAGTCGCAGACCACCTGCATATCCTTCTTGTATATCTTGACCTTGCCGATAGCCTCGAGGAATCCGATCTTGGTGGTATCCAGATTAGCAAGACTGTCTGCCAGTGCCAACGAATCTGCACGTGCGATGGAATCTGCAAGCGCCAATGAATCGATCTGTGCGAGAGGACCGGCAACACCCAGGGAATCAGGTATCTTCAAGGAATCAGCTTCCATCTTGAAGGCTGAAAGATCCGGTTTATCGGACGGCTGCGCAGGCTTTGCCGCAAGGAGGGAATCTGCAGACGGAAAGGCGAGAGCAAGGCTATCCTTCACATCCGGAGCCGAAAGTGTATCCAGAGGCATCCTGAATGCCAGGGCATCAGGCGGTGCGGCAGAGGCTTTCTGAGCAGACTTCGCTCCCTTCGCACCCTGAGGCGGACGGTTCGGATCGTTCTTTGCGGCCTCTTCAGCAGCCTTTGCAGCCTCCTCTGCAGCTTTCTTGCGGAATGTTCCGACAGGATCGACTTCAAGAGACTTCAGACGCTTGTCCGCATCTTCCACGACAGAAGGGCTTATATCGCATTTCTTCAATGTATAATATACCAGCTTGTCCGCACCGAGATATACGGTATCGATAGAGCCGTCAGCCTCTTCATTCTGCGAAATCACCGCAGGCTTTCTGGTCAATGTCACCTTTGATATGGAATCGACATACTCGATCCTTCCGGCAAGCGCGAATACATTTCTTGTAGTATCCATAACCTGCGCATTTCCGAGCATCTCGACATTGGAAGTCAGTCTGTTGAAGAAAAGGCTGTCAGACCATCCTTCCTGATCCTCCGACATCACGTGGACATCATCAGCAAAGAAGAAAAGTTCCCGGCCTCTGTCATACCATCCACGATTGGAGGAAAGCATATTGTTGTCCTGCCAGGCATCGGTCGCAAAACCGAAGGTTGCAAGATTCAGATCGGACTCATACACCAGTTCCTTTGTCTTGACGAAGACAGAGTCCGTGAACATATTCACATCATTCTGAAATGTGAATTTCTTGACCTTGGAATCATACGTACCGTTGCGGCTTTCGATAATCTGACCATCCTTGTCACGCATAGCTCCTCCGTTCATAAACACTGCCACAGAGTCCTGCGTATTATAGTCCAGATGCCTGGTCCTCAACGTATTATGATCCTTGTCCGTAAGCTGCACCACCGAGCCTCTGAACTGCGCAAGGTTATCATCGACGAGATATTGGAGATTGTCACTGGTCAGAACGGTCTCTTCCTGAAGGATGCTGACATTGCCCCAGGCATCAATTATCTGGGTCTCCACATTCCAAAGAGCCGTATCACAGATGAGGTAGGTGTTGTTATGAAGGAAACGTGCCGGGCCTACGACCTTTCTGTATCGCGCGCCTTCCACATCCACCATCTGTGCAGATTTGGAACTCAGGAGCACGACAAGGCTGTCCTTCTTTTCCTGCTTTGAATTCTGCGCGAAAAGAGGAAGGCTCAAGACCAGAGCCGTAAGGATTACTGACAGTTTCTTCAAAAGGTGCATCTGCATCACTTGCGGAATTTCTCCGACCATCCTTCACGCTCAAAGACGCAGTCCTTGAAAAGAGGGTCGATTATTATCAGCGTTGACTTAATCTTGGATTGTATGAATTCATCTATAGCCTCCTGCCTCTTGGCGTCAGTCGCCTGATTGAGCAGAAGAGTATAATCGTTGGTGAACGATGCCGGGTGAGCCGGAATTATCTTATCCACCTTGATGATCTTATAAACGGTATTTCCGTCACGGCCTTCATTGTCGAGAGATACGAAAGGCTCGGAAATCTCGCCCACCTGGAGATCCTTGATGGCAGCATAGTCCTGAGGCTTCAGCTGGTCGATCTCGAAATATGACGAACCGGTATTAGGATCAGCCATCTGTCCGCCGTTTGTCCTTGTTGCAGGATCCTCGGAATAGAATCTTGCCGCAAGGTCGAAGGTAACGGCTTCATTTGCAAGCTCCGTCTTGAGACTGTCAAGCACACGGAATCCGTTCTCCATATCCTCAGACGTGTATTCCGGCTTGAGGAGGATGTGACGTGCATTGAACATATCTCCCTTCTTTTCAAGCACTTCGATGATGTGGAAACCGTCAGGAGTCTCGACTATCTGAGACACGACGCCAGGCTTCAAAGCCATTGCAGCATCGGAGAATGCCGGCCAGAAAATGGATTTCGACGCCATTCCGAGCTCGCCGCCCTTACGCGCGCTGCCCGGGTCCTGGGAATATATACGTGCCAAGGTAGAGAACTTCTCACCATTTATGATTCGCTCACGGATTGCAAGGAGACGCTCCTTCACAGCGATATTGGCCGCTTCGCGGTCGGGATATATGCATATCTGGCTGAGCTGGTACATAACAGGCACCATAGGAAGATCCTCCGGATCGGTATTGTCGATATACTGCTGCACATCATACGGAGTCAGTTCCGGAATCTTCTGTGCCACCTCACCCTGCATCTGCTGAGCCAGGGTCCTGTCTTCAAGATCCTTGCGAAGCTGCTGACGAAGTTTATATACAGACTTGCCGTACTGCTGCTCCACACCTTCCTCACCACCGTAATATGTGAGGATGTTGGCCATATAATCATCCAGATTGCTTTCCACCATATCATTGTTGACCTCGATGGAGTCAACACGTGCCTGCATCAGGAAAAGCTTGGAAACCATCATATTCTCCAGAAGCTCGCATCTTCCGGTCTTGTCCGACATATAGCCGGCATAGTTCTGGGTCTTGACCTCCTCCTCGATGTCGGAAAGCATTATGACTTCATTTCCGACTACGGCAACCGTCTTGTCGATGAGTCCATTCTGGTATTTCTGAGCCGAAGCTGCGGCTGAAACAGCCAGACAAGCTACAGCGGCAGCAAATCTCATTATACGGAGACTTTTCATATCCTTAGAAAATTACAAATTGTCCTTTTTCGCGCGCGTCTTTGAGCAAATCCTGTTCCAAACCTGTAATCAAGGCCTGCTTACGCGCACTGATTATCATATCCTTTATCTGCGGCACACAGTATTCCATCGGTGCAGTACGTCCTGCGCGGATGATTTCCGATATGTACGCCAGATTCATAACCCCTGTACTGTCCTGCATTTCCACCCAGCCGCTCTTTATGGAGGATGTCAGAGACACGTGGTCGGTACCGAATTCTCCGGCCAGGACCGCAACATCTATCCATCTGTCGCCCCAGGTAGTGAACTTGAGGGCTGACGAATATGCCAGGCTGTCGGCATCCACAAGATCCTGCACATCATCTGAAGACATCTTCTTCCGAAGCTTCGGAAGGGCTGGAGAATCAGAGGCTATCCTCAGATAGCGCGCCTTCACTACCGGACGCTGCAGTTCGAATTTATTCGGATTCGCCTCAAAATATGCTTCGATCCTGTCTTCGGAGACCGAAGTGTCGAGCCTCTCATTCACATACAGCTGTTCATAACGATACTTCAGAAGGGACTTCCTGTAGTCCTCAAGCTCTTTCGACACATCCTTCTCCGACTTTGAAAGCTGCTGCTCGGCTATTGTCAGGAACACCTGGTCCAAAGCCCAGGTATTAATGTATCTCTTTGCAAGAAGAACGCTGTCATCAGGATTCATTCCCTTGGGAATCAATGCATTAAGCTCACTTCTATAAAGTTTGGCCGTTCCCACTTCGGCAACCGCCTCATCATCACTCAATAAGGATGAAATCGCCCTGCACGACACCAGAGCCGGCAGGACGATCCCAATGATTGCGATCGTATGAACAATCCGCTTCATCAGCAGACTATCTTGAATAGTTCGGAGCCTCGCGGGTGATTGTCACATCGTGCGGATGTCCCTCGAGATATCCGGCATTGGTGATGCGCACGAACTTCGCATCGCGGAGTCTCTCGATGTTCGGTGCTCCTACATAGCCCATACCGGCACGGAGACCTCCGACAAGCTGATAAACGACCTCGCTGAGCGTTCCTTTGTAAGGCACCTGAGCAACGATTCCTTCCGGAACGAGTTTCTTGATGTCCTCTTCCATATCCTGGAAGTAACGGTCCTTCGAGCCCTGCTGCATAGCCTCAAGCGATCCCATTCCTCGATATGACTTATATTTACGTCCGTTGAGGATGATGGTCTCTCCCGGAGACTCCTCGACACCGGCGAAGAGCGATCCTGCCATAATTGTGCTTGCACCGGCTGCAAGAGCCTTAACCACATCACCTGAATAACGGATACCACCGTCGGCGATTACTGGAACACCTGTTCCCTTGAGAGCCTCCGATGCCATCATAACAGCTGAAAGCTGAGGCATTCCCACTCCGGCGATGACACGTGTAGTACATATCGATCCTGGTCCGATACCCACCTTCACAGCACTTACACCTGCATCAGCAAGAGCCTTGGCACCCTCTGCAGTAGCTACATTACCTGCAACGATCTGCACATCAGGAAGAGCCTCGCAGGCACTCTTGATGACATTGAGAACGCCCTGAGAGTGACCGTGAGCGGTATCGACCACCACTGCATCAGCACCTGCGCTCACGAGCATCTCGATACGCTCGATTGTATCAGACTTCACACCTACGGCAGCTGCCACGAGAAGGCGGCCCTTGCTGTCCTTCGATGCGATAGGATTATCCTTTATCTTCATAAGGTCCTTGTAAGTGATCAGGCCGACAAGCTTGCCGTCCGCATCCACTACAGGGAGCTTCTCGATCTTGTACTGGCGAAGAATGTCTGTCGCGTCAGAAAGGCTGATGCCCTTCTGAGCTGTAACGAGATTTTCCTTTGTCATAATTTCCGACACAGGCATCTTCGGATCCCTCTGGAAACGGAGGTCACGGTTGGTGACGATTCCCACAAGGAAACCATTGTCATCGACTACCGGAATACCTCCGATATGATGCTGCGCCATCATTCCGAGAACCTGACCTACTGTAGCATCAGGGTGGATGGTCACAGGATCATAGATCATTCCGTTTTCCGCTCTCTTGACACGACGAACCTGATTCATCTGTTCCTCGATGGTCATATTCTTATGGATCACTCCGATACCTCCGGCACGAGCCATTGCGATGGCAAGCTCAGCCTCGGTCACGGTGTCCATTGCAGCAGAAACGATAGGAGTCTGGAGAGTGATATCTCTCGTGAATTTAGAAGACACATCCACAGTCCTCGGCAGAACCTCAGAGTGTGCAGGAATCAGCAAAACGTCGTCGAAGGTCAATCCTTCAATAATCGGTGAATTTGTAAATGTCTGCATCGCTAAATAAAATTTGGCAAATGTAACAATAATTTCGCAAAGTCTAAAGACCTTGAGGGGTTTTTCGGGTGAATTCCACAAGCTTATCCGACATCGGCCCTCCCGTCCCTGACACATAACCCCCTATCTACCAGCCTCTTGCGTCCGATGCCTGCTGCAAACCGACAGCAGGCATCGGACGCAAGCGATTGGCCCACAACGAATTAGGTGCCAGCCTGTTTCACCGGAATATGCAGGAATTTGATGATCTGAAACATTTCCGCCGCCGGAAGCGAACTCTGAATCATCCTGGCTAGCCTGAACTTCTCTTCAGCCGGAAGCATAATCACTTCCCGGACATATTTCAAGCCGGTTTCCGCACGTACTATCTTGACCATTTCTTCATAAATCAGATCTGAATGAGGGGTCACTTTCTCTTTGATGTCATAATCACTGCCCGCACTAGCCTTCATTGCAGCAGACATCTGATCCAGATCGGAATAATAAGACTCCAGAGCCTCCACATCAAACGGAAAATATTGCGAAATTATATAATCCGTAAGAAATTCCTTCTCATCATCGGCAAGCCCGGCCATAAGCCGCCTCAAGCGGAAATAACCGATATACCTGTCTGCAGCTGCCTCTGCTCTGACTTCGGCCATCGCATTTCTCAGACGCCTGCGGCATTTTTCCACCGGGATTTTCATTGAAAACGGGTTGCCGTCTTTCATATAGGCAATGAAATTCCATCGGTAATCCTCCGCTTCGTGGCAAATTTTCTTCTCTACCGGATTATTCCCTATATACACAATCGCCGATCTGGTCCTTTTATCTCCTTTTTTAGGCGCGCTACCGAAACTTTTGTACATCATCTGCCCCGTCCTTCCGATCGAATCATTATACTCGCGTACATATATTGAAGTAAAATACCTCACGAAATCCGCCATTTCCTTGCACGAAACCGCATCAAGCAGAATATGTATATGATCAATCATAAGACACAGCATCAGGATACTGACATTGAATTTCCGCACCGACACCGAAAGTATCATATAAAACACCAGGTAATCCTCCCTGTCATAGAAAAGATTGAACCCATTGACAGTCCTCTGGTAAATGTGATTACACTCCCCATTCACAAATCTTCTTCTCCTTTTCATAAGCCATCCACTTAAAATATTAATAATCAACTGATTAACCATTATGCCTGCTGTATCAAGACCGCAGGCATATTTGATAACCACCTATATATCAGCAATTTACAGCGCAGGGCACTGAACTACCATCCGGGGCAAATCTATGGCTTATCTGGAAGAGTTTATTTAAGAAAAAGAAAAATGTGACGAATAAATCTTATGTTCTTGCTACTTATTCGGAAATATTGATATTTTATAGTAAGACAGTTCTAGGGACTGACGCGTAACCATCTATCACACAGCTACTTAAAATAAATGCCTGCTGCAGAACGACAGCAGGCATCATCCATATTAGGCTGATATTCAGCGGATTAAGCGTCAGCGACGAAAAAGGTTATCGGGTAAATTCCACGACGAGGGCGTTTCCGGCCGGAACACGGGTGTCATCGGAGAGAGTCACGGACTGTCCGGTGATTACATCACGGCCGGCACCGAGTCCTCCGGTGATTTCGGCATAACGCGACCAGTTCAGGCCGGCCTCCTTGTCGGAGTTGTTGATGAACACGAAGACCAGGTCGGTGTCATTGTATCTGAAATATGCGTAGGTGTTATCCTGAGGGATGAAGTGCATCGTCCTGCCGCTGTGGATTACCTCTTTGCCTTTGCGCCAGTTGAGAAGGGTACGGACGTATGAGTGGAGGTCAGCGGCGTGCGCAAAAGTCTCGTCGCCACGTGCCTCTTCCCTGCCCTCCCGAGTGAAGAGGTTCAGGGCGTCACCTTCCCATCCTCCCGGGAAGTCCATCCTGAGACGTCCGTCATCACGGCGGGTGGTGCCGATGGCAAACATCATCTCGTCGCCATAGAACATCTGAGGGATGCCGCGCATTGTCGCCAGCATAGCGAAAGCCAGCTTCATCTTGTCCGGGCTGCATCCGAAGATATCACCGATACGAGGAGTGTCGTGGTTTGACCAGAAAAGAAGCATCTTGCTCAGATCGTGATAGACGAAATCGTGAGATAGTGCATCATATACTTCCATCATATCGGACTGTCTTCTGCGAGGACGGTCACCATCTTCTTCTGACGGAACCGCCAGCGCATTGTTGACGGCGTCCCGGAGAGGGAAGTCCATAATTGACGGCAGATTCGAATCGAAACCGTCGGAATTAGGCTTTCCGCTCTGCCAGTAAGCGACCATATCCGGATTGGCATTCCAGTTCTCGCCCACAATATTGAACCAAGGGTACTCGTCAGTAACAGCCTTGCACCACTGCGACATCGGATATTTTTCGTTATAGAAATATGTGTCAACACGGAAACCGTCCAGTCCGGAATATTCGATCCACCACACGGCCCACTGCTGGAAATATTTGAGTACAAACGGATTATCAAGATTCATATCCGGCATTGAAGGCACAAACCATCCGTCAGCCATCTGCTTCACATCAGATGCAGAAGCATTCGGATCCACACCGAGGGAAAAGGTGTGGTTGGTGGTGTAATACGGCTCGTTGATATGCACCCAGTCCTTGAAAGGCATATCTTCCATCCACCAATGCGAAGTGCCGCAGTGGTTGGTGACGATGTCCATAATGACCTTGACACCTTTCGAATGAGCCTCTGTGACCATCTTGCGATAGAGTTCGTTGTCACCGAAGCGCGGGTCGATATTGTAATAATCCGAACAGGCATAGCCGTGATATGAGCCTCGGCGGGCATCATCCTCCAGAAGCGGAGTCATCCATATAGCTGTGGCTCCAAGGTCGGAAATATAATCCAGATGGTCTATGATGCCCTGGATATCACCGCCGTGACGTCCCATCGGAGCCTCGCGACGGGCTTTCTCTTCGGTATCCTCTGTTGAATCATTTGACGGATCTCCGTTCGCAAAGCGGTCAGGGACAATAAGATATATCATATCCGATGTCGAAAAGCTCTGTCGGGACGCATCGGACTTGCGGCCGATCTGATAAGGATATGCAAACGACTCCTTCCCTTTAGTGAAGACTATCTCATACTCTCCCGCCTTTGCATCTGCCGCGACATCCACATCGATGAAGAGGAAGTCCGGATGATCAGCCTTGTGAATCTTGGAAACGGAAAGCCCCTTTCCTTTGATTTCAACATCAAATGTACTGATCTGAGGTCCCTGGACCATAATCTGAAGGCTGGTCTTCATTCCGGTCCACCAGCAAGGAGGTTCGACCCTGCTGATCTGTTCGGAAGTTGCAGGCTTCGGCTTTGCCTGAAGAGAGATTGCCATAAGGGCCAGGATAACGGCCACTGAAATTTTCTTTATCATATCGGTAATATTTTAGAAACAGTTTCTTAATTACGCATTTCTGCAAATTAAACGAAACATTACCGCAATCGATAAATATATAGACAGAATCTAGGACATATATTGCATATAGCAGTATATATCAATACATTACGCAGGGCGGGAATCAGCAGTTTGTATTAACGCGAAAGAAGTCTTCCCTGCCAGGTGCCACGGTATTCAAGTCTTTTTTCCAGAAGCCGGAGAAGTTCTACATTGCGGATAAGCCCCCACGGAGTCTCATTTACGAAACGCGGAGGGACCTCGCCGACAAAACGCTCGATGAAAAGATCGGGACGCAGACGCTCGAGCATATCCACAAAGAAATCAAGATATTCATCAAGGCTGAAACGCTCGAAATCCTGTGGTCTTTCCGCATATTCCTGCTCCATTCTCGTGCCCTTTACGATCTGAAGCTGATGAAACTTCACGGAACGGACCGGAAGAGCATTTATCATAGCGCAGGAATCCAGCATCATCTGCTTCGTCTCCCCAGGAAGTCCGAGTATGAAGTGCACCCCAACATCCATCCCTCTTTCCGCAGTCATCTCTATGGCACGGCGGGCAGTATCGAAATCGTGTCCTCTGTTGATCCTGAGCAGGGTATCGTCATAACAGGATTCGATGCCGTACTCCACTATGACTATCGGAGCTGTCCTGAGCTGTCCGTCCGACATCTCCCGGTTCCACCCGTCAAGAATCTTACCCTGCGACAGATCCGCCAGATAGTCGAGTTTCTGTTCATTAACGCAGTCCGGCCTCGTGCCTATGACAATGCCCACGACCTGAGGGTGCGACAAGGCTTCCTCATAAAGGGACTTCAGCCGTTCCAAAGGCGCGTAAGTATTTGAAAATGACTGGAAATATGCAAGATAGTGCTCGGTC
This sequence comes from Bacteroidales bacterium, assembly GCA_015060395.1. Classification (GTDB taxonomy): domain Bacteria; phylum Bacteroidota; class Bacteroidia; order Bacteroidales; family UBA932; genus Cryptobacteroides. The sequence goes on from SUYP01000026.1 coordinate 17,505, forward strand.
GTACGATATCGCACCTTATGAAATTCGATTCCTTCATCCATCTGCTGATGAAGGCCCTTTCCGGCAGTGCTGTATGACGGATGAAATGCGGCATTGTCACAATAGGTACATCCTCCTCTGCCCACTTTGCCGTCTCTATTCGGGCAGGTAAAGCCGGCATCCAGAACTATCTTCTGAAGGCGCTCACCGTATTTCCGCTTGAAATATCCCACAAAGGAATTGTATCGCTTCCCGTCCGGGAATCCGTATTTTTGACATCCACATTCCATAGACTGCAAAAATAGTCATATTTTTCCTATTTTTGTCCTCGCGACTTCCGAAGAGCATACGACAGCACATCTCAGCCTGTCAGGCAACAGGCTGACTGTCAGGAAGTTCGCCCCGATGCCTGCTGCGCTCTGACAGCAGGCATCGAAAGGAAGATGTTGATTATCAAAGCATTACGCGACAGGGTTATGAAAAGGAAGATAGGAATATTGTTTGTGCTGCTTATATCACTGGCGGCATCGGCTCAGGAGAAAAGGATGGCAGTGGTGGAATTTTCGACAAGCTATCTCAGGCTGAAGCCGGATTACGAGTCACCTCTGGAGACGCAGGAGCTTATGGGAACCGTGGTGGAGATTGTCGGAGAGGAGAGCTATTGGAGGGAGGTTGTGACACCGCAGCCATACAGAGCCTGGTGCACGGACCAAGGACTTGTAGAGATGAACGCCGAAGAGCTTAAGGCGTACGAAGAGGCTCCGAAAGTGATGTACAAGGAGCTGTACGGGCATATTTATTCGGAACCGTCCTGCAGAGCTCAGACTATATGCGACCTGGTGGGTGGGGATCTTCTCAGACTGGCGCAGCCGGCGCGGAACCCTCAAGCAGGCCTGAGAGGGAAATGGACAAAGGTTATGCTTCCTTCAGGCAAGACGGGATATGTGCCGACAAAGGAGATAAAGCCGCACACAGGGTTCGTTTCCATAGCTATGGGAGAAGGATCGTCCGAGAGCATATCGCCGGAGACTACAGAGGCCATAATAGCTGAGGCGGAAAAGCTTCTGGGAGCACCTTATCTCTGGGGTGGTATGTCTGCAAAGGGAGTTGATTGCAGCGGACTTGTACGTATCTGCCACATAATGAACGGAATACATCTTCCGAGAAATGCTTCCCAGCAGGTAAAGTGTGGCGAGAGGATAGAGATTCCTCTACAAGACAGGGATGACAATGAAGGGGAGGCACACGGAGACAGGACGGAAAGCCTGAAAGAAGATATGACCCGGAGGATAAGTAACCTCCAGCGCGGAGACCTCGTCTTCTTCGGTACGCCGGCGAGCGATGAGAGGCCTATTAGGATCACCCACGTCGGAATATATCTCGGAAACAACAGGATAATCCACTCATCACATAGAGTCAGGATCAACTCTCTGATCCCTGGAGACCCGGACTATTACGAGAATGCACATAGGCTTGTGGCTGCGATAAGGTTGTAGATTATTAAAATTTTATTACCTTTGTCAGGTTATAACACAAAAATCATTTAATACGTATTGATTATGAACCTTAGAGTTTTCAAAAAAGACATCGAGTATTTCGTTGGTGAATTCATTGATGACTGCGCTCTTTTCGTAGCGCTCAACCCACACAAGGATGCTGACGAGATCGCACAGATAATCGACGAGGCTGTTGACCTCTACAACGACCTCAAGCAGCGTTCAAACCATCCTGAAGGCAGCAAGAAGGCATTCTACAACGGCCTCACAAAGGAGATGTTCGAGAAGCTCGATACTCTCTGCGAGAAGCTCAGCGCAGTGGTTTCAAAGCAGGCGTAAACAGCTCGTCCACAAAAACAAAGAACCGGTTTCAGTGAGACTGAAACCGGTTCTTTGTTTTATTTTCCTGCCAGATGCTTTTCCCAGGCCCAGGCTGAGGCGAGGGTGTCCTCGACCGAGCGCTCGGCCTTCCAGCCCAGTTCTTCGTTGGCGAGGGTGGTGTCGGCCCAGATGGCGACTACATCACCAGGACGACGAGGGGCGAACTTATAATTCAGCTTGATGCCGTTTACTTTCTCAAAGGCAGTTACCAGCTCATACACAGAGACCGGACGTCCTGTGCCGATATTGAATATCTCATAACCCTCTTTCATCTTGCCGTCAAGCATCCTGGATACGGCAGCGACGTGAGCTTTGGCAAGGTCAACCACATCGATATAGTCACGGAGGCAGGTGCCGTCTTCAGTCGGATAGTCATTTCCGAATATGCTGAGACACTCACGTTTTCCGATGGCAGTCTGGGTGATGAAAGGAACGAGATTGTTCGGAACGCCACGAGGGAGTTCGCCTATAAGTGCAGAAGGATGAGCACCTATAGGGTTGAAGTAGCGGAGGGCGATTCCCTTTACCGGGCCTTGTCCGTCAGCTCCGTCAAAGCCTGATGTGGCCTTCACGACATCACGAAGTATGTCTTCGCACATCTGCTTTGTGTTTCCGTACGGAGATGTAGCCGGAAGACGCGGAGTCTGCTCTGTCACAGGAAGGTTCTCAGCCTCTCCATATACCGTCGCAGAAGATGAGAAGAGGACATTGCAGCCACCGTGGCGTTTTGCCGATTCAAGTATGTTCAGGAATGACACGAGATTATTCCTATAATACATAATAGGTTCTGCAACCGATTCACCCACAGCCTTATACGCAGCAAAATGGATGACCGCATCTATCTTGTGCTCTGTGAAGATCCTTTCGACTGCCGAAGCATCACAGCAGTCGATCCGCTCAAACGGAATGTCGTCCCTGCCGGTGATCTTCTTCACACCTTCAAAACAGGTCATATCACAGTTTGACATATTATCGGCTACCACAACATCGTAGCCTGCCCCGATGAGTTCGACAGCTACGTGACTGCCGATATAGCCGGCACCGCCGGAAACAAGAACTTGCTTTGCCATAATTTCAGTTTTAAGGACATTGTCCATCTTGGCAAAGTTAAGCATAATAACGTAACCATCTGACGAATTTATATTATTTTTGCTGAAAATTCTCCGACTATGAAAAGGAATGTCATAACCATCATATCTATATTTCTGGCCTGCCTGCAGGTCTCTGCACAGTCTCTTCAGGAAAGCATCGAATCCATCATCAGCGACAAGGCTTTTTCCGAGGCGACGATTGGAATCTGCGTGAGAACCGGAGACGGAAGAACTCTTGCCGACATCGATTCCGACAATATGATTATGCCTGCATCTAATATGAAGCTGATATCCACAGGTGCGGCACTCCATCGACTAGGCCCTGACCATCAATATGTTACGAAGGTCGGATATGACGGAAAGATCGTAAGCGGGGTTCTTCAGGGCGATCTGTACATCATCGGAGGAGGTGACCCTACCACCGGATCAAAAGACTCCATTGCTGCACCGATAGAAAAACTGTTCGGACAATGGGAGAAGATGATCCGGAATGCGGGAATCAGACGTATCGAAGGGCATATAATCGGAGACGGAAGATATTTCGACGGTATGCCTGAGCATCCGAGCTGGCAATGGAGCGACATAGGCACATACTACGGATCCGGAGCTACGGGACTTATGTTCTATGAGAACGCACAGTCATTCAGAGCTTCCGCAGGCAAAAGTACGGGAGACCCAGTAAACATAGCTCCGACATATCCGGTCGCGCCCTGGATGGAGTTCAGGTACAGCTGCACCACCGGTAAGGCCGGAACAGGAGACCAGCTGTATATGTATGCCAGCGACCTTTCCCCTGTTGCCGAGATCAGGGGCACTTTCGGTGTTGACAGAGCTGCCAAAAGGGTCGATTGCACTAACAAATTCCCGGAATATACGCTTGCCAGCTACTTTGCGGACTATCTCAAGGGCAAGGGGATATCTTCGGACGGACCTGCGGATTTCAGATTATGCACCGGTACGAAGGCTGCCAGCCCTGAGACACTGACTATGCTGGGCTCCACATTATCACCGACCTTGAAGAGGATAGTGTTCGAGACAAACCACGCCAGCAACAATCTCTACGCTGAGACACTGCTCAAGACGCTTGGCAAGACGGTAACAGGAAGCGCCTGCTACGACTCCACCTACGTAGCTCTGGAAAGTGTGTTCAAAGATCTGGGAGTCAGCGCCTCACGCGGAATCAGCGCAGCTGACGGAAGCGGACTTTCCCGACAGAATTATGTGTCTCCGGACTTCTTCTGCAGATTCCTTACGGCAATGATGTCTTCGCCATATTTCGAAGACTACATATACACATTACCATCTCCGGGCTCCAAAGGAACTCTTTCGGGCAATATGAAGAACAGCGCTCCGGAAGTCAGGTCAAGGATCAAGGTCAAGAGCGGATCTATGAACGGAGTAAGGTGCTACAGCGGATATGTAATCCCTGCAGAAGGATGCAAGGACGAGACAATAATATTCTCGCTGATGGTTAACAACTGCACCGCACCGACCTGGAAGATACGTCAGCTGCTGGACAAGATTATGGCCGAGCTGGCCGCAGCCAATTAATCCTGACCTCTGAAAAGAGAGCGGCATAATGCCGGAACATCCGGAACCTTCACCACCTCTATACCTTTGACACCCTGCCCTGCAAGCCCTTCAAGACTGCTGAACGACGAAACGAAGATCCTTCTGAATCCCAGGCGGGCAGCTTCTATTATGCGCCTTTCGGTCTGAGCCACAGGGCGTATTTCGCCGCTGAGTCCGACCTCTCCGGCAAAACAGACATCCGAAGGAATGGCAAAATCAAAATTGGAAGACAACACCGCCGATATCACGGCAAGGTCGCAGGCAGGATCGTTTACCTTGAGGCCTCCGGCCATATTCAGGAACACATCCTTGACGCTCAATTTGAACCCGGCTCTTTTCTCCAGAACCGCCAGAAGCATATTGAGGCGGCGCACATCAAAGCCTGTGGCGCTGCGCTGAGGAGTACCATACGCCGCCGAGCTCACAAGTGACTGTACTTCAATGAGGAACGGCCTTGTTCCATCAAGCATTGCACTGACCGCAACACCGCTGAGTCCCTCCTCGTGCATAGGGATAAGCATCTCTGACGGATTGCTGACCTCCCGGAGACCTTTGCCGGTCATCTCGAAGACAGCCAGCTCCGAAGTCGAGCCGAAACGGTTCTTTATGCTTCTGAGAAGTCTGTATGTACCCCTGTTGTCACCTTCGAACTGAAGCACCACATCGACGATATGTTCCAGGATCTTCGGACCCGCAATGCTTCCCTCCTTTGTGATATGGCCGATCAATATGACCGGGACGCCCGTTTCTTTGGCAAAGCGGAGCAGCATCGCCGCCGTCTCCTTTATCTGGGTCACCGAACCCGGAGATGACTCAACATTCTGGGAAAACATCGTCTGTACAGAGTCCACGACCATCAGGTCAGGCATCATCGCGCGTGCTTCCGCTATGATGTTCTCCATCAGCGTCTCGCTGTATATCATACAGTTGGAGTCGTCTCCTCCGATACGCGCAGCCCTGAGCTTCACCTGCTTCGCGCTTTCCTCACCAGTCACATAAAGGGTCTTGAGATGAGGACAATGCAAGGGGATCTGCAGAGAAAGCGTTGACTTTCCTATTCCCGGTTCACCGCCTATAAGGACCAGAGAACCCTCCACAAGGCCGCCTCCGAGAATCCTATCGACCTCTCCGTTATTAAGGGATATGCGGTTCTCGACAGAAGAATCTATATGAGACAGAGGCATCGGCTTATGTCCCGATCCCGGCACAGAGACAGCTGCAGCGGCAGTTTTCTTCCCTGTCGCCACCTTTTCCTCTACCATCGTGTTCCACTCTCCGCAGGCAGGGCATCTGCCCATCCATTTCGGACTTTCATTTCCGCATTCCTTGCAGAACCAAACTGTCTTTGTCTTTACCGTTGCCATCTTTGCTCGTATTACAGTACAAATTTAATCGAAAGATTCTTCATTCGGCCAAACAGGGCACAAAAAAAGATATTGTTCTTTTCAGGACAATATCTCGGCAGAGCGGCAGAACCGCTTGTAACGTGGCTTTGATTACTCAGCCTTGTTGCAGTCAACGCAAGTGCTGTCGCACTGAGCGCACTTTGTCGAATCGCAGCACTCCTTTGCGCAAGAATCTGCCTTCTGGCATCCTTCGCACTCTGTGCATTCTGTGCACTCTGTTGCAGCGCACTCCTCAGTTGCCTTGTTGTTATTGCAAGCGCAAGATGCAGCAGCGAACATTGCAGCTACTACTGCCATAGACATAAATACCTTCTTCATAGTCATTCGAAATTAAAAGGGTTAAACAAAACACTATTGGGCAAAATTACGACTTACATTTTGAAATCACAAATAATTGTAACAAAAAAGAACGTATGTAGCTTCTACCTATCCACTTCGAACACTTCCATATCGTGAATCTTCCCGTCATCTATATGGAATCGCAAGGCTGTCCTTACAATATGAAAGCCTTGAATTCCAGCTGCCCCGGGATTGATGACCAGCATATTCCTCTTCGTATCACGAACGACCTTTAGGATATGCGAGTGCCCGCATACGAATATATCGGGATGGAGTTCGTCTATAAGCTTGCGCGCGCGAGGATCATATCTGCCGGGATATCCTCCTATGTGCGTCATCAGGACCTTCAGCCCTTCACACTCGAAGAAACGGTGAAGCGGATGGGTGAAACGCAGATCGTGGTTGTCGCAATTTCCAGCTACTCCGACAAGGGGCTTGAAGTCTGCCATCCGGGCGGCAAGTTCCATACCTCCACCGAAATCACCGGCGTGCCATATCTGATCCACCTGTGAGAAGAACTCTCTGAACCGGGGATCGAAAACGCCGTGAGTGTCTGAAATAAGGCCTATGTACATAATATGACGGTTTGTTGTCGTGCAAAATTAGCATTTTGATTATATTTGCGTCATCAGAACCTTCAAAAAATGGAACTTTTCTACTCAAGGGATATAGATGGAAGCATCTGCAGACTGGATGCGGATGAGTCAGGACATTGCATCAAGGTGCTCAGACACAGGGCCGGAGACGAGATTTCTGTGATCGACGGATACGGCAGCCTCTACAGATGCAGGATAACTTCAGACAGTCACAAAGGCGTGGAAGCAGCAGTCCTTTCTGCCGAGGAGGGATGGGGAGCCCATCCGTACAGACTTCATCTTGCAGTGTGCCCTACCAAGAACAACGACAGATATGAGTGGTTTGCAGAAAAGGCCTGCGAACTCGGATTCGATGAGCTGTCTCCAGTGATAGGAGAGCATTCAGAGAGACGCATACTCAAGACTGCACGCGTGGAGAAGGTTCTGATCAGTGCCGCCAAGCAGTCTCTTAAAGCCTCTGTCCCCCGTGTCAACGAGCCTGTTTCCGTCAGGGAGTTCATCTGCAGCGCTCCGGAAGACGCACTGAAGTTGATAGCCTATTGCTTTGAGGATGAGAGAGTTCCAAGAAGGAGCATAAAGGAGGTCCTGGACTCATACTCGGGACGGGATATCGTCGTGATGATCGGTCCGGAGGGTGACTTCTCCAAAACGGAAGCCGAACTGGCTCTTGAACACGGCTTCATTCCTGTCCATCTGGGGACATCACGTCTGCGTACGGAAACCGCAGCCCTGACAGCCGCCTCCGCAGTGTACTTCCGCTATATGTAGGAGGAGGGTAACCAGCTGACTATCTGCGACTTACCATTCCCACGTGCTGCACAACAGGGAGCACGCAGAAATGGTAATTTATTGAAGGATAGGGATTTAACCCCTGCTATTTTCTGATGATTTCGATGGAATAGTCGAGGCCGACCTTTATTATGGACGAAGACTGGCCGGTAGAGCCGCGCTCCAGAGAAGGGTCAGCTATATGATCGACGGCTGTACGTACGGCTTCTGATATTTCCGAGAATTTCTTCGGAGTAGGCTCACCGGATATGTTGGCTGAAGTGGAGACTATCGGACGTCCGAGCTTTGACACAAGCTGCCTGCAGAAATCCATCATAGGTATGCGTATGCCCACTGTGCCATCCTCTGCAACGGTATTGAAGGCCAGACAGCGGCGGTCGGATTTCATATTGCCTTTCTCTCCGGCAACGGCATCGGGATATATGATCGTCATCGGCTTGTCATTGACTTCTATCAGCTGGACAGCCATTTCCGGGATCTCCCTGACATAGCGGCAGATCATATCTATATCGCTCGCCAGAAGCACCAGAGACTTGCTGTCTGCGCGCTTCTTCAGCGCATAGACTTTCGCAACTGCCTCAGGATCAGTGGCATCACAGCCGATCCCCCAGACTGTGTCGGTCGGGTAAAGGATGACTCCTCCTGCGCGGAGGACTTCCAAGGCTTTCTGTATTTCTTCGTTCATAGCTGTTCTATTTAAAGATCCTGAGCATCGGGACAGGGTCATAGTTCAATTTCAGTGATTACAGGATAATGGTCGGAATAAGGAAGGCGCGGGATATCGTGGGTCACAGCCCTGCAGCCGTCCGGCAGAAGGACATAGTCTATCCTGAGCATAGGCCATAGCACCGAGTATGTCGCTCCGAATCCGTCTCCCGCCTCGACGAACGCATCCTTGCGGCCGCGGGTCATACGGAAATATGTATATGACATCGGATTATCGTTGAAGTCTCCGCATACGAAGGCGTCCAGAGGGCAGTTCTCGATATCATCGAACACGCGGTCCACCTGCTTCGGACGACGGGTTATCGAACGCTTCATCTTGGTGCCGGTCTCTGCCATAACGGTGCTGTCCCGCTTTGCCACGGCCCTAACGAGACCCGCCAGAGATATATTGTAACTCTCGAAGTGACAATTATATACTCGGAAGCTGCGGTCGCCGTATGTATGGTCGGTATATATTGCCAGATTGGCACTTTCCTCGAACTTTATCTTTCCTTTTCCATCCACAGGCAGACGGCTCAGGGTCACATTTCCAAACGACCGGTTCTTTTCAGGAAAGAGGTAATACTCGGCCGTATAGCCCTTGAATTTCCGCTTGAGATAGTCCCTTACCTTTTCCTTGCTTCCTACAGAAAATTCCTGAAGGCAGATTATGTCCGGATCCTGCTGCTTGATGAAGGTGAACACAGAATCTACGCATTGACTGATTCCGGACACTCCGGCTGCCTTATCGTGCAGGGCGAAGCGTCCGACATTCCAGGTCAATATCTTCACCGTATTCTCCGCGACAGGGGCATCTATGGCCTCGTCAGAATTGAACTGGACGTATCTTCCGATGAAGAAGAAGGAAGGAATAAGAGCCAGCAACGGTATCATAAACGACCTGGACCTGCGTTTCAAGGCCCACAGAAGAAGAATGAGGTTGAGGGTCATCAGGGGAACATAGAATATTCCCGAAAGAGACACGAGCCAGATCCTGGCAGGATTGATGACAATCGACAGGTATGACAGCGCAAGGAGCGCCGCCACTATCAGCATAAGCAGACGGGAGGTTATGCCGAATATCCTGTACTTCTTCTTCGCCATCAGTCCATCCTGCTGTATAATGTATGCTTCTTCTTCCAGTACCAGATCAGGATGAAGCCGAAGATAAGGCCTCCGAGATGTGCGAAATGCGCTATGCCTCCTCCTGTTCCTGTCACTCCGGTGAATAGTTCGATAGCCGCGAATATAAGCACGAACCACTTGGCCTTCATTGAGATAGGAGGGAAGATAAGGGTGAGCACCGAGTCAGGGTAAAGCATCGCATAACCCATCAGCACGCCGTAAATGGCTCCGGAAGCTCCGACCGTAGGGGTCATCTTCAGGGCGTGGATCGATGTCTGTGCCGCGTATGAGCCTTGTGCGGCCTCTGTGAGCCAGGTCTGCATCTGGATCCACTCCACGCCGGTGTGTATGAGCGCAGCTCCAAGGCCTGTGACAAAATAGAACACGAGGAATTTCTTCGCACCCCAGACCCTTTCAAGCACACTTCCGAATATCCACAATGTGTACATATTGAACAGGAGATGCCAGAAGCCTCCGTGCATAAACATATGTGTAAGAGGCTGCCACCAATGGAAAAACGGAGATGTCGGGTAGAAAAGCGCGAACTTCTCATACATAAAGTTCTCGTTCAACGCCGTCATAATCATCACCAGCACATTGATTATGATTATGTTCTTTACAGCTGTCGGCACATTCGACATAAAACCGCCTCTGTTTTCGTAGGAATAATAACTCATTTTCAATCAATTAGATTCTTCACTTCATTCCGGATGACAGGAAAGACCCTAAAATTTCCTGTCGATTTCTTCAATAGGGATCAGGGACATTATCCTGCGTCCCGTACTTGTATATTCTGCATTCTCGCAGGCAAAAAGCTGTTCAATCAACCTCTGTGCCTCCATCGGATTCGTGACAGGATCGCCGCTGAATGCGCCCAATCTGGCAAAACGTGATGCCATATTGGCAGTCATCATCTCCGGAAGCGCACTATGATCTTCTGCCAGGATAAGAAGAAGGTCACCGATCATCGTCTGTACCTTGCCGGCCTCTGCGCTGTATCCCTCGGGCACGCCGTTTACAACAATGGTATCTGTTCCGAAAGGAGCTATGTCGAATCCCAGATCAGCAAGCATCTGCGAATGCTCGCTCACAAGGCACATATTCTCCACACCTATCTGCACAGTCACCGGAAAGAGTGCCGTCTGGGTGAGATGACCGTTCTTCGACAATGCGTTCAGGAAACGGTCGTAGAGAATACGCTCCATAGCCCTGCGGATATTGATCACCATCAGGCCGGAACGTCCGGTGGTTATGATATATTTGTCCTGGAGAGTGAGCACGGACTTGCTTGGCGAGAGCTTATCTTCGAAAAGTTTTCCATAATCGTCCCTCTTCTCGATGTATGCTCCGGCGCCATACCCATATCCTGCTGACTGCCAGCCCTTTCCAGCATCATCAAAACCTTTGCCGGCCTCAGTCCAGTCTCCGCCGAACATATCCTTCGAAGCAGATGTTCCTGAAGGCTTCGATCCCTGATAAGGATCTATGAACAAGGTGTTTTCAATGTGGGATGTCTCGGACGGGAATCCGTCATTGTCAAACGGATTGTATGATGTGTCCAGTCCCGGCTGAGGCTCGCTGACGGGACGGAATTCGTCAAAGTTCTTTCCGAAGGCCGGTATGTCCGGCACACCTTCACGGTCGAAATCTATGCTTTCTCCGAATGAGTTCCTGCCGAGCGTCTCCTTTATACAGGCATAGAGGACCTGGAATATCACACTGTCATCCTCGAACTTGATCTCCGTCTTGGTCGGGTGTATGTTCACGTCCACCGACTGAGGATCGATTTCGAGATATATCATATATGCCGGAGTATATCCGTCAGGTATGAGATTCTCGTATGCCTTCATCACAGCCTTATGCAGGTACGGGCTGCGGAAATATCTGCCGTTGACAAAGAAATACTGGTTGCCCAGTCCCTTTCTTGCGGCATCCGGACGGCCGGTGAAGCCATAGATGCCGACCACGGAAGTCTCTGCCTTTATATCGACAATCTCATTTGCGATATTGGCTCCAAGCACATCCTGTATCCTGAATTTCAGGGACTTGGCCGGTCTCAGGACATATACATCCTTGCCATTGTGGGTGAGGGTGAATCCGATATCCGGACGTGTGAGGGCTATGCGGATGAACTCCGTGACGATATGCTTGAACTCGACATTATCCGACTTAAGGAACTTGCGTCTTGCCGGCACATTGTAGAAGAGATTGCGTACGCTGAAGTTGGCTCCTCGCGGCGTCGATATCTCATTGGTGGCTATATGCTGAGAATCTGCAAAATCCACCTGACAGCCCACCTCATCGTCTTCCCGACGGGTCTTGAGCGTGACCTCGGCCACTGCTGCGATGGATGCCAGAGCCTCTCCTCGGAAGCCGAAAGTCAGGATATTGTTCAGGTCCTCTGCTGTCTGAAGCTTGGATGTCGCGTGTCTCTCGAAACAGAGGACGGCCTGGTCAGGAGACATTCCGCATCCGTTGTCGATGACCTGGATGAGAGTCCTGCCGGCATCCTGGATCACGACGGTAACCTGATCCGCTCCTGCATCCACAGCATTCTCCACCAGCTCCTTCACCACGGATGCAGGTCTCTGGACGACCTCTCCCGCGGCGATCATATTCGCTATATTGCTTGGTAATATCCTTATATCCATATTCAATATCAGAAAGGAACCCGCTGTCCTTATTTTGTCAGGGAATCAATCAGAAGCGGGAAATACTTGTATATCAGATATACCACGGCGAAAAGAAGAATCATCGAAACGACTCCAATGATCTTCTGATTCCTGCCAATCTCCTTGGTACGCTGATAGTTTCCGTCACGAAGGCTTCCCTTGATGACATTGCCAGGCACATATTTCTCATCCTTAGGCTTTGTAAAATCCCCATACTTCTTTCTCCTCTCCTCTGTCTCAGGGTCATAAAACCGTGGTCTGTAATTGAACTTGCGCACTTCCTGCGTTCCGAAAAAATTGAAACTGAATCCCATATCATTCATTTCTTGGGCGTTTCACGGCCGTCAATGCATCCATCCCTGACGCACCTTCAGCACGAAAACGCTCGTGGTACATTATTGTCTAAAGAGCAAATTTACGGTTTTTTATTTATATTCGCGGTAATTTGAACCGCAAGGCTGAAAAATTGATAGATTTTTCCCTCAAAAAGACAAAATGTATGGACATCAGAATAGGTAACGGATATGACGTCCACGCCCTGGCCGAAGGTCTTCCTTTGTGGCTTGGAGGCGTGCTTGTGGACAGTCCGATAGGGTGCATAGCGCACTCAGACGGAGATGTGGCGATCCACGCGCTCTGCGACGCTCTGCTCGGAGCACTGGCATTGGGCGACATCGGAAAGCACTTCCCGGACACATCGGATGAGTTCAAGGGCATCGACAGCAAGATCCTGCTTGGGCGCGTGATGGAGCTGATAGGAAAAGAAGGATGGCACGTGGTGAATGTCGATATCACTATCGCAATGCAGAGGCCGAAGCTGGCACCATATATTGTGGCGATGCGCGAATACCTCGCCTCGGTGATGGGCATTTCCCCCGAGCGTGTATCCGTGAAGGCTACTACTACGGAGAAACTAGGATTTGTGGGACGCAGCGAGGGCTGCGAGGTGTATGCCGTGGCTCTGCTGGGCCGTGAAGCATAAGGGTCTGAGGGAGCGGACTTTGTGTGATGACGCGAATGTACGTGACAGATAACATATTTACCATCAGGCTTTTACGCATTTTTACCCGGGAGAATTTTCCCACTAATAAATCATTAAAGATATGACTATCAGAGCCTTAAGTGCCACAGCTATCATACTGACCATCCTCCTGTCCGTTTCCTGTAACAGACCCGGCGAGGGTTTCACAGATGAAGAGCTCTCACTCATAAACGGAGCCGACAGCATTATGAGGGTGCTGACCATAGAGGACAGCCTTGACAATGCAGTCCTTCGTTCCATCAGCACGGATATGTCCGCAGAGGCATTGTCATCACCGGAGTACGAACGCCTCGTCCGTCTGATGGTGGCGACTGTGACGCACCCATCGCAGGACGGAGTCGGCATTGCCGGACCTCAGGTGGGCCTCAACCGCAGAGTGGTGGCAGTACAGAGGTTCGACAAACCCGGAGAGCCATTCGAAGTATATCCGAATATAAGGATCGTATCGATGTCAGACTCACTGGCATACGGCCCTGAAGGATGCCTTTCGGTCCCTGACCGCAGGGGTGAAGTGCTCCGCAGCCAGGAAATCGTCATAGAATATGCCGACATTGAACGCCTCAATGAAGCTGATGACCGGAACCACGGCAGGCAGCGCAGCGAAGGATTGCGCCGGAGAAAAAGCTCGCCGGCTCCCCTCCCTGTGTGCAGAGACACAGTCAAAGGATTCACCGCCGTAATCTTCCAGCACGAATGCGACCACCTCGACGGTGTGCTTTATATCGACAGGCTGTAGCTTCCGGAAAGAATGCAGTGGCGGTACATTAGAGATGAGGCTGAAGCGCTGGCGGCAAGGTAATGAGTGAGGAACTGGTGATATAGTTCTCTAATGGAGATGCTTCTGTAATGGGATGGAGATGGCGTGGCGACGGAGATTCGGAGTGATATGCAAATAGCTGATAATCAGGAGATTTCGCACTTAAAGGTCTTTATTTTTGCCGACCATAAATCAAATAAAGCGCTAATTATCAAATACTTACACGACACGCACCCCAAAGGTTAATCCAACAGCTTTCAATGCCCCTTCAATCTCTGACCATCTGTTTTTTTCAAAATATTTATACAAAAATTTTGCATTTTAACAAAACATTCATACCTTTGCAATCCCAAATTAAAAAAGGGAAGCCAAATTGAGATATGGTGTAATGGTAGCACTACAGATTCTGGCTCTGTCAGTGAGGGTTCGAGTCCTTCTATCTCAACAACATTTTGACTAACGGTCACGGCGGGATAGCTCAGCTGGTTAGAGCGCATGATTCATAATCATGAGGTCCGCAGTTCAATCCTGCGTCCCGCTACAAGAAAGCACAGCAAACCGCTGTGTTTTTTTCGTTTATGGGCTTCAGCCCTGCCCCGCAGGGGCTGGACATTGGCGTTTCTGGCGCAGAAAGCTTGCTTTCTTAGCGCCAGAAATGACGATGGACAGACCTGGAGCGCAGCGACCAGGGCCTGAAGCGTCGCAGACTAAAATCTCACAGGGATTTCTTCCAAAGCTTTCTTGGGTACAATGCGACCTGACATAAAGGATTAGAAGGAGCCCTCCGGGCGACTGAAACATCCTGCGTCCCGCTACTTGAAAATCAAGCACTTACGAAAATTTCGTAAGTGCTTTTTTCGTTCTTGGGAACACTGAGGGAACACAAACTATTTTATTTTTCAGTTTTAGTTTAATAGACCTTGATAGTGGATGTATAATTGCCTAACTTCGTACAATCTAAATTAAAAGTTATGCATAATCTCTATCGTTACATTTCAATGGTGGCAGAGAAAGCCACTCATTTAGACGCTACCGCTGGTAAGCCCTATATGGATCTTGCATGCGATATGAAAGCAGATATTGACAGGCGCAACGACCCTACCACAACTAGTGACAAAGTATTTCTAGAGTATGTTCGCGGACGAATGCGTGATCGGGATATGGAAGCTGCCTACAAAGATTTTATTAGAAACTACAATTCGTGGCTCAAGCGAAATCGTCGATAACGACCTGATGACCGGGGATGGAATAGTGCAAACCAGGGCTGAATAACGTGACCTTGCAACATGGCGTCAGCGAGAGTTTGAGGATCTGCTTGCAGTCCTCATATTCTCGCCTGTGCGGTGGGAATAGATGGTTGCCTTTGTTGGCTTTCATAGAAAGGCGACAAGGGCAAGTGCCGCTTTTATATATAGTTAGAACAATGTTGGCTCAGATTTATCGATATGATTTCTCGTAGTCGATTTCGTCAAACGAATGGATGATAATGACGTTGCCTCTCTATCGTTTATGTAGAATGTGTTATCTTGACCGATTGCAAAACGCTGACCATGTTCACGCCACCTATCCTCATAGTCTCTTAGCCAGTATGATTCATTCTTCTCTTTGCATGGGAGTAGTATAAAGTTACCATTAGGACCTATGAATTTAACACTCTTCATTTGCGGATCCCATGACCTCTTACATTTTTCATACAGTTCTTCCGCTTGGGCTTTGGATGGTAGATTTAGACCAAACCTGTTTTTTGCCATATGGAAGGACAACTGGCTCCCAGTATTACATTTAGCCCACAATGTCCCTGACGGCAATCCAAGGTCAATCCACTCAATCGTACTGACATTAAATTCATCGTCAGAGAGATCGATGTCTATGGTTGGTCTTGATGGTCGCTTTTGATAGTATGATGATTTCGCAAATGGTTTACGGAATTGCACTAATTCTCTGAAGTTAGTACATGTCTGTGAATCGTGATTTATGCGGCTTATTATGCAGTCTTCGCCAAATTCAACATTGAAGAGACGAACAGCAAGTTCGTTATCTACGGTCTTTGTGAGTTTATGATTCTTTATCTGCTCTAAGTCCTTCTCTGATGTAATCTTGAGTTCGATGATGTGACCATCATTACGTTTCTCTTCTGAAGTCTCGTGCTTAACCCATATTTCAATCCAGAGTTGGTCTCCCGAATCTGATGTTAAAAGAATATCTGGCCTTCTGAAACGTCCATCTTCTACATTTACATTTGTTTCCAATTTTACCGACTTATAAATCTTTGTAAGATCTACTGTGGTTGTATTATGAAAACTTGTGCATATGCGGTTTTTCTTCTCCGTACAATTTCTATCACAGGGAACACGGCTATGGAGTTCTAGGATGAATGGTTCGCTATTTTCGAGACACTTAAGATACTCTGCGTGAAACATATACTCTGCTACAGAGTGTAGATAGGTATCGTGCTGGCATTGTGTTCCATTATGGCGAAAATGATGCTCCTGTATAGGTCCAAAGGTTGGATACATTTCACTACGGCACTGAGGACAGAAATATTTATGTCCTGCACTACTGTCGCGCGTTAATGAATCAATATCTACAATGAACTCAGATTCATCTTGAAATGCGAAACCATATTGGATACTGTCTTGTCTCATATCGCTAATCAGTATAGTTTGACAAATTTAGTAAAAGAACATCTAATGGTGCCAAGAACGAGAAGTTTATTATGGAATTCCTCGAAGGGGCTGGACATCGTCATTTCTGGCGCTGAAAGCTTGCTTTCCAAGCGACAGGTATGAAGATGGACAGGCAGGGAGCGGAGCGACCGATGGCCTGATGACACCCGAAACTAAAAACTGACAGGGATTCCCCACCAGCTTTCTTGGGTACAATGCGACCGGACATAAAGGATTAGAAGGAGCCTTCCAGGCGACTGAAACATCCTGCGTCCCGCTACTTAAAAATCAAGCACTTACGAAAATTTCGTGAGTGCTTTTTTGTTTATGGGGAACTTTAGGGGAACTTGAAAATCCTGAATTTGGTTTAGTTTTCAGCGATTTCAACTGGTTAGTGGCACTAACCGCTTCATTTCCTTCGTTCTTCTATTTGATCTTGAAATACTCCAGTAGTATCAATTCTGTTCTTTAAGTTTCTTTATCTCACGATCAAAGTCACTTTCAAGCATTTCCATTTCCCTCTGACGATAAATCTCAAACTCCTGCTCTGCCTTTTGGATTGCCTGAGCATGGGAGACAGTTCCTTTTCCGATCAGTACCTTACGCTTATGAGCGACAATCTGACTGTCAAGAGCTTCGATCCAATCCTTCATAGTCATCGGATTCATCTCCAAAGCCTGGAACTCCGCAAAGTCCAAGAATCCGGATACGAGAAGATTCAGTCTCTGCAACTCCAGTTCTGAAAGATAATTCTTGGCAATCTTCACATCGTCCTTGGTAACATAGTTACCCTTGAAGTTAGTCATACCAACAAACGGCTTTTCATTATCCACACGATTATATATAACCTCTGCAGCCGTATTTTCGTGCACTGCATAGTGCAATTTATTCTGCACAGTCGCGAAGAAGGTCTTGGTCATATCACTGCGAGGATCATAGTCAACAGCTGTCGCATATATATCCGTCACCTGCTGATAGAAGTTTCGCTCACTACTGCGAATATCCCTGATACGCTGCAAAAGCTCACGGAAATATCGGTTTCCTCCCTGCTTCAACCTCTCATCATCCATTGCAAATCCCTTCTGGATATACTCGTGAAGTCTCTGCGTAGCCCACCTACGGAAACGCACAGCTACCTGTGACTGAACACGATAGCCAAGAGCGATGATCATATCGAGATTATAATGGGCAACGTTACGTTTTACCTGACGGGAACCCTCTTCGCGAACTAGTAAGAAATCCTTACTAGTTGAATCCAACAGCAGCTCTTCATCTGCATAGATATTCTTTATATGCATTGTAATATTCTCACGGCTTGTGCAATAAATCTCCGCCAACTGATTCTGTGTCAGCCACAAATCCTCATCAGCAAATCTCACCGCCACACGAGTGATCTCGTTATCGTCCTGATATAATATGATTTTGTTTTGTTCCATAGCCCATTCTTTTCCTCGACCAATTATGATGCGAAATTAAGCAAAGTAACTATCATAGCCAAGAGCACAAATCACTAATATACTTTGTAAAGTTAAATATTTCTCCGAACAACAAATTAAATAATACAATTATGATTTACGGTTACATTAGGGTCAGCAGCGACAAACAGACTGTTGAGAATCAAAGATTTGAGATCAATAATTTTTGCAAGAAGAATGAAATGAAGATTGACGGATGGATTGATTTCAAAGTTAGTGAGGCTTGGGCTATTTTGAGTGATATAGAACAAAGTATAAAACAAAAAGTTGAAATTGTCGGTACTCCACTGAAAGATTGGGACGTAGAAATCTATCGTGGGGTTCTTACGGGATATAATGATGCTTTTATAATATCTTCAGAAACAAGAAAGGAGATTCTTGATAATTGTAAGTCTCTAGATGAACGTCAAAGGACGGAGGAAATTATACGACCATATCTTCTCCTGTCTCCGTGTGTTTAACCACGTGTAATGTTCGATAGATATTACCCTTGAAATGTCTGTAATATCCTGGCACAACTAGTTTTTCCATAGGTCAATTCGCTAACATAGGTCACATTTGACAAATTTAATGAATTAGTTTCATATCGTTTGCAAAGAAGGATGGGAATTGAACCACTTTACGGGACAACCACAAAGTTTTTATTCTAATATTTTCTGTGATTCCCCCGTGTTCGTGACACGTACACACATCTTGCAATCTGGACTAACGCTCAGATAAAACCGTCGCTGGAAGAACTGTTTTGAAGTCTTGAAAAATGGCGTGATTTCGGAGCGTTTTCGGCCTAAAAAGCGGTAAAATTTGGAGAGAGAAAGTGCCGTGGATAACTTTGTAGAGCACATTAACACATTAGCACTCAAACATATTTAAACATTAATAGATTAATGTATCCACACATTAACACATACGCATATAGACACATTAAGACACACGAACATAAATGCATTAACACATAGACACACACGCACATCAGTGCATTCGTATATTTACATATTAACACAAAAACACATTTAGATATGGGACAGTTAGAGGATTTTAGAGCTTCGTTGAAGAGAAAGGATTCGGCGGTGAACAGTAAGGGAGAGATCCCGGTAAAGAATGTTTCAAAGGCGAAACAGGAAAAGATGAAAAGAAGGACGTTCGGGGTGTCCGGAGGCGAAGAAGTTTGCGAAGGTGAAAGACAAGAGAGTCGTCACTTCCTTCACATCCTGCCTTGACTTCATTTCAAGGTATTCTTCCACTGTCATCTGCACTGTCACCATCGCATTGCTTCCACATTCATTTCTTCCCAGCACCACTAACTATATTGATAATCAATTAGTTACAAATTTACGCATAATTTACGAGAAGTTGTGCGTTTTTTGTGGCTTAAAAACAGCCGTGTTGCTCACCTGACGCTACGGGTCCATTCGAATGACAAGGTATAAGCATTAGAGGCGTTTTTTGGCACATCTATATCAGCCCCATATCCTTGACTATTGAGGTAAGCTCGGCCGTGTTGGCAACATCAAATTTCACAAGGAGCTTCTTGCGGTACCACTTCACGGTTTCCGGGCTGAGGCCCAGACAGTCGGCGATTTGCGGTGTGGTATAGCCTTTGGTAAG